>NZ_CP033019.1:1271547-1907320 GCF_003667705.1 Janthinobacterium agaricidamnosum | reverse complement strand
GGTCAGCAGCTCGGCAAACGAGATGGGGTCGCCCGCGATCAGCTCGGGCGCCATGGCGTCCAGGTAGCGCGCGCGGTCTTCAGCCTGGCGCCAGTCGTCCACGTGCAGGTTGATCTTCGCCAGGCCCGATTCGTTCATCGTCGGCGTGACGGAGACATAGGTGAAGCAGCGGCGCTGGTGCCCCAGCAGCATCACGCCCACTTGGCCCGCGCCATGGCGCAGGGTCACGCCGAAGCGGCGCAGCGCGCGCTTGTGGAAGGCCAGGTATCGCCCCGCCACCAGCGGATGCGAGGCGATCAGCAGCGGATGGCCCGTGGTGCCCGTCGTCTGGAAATTGATCATGCGCGCCAGGTCCGCATCGTCGGGCACGAAGGCGGCGATGTCGTGGGCCAGTTCGGCGCGGCTGACAGGCGCCACGTCCGCAAGGCGCGCGGGGGGCGAGCCGCAGGCGCGGTAATACGGCACCGTGGAGTAGGTCGTCCTGAGATAATCCGCCAGCCAGGACGGCGGCGCATCGACGCTCCAGCCGATCGCGGCATCCATGACGTCCTGTTCATAGGCGCGCAGCGCTTCGACTTCCGCCGCCAGCAGCTTGTTGCCGCTGCGGTTGCGGTACCGGGGCGCGCACGGATGGCTGCGCAGTTTGTCCAGCATGCGTGCGCCCGCCGGCGTCAGGGTGGGACAATAGTCGCGGTCCGATTCCCAGGCACCGCCCGGCAGGTTGACGTCAGGTTTGCCAGCGAGCGTCATTCGCGCGACCACTTGTCGGCCGATTCCTCGGCCGCCTTCTTCGCCAGCGCCTCGCGGATCTCGCGCGAACGCTGCTCGGCCAGGCGGCTCGCTTCGAGCAGGCGGCGGCGCTCCGTGCCGCTGATGGCGGACAATCTGTCCGTGGCCTGCGCCACGCTTTCATCGCGGGGCCGAAAACCCAGGCGCGCCAGCACGATGCGCGCCAGTTCCTCGCGCCGCTCCGGGTCTTGCGTGAACTGGTGGGCCGGCGTACTGGCGGCCAGTTCGCGCGCCGCCTCGCCCAGCACCTGCAGCAGATCATGCTGCGGCAACCGCTGTGCGATGAACCACTCGTCAGCCAGCAGCCAGCACAGGATCATGGCCAGCGCCAGCCGGTTGCGGTCCGCCTTCACCTGCGCGCCGATAAAACCCTGCAGGGACGCGGCAGGCGCACGCGCGCCATGCAGCAGCACAATGTCGTTGACCAGCGCGGCCACCGCCACCGCCTGCGCATTGGCAACACCGGCGATACGGGGCTCGGCGAAGAATTCGACGGGCGTGTCGGCCAGGCGGTGGGTTAAGGTTTCGAGGTGGGGACCAGAGATATTCATGGGCCTTTTCTTATACAGTGATGTGCAAATTTAGCCCGAAAAGCAAAGGCTGGGGTCAGACCCGGCGGGTCTGACCCCGGATTTAAACATAGTGGCGCCGGCTGAACGCCCGCGCAAAGTCCAGCAAGTCCTCGTAGCGCTCGACGGCGTGGATATCCCAGCCCTGCTCGCGGCGCGCGCGTTTCAGGTCGTCATAGGTTTGCTGCAGCCACTTGCTGGCCGCCGCGCCATCCCAGTCGCGCGCCAGGTTCAGGGCCATGGTGCCGCCCGCGCCGCCCTGGGCCAGCGCCTTGGCGGAAATATCCCAGCCGCTGTTGCCCAGTTCATCCTTGTCGAACATGGTGGTGATGCCATCGTCGGAAATCATCAGGATGTGCGCGGGCCGTTCGCGCTTGCCCGCATAGGTCTTGCGCAGACAGTGGATGGGGAAACAGGTGCCGCCGCCAAAAAACTCCGTCAGCACGCCCAGGATCAGGTCTTCATCGCGCACGAAGCCGGGCGTCTGCATCACCTCGTTCTTGCCGCTCCACAGGGTCACCTGCACTTTCGCGCCGGCGCGCAGGGCGGACAAGGCGATGACGGCGCCGGCCAGGGTCAGGAACGAGATGTGCGCCTGCGGGTTCGGCATGGAGCCTGAACTGTCCACGTACATGTCCAGGTCGACGGGCACGGCGTCGACGGCGCGCGCCGGTTCGCGGCCATACACGCGGCGCACGGTGGTCACGCCGGGCACGGGGCGCGGCGACTGCATCACGGACTGCAGCCAGTCGATTTCCTCGAGCGGATCGCCGATCTCCCACGCTTCCAGCCCTTCCATCTGCGGCTCCTGCGACTCGGGCGCGGGGCGGCTGGGGAACGCCACCAGGTGCGGCAAGGCCCGCTCGCGGTAGTAGCGGATGGCGATTTCATGGTCGCTCAGATCGATGCCCGAGGCCTTCAGAATGTCGCCCAGCTCGAACGGTTCGCGCAGCTGGCCGCCGCCCTGCCTTGCCGGCGCCTCGCCTTGCGGCTCCTCGCCATCGAGGCCGGAAATGCGCTTGTCGTGCACCGGGTGGATGGCGCCGCCCTCCTCGTCATCCTCGATCTGCTGCGCGCCATACGTCTGGCAGCCCCGGGCCGCGTCGCGCGTGTCCTGCAGATAACGGCTCGGGCCCAGAGCATCCGTATCGTCGACCAGATAGGGCAGCAGCAAGGTGGCGAAGCGGCCCGCCGCCAGCATCCAGTCGTTTGCATACACGCGTATCAGGCGCGCGCCCAGCCAGGCGTCCGTGTCCAGGCGTTCGTCCGCCTCGTGCTCAGCCCCTGCTCCGCCCAGCTCTCCCTTTTCCAGCTGCCACAGGTTTTCATAGATGCGCATGTACAAGGTCCATACGCCGCCGCTGCCCTTGGCGCGCGCTTCCACCGTGCGCCCCTGCTGCAGCTTGCGGTAGATGTCGGCCATGCGCAGATTCGCCTGGCGCTGCAAGCGGTCGTTGATGAACAGGTCCGTGTACAGATTGGCCACCATGGGCGCGTGCCTCTCCAGGGTGGGCAAGGCGCGGCGCATGCGCGCCAGCAAACGGAACTGGTCGCCGGCGCTGCCCGGCGCGAGGATATGGTGGCCGATTTCATGGGCGAGGATTTCCAGCGCATAGTCGTCCAGCCCCAGTTCCGTCACCAGCGGCAAGTCCACCACCACGCTCTGGTCCAGCAAACGGATCATGGCGAAGCTGCCGGACAGGCCCTGCTTGCTGGCCTCGACGCGGCTGGCGCACAGGCTGGGGTCACGCAAGCGCGTGAATTTGCTCCACACGGCCAGGGCCTCGGGCCAGGCGGCGCACCAGGCCTCGATCAGCGCGGTGTCGGCATCGTTCTTCATGCGAGCGGCAGCAGGCGGATCGCGTGCGTCCATGGCGACGTGATGGCGAGCGTATGCGCATTGGCGGCGATGGCGATGTCGCCGGCCGGCACATCGAGTTCGATGCGGCGCGCGCCGATATGCAGGATCGCCCCATCGAGCCGCACGGCCGATGGCGTGCCGGTTTGCGCCTGCTCGAACTCCGGCGCCGTGGCGCTGTGCAGCACGGCGCCAAAGGCGTCGGCCACCAACAGGTAATGGCGCTCGCCGCTGCGCACGATAAAACCATCCGCGGCAGCGCGCACCTGCGGCGGCGTGCCGAAGTCGCCACCGAGGCCTGTAAAGCTGCCGAACTCCCTGCCGTCCGCATTGCCGCGCCACGGATACTCCATCAGCTGCGCATGCACCTGCGGCCACTGCGCACCCGGCTCGCCAAAGGCGGCCAGCGCCAAGTCCGGCGGCAAGGTATCGGCGGCGGCCAGCGCGCCCTGGCGGAAATGCGCGACGCCGGCGCGCCACGCCAGCACCTGGCCCACTGCGCGCAGCTGCGCCAGCGTGGCGATCTGCGGCGCCAGGGCGGCCAGCTCGCGCTGCCACTGCGCGGGACGCGCCCCCGCCACGGAGGCGATGTGGACGGCGGCGTTGCTGAGCATGCCCAGCACGTCGATGGGCGCCGTCGCCAGCAGCGTTGAAAGCTGCGGCGCCAGCTCGCGCCAGACGGTATTCAAGAACGGGTTTTTCGCCGCCGGACCGGCCAGGCCATGGCCCACCAATTCCAGGGCCATGTCGTAGGCAGCGAGGGTCGCGCCGCCCGCCCGCTCGGGCGCGGCGGCGACCACGGCGACTATCAGCGGATCGACGCCGTCGAGCAAGAAGGCGCCGAAGGCGGCCATGTCGAGCGAGGGAAAGCGCCGGCGCGCTTCCGCCGCGCGCGCATTGAACTGGGCGCGGCCGCCGGCAAGTAGCGAGGCAAAGGCAGGAGAGATCATCGCGGCCCCTCAGTCGCTGTGCGAAAAGTGCAGCAGATAGCGTTCATTCCCCAGTTCGAACGCGATCTCGTCCCAGTGGATCGCGTACCAGAAACCGGCGGGCGGCGTCATCGTCACGGCATACGTGGAAAAACCGCCCAGCGCCTCGTCGAGCGATTCGAGGAAGGCGGCCACCAGCTGCGCGCGGAAGCGTGTCGGCGGCGCCGCCTGCATGTGCCGCGACGAGAAAAACCAGCGCTGGCACACTTGTTCCAGCTGCGCGCGTCCGCACGGCGCCGCCTTGATGTGCCACAAGGCGGCCGGCAAGTCGCGTGCGGGCTCGATGACGTGCAAGGCATGGTCTTCCACGCGCAAGCCCAGCGCCGTGGCAAGATCCGGCGCGTCGGGCAGGCGTGATAATTCGTAGCTCGCGCACAGGTCGCTCGCTTCGCCATTAAGCATGGCCAGCGCTTCCAGGAAGCCTTGACAGTGCGGCACGCTCATTGCGAACGCAGCCAGCTGCGATAGTTGGTGTAGCGCTGATGCAGGTATTTCAATTTCAGCAGGTCGTCGTACAGGGGGCCGTACAGCTTGCGCCCCTTCGTGCGTTCGCCGATCAGCTTTTCGATGCGGTTCAGGCGCACCAGGGTTTCACGTTCGCTGACGCCGTCGAGGCCCAGGTCGAATTCGGCCGACAGCACGCCCACCGGATCGTCGCGGTCCAGGTCCAGGCGGTTGAATTCATCGTTGGACAGGTCGAACAGGCGGCGCAGCCAGCCCAATCTGTCGCTGCGGTAGGCGGCGTTTTCCGGCAGCGCGAAAAACGGCGCGTCCGGGTCCGGCTGCAGCTTGTTATGCAGCACAAACGGCAGCACCTGGCGCAAGTCTTCCAGCGCCACCTCGCCATTGCCGCGGAAATACGCCATGGCCTTGGCGTAGATCATGAGCGCCATCAGGGTGCGCACGGAGATGCCGTTCAAGGTCTGGCAACCGAGGTCCTTCAGGCGGTCGCGCCCATTGTCGGCCGCCTGCGCGGCGCCCCGGTCAGCACCGGCCAAACGGGCCGTATCCTTGGTCATGTATTCGAACTGGCCGCCGGCCGTCTCGAACAGCTCGAACTGGCTGGCAAAAAATTCCAGGCGGCGGCGCACGGCGTCGGGTATGCCCACCTGGCGGATCGCCTCGCCGATCTGATCGACCTCGCCTTCCGTGAAGATGATATCGGGCGGCACCAGCTCTTCGGGACGCACGTTTTCTTCCACGCGCAGCAGCAGCTCGTTCAGGAAGCGCGGGTTGAAGGCCAGCGCCTGCACCGTCACGTCGACCCGGTCGCGCAGCGCCTCGATCACCTGGTAGGTGCCGCCGCCCTGGTCGTCGTTGGCCGTCAGGTACCAGGCCGCTTCCGGGCACTCGTAAATATGGTTCAGCACTTCCGCGTAATTGTCACCCATGACGGTGAGCAGCGCGCTTTGCGTGCGCGTGGGGATGCGGTTGTATTCATCGACGATCTTCACGCGCATGCCCAGCCAGGCGCGCCAGGCGATGCGGATATCGTCCATGCTTTGCGCGTTGACCAGGTCGGCCGGCAAGGGATTACCCAGCAAGTCGGCCACCGTCATCTGCGGGTGGCCATGCTGCATGGCGCGTTTCACCTCCTTGACGGTGGAGCCGGCCAGCACGCCCATCAGCAGGGCGCTGGCCGTCTTGCCCCGCCCCGGCCCGCCCACAAACAGGCATTTGCGGCGCGTGGCGAACGTCAGCAGGGGCAGCAAAATAAAACTCGAATAGCTTTGCGCCGACGGCAAATTCAATGTGCGGCGGCTGTCGCCCACGGAATAGGTCTGCGACGGGCCGTCGTTGTACTCGATGTCGTAGTGGGGGCTGATGATGGCGTGGTTGACGATCCAGAAATACGCCTGGCGCAGCTTTTCATCGAAAGGCCGCGCTTGCGCCTCGCCTTCCGCGCCCAGCGCGATGGGGCCTTGGTACAAATCCGCCACGTCGAACTGCCGCACGGCGGGCGCGGCCTTGGGCTTGGTGGGGGCTTGGGACAAGCGCTGGAACAAATTGAATGCAGACATAGAAATCATCAAAAAGGCATCGAATCAACCCCTAAAGCCAAGGACCGGGGTCGGACCCTCAGGGTCCGACCCCAGCATTTCGCTGGGGTTACGGAAATGAAATTATTGCATATCAAGTGCCTTCGGCCTTGTTCAAATCAACAACGGTTTCCTCCAGCTTGCGCCAGCGCCACCAGCCCAGCGCCACGCAGGCCAGTAGCAAGGCCAGCAAGCCCGCCACTTCATGGCGGATTTCATACAGCGACGCGCCCATCTGGTTGAGCGCAACAAAGCCCTGGATGCCAGCCGTGGACGGCAGCAGCCAGCGCAGCCATTGCAGCACGACGGGCATGGACGATACGGGCCAGGTCAGGCCCGCGAGGAACAGCACCGGCATCGAGGTGGCGATCATCAGCTGCGTGCCCCGTTCGCGCGTGCGGAACAGCATGCCCAGCAGCATGCCGAACGCCGCTTCCGCCAGCGAGAACAGCACCAGCAGCAAGAGCATGCCGCCAAAGTTGCCGCCACGGGGGTAATCCTGGAACCAGAAGACGAAACCGAAGAAATAGCAGCAGTTGAGGAAGGCCACGCAGGCAAACGCCAGCAGCATGCCCGCATAGCCGCCCGCCGTGCGCCGGCCTGCCACGGGGAAGCTCTTGCGCTGATACCAGGTGCCGAACAGCATGGTCATGCCGATCAGCAAGGTCTGCTGCACGATCAAGGTCGCCACGCCCGGCACGACATACGCGCCATAGCCTTCCTTGACGTTAAACAGGGGCACGGCGTCAAACGCAATGGGCGAGCGCTGCTGGTTGGCCTGCACGGTCGACGGCGTGCCCGCGCCCAGGCGTTTGAGCTCAATGCCGGCCGACACCGTGCCCACCACTTCGGCTAGGCCGTTCAAGGCCACCTTGTTGAGCATCAAGTACAGACCATTGCCCGCCACCTGCGCATGGGCGGCGCGGCCAGCCAGCACGTCCGTCTGCAAACCGTCGGGAAGGATCAGCACGCCCATGACCTTGTCGCGCCACAATAAATCCTGCGCGACGGGCAAGTCCGGCGTGACGGCCACGACTTGCAGCGAGGGGTGAGCCATGGCGAAGCGCGTGAGCTGGCGCGACATGGCGCTGCGGTCCTGGTCGACGACGGCCACGGGCACGCGCTGGACGATTTCCGTCGAGTATGGCAGCGGATAAAAGAAGGAATAGATGATGCCGCCGATAAACAGCAAGGTCAGCGCCCCCTTGTCCGTCAGCATGGCGCGCCAGGTGGCGATAAAAGCCGGCCAGATCATGCACGCCCCCAGGCCGCAGGCATATTCGCGCGGCGCGCCAGCAGGAATACGCCCACGGCGCCGCAGCCGATGGCAAAGCCGGCCAAGATCAGCATTTCCTGCACGCCATAACGCCATGGCGCGCCGGCCAGCCAGTATTTCGTTTGCAATTGCAGATAGTGCGTGAGCGGCAAGGCTTCCGCCCAGGCACGCGCCGGTGCCGGCATGGCCATCAGGGGAAAGGCCTGGCCCGCGAACGCGAAGGCCGGTGCCGTAATAAATGCCGCGCCCGACAGGGCCAGGCGCAGGGACAGGGTGGCGCCGATCAGCAAGGTGGCCATGCCGCAATACGCGAGCACCAGCAGCAACATGCTCAGCAGCAGGGCCGGCAAGCTGCCCGCCACGGCCCAGCCACGCGCCAGGCTGAAGAACAGCAGATACAGCAGCGCCAGCGCGCAGTAGGCGATCACGGGAAACAGCAGCTTGGTGCCGACGGCACGCAGCCAGCTGCCCTTGGCCGAGGCCAGCCATTGCGGCACCGTGCCGTCGCGCAACTCGCGTCCGATGCTCGTGACGACGGCAACGACGATGAAGATCTGCAGCATGGCCGGCATCAGGGCCAACGTTAAAAATGCTTCATAGCTGGTGTTTTCATTGTACAAACTGTTCAGTGTCGTGCGGATCGGTTCGAACTGGGCCGCCGCCTGCACGCCCGACATGCCCTTTTTTGCGCGCGCCGTCATCTCGATGCCGGCCGACAAGGTCGTGCTGACCGTGCGCACGTCGCGCAGCAAGGCGCCCGCGTGCGAGGAAAACTGCGCGTTGTACAGCCATTGCACGGTGGCTTGCCGGCCGCCCAGCAGTTTCTGTTCGAAATCGTTGGGGATCAGCAGGTAGCCGAACGCCGTACGCTCGCGCAAGCGATGCAGGGCTTCGTCGCTGGACGCCACTTTCGCCGCCACCGCGATGCCGGGCGAAGCGTCGAGCCAGCGCGTGAGCTGGCGCGACAAGGTCGAGTTGTCGTTATCGATGACGACGATGGGCAAGTCGCGCGCGATGCCGGCGGAAAACACCAGCCACAACATACCGCACAGCACGACGGGAATCCAGCTGAGCATGCCGAAGTCCCAGAAGTCGCCGCGCAGCCGCGCCCACTCGCGCGCCAGCGCAGAAACCGGCCCCTTATCCGCTTCGTTCATCGCGTATCAGAGCGGTGGAAACACGACCGACATGCCCGGGCGCAAGCCCTCGACCTTGATGGCGGGGCGCAGCCGGATTTCAAACGTGCGCAAGTCTGTGCCGCCCGGGCGCGCCGCGCGCCAGGTGGCGAAATCGGGCAGCACGGCCACGGAACTGACCTTGAAGCTCACTTGCTGCTTCAAGGCCGGCACATTGGCCGTATGCGTGCTGCCCATGGCAAACGCGGCCATTTCATCTTCGCGCACCTGCAGCACGGCCCAGGCGTCATCGAGGTTCACCAGGGTGATCACGGGGAAGCCTTGCGGCGCCAGTTCACCGGGCTGTATCTGGATCTTGCTGACCTGCCCGGCCACGGGCGCGGCGATCTTCGTTTCCGCCAGGGCGACCTGCGCTTCCGTCAGCACGGCGCCCACCTGGCGCGCCTGGGCGGCGGCGGCCGTCTTGTCTTCCGGACGGGCGCCCTTTTGCGCCATGTCATATTGCGCGCGGGCCGCTTGCGCCAGCTGGTCGGCGGCGCGCCATTGCGCTTGCGCCTCGTCGCGTTTCTGCTGCGCGATCACGCCTTGCTCGTACATATTGTTGACGCGGGTGTACGTGGTCTTGGCGATGGTGGCGCCCGTTTGCGCCCGCTCCCAGTTGGCTTTCGCGGCGGCGATTTCTTCCGGACGCGCACCCGCTTGCGCCTTTTGCGCCACGGCATCGGCTGCCTGCGTGGCGGCCGTCGCTTGCGCGATCTTCGCGTCCACTTCCGGACTCGTCAGCTGGAACAGCAATTCCCCTTTCGGCACCGTCTGGCCAAGCTTAACGTACAGCTCGCCCACCCTGCCCGGCACTTTCGACGAGACATTGACTTCCTGCGCATCCATCTGTCCCTGCAAAGGCAGGCGCTGCGGCTGGAACGCCTGGTACAAGCCCCAGCCCACGAAGCCGAGGACGATGATGGCGGCGACTATGGCCAATGGTTTTTTGGAGGTGCTCATTATTATTTGTCCACAGGTAATTGGATATCGGCCGCAGCGGCCAGGCTGCCCAGGCGCTGCGTCTCGCCCGTCGCTTCCAGCAATTGCGCCAGGCCCATCACATAGTTATAGGCAGTCTGCGCGCGCTGGGTCTCGACCTTGGCCAGGTTCAGGCGCGCGTCGACCACTTCCAGCGACGTCACTTGTCCTTGCTGGAAAGCGACCGTTTGCAAACGGATATTTTCGCGCGCCAGCTCCACCGACGACGCCGTGGACAGGTACTGGATGCGGGCGTTTTCCAGCGCGCGCCAGTTCTTTTCGATCAGGGTGGGAATGTCGCGCTCGGCCTGGCGCGCCACCACTTCCACGCGCTCCTGGTCCAGCTTGGCGGCGGCGATCATCTTGCCCGTGTTGATGCGGTGCACGAGCGGCACGGCCACGACGAGGCCGATGGCCCAGTTCGACCGCACGAGTTTTTCGTTGCCGCGATTCAAGTTGTAGTTACCGATGGCAAACACGGTGGGCGCGTACTCCTTGCCATGCAGCTTCAAGGCTTGCTCGGCCTGCACGCGCTTGCTGTCGATCTTTTTCCAGTTCGCATTTTCGCGCATGCCCGTGCTGATGAACGATTGCAAGGTACCCACCGGCAGGCTGTTGACGAACAGGGGAGTGCTGGGCCGCACTTGCGTGTTGACGGCGAGCAAACGGTCGAGCGCCACCTGGGCGATTTCCTCATCGCTGCGCGCCTGCGCCTCGTCGCTGCGGGCGCTGTCGAGGGCCACGTCGGCACGCAGGCGTTCCGCGCGCGAAATCAGGCCGCCCTTTTCCAGCTTGGCCGCGTCGCGCTGATGCTGCGTCACGCCGGCCGTCACTTCGGCCCGCACGGCCACCACCCGCTTCGCCAGCAATAATTGAAAATAGCGCTGCGCCACCAGGGTCGCCAGCTGTTCTTCCGCTTCCGTGCGCTCCGCCTGCGCGGCCAGGGTCAGGCTCGAAGCGAGGCCCTTGACGGCGTCCAGGCGCCCGCCCGTGTAGATGGGCCACATGCCCAGCAAGCCGAACGAGGTCAGGTCCGTCACCACTTCGCGGCTCAGGGAATTGGGAATCTGTGGCTTGGGCAAGCCGGGAATCGATGGCAGCACGGACTCGATGCCGCCCACCACGCCGGACAAGCCGCTCGTATCGATGTTCAAGTCCGTCGACAGGCGGCCACGAAACGCCGTCAAGTCCACGGAAGGGCCGTCGATATTCGACAGCGCCTCTGCCTTGAGGGTTTTTGCGCGCACGTCGAGCGCGGCGCCCTGCACGGCGCCCGAAGCGGCTGCCGCTTGCTGCAGCGCTTCGCTGAATGTCAGAGGTTCCGCCAGGGCCGGCATGGCCGCGCCCAGCGCGCTCGCCAGCAATAATGATAAATGTCCTTGCAATCTGCCCATGTAGCGTCCAGTCAATGAATGAGGGGAAAGCACGGGGTTGCCATGTTTATACTTTCACAATAGCAATTATATCCACGGATGTCCATTCCAGCCTGCACTATTGGTTACGCAAGCTGACAGACAAAAACGGGCGCCTCATGCGGGGCGCCCGTTTTTGTCAGACTACACGGCTAGCGGCTTACTTCTTCGCCTTCTTGCCGCCCTTTTCCTTTTCCTTTTCAAACACGGCAAAGAACTCGGACGCCATGCTGCGGATGGCGCGGCCGATATTGGCGTAGTCGTATTCGTTCAGGTTGGCCAGCGAGACGCGGCCGGACGGATGCGTGGTGCCGAAGCCGCGGCCCGGCAGCAGGATGACGCCCGTTTCCTCGGCCAGGCGGAACAGCGCTTCGTTCGGCTTGAGTTTTTTCAGCAGCCACTGCGAAAACTCCACGCCATGCATCTGCGCGGCCAAGGATTCCATGTCCAGCAGATGGTAGTAGCGCACGGAATTGGCGTCGTGCACCATCGGCAAGCCCAGTTCGCGGTACAGCGCTTCCTTGCGGCGCAGCACGATGCGTTTCATCGATTGCTTGTACTTTTGCTCTTCATCCATCAGCGAGAACAAGGAGAACAGGGTCATCTGCGCCTGCACGGGCGTGGACAGGCCGGCCGTGTGGTTCAGCGCCACCGTGCGGCTGTCGGCCACCAGGCGGTCGATGAATTTCAGCTGGCGCGGTTCCGTCGTGATGGAGTGATAGCGCGCATCGAGCTGCTTCTTGATGGTTTCAGGCAACTTCGCAATCTTGTCGTCGAGCACATTGTTTTCATGCGTGGCCACCACACCCATGCGCCAGCCCGTCGCGCCGAAGTATTTCGAGAACGAATATACGAGGATGGTGTTGAACGGGCAGATGGCGAACAGCGAGACGAAATTGTCGGCGAAGGTGCCGTACACGTCATCCGTCAAAATGATCAGGTCCGGGCGCTTCTTGATGATCTTGGCGATGTATTCCAGGGTCTCGTCGTCGATCTTGACGGATGGCGGATTGCTGGGGTTGACGAGGAAGAAAGCTTTCACTTTCGGGTCCAGCAGCTTGTCCAGTTCCTTCTTGGTGAATTGCCAGTTGTTTGATTGCGGCGCATCGATGTGCACGGTGTTCAGCTTGTAGTCGTTCAGCTGCGGAATCTCGATGTAGGGCGTGAAGATCGGCATGCCCAGGGCGATCGTGTCGCCTTCCTGGATGATGTGATTCGATTTCAGGCTGGCGAACAGATAGGTCATGGCCGCCGTGCCGCCTTCGACCGCGTACATGTCGAAGTTGCCGACGAATGGATGGTCGCCGATCATTTCGCGGTGGATATACTGGCCGACGATTTTCTCGGACAGGCGCAGCATGCGGTCCGGCACGGGATAGTTGCAGCCGAGGATGGCTTCGCACATCTCATAGATGAAGTCGCCCGCACTCAGGCCCAGCTGGTCGCGCACATACGACACGGCCGCCTCGATGAAATGCGCGCCCGGGTTGCCTTCGTGCTTGCGCACGAAGATTTCAAAGCGCGCCTCGATGCCCTCGCGCGTGGGAAAGCCGCCCACGTCGTCCATGTACACATACGAGCGCTCCGCTTCCGTCATGGCGAACTGGCCGAACTGGAAGAAGCCGTGGCGTGGCGTGGTCGCCAGGAAATTCGGGTTGCCGCGGCCCGCATTGAGCATCAGGCGGTTGCTTTGCTTGGCCGTCTGGATCAGCGCATCCTTCAATTCGAAGGGGCTCAACAGGGCGAGTTTGCTTGGGTTACTGAAATCCATTTTTGCTACTCCTTATCAGACTGATAATTTTGAAGGTTCTTGCAAAGGTGCTTGCACATACATGCAGACTCAGACGAAGGCCACAATCAGCGGCCCCAGCAAGGTCAGGAAAACGTTGGCCAAGGCATATGTGATGGCAAACGGTACGGTGGGAATCGAGTTTTGCGCCGCGTTCAGCACTTCGCCGAACGCGGGATTGGCGCTGCGCGAGCCGGACAAGGCGCCCGCAAACACGGCAACGTTGTCATAGCGCAAGATGTAACGGCCGATCAGCATGGTCAGTATCATCGGCAGGATGGTCACCACGACGCCCACGCCGAACAGGGTCAGGCCGTGTTCGCGCACGGTTTGCACGGCTTGCAGGCCGGACGTGAGGCCGACGACGGCAACGAAGCCGGCCAGGCCCAGATCCTTGAGGATTTGCACGGCGCCGCTGGGCATGTAACCGAAGGTCTGGCGCTTGGCGCGGAACCAGCCGAACACGAGACCCGACAGCAGCACGCCGCCGCCGCTGCCCAGTGTCAGCGGAATCGAACCGATGCGCGCCACCAGCAAGCCCACCAGCAGGCCGACGACGAGGCCGGCGCCCATGTAGACGAAATCCGTCTTGGCGCTCGGCACGATCATGTAGCCCACTTCGGCCGCCACGCGCTTGACGTCCTGCTCGGCGCCATAGATGGTCACCACGTCGCCCGTCTGCACGACGGTTTCCGGCTGCATGGGCAGGATCTTGCCCATGCGGCTCAGCTGCACGACAAAGATGCCGTGACGCACGCCCGGCGCCGTCGCGCTGCGGATTTCGCCCACCGTCTTGTTGTGGTAAGCCTTGTTGGTCAGCACCATGTCGCGGCGCTGCATCACCAGTTCCATGCCTTCGACGGCCAGCAATTCCTTGCCCAGCTGGGAAGACACGCTGAGCATGGCTTCACGGCGGCCCACCAGCAGCACGATATCGTCGGCCGCCAGCACCAGGTCCGGGCTGACGTCGATGATCTGGCCATTGCGTTTCACGCGCTCGATGGTGATGGCCGTGTTCGGATGAGCGCTTTCGATCTCTTCCACGGTGCGGCCGGCACCGGGACCCACGTCGTAGATGCGGCCGATCAAGTCGGGCGCGGCCGGCGTCTGGCCAGGTCCCAGCACCTGCACGCCCGCCTGCAGCGCCGTTTCCGCCTTGATCGCATCTTCGCGGATGGTGCGACCCATGAGTTTCGGCAAGATATTGACGCAGACGATGATGGCGCCAAACGAGCCGAACACATAGGTCACGGCATAGCCGACAGCCACGTTGCCCTGCAGGCGCGCCACCTCGTCGGCCGCCAGGCCCAGCTTGGTGATCGCGTCGCCGGCCGTGCCGATGATGGCCGACTGCGTCAAGCCGCCCGCCGCCACGCCGGCCGCCAGGCCCTTGTCCAGGCCGAACACCTTGGCCATGATGACCACCGTCAGCAGCGCCGTCACGGCCAGCACGACGGCCAGGATGATTTCGCGCACGGACTGGCGCCCCAGGGAATTGAAGAATTGCGGTCCGCTTTCATAACCGACCGCGTAAATGAACAGGGCAAACAGCACCGACTTGACGCCGGGATCGATGGCCACGCCTACCTGGCTGACGAGGACCGCCACCAGCAGTGAACCGGCGACCCCGCCCAGCTGAAACGAGCCGAACTTGATCTTGCCGATGTAGTAGCCCACTGCCAGGGAGAGAAACAAGGCAATTTCGGGCGACTTCTTGAATAACTCATGCAACCATTCCATGCGGACCGCCTTTCGTGTTGAAGGAATTCTTTACTGCCTGTGCTCTTGCAAGCTGCTCATGCATGAACGGACCCGGCCAGGGCCACGATGAGCGGCCCCAGCAGAGGCAGCACCACGTTCGAGATGGCATAGGTAATCGTGTAGCCCAGCAAGGGCGTGGAATTGCCGGCCGCGTTCTGCACGGCCGACAAGGCTGGCGTGCTGCACTGCTGGCCGGCGATGGCGCCCAAGAGCACGGGCGCTTCCAGCTTGAGGAAAAAGTGGCCCACCAGCAACGACAGCGAGGCGGGGATGACGGCGATCAAGACGCCCATCAGCGGCAGCGACAAGCCGTACTGGCGCACCAGCTCGATTGCCTGCGGTCCCGACGCCAGGCCGACGCAGGCGATGAAGGTGGCCAGGCCGATATCCTTCATCATGTCGAGCGCGCTGGGGTGGATGCCCGGCATGCCAGGTTTTCGCGCCTGGTACCAGCCGAATACGAGCCCCGTCAGCAAGGCCCCGCCGCCCGTGCCCAGCGAAAACGGAATGCCGCCCAGCCTGGCGGTAAAGCCGCCGATATACACACCGAGCACGATGCCAATGCTGGCGTAGACGATATTGCTGCGGTCGCCCGTGGGCACGCGCTTGCCGATGGCCGACAGCGCCGTGTTCAGTTCGCGTCCTTCCGTCGTGCCATACAGGCGCAGCACGTCGTCGCGCTGCAGGGCCAGGTCGGGCAAGGGCGGCATGCTGTGCTCGCCGCGGATGACGGCCGCCACATGCACGCCGGTGGGCAAGGCCAGCTGGCGCAAGGGCTGGCCGACCAGCGCGGCTTGCTGCAGCACCACTTCGACGGCGGAGACGGCCATGTTCAAGCCCGTCGTGTCGGCAAATTCCTCGCCCAGGATGGCTTCGGCCGCCACCAGTGCGGGACGGTGGCCGATCACCAGCACTTCGTCGTTATTGCGCAGGCGCAGTGCCGGCTCCAGCGGCAAGACCTTGCCGTGCCGGCGCACGCGCGTGATGCTGGCGCGGCCCGCAAAAATATGCTGCAAGGCATCGAGGCGGCGTCCCGCGCCCCGGCTGATGCGGTAAGCGCGGCCGACCATTTCCGGCGTCGCCTGCAAATCGTCGGCGCCCGCCTGCGCGCCGCCCATTTTTTCCCATAATTTGTCCGCTTCCTCGCGCAGATTGACGCGCAACAACAGCGGAAAAATCTGGCTGGTGACGATGACGATGGCGATCAGGCCAAAGATATACGTGATGGAATACGCGGTGACCACATTGGCTTGCAGCTCGGCGATGCGGGCCGCCGGCAGCGCCAGCTTCGAGATCGCGTCCGTGGCGGTGCCGACGACGGCCGATTCCGTCGCCGCGCCCGCCATCATGCCGGCCGCCGTCCCCTGGTCCAGGCCCAGGAAACGCGTGGCCAGCAGCACCAGCGCCAGCACCACCACCACTTCGATCAGGCACAGTATTCCCAAGCGCAAGCCCTTGGCATTGAGGTTGGCAAAGAACTGGGGACCGCCCGCGTAGCCGAGGGCAAAGATAAACAGCATGAAGAAAACGTTTTTCACGCTGGCGTCCAGGGTAATGCCAAGCTGGCCGATCAGCAGCGCGGCGATCAGGGTGCCGCACACGCCGCCGAGCTGGATCGGGCCGAAGCGTATCTGCCCTACCGCGTAGCCCAGCGCCAGCGCCAGGAACAGGGCCAATTCCGGCACCTGGTGCAATACCGACGCGATCGAATCGAGCATGGGCAAACCTTCGAAAAGATAACGGATGGTTACAAGGGAGCACAGCGTTCGGTGGCTGGCGGCGGCTTGCCGTTGAACGGGCGCACGGGTCCGCACGACAGCCGCCATGGCGGCTATCGCTGGGAAAGTATTGCAAAGTGTTGCAAGATGGAATGATGTTCGGCGAAAATTTTATAAGTGTCAACAGGTGTTCTGTTGAACTCGCTTTGCGTTTCCTCAAACATCCTGCGCACGATTGAAGCAGTCGTTTGACATAGCTCAACTAAACCATTAGTAATGATTTGGACGATACCAAAGTGCCTTGCGCGCCAGCGGCGTCTCCTCCGGCAGGTCAGGATTGACGAGCTCCAGCACGTAACGCCGGGACAGATTCAGGCCCTGCGCGAGACGGCCGAAATGGCGCTGGAACAGCTGCGCAAAGCTGCCATCGGCCAGCATGGTTTCCAGTCCCAGTTCAATGTGGCGCGCCAGTTCCGGCCGGTGCTTGCCGACAAAAAAGTACAGTGCGGCCGGGTAGCGGATGACCAGGTGGGTGTCTAGCGCCAGCGGCAATTGCGCGTGGCTGGCCAGCTCGCTTTGGGCCTCGATCACGGAGCGGGGAAAGTAGTCGATGCGCCCCGCCGCCAGCTGCTGGAACAGGCCTTCGTAGGTGCTCGAGGTATCGAGGCGCAAGCCGTTCGCCTGCAGGATGGCGCAGTCGGGCCAGTCGCGCATCTGGCCGGCAGACAGCCGCGCCAGGGCGGCGACGCTGCGCACGCCGCGCAGCAGCTGCGTCTGGCGGGCATGGATCAGGGCCACGCGCCAGCCGATCAGGCCACGGTCGATCGGTATACGCACCGGCAGCAATTGCGTTTCGCGCGCCCGGCTCGTCATGGCCCAGACGACATCGACGCTGCCTGACGCCATGGCGATTTCCTGCATGGCGCGCGTCTGCACCATGCGCAGTGCGGAGCGGCGCAAGGCATAGGCATGGCCCGACCGCGACAGCGCCATTTGCAGCAAGGCCGTCACATAACCTTGCTGCGGATCATCGAGCGCCTGGTGGCGCGGATAGACGAGCGGCAGCGGCGGCGACGTGCCGGCGGCGGCAGCGCCCAACGGCCACAGGGCGGCAAGCTTGAGCAGGGGGCGGCGCTGCATGGCCCCTCCTTTCCAGCGCTTTCATCAGCGTTCTTATCAGAATGACAGTATCGCGCAGCAGGGCACGCTTGTCGACTGGATTATGGAAACTGTGTACAAAACAACAGCAATTCAGGCGGAAGTGGAGCGGTGCAAATTAATCCAGATCAATAAAACCGTAAATAGAAAATAAATCTTGCGTGCTGCTCTGGACGGCATGCGCGCCCCTCGCCTACGCTGTTTTTTTATCTGAAAAACAAGAGGACCACATGCAGACAGCGCGCTTGAATATTATTGGAATGGATCACGAAGGCTGCGCCGACAGATTGACGGGCGCACTTGAGGCCGTCACAGGCGTGGCCACCGTCTGCGTCTCGCTGGCGCGCCACGGCGCCACGGTGCAATTCGACGAACGCCTGGCCACGCAGGAACGTTTGCTGACCGCCGTCAACGACGCCGGCTTCATGGGCGAGGCGTCCGATGAAGAACAATTGCCATCGTGCAGCGGCGCCTGCGGCCACTGCCGCCACTGAGCGCCCGCCTCCCCTTTTCCGCTCAGCCTCCCCGCGCGCCCCGGTCGCGCAAATGCGCCAGCACGCGGCGCGGTCCCAGCGACTGCAGGTCGAACGGCGGCAATTCGATGGCATCGAGCGTATTCTTGAACAGCAAGCCCAGCTCCGTATCGCCTTCCAGGCTCAAACGGCGGCTGAAGAACAGGGTGTCCGGATCTTCCTGGCGCCGCGCCAGCAGCATCAAGTCATGCACGCTGGCGGCGATGCACAGGTCCGGCACGTCAACATAGCGTTCGGCCACGAACACCGTGCCCTGCCACTCAAAATCGAAGGCGATACCGGCGTCCAGCAAGCGCAAGCGCAGGCTGCGCCCCTCCAGGCTGCAGCGCACGTCGTCGGGCAATTGCGGCGCCAGCAAGCGGTTCAAGCCTTGCACGAACAGCCAGGAGGCGGGATACGGCGGCAGCTTGGACAGCAATTCGGCCAGCGGTTCGGGCAGCCGGTACGACACGGCGGGCTTGCTCATGGCAGGCTTGGCCGGGACCGGGACCGGCAATCTTTCCAGTTGATCTTGCATGTTCTTCCTTTCGATGCGTTCAATGGGCGGCGTGCTGTTCCATGCCGGGCTGGCCGTGCCAATAGCCGTCGCAGGCGCCGGCCGGCTGGCAGGCCGCCAGCTGGGCCTGGGCGCCGATGCCGCTGACCTGCCCCCGGCGGGCGCGGTCGAAGATGGCGATCACCTGTTCCGTATGCATGGCTTGCGGACTGATGCGCGCCACCGACACGCCCATGTCGCGCATGGCGTCGAGTTCGCGCACCAGGTTGTAGACGAGCGCCGACTGCGTCTGCGTGCCATTGAGTACGAGGAAGGGCACTTCGTCGCGCGTGCGCAGCAGCAGGCCGTCCGGCTCTTCCAGGCAGCTGTAGCCGCAGTCGTCCTTCGGCAGGTTGCGGTTGCGCGCCGTGAAGCAGCGCGCGGAAAACGCCAGCGGCATGCGTCCGTAGGCAAACACTTCCGTCTCCAGCCCTTCCGGTTTCTGGCGCTGCATCTCGGCCAGCGCCGTCTGTCCCATTTCCAGCGGCATCACCCAGCGCCGCGCACCGAGGCGCGCCATCAGTTGCAGGCTGGGGCCATTGAACAGGTTCAAATGGGGGCCGGCGACGAAGGATGCGCCCTTTTCCATGCAATGCACGGCGCCCATGTCGTTGGCCTCGACGCCGTAGCGCCCATTGCCCGTGATGCGGCGCAGGGTGGCCAGTTCGGCGCCCGCCTCGATCAGCGCCTGCGTCGACAGCACCACTTCCTTGCCGGCGGCGGCCAGCATGTCGGCGATATCGAGCCAGTCGGCCAGGCGCAGCTCATGCCGGCGCGAGCAGACGGTTTCGCCCAGGTACACGATATCGACGGCGGTGCCGGCGATCTGCTGGTAAAACTCGAAGACGGTGGCGCGCGGCCAGTAGTACAGCAAGGGACCCAAAGAGAGTTTTAGCATGCCTTTTCCAATATTTTTTTAAGTGACAAAACCGTAGCGAGCGGCTCGCGGCGGGGGCGAGAAGCGCAGCAGGTTTTGCTATTTCCAGGAGCGGTGATACGCGCCCAAGGTGTGCTGCTGGCCTTCGGCCAGCTTGTCCATGGCCGCCATCCAGCCCGGCTTGACGGCGTAGCGCGCATTGCCTTCGCGGCAGGCGTCGATCGCTTCGCGCCACACGCGCGTCACCTGCGCCACATACGCGGGGCTGCGCTGGCGCCCTTCGATCTTCACGGCGCGCACGCCCATGGCGATCAGCTGCGGCAGCAGCGCCAGCGTGTTCAGGCTGGCCGGCTCCTCGATGGCGTAATACTCTTCGTCGTTGACTTCGAAACGCCCCTTGCACAGGGTCGGATAGCTGGCGTTTTCGCCCGGTGCGTAGCGGTCGATCAGCACGCCGTTCAGGCGCGATTCGAGGCCGTTCGGCGTTTCCAGCCAGCGCACGGATTTCGCCGGCGAGCACACGCCGTGCGTGTTCGGCGCCTCGCCCGTCGCATACGATGACAGCGCGCAGCGCCCTTCGACCATCACGCACAGGCTGCCGAAGCCGAAGACCTCGATCTCGACGTCCGTCTTGGCGATCAGTTGCTCGACCTGCGCCATCGACAGCACGCGCGGCAGCACGGCGCGGGCGATGCCGAAGTGTTCCTGGTAAAAATTGATCGCTTCGTAGTTGGTGGCCGAGCCTTGCACGGACAGGTGCAGGCGCAGCTGCGGGTGATGCTCGCTTGCATACGCCATCAAGCCCGGATCGGCGACGATCATGGCGTCGATGCCGGCTTGCGCGGCGCGGTCGATGGCGCTGCGCCACACGGCCCAGTTGTGCGGCTGCGGATAGGTATTCAGCGCCAGCAGCACCTTGCGTCCATATTGGTGGGCGTAGCGCACGCCCTCGGCGATGGCCTTTTCGTCGAAATTGAGGCCGGCGAAATTGCGTGCATTGGTGGCATCGCGAAAACCCAGGTACACGGTGTCGGCGCCATTGTCGACGGCCGCTTTCAAGGCGGGCAGGCTGCCGGCGGGGCAGACCAGTTCCAGCGGTCCGGCCACGCGGGTGGCGGTGGTTGATTCAAGCATCATGGTGTTCACAGTCCTGTATCGGCTCAGGGTGCAGACTATAGCCCCGCCCATACCGCCCAGTCCTTGACACAGGTGAAGGAATGCATGCATGGCTGGCGCGCGTTCAACTTGCTTGACCTGGCTGTAAAATGCCCCACTTTTTCCCTATCCGATTGCCCGCCATGACCCGCAAACCGCTGCTGATTTTCCTGCTCACCCTGTTCCTCACCGCGCTGCAGGTGCAGTGGGCCGGGCCGC
The DNA here is from genome assembly GCF_003667705.1 of Janthinobacterium agaricidamnosum. Lineage (NCBI taxonomy): Bacteria > Pseudomonadati > Pseudomonadota > Betaproteobacteria > Burkholderiales > Oxalobacteraceae > Janthinobacterium > Janthinobacterium agaricidamnosum. The sequence continues at coordinate 1,886,487 of NZ_CP033019.1, read as the reverse complement.
CCGATGGCTATGACGCAGGGACCATCTCCGTGCTGTCGCCCGAGGTGCTGGGCGCGTATCCGGGCGTGCTGCTGCTGTTCCTGCTGGCCGTGTTCGCGCGCCGCAAGATGCCGCTGCTGCGTCAGGCCGCCATCTGCACGGGCCTGCTGGCCGTCTACTGGCTGCTGGCGAACTACGTCACCTTCGACGCGCGCGTGGCCAGCTGGAGCACCTACACGCCGCTGGAAATCTGGACGCACGTGCTGCCCGCCTCCGTCGCCAGCGTGGCCGCCTGCGGCGCCGCGTTCTTTTGCGCGAGCTGGCTGATCCTGCGCGAAACGCGCTGGAACAAAAGCGGCTGACGTGGTTTTTTCACCTGCATCAAGGATTCGTCACGCAACTGCACGCGCCCTTTGACGCCACTATATTTAGTGATTAATCTCCATAAAAACACCGCATGTTGTGTTTATTGGAGGTTTCATGACGACAAATGCAGTTTCCCCCACACGCGGCCAGGTCGATGTCGCCGCGTCCATCAATGAATACCTGGACCGGCGCGACTGGCGTGTCAACGCCAACGCCAACCAGGGTTACTCGCTGGGCGGCCTGATACTCAATGTATCGGGCAAGGTCATCGCCAACTACTGGCTGGACCAGGTGTATCCGCCGGAAGTGGGCGCGGCGCACCGCGAAGCGGCCCTGCACATCCACGACCTCGACATGCTGGCCGGCTATTGCGCCGGCTGGTCGCTGCGCACCCTGCTGCACGAAGGCTTGAACGGCGTGCCGGGCAAGATCGAATCAGGCCCGCCGAAACACATGTCGAGTGCCATCGGCCAAATCGTCAATTTTCTCGGCACCCTGCAAAACGAGTGGGCCGGCGCGCAGGCGTTCAGTTCCTTCGATACCTATATGGCGCCCTACATCCGCAAGGACAGCCTGCGCTACGAAGACGTGCGCCAGTACATGCAGGAGCTGATCTTCAACCTCAACGTGCCGTCGCGCTGGGGCACGCAGACGCCGTTCACCAACCTCACCTTCGACTGGGTCTGCCCGGACGACCTGCGCGAGCAGATTCCCGTCATCGCCGGCCGGGAAATGGACTTCAGCTATGGCGAGCTGCAGGCGGAGATGGACATGATCAACCGCGCCTACATCGAGATCATGATGGCGGGCGACGCCAAGGGCAGGGTCTTCACATTCCCCATCCCCACCTATAACATCACCGAGGATTTCGACTGGCATAGCGAAAACGCGGAACGCCTGTTCGAAATGACGGCCCGCTACGGCCTGCCCTACTTCCAGAACTTCATCAATTCGGAACTCAAGCCGAACATGATCCGCTCCATGTGCTGCCGCTTGCAGCTGGACTTGCGCGAACTGCTGAAAAGGGGCAATGGCCTGTTCGGTTCCGCCGAGCAGACGGGCTCCCTGGGCGTGGTGACGATCAACTGCGCGCGCCTGGGCCACCTGTGGCGCGGCGACGAAGCGGCCTTGATGGCGGACCTGGACCGCCTGCTGGAACTGGGCAAGACCAGCCTGGAAATCAAGCGCCGCACCATCGAGGAACTGATGCAGCAGGGCCTGTTCCCGTACACGAAGCGCTACCTGGGTACCCTGCGCAACCACTTTTCTACCCTGGGCGTGAACGGCATCAACGAGATGATCCGCAATTTCAGCGGCGACGCCTGGGACGTCACGTCCGCCGAGGGCCATGCGCTGGCGATCCGCCTGCTCGACCACGTGCGCGCCCGCATGGTGGCCTTCCAGGAAGAGACGGGCCATATGTACAACCTGGAAGCGACGCCGGCCGAAGGCACGACGTACCGCTTCGCCCGCGAAGACCGCAAGCGCTATCCCGCCATACTGCAGGCCGGCACCGTCGACAATCCGTATTACACGAACTCGTCGCAACTGCCCGTCGGCCACACGGACGACCCGTTCGAAGCGCTGGAATTGCAGGACGCGCTGCAGCGCAAGTACACGGGCGGCACGGTACTGCACCTGTACATGACGGAAGCGCTGTCGGACGCGAACGCCTGCCGCGAGCTGGTCAAACGCGCCCTGAGCCGCTTCTCGCTGCCCTACATCACCGTCACGCCCACGTTTTCCATCTGCCCGCGCCACGGCTACCTGGCCGGCAAACATGAATTTTGCCCCACCTGCGACGCGGAGCTGATCGCCCGCAAGCAGTCCGATCTCGCTCACCCACTCAAGGAAACGCCATGAACGCACGTCCCGACTTCACTCCCGCCATCACCCTGCTCGACAGCGAACGCCAGCGCTGCGAAATCTGGACGCGCGTGATGGGCTATCACCGCCCCGTCGCCTCGTTCAACATCGGCAAGCAGGGCGAATTCCACGAGCGCCAGTATTTTACGGAAGCGAGCGCCCGGGTTGGCCAGCCGGCCTGCCATGGCTGAGTTGAAAGTGGGCGGCCTGACGCCCTTTTCCGCCACCGACTACCCGGGCAAGCTGGCTGCCGTGGTGTTCGTGCAGGGCTGCCCCTGGCGTTGCGGCTATTGCCACAATCCGCACTTGCAGGCGCGCACGCCCGAAGGCGCCATGCCGTGGCAGGACGTACTGACCTGGCTGCGGCGCCGCGTGGGCCTCGTCGACGCCGTCGTCTTCAGCGGCGGCGAGGCATGCATGGACCCGGCGCTGGCGCGCGCCATGCTGGACGTCAGGGCGCTGGGTTTCGGCATCGGCCTGCACACGGCCTGCATCTATCCGCAGCGCCTGCAGGAAGTGCTGCCCCTGGTCGACTGGGTCGGCTTCGACATCAAGGCGCCGTTTGCCGACTATCGTCATGTGACCCGCGTGGCCGGCAGCGGCGACCCGGCACGCGCCTGCCTGGACGCCATCCTCGCCAGCGGCGTCGCCTACGAATGCCGCACCACCACCCATCCGGACTTGCTGCCGGACGAACAGCTGCTGGCCCTGGCCGCCACCCTGGCCACCAACGGCGTCGACAACTACGTGCTGCAGCAGTTCCGCGCCGAAGGCTGCGCGGACGCGGCGCTGTCCGGCCGCCCCCTGCACGGCTATCCGGCGGCGGCTACTGTGGCGCAAATCGGCGCCATGTTTCCCCGTTTTACATTCCGTAATCATGGCAGTTGATCGTGCAGCCACATAATTATTGAAAGTCCCGCAAAATTCCCCGTTCTGCAACGCTGAAATGTCTTGTGTGCTGTAATGTATCAACTGTGCCGCGCACCATGCGCAGCCCGTCAGATTCCTCACACCGCATTACAGATAAGCGTCATCCATGAACGATTTCACCGCAGTCAGCCCAGACATCCCTTCCACCCACGCCGACATCCTGTACGGCCCGCCGCGACCGGATCTGCTGCGCGAGGAAGTGCTGGCCGACCTGCTGGAAGCGACGGCGCGCCGCTGTCCCGAACAAATCGCCCTGATCGATGGCGCGCGCAGCATCACGTATGCCGAACTCGATGCGCAGGCGGGCCTGGCGGCTTCGCGCCTGGTGGCGGCCGGCGTCAAGCCCGGCGACATCGTGGGCCTGTGGCTGCCGCGCGGCGCCCCTCTGCTGCTGATGCAGGCGGCCATCGCCAAGGCGGGCGCCGCCTGGCTGCCCGTCGATGAAGACACGCCCGTCGAGCGCCTGCAGGTGTGCCTCGATGACGCCAATGGTGCCGGTGTCGTCAGCTGCGCACAGTTCGCGCCGCGCCTGGAGCAGGCTGGCGTCCAGCGTCCCGTGTGGACGGCGGAAAGCCTGCTGGCCCCTGCCGCGCCGGGCGAACTGCTGCCCGCGCGCGGCACAGTCTTGCCCGAACACCCGGCATACGTGATCTACACGTCCGGCTCCACGGGCAAGCCCAAGGGCATATTTATCAATCAGCGCAGCATCTGCCACTTCCTGCGCAGCGAAAACGCCGTGCTGGAAGTCACGCAAGCCGACACCGTCTACCAGGGTTTTTCCGTCGCCTTCGACATGTCGTTCGAGGAAATCTGGATCGCCTACCTGGTGGGCGCCACCCTGTGGCTGGGGCCCAAGGAAATCTCGGGCGACCCGGAAGCCTTGCCGCGCGCGCTGGCCGCCAACCACGTCACCGTGCTGCATGCCGTGCCGACCCTGCTGGCCCTGTTCGCCGAAGAAGTACCGAGCCTGCGCCTGATCAACCTGGGCGGCGAGATGTGCCCCGAGTCCCTGGTCGAGCGCTGGTCGCGCCCGGGCCGCGCCATGTTCAACACCTATGGCCCAACAGAGGCGACCGTCTCGTGCAGCCTGGCGCGGCTGCGCCCCGGCGAACCCGTCACCATCGGCACGCCGCTGCCCAACTACGGCTTGCTGGTGCTGCAGGTGGCCGAGCCGGGCGAAAACCGTCCCTTGACATTGCTGGCGCGCGGCGAAACGGGGGAATTGTGCATCATCGGCCCCGGCCTGGCCGAGGGCTACCTGGGCCGGCCCGACCTGACGGTGGAAAAATTCCTGCCCAACCCGTGGGCGAGCAGCGACGACGACGCGCGCCTGTACCGCACGGGCGACCTGGCACGCATCGATGCCGACGGCCAGGTGCTGTGCCTGGGCCGCGCCGACGACCAGGTGAAGATACGCGGCTTCCGCGTGGAGCTGGGCGAGATCGAAGCCGTGCTGGCGCAGCAGCCGGGCGTGGGCACGGTGGCCGTCCTGCTGCGCAAGGATGACGGCATCGACCAGCTGGTGGCCTACATCGTCGGCAGCGACGAGGCGCCCGGCGACGCCCTGGCGGCGAAAACCCTGCGCGCGGCCCTGAACCTGCATTTGCCGCCCTACATGGTGCCGGGCCGTTTTGAATTGCTGCCGCTGATGCCGCGCCTCACCTCGGGCAAGATCGACAGGAAGGCCTTGAAAGCCATGCCATTATCCGCGCCGCAGGCCGGCGAGGCGGGTGTCTCGGACGTGCCGGAAACGCCGGCCGAAGCGGCCCTGTTCGCGGCCCTGGCCAAGCTGTTCCCGGGCCAGGCCATCTTGCGCCAGCTGGATTTCTTCAGCGACCTCGGCGGCCACTCCTTCCTGGCCGCCCGCCTGGCGTCGAGCCTGCGCGCCGATCCGGCCTACGCCCACATGACGGTACGCGACATTTACCAGAACCGGCAGATCGGCAAGATCGCCGCCGTCTTGAGCGAGGCGCCCGCGCTGGCCACGCCGGAAGCGGATTGGACGCCGCCGTCGGCCGTGAAGCGCTGGGTCTGCGGCGCGGCCCAGGCGGCGGCCGTGCCGGGCCTCGTCACCCTGCGCATGGCGCAGTGGATGGCGCCGTTCTTCACCTACCACTTCTTCACGGGCGACACGGGCGACACCGTGCCGCGCGCCATCGCCGCCTCGATCGGCGTGTTCTTGCTCGCGACCCTGGCAGAATTTGCCATCGCGATTGCCGGCAAGTGGCTGATCGCCGGGCGCCTGAAGCCGGGCAGCTATCCGCTCTGGGGTTTCACCTATTACCGCTGGTGGCTGGCCGACCGCCTGGTCGAATCGGCGCCCGCGTATCTGCTCAGCGGCTCGTCCCTGAACAGCTGGTGGCTGCGCGCGCTGGGCGCCAAAGTGGGCAAGGAAGTGGTCATCGGCTCGATGACCCTGCGCGCGCCCGACTTGCTGTCCATCGGCGACAACGTCAGCGTGGGCAATGCCGTCAACTTTGAAAACGCCAGGGTGGAACGGGGCCGCTTGCTGCTGGGGCAGATCAGCATCGGCGACGATGCCTGCATCAGCTCTTACGCTATCCTGGAAGGCAATACGCAAGTGGGTGCCTTCGGTCACCTCGAGGGGCAATCGGCGCTGGCCGACGGCGCCTCGGTGCCCGCCGGTCGCGTCTGGACGGGGTCGCCCGCGCGCGACATCGGCCCCTATGACAGGGCCAGCCAGCCGCCGCGCCCCGCCGTCTCGCGCCTGCGCCTGACGGGCGAAACCGTGTTCTTCTGCTTCGGCATGGTCCTCATCGCCGTGCTGTTCTTCATGCCCGTCTTCCCCAGCTTCGTGCTGATCGACTGGTTCGACGAGCGCGAAATGATGCCATGGCTGCAGGGGCGCGACGTGACGACCCAGCTGGCCCGCTATTTCCTGCTGGCCTTCCCCGCCAGCGCCGTGCTGATCGTGCTCACGGCCCTGCTGTCGGCCGCCATCCGCTGGGGCGCGCTGCCGCGCCTGAAACCGGGCAGCTCGCCCGTGCACAGCAATATCTATTGCGCCAAGTGGCTGGTCAGCCATATCCAGGAATCGAGCCTGAACGTCCTGCACGGCATCTACGCCACCGTGTACGCGCCGTACTGGTACCGCCTGCTGGGCGCCAAGGTCGGCAAGGGCGCCGAGATTTCCACGGCGCTGGGCGTCGTGCCCGACATGCTGACACTGGGCGACGACACCTTCATCGCCGACGCCGTCATGCTGGGCGACGAGCAGATCGACGGCGGCTGGATGACCATGCGCCCCACCGTCGTCTCGCACCGCAGCTTCGTCGGCAACGGCAGCTATATCCCGGACGGCACCGTGCTGCCCGAACATGTGCTGATCGGCGTGCACACGCACGCGCCGCGCAATGAGCAGATGCACAGCGGCGATACCTGGCTGGGTTCCCCGCCCATGCATTTGCCCGCGCGCGAACAGGTCAGCGGCTTTGCCGAGCACCTGACGTTCAAGCCGTCGCTGCTGCGCCGCCTGGGACGCAGCCTGATCGAAGCGTTCCGCATCGTCGCGCCGCACGCCGTGGTGATCGCCGTCGGCTACACGCTGGTGCTGGACGTGATGCCGATCGCGGGCGCAGGGCGCTGGGGCGAAGTGGTGGGCGACCTGGCCATCGCCGGCATCGCCTACGGCATCGGCAATTTTTTGGTGGTCGTACTGTTCAAGTGGCTGCTGCTGGGACGCTACCGCAAACATGCGGCGCCCATGTGGACGCCTTTCGTGTGGATTTCGGAAGGCGTCACGAACCTGTATGAAGGCATCGCCGTGCCCAACTTCATGCGCTACCTGCGCGGCACGCCGTGGCTGCCGCTGGCCTTCCGCCTGTTCGGCTGCAAGATCGGCCGCGGCGTCTACATGGATACGACGGACATCACGGAATTCGACTGCGTGCACATCGGCGACTACAGCGAATTGAATGCACTCACCTGCCCGCAAACGCATCTATTTGAAGACCGCGTGATGAAGATCGACCACGTGGAGATCGGCCAGCGCGTCTACATGGGGCCGCGCAGCTCCGTGCTGTACAGCGCCAAGGTGGGCGACAATGCGCGCCTGGGACCGTTGACCCTGGTGATGAAGGGCGAGCACATCCCCGCCGGCAGCAACTGGGCGGGCTGCCCGGCCGCGCCTTTGCGTAGCTGATTGCAGCTGATGGATTTTACGGTGCTCTTGTCAAGAGACGGCGTGCTGGCGATCGGCATCGTGCCGCCGCCATCCCGCACGGAAGCGCGCGCGCACCTGCGCCAGGCCGTGCGGGAAGCGGCGGCGCAGTGGCAAAACCTGGACATCGGGGCGATTACAGTGGAATCGACACCGGGCGCCCCTCCCCGTTTGCTGCTGGCCGGCCGCGCGGCCAGCCTGTCGTTCAGCCATGACGAAGGACTGTCGCTGGCCGCCATCGGCCTGCATGATCTCGTCGGCATCGACGTGATGCGGGTGCAGGACATTGCCGACTGGTTCCATCTGGCACGCGACTATCTGGGGCCGCAAGTGGCAGCTAAGCTGGCCGACTGCCCTGCCGATCAGCGCCCGCGGCGCCTGGCGCAGGCATGGACGGCGCGCGAGGCGGCGCTCAAGTGCGCGGGCAAGCAGTTGGCGGAGTGGGATGGGGCCGCACCGGCCTGCCGCCTGAAAACGCTGGCGTTGTCGGCACCGTATGTGGCGACGCTGGCATATTAGTCCTCCTTGCCCTCGGCCGCGCCGCCGATCTGGACGAAAATCAGTTTTACGATAATACTGACGAGCAGTCCCAGCACCCCGATCAATTCCAGCATGGTCTTTCCTTTGCAGTGACAGCAGACCAGGCCACTGTAGCGCGAACGCCGGGGCCAGGCCAATATCAAATCAGGCAGTCTCCGATCTCGAAAAGGCATACGATTGATTTCCATCAGACAGTTCCGCTACTTTGTCGAAGTCGTCGATGCGGGCAGCTACTCGCGCGCGGCGGAAAAGCTGTACATCGCGCAGTCGGCCCTGAGCCGGCAAATCAAGGAGCTCGAGGGCGAGGTGCAAGCCCTGCTGCTCACGCGCGACGCGCGCCATATCGAGCTCACGCCCGCCGGACAGGTCTTTTATGAGCGGGCAAAGCGCATCCTCGACGACATCGACGAAACCGTGCGCCAGACGCGCCACGTGGGACAAGGCGCGCAAGGCATCATCCGCCTGCTGCATTCGAGTTCCGTCACCCTCACGCCCGCCATCGGCGCCGTGCTGAACCGGCTGCTGGCGCAATTCCCCGGCGTTTCGCTCGACGTGTCGAAAGGCTCGTCGGAAAACCAGGCGTTTGATATCGAAGAAGGCCGCGCCGACCTGGGCCTCGTGCGCCTGCCCACCCTGCGCAAGCACGCCAACATCGTCGTGCGCGAACTGTTTGCGGAAAAACTGGTGGTGGCCGTGTCGGCGATGTCGCCGCTGGCGGCGCTGGAGCGCACGACGATCGCCGCCCTGCGCGACGAAGCGTTCGTCTCGATCCCGCACAAGGACCGGGGGGGCCTGAGCTACCTGGTGGCGGGCCTGTGCCTGGCGCAGGGATTCTTCCCGAAGGCGGCGCGCGCGCTGTCGCGCAAGACCTCGCAACTGAACCTGATCGAAGCCAATATGGGCATCGCCATCGTCCCCGACAGCATGCGCCTGGTGGCGCCGCCCGGCGTGCGTTTCATCGCGCTGCCGGACGAGGAATCGCATTCCGTCGTGGGCCTGATCTCGCCGCGCGCGGCCAGCGGCATGGTGGCCGCGTTTACGGAAGCGTTCGTGCGCGAGATGAACGCATCGGCAACTACGGCTTAGCCTTCCGCATACAGCGCCGCATCCGCGTCGCGCACGGCCGCCATCAGCAAGGCCAGCTTCATGACATCGAGCTGGCCGTCCGTGCGCACGCGCGAGCACAGGTCGATGCCGTAGGGGCGTACCTGACGCAGCGCCTCCATCACGTTGTTCGCATCGAGGCCGCCGGCCAGGAAGACGGGACGGGGGCTGGCGCGCACGAAGCGCGCGCTGACGGACCAGTCATGCGTGCGGCCCGTGCCACCCAGCTCCGGCACAGCCGCGCCGGGGCGTCCCGAATCGAGCAAAAAAGCGTGGACATGGGGCGCGTAGGCGGGGATCAGCGCCAACGCCTCCGGTCCCTCCACGTGGATCACCTGCACGCGCCGCACGTGCGGCAGCAAGCGCGCCAGCTGCGCCACTTCGCCGGGATCGATATGGCCGACGATCTGCACGGTGGAAGGCTGCGTGGCGCGCACGTGTTCGGCGATGGCTGCCGCCGTCGTCTCGGACGTCAACAGGAAGGTGGCCACGGGCGGCGGCGTCCAGGCGGCGATCTGCGCGATGCGCACGTCGAGAATCGGGCCGGGGCCGGACGGCATGGCGGCCACCAGGCCCAGCGCGTCGGCGCCGGCGGCAATGGCCAGTTGCGCTTCGTCGATGGAAGCGATGCAGCAGATCTTGATGCGGGTTCTCATGGCCTTGCGTACTCCGTCGGGATGATCAACATTACAACACAGGGCGGCGCGCGCGCCAAGACACGCGGTCAAGGCCGTGCACGATTGTGTGCCAAAATGGGCCATTATCCACTCCACGAGGAAGCCATGGCCGACTACAAGAACCCCAGCTACGTGGCGCGCTCCATGCACCCGCGTTTCGATGAACTGACCTCGCCCGGCGAAGCCGTGCCGTATTCGGGCATCTACCGCTGCGACGGCTGCGCGCATGAAATCGTCTCGACGGAAGGCCACGTCATGCCGCCGCAAAACCACCACCAGCACAGCAGCGAGCAAGGCGCCATCCGCTGGCGCCTGATCGTCAGCCCGCGCTGATTGACATGCGCCAGGCGGCGGACGATACTTGATTGATCCCGGATCGCCATTGGAACGTCACTGGAACACCAGCATGCGCATCGTCGATTTTGAAGTCCGCAAGGAGTGCCCGCCGCAGCTGTGCGACTGCGAGCGCGAGCGATTGCTCGACGATCCGCAGGCGGACCTGTCCATCCTGCGCCTGAACCTGACGGAAGAAAAGCGCCTGCTGGCGCACATCGAGGGTATCGCCACATATGCGCAACTGCAGAAGCTGCAGCGGCTGTTGAAGAGCAACCTAGGCGTGGAATTGCAGATCGTGCCCGGCAGCGGCGAAGTGCGCACCGTGCGCGGCTTCCAGATCCGCCTGCTGGAGCGGCCCGGCCTGTGCCGCAAGACGCGCGCCGCCATTCCCGCCGCCGTGCGCCGCTGCCTGGTCGCGCATCCCGAGATCGCGTTTGCGATATTGAATGAAAATGATTTGCTCGGTGGGGTGTGAGCCGAGTAGGTCGGATTAGCGGGCACCGCGTAATCCGACATCATTGTAGGCGTATGGGCGAATGTCGGATTACGCTCCGCTAATCCGACCTACGCCGTCACGCTGGCACGGATGGCAATGACCTTGCCCTTCGCTTCGCGCGCCCGCAACTGCCCGCAGCCCCCCTCCACGTCCTGACCGGCCGAATCGCGCAATTTGGTCAGCACGCCGCGCGCGTGCAGGGCGGCGGCGATGGCGCGCGCCTTGTCCCAGCTGGGACGCCTGAACGGCAAGTCATCGATGGTGTTATACGGGATCATGTTGAGCACCGCGTACTTGCCCTGCAAGAGCGCGACGATGCCGTCCATCTCGTCGTCGCCATCGTTGACGCCTTCCATCAGCGTCCACTGATACTGCACCGGATAGCCGGTCAGGCGCGCATACGCTTCGCCGAAGTCCACCAGCTCGCGCGGTGTGAGCCTGGGTGCGCGCGGCAGCAGCTGTTCGCGCAGCGCCGGCTTCGTCGTGTGCAGCGACAGGGCCAGCGCCGGCTTGACCCGCCCCTGCGGCAGGCGTTCGAAGGCGCGCGGGTCGCCTACGGTGGAGAACACGAGGTTCTTATGGCCGATATTGCCCTCCGTGCCCAGCAGCTCGATCGCTTCCATCACATTGTTCAGGTTATGCGCCGGTTCGCCCATGCCCATGAAGACGACTTTTTTCACCGGGCGCAAGGTGCGCGCCAGCACCACCTGGGCGACGATCTCGCCGCTGGTCACTTGCCGGATCAAGCCGTCACGGCCCGTCATGCAGAACTGGCAGCCGACGGCGCAGCCCACCTGGCTCGACACGCACAGGCCGTCGCGCGGCAGCAGCACGCTTTCCACCGTCTGGCCGTCGTGCAGCCCCACCAGCAGGCGCGCGGAACCGTCGGCACCCGGATGGGTGCTGAGCAGTTTCAGCATGCCCTGCAGTTCGAGGTCGAGCGCAGGCAAGGCGTCGCGCACGGGCAGCGGCAAAAAGTCTTCGGCGCGGCGCCGGCCCTGGTCGTGCGGCTGGCCCTGTATCCAGTCGCGCAGCACGCGCTGTTCGTGCAGGGGCTTGGCGCCCAAGGCGCGCAGGCGCTGGCGGAGATGGTCGATTTGCATGGGGTCTGAAATAAAAAACGGCGCGCCGGCAACAATGCGAGGCGCGCCGCGAATGGCAAGGAAAAGTCTTACACTTTCTTGACGAATTCCGTCTTCAAGCTCATGGAACCGAAGCCGTCGATCTTGCAGTCGATGTCGTGGTCGCTGTCGACCAAACGGATGTTCTTGACCTTCGTGCCCATCTTGACGACACCGCCGCCGCCCTTCAATTTCAAGTCCTTGATGACGCTGACCGTGTCGCCGTCCTGCAGGATATTGCCGGCCGAATCGCGGTACACACGGGCGCCCTCTTCCACGGCTTCGCCAGCCGTGGCCGACCATTCATGCGCGCACTCAGGGCAGATCAACTGGCTGCCGTCTTCGTACGTGAATTCGGATTGGCATTGCGGGCATGGTGGTAATGTGCTCATTTTCTTCTCTGTCTGGTGAACAGCGCGTGCTGTAAAAGCCGACATTATACGGCCTACGCCCCGCATCAACGGGCTTTTTTCCCCATCATTATCAAGGCCGGCGAATAATCTCGATGGTGCTGTGGACGATTTCCTCGTGGATGCCGATGCGCGCGCGCAGTTCGGCGGCCGTCAATGCAGCGTCGCGGCTGACGACGGACAAGGCGCACGAATACAGCTGCTTGCCGACTCGCCACACGTGCAGGTCGACGATGCGCGGCGTGTCGCCGGCGCTTTCCACTTCCACCGCTTCGCGGATTTCATCCACCACGGGGTGGTCCATCTCGCGGTCCAGCAAGACCTTGCCCGTGTCCAGCATCAGCTTTTTCGCCCACAGCGCCACCAGCACGGCGCCCGCGATACCCATCACGGGATCGAGCCACTGCCAGCCGTAAGCCCACGCGCCGGCCAGCGCCACGATGGCCAGCACGGACGTGGCGGCGTCGGCCAGCACGTGGATGTAGGCGGCCTTCATGTTCAGGTCTTCGCCATGGCCATGGTGGTCGTGGTGCCCATGATGGTCATGGTGATCGTGGCCATCATGGTGGTCATGGTCGTGGTGCCCGCCGAGGATCAGCGCGCACACGAGGTTGACCGCCAGGCCGAAGGCCGCCACCGCCATCGCCTGCGGATAGTGGATGGGCTGCGGCGAGAACAGGCGCTCGACGGAAGCGGCCACCATCAGCACAGCCACGCCCAGCAGCAGGATGGCGCTCGTATAGCCGGCCAGCACCTCGATCTTCCACGTGCCGAAGGCAAAGCGGGGGTCGCGCGCATAGCGGCGCGCCGCCGCATACGCAAATGCGGCCAGGCCGATGGCCAGCGCGTGCGAACTCATATGCCATCCATCGGCCAGCAGGGCCATGGAGTTGTACCACCAGCCGGCGACGATTTCCAGCACCATGGTGGCCAAGGTGATCCACATGACGATGCGCGCGCGGCGCTCGGCCTTGTCGCTGGCGGCGCCGAAGACGTGTTCGTGCTGCCAGGCGGAGAGGTCTTCGCTGAGGGATTGCGTTTTCATGACGTTCTCCTTATTTGAGGTAGGTGCGCAGGATGCCCGCGATGTCGTCGGCGCCTCTGGCCCGCTCTTCGCCGGAGATATCGGGACTGGCCACGTGCTCGCGCAAATGCTCTTCGATGACTTCGGCCATCAGGCCATTGACGGCGCCGCGCACGGCGGCGATCAGCTGCAGCACTTCGCCGCAGTCGCGGCCCTCTTCCAGTCCCCGCTCCAGGCCTTCCACCTGTCCACGGATGCGCTTGACGCGATTGAGCAGCCTGGTCTTGTTGTGTGCCGTGTGGCCCATAATTCACTCCGATAAATACTATAGGGGGGTATACTATCAGAGAACTCCACGGCTACGTCAACAAAGCATACCCGCCTCAGGGAACGGGCGCGATCTTCTGCAGCTTGCTGGCCAGCGAAGCGTCGGACAATTCGCCCAGGTGCGTATCGGCCAGCCGCCCCTGCGCGTCATAAAACAGGGTGGTGGGCAGGGCCGAGGAACCGGCCGCCTTGCCCAGCGCCGCCTCGCCGTCGAGCACCACGTTGCGCAGGGTCGCGCCGCTCCTGTCCAGGAAAGCGATGGCGGCGACCGCATCCTCGCGCTGGTTCGCATACACGAAGACGATATCGGCGCGCGCCTGCTGTGCGGCGGCCAGCACGGGCATCTCGCGCCGACATGGCGGGCACCAGCTGGCCCACAAGTTGACCACCATGGGCTTGCCACCGGCCAGCGCCGCCAGGCGGGTGGACGTGCCGTCCAGCGTCTGCAGGGCCACGGCCGGCAAGGCCGCCGGCTTGTCGTACGCCAGCCCCAGCCCTGCGCTCAACACGCCCCAGGCCAGCGCACCGCAGGCCACGCTGACAGCCAGCGGCCGGCGCATGAGCGCCATGGCGGGACCCCGGCAGCGCCACGCGGCGATGGCCAGCGCGGCCGCGATGCCAGCCGGCGCCAGGAAGCCGCCGTCGCGGATATTGAGGATGGACGCGGGCGCGGCCAGATACTGTTCGTGCCAGCGCAGCACGAACGCCACGCGCGCCCCCAACAGGCCGGCGATCAGCATGTCGGAAACGAGGGGGCCGGCGTCCGGCAGCCGGCGGTGCTTCCGCAGCCACCACGCCGCGCCGTAGGCGACGCACAGGGAAACGAACAACAGGACCAGGCCCGTGGGCAGGGCCAGGGGACCGATTTGCAGGGACAGCATGGGCGCTCGCTATGACATCGAATGGATGGCCATTCTGCCCCATGCGGATTAAGCAGGCGTTAATCCGGCATCAAAAATCGGCCAGCGCCTCCTTGCGCACGAAATGCATGGCTTGCGGCTGGTCCACCAGCACGCACTGCTTGCCCGTGCGCTTGCAATGGTCATGCACGCGCCAGTAGGCATCGTGGCTGACGCAGCCCGTCTGGCAAATCACCAGGTCGGCCGCCACCAGACCGGCTTCCAGCGCAGCCACGTCGTCGGCGCCGTCATCGCCGCCCGCATGGTGCAGGAAGCGCCCGCCCGCCTGCTCGATGGCCAGCTGCGCCACGTTGGCGCCGGCCGCGTGCTGGCCCGGTGCCAGGCCTGAATAATTGCCCACATACAGCACGGCTTTTTCGCGCACGTCGGCCTGCAAGGATGGCGCCGGCAGCCACTGCAGGCGCAGCAGCTCGCGCATCAGGTCCTGCACGCGCTCACCGAGCCACTCGACCCGGCGGGCCAGCCTGGCACGCGTCGGCAAGCCCGGCACGCTGGCCGCCAGTTCGGCCAGTTCATCGCGCGCCAGCGCCAGCCTGGAATCGCGGATCACCACCTGCGCCCGCGCGCGCATCAATTCCGACTCCAGCTGCGCGATGCGGGCCGCCTGCGCCGCCAGCTGCGCACTGCAACGCGCCTGCGCCCGCCCATATTCGCCCATCAGTACGCGATGCTCGTGCGCGATCGCGTCCTCGTTGCCATACACACTGCCCATCATGCCCTCCTTCACCACCCGTGGCGCCATGGCGCCAGCCCATTGCATCCCATAGCGCTGAATTATAAATGAGAATCATTATTATTTGTGTATGCACGTGCACGCAGCAGGGATATGCGAAGGCGACCGGCTTCACGCGGCCGGCGGGCAGGACAGCATGCGTTTCCAGACATCGTCCTGCACTTGCCGCACCTGCCGCAGGGCATCGGGGCCGCGATAGATATCCAGCGTGTTCGGCCACGCGATATCGATGAACAACTGCCGTGCCGGATCGATCAGCAGCGACTGCCCCACATAGTTCCCCTTGATCTCACCCTTGTTGACGGCCAGCAGGCGCGCGCCGCCGGCAAGCGCCCGCTCGTCCAGCGCCACGCCGCTGCGCTCGGCCACGTCGCGCAGCCAGCGCTCGCGCCAGCGCGCCTGCTCCGCGAACTGTCCCTGTGGCGGCCGGTCCAGCTTGACGACGGCCGCCACGGGACCGCCTGTGCCCGCCTGCAGCGAAAAGCCCATGCGTTCCTGCAGTTCGACCGTGTAGGCCTCCCCCTTGACGTCGATCTGGTAGTGCCCCGCCCCGTCCTGTACCAGCAGGTCGGCCTGATGGTAGGCAGGTTTGACGCAATTGGCGTACTGATAGGCGAGCACATCGAGGAATGGTGGTGCGGCCGGGGTGGACGCCGCCATGGCGGGCGACAGGCTGGCCCATAAGGCCGCTGCGGCCGCGTATTTGATCTTGCTCATGCTTGCTCCGGTTCACGTAAAAGACGATGACGGCCGAAAAATACCTGCGGCACGCCATCGAGTCGCTCATGGTAGCTATTTTGAATATTTCTTTCTGGCACACGATTCAATTGAATCGCGCTTGTTGAATCACTATTTCTAGTATGTAATCTTGCAAACAAGTCATTACATCAACTGCCAGTACGTTTCCCTCATCACACGGAGTCCCAGGCAATGTCCGCATTTTTCCATGTAAACGCATCTTCCTTACGCGTCGATCACGACGGCAGCCAGACAAGATGAACAATCGTCCATTCACTGAGCGGCGCCGCCAGCAATTTCTGGATGAAGAACTGTATGTCAAAACGCGCAGCAATCAATTTGCGCTGATTGCAGGAGGACTGGAAAACAAAAAGGTCGCCGACTCAGCGCAGGAAAATGCTTCCGTCCATCATTTTTTGTATTTAGAAGAACTCTGGATCTGGATGCTCGACTATACGGCGGGCGAGTCCATCGAGGCCTTGGCGCCGCGCATCGCGGGCATCGTGGATAAGTTTGAAGAATGGAATGCGGTCGATCAACTCTATCAGCAGGATGCGGCGCTTGAGTTTCCAGAGTTTGGGCCCTACGAATATGAGGGAGCACCAGAGTTTTACGTCCTGTCCGACTATGAGGACACCTTGCAACTGCTCAGCATTGCCATCCTGCTGCGCGATCACCGTTCGGTGCTGCGCATCATCCACGTGCTGCGCAGCCACCGTGGCCGCGATGGCCTGTTCGAGCAATTGATCGACGGGTATGTGGAGGATGGACAAGCACTCGACGCCTGCATCATCGCCAGGCCCTATGACACCCTGCTGCAAGTGTTCTATGAGGAGGATGAGGACGCTACCTTGGCCCTGCTCCAGAAATACCTGAAACAATGGTATCCGGCCATGAAACATCATCCGCGCTGGTACAACGAGCATCTCAATATCAGCGAGGAAGGCTATGCCGGCTACTACGGCTACTGGGCATTCGAAGCGGGGGCGACGGTTTTCCTGCTCGACCTGGAAGATAGCCAGGCCGCGCATCTGGTGTACCCCAGGGATCTGGTCGACTATGCGCGACGGCTACGCAAGGAAGGCCGCTACACCAGCGAAGTTACATGGCCGCAACCATAATCAGCAAGGGGCAAGGATGCAGACGCTGAACGAACGGGATTTTTGGGCCCGGCGCAGGGAAGCGCGGTTGTCCTATGCCATCTACCTTGAAAGCAAGGAAAGCCAGGATGAGTGCTACGACATGGTGGCAGCCGGCTTGCAACAGCCGGCGCACGTGCTGCAACATATTCCACCAGAAAATTTCATGACGGCCACGCGCCAGCGGGCCTGGGATGGCGTCGACCAGCTAGCCCTCGCCTACAGCGCCGGTCACGCGCTGGATGAGTTGCGCGCCGCGTACTCCACGATACTCGCTTACTGGCTGGCGTTTGCCCGCTATGACATGACATTTGACGCTCAGGCCGGCGAAGCCGAACAGGGATTTACCCACTTCGCCCTGCCCGGCGACGGCTACGAGCAGGTCAACCGCATGGTCTGCCTAGGCATTTTGCTGGGCTGCGGCAGTTTGCTGCCCCGGCTGGCGCCCGTCATCGATTTCAATAACCATGAAAAGGATGGCTTGCTGGAGCGGCTGCTGGCATGCTTCGTCGCCGGCAGGGATGCCGCCTGGCCAAAGTGCACGCGCCATCTGCCCTACGTCAATACACTCAAGATATTCGCGGCAGAAAAAGATGCCCGTCCTGCGCTGATGCAGCTTATCTGCAGCAATGGTATGCAGCCAGCCGCCGCGAGCCCTATTACGACAGCCACCGGCGCGACACCTCGTTCTGGGGCTACTGGTCCTGGGAAGCGGCCGCCATCACCTGCGTGCTCGATATCGATGACAGCGGCTATCGCGGCGCGCCCTTCTATCCGGCCGACCTCGTGGCGTTCTGCCGGATGAACGGGATCGCCCCCGGCGCCACTGCGGCAACGCAGGACACGCAGCAACAACGACTGGACGAAGCATGAAAACCAGCACTGCCATCGCCACCGGCATCGCCATCGTTGCCGGACTCTGCTTTGCCATGCCCACGCTGTGGCGTGTCGCCACCAATCCCTTTCCGGGCATTTATTCCATCATCGACCCCGTCACTGGCGAGACCAAGGATGTCCTGAAAGTAAAATCGCTGCTGGGCGAGTACGTGGTACTCGCGCGCTTTGGCGGCCATGGTCCATGGACGGGCCCCATCTACGCCAAAGTCATGGGCAACGGCGACAGCTACGCGTCACCGCCACTGTTTCAGCAAGACCGCATGGTCAGCGCGCTATCGCTGGACGAGATCGGCTACCTCTACCACACGCCGGGCAACAGCGACTCGCGCGTCGGCCCGTCCGATACCGGCTATATCAGCAGTATCGCGAGCTTCGGCATTACCCCCCTGTTCCACCGGCCCCTGCTTGCGGGCGGCAACGAGCGCGGTGAGCGGGGCTTGCACGCGTACACGCCCGGCGCCGGTGAGCGCAAGGTAACGGTCAGTACCTTGAACTACAGTCCGCGCATGATACAGGTGGGCATCAGTTCCGTCGGCGATCCCGACAACGCTGTCGATACCGATCCACTGAGTCCTTACATGAGCAGCGCCGCCAGCTGCTGCTTCTACCTGCCGGCGCAGGCCGCGGCGCCGTTGCAGGTCAAGCTCGAATATCGCTGGCTGCCCAAGGGCAAGCCTGAAGTGCTGGCCATGACCTTGCCAGCCAACAGCGACGCCGACGAACTGCTGATACTGGTGCAGGCGGATGGAACAATGGGCGTGGAATTTCGCGCCCCCGGCAAGGACCTGGATCTGACGTCTGAGGGCGTCAAATCCATCAATGGCAAGCCGTATCCGCTGCCACCGGCCGCCGAGCGCAAGGCGCGCCTGGCTGCGGAACTGGCGCGAAGAAAACGCTTCTTGAAAGATATGTACAGGCTGCGGGACAAAGGCACAGGCGAATCTGTCGAGATGGCATATCAGCTGCGCTACCTGATCGACGAATACGAGAAAACCATCACCTATCTGGAAACGTTTTCCGCATGCACAGGTACCTTGGCAACGTGCGACAAGCAAGCCACGGCAGCGGCCCACGCGCCATAGCGCAGCCACGCCCAGGAAACGCCAAGCCGAGCGGCGTCCTGACCGCCAGCCAGCCTGTCAGCGGCCCGGATGCGCGGGCGCCGCCAGCGCGCTGGCAGCGGCGCCCGCATCGAGCTTGAACACGCCCACTTCCCGCACCAGGCTGGCCGCCTGCTCTTCCAGGCTGCCGGCGGCGGCCGCCGCTTCCTCGACCAGGGCGGCATTCTGTTGCGTGACCTCATCCATCTGCGTGATGGCCTGGTTGACCTGTTCGATGCCCAGGCTCTGCTCCTGGCTGGCGGCGGCGATTTCGCTCATCAAGTCGACCACCTGCTTCACGGATGCCACGATCTTGTCCATCGTGGCGCCCGCCTCGTCCACCAGCTTGCTGCCCGCGTCGACGCGCTCGACCGAATCGCCGATCATGGCCTTGATTTCGCGCGCGGCACTGGCCGAACGTTGCGCCAGGCTGCGCACTTCGCTGGCGACGACGGCGAAGCCGCGTCCCTGCTCGCCCGCCCTGGCAGCCTCTACCGCTGCGTTCAAGGCCAGGATATTCGTCTGGAAAGCGATGCTGTCGATCACGTCGACGATATCGACGATCTTGCGCGAGCTGGCATTGATGGCGCCCATGGTATCGACCACGCGCCCGACCACCTGTCCGCCCTGCACGGCAAATTCCGACGCCGACACCACCAGCTGGTTCGCCTGCCGCGCATTGTCGGCATTCTGCTTTACCGTGCTGGTCAGCTCCTTCATCGCGGACGCCGTTTCTTCCAGCGAACTGGCTTGCGCCTCCGTGCGCGATGACAGATCGAAATTGCCGGCCGCGATTTCGCGCGAAGCAATAGTGATGCTTTGCGTGCTGCTGCGCACCTGGCCCACGGTGTGCGACAGGCTGCCATTCATCGCTTCGAGGGCCTGCAGCAATTGACCAGGCTCGTCGGAAAAACGCTTGTCGACACGATTGCTCAAGTCGCCGGCCGCCACCCTCTGCGCGGCCAGCAACGCCTCCTGCAAGGGGCCGGTAATGCTGCGGCTGATCAGCACGGCGCCGGCGATGCTGACGCCCAGCGATGCCAGCAGCAAGCCCGCCAGCAGCACGGTTGCCGAGCGTGCCTTGTCGGCCGATTCGGTCTCGAACGCGGCCGAGCGCTTGCTGGTCATGTCGACCACGCGGTTGATGGCCGCCAGATGGTTGTCGTAGCTGGCGGCCATGGCCGCCATGGCAGTGGCGACGCCCGCCTTGTCCTGCCCCTGCAGCGCCGGGATGAAGCGCGTGAATGCCGTCTCATAGAATGCCACGGCAGGGGCATGCGCCTGCGTCAGCAGGGCTTCGGCGATATCGTGATCGAGATCCTGGGTACGCCAGAACTGATGGCGCGTGTCGTACTCGGCCTTCAAGGTTTTCAGGCGTTCGACCAGCTTGTCTTGCGCGCTTCTGTCTTCGGACGCCATCAGCTGGAAGGCGACCAGATACGATTCGAGGATGTATTCCGGCGGCGGCAGCACGTCGGCCACCAGGTCCTTGCCCTGTACGATGCGGTGATATACGGGACCGTTGACCTTCAGTTCGTGCAGCACGCGCAGCGACCAGCCGCCATACACGATCAGGCCCAGCGAAAAGATGGCGACCAACAAGGCCAGCCGGCGCGACAGTTTGACTTGGCGAAGCAGCTGCATGTGCGTACCCCCTCGTTTATCCGGACCATGCCTCAATGCCACCGGCATAGGCCGCGCTGGCCAGTATGAAATTTCTGCGCGGCATTTGTGGATTATGCAACTTTTTAAGGGGATTGGGCTGAATGCGGTGAAAAAGAATCTCTTGCTGAGCAAAGGCTGGCGCAGGCGCCCGCAGAGGCCGGCGCATGCGCTGGCCGCTAGTGCCTGAGATGAGGGGACGGCGTTGGCCGCTGCGCGGCCAACGGGGCCGCGCGTGGCGCGGCAGATGGGCGATTCGGAGAGCCTGCGCGCCCTTCAGGGCGCTCCGTCTTCGAATCCCACCGTTCCGTCCAGACAAATAAAAAAGCCTCCCGCAGGGGAGGCTTTTTTATTTGATTCTGGCGGAGACGGTGGGATTCGAACCCACGATACAGGTATAAGCCGTATGCATCCTTAGCAGGGATGTGCCTTCGGCCACTCGGCCACGTCTCCTAGCTGATTACTCAACTATGTCTCTGTAGCTAACTGCGCTGCAGCGACGAACGTCATAATATCGATTGCCCCCCCTTTGGTCAAGGGCGTGGGGCAATATTTTTGGATATTTAAGCTTTTTCCAGCTCGAACGCTTTATGCAGCGCGCGCACGGCCAGTTCCATGTACTTTTCATCGATCAGCACGGAGATCTTGATCTCGGAAGTGGAGATCATCATGATGTTGATTCCCTCTTCCGACAAGGTACGGAACATTTGCGATGCGACGCCCACGTGGCTGCGCATGCCCACGCCGACGACGGACAGTTTCGACACTTTCGCGTCGCCCGTGATGCTGGCCGCGCCCAGTGCTTCGCGGTTCGCCTCCAGCACGGCCAGCGCGCGCGTGTATTCGCCGCGCGAGACGGTGAAGGTGAAGTCCGTTTTACCGTCGACCGACTGATTCTGTATGATCATGTCGACTTCGATATTCGCGTCCGCCACCGGTCCCAGGATGTGGTAGGCCACGCCTGGACGGTCGGGCACGCCGAGCACGGTGATTTTGGCTTCATCGCGGTTGAAGGCGATGCCGGAGATGACTGCTTGTTCCATGTTTGTATCTTCCTCAAACGAAATCAGGGTGCCTGAATTGGCTTCTATTTCCAGCGGCAACATCGGGTCGGTCAGCGACGACAGCACGCGCGTGGGAACGCGGTAGTTGCCGGCAAATTCCACCGAACGCGTTTGCAGCACTTTGGAACCCAGCGAAGCCAGTTCCAGCATTTCTTCAAAGGTGATGGTCTTCAGGCGGCGCGCCTCGGAAACCACGCGCGGGTCGGTCGTGTAGACGCCGTCGACGTCCGTGAAGATCAGGCATTCGGACGCCTTCATGGCGGCGGCGATCGCCACGGCCGAGGTGTCGGAACCGCCGCGGCCCAAGGTCGCGATGTTGTCGTGTTCGTCGACGCCCTGGAAACCGGTAATGATGACGATCTTGCCCGCATCGAGGTCGCGTTTGACTTTTTCGTCATCGATCGACTGGATGCGTGCCTTGGTAAAGGCGGAATCGGTCTTGATCGCGACTTGCCAGCCAGCATAGGATACGGCTTGTTTGCCGATCGCCAGCAGTGCCATCGACAATAGGCCGACGGACACCTGTTCGCCTGTCGAGGCGATCATGTCAAGTTCACGGGGATCGGGTTGATCCATGATTTCCTTGGCCAGTCCAATCAGGCGGTTGGTTTCGCCCGACATGGCGGATGGCACCACCACGATTTGATGCCCGGCGTCGTGCCACTTGGCAACGCGCTTGGCGACATTCTTGATACGGTCAGTCGAGCCCATCGACGTACCGCCATATTTGTGGACGATTAAAGCCATAAGAGTGAAGTTTCCGCTCAAGAAGAATAAAAAAGGAGGGCTTTACTCTACATGCCGCAATGCAAAATAACAAGCTAAAAAGCGCATTAGCTCATACCAATTGTACATATGGAAATAACCAATCCATACAGTCCAGCTGGCTGGAGCAGCCACTTGGCGATCACCGCGAGAGTGGCCGTGGAGGCTGCCCCTGCGCTCAGCAGGAGAGCCAGCGCAAGGTCACGCGAGGACGGTCCAGCAGACTCAGACAATGGCAGTCGAGGCCGATACCCGCCGCATACAGCAATTGTTGCGCCGCACAGACAAGCGGCAGGCGTTCGCGCTCCCAGGCGGGCACGTCGAACGCCTGGTAATGGTATTTCAAGCTCTTGGTGGGACGGTTCAAGGCCAGCTTCAAGCGCTCGCCGCCCTGGCGGAAGTCGATCGTCAAGGTTTGGGCTTGCAACCAGGCAATATCGATACCCTGGCCGCCGTCTTCCACCGCATCGAAATGCAGCACGCCGCCATACGCGGGGAACGCCAGGCTCGCTTCGCCCTGCCAGCTAAATTGCTGGCCGGCCTTTTCCAGGCCGGGAATACCCGCGTCGTCACGCTCGCGCATGCCGGCAAGGTCATTCAGCTTGGGCGTCAGGTACAGCCGGTCGCGGTGGCGCCGCACGTGGCATTCGGGATGCGTGACCAGCAATTGCGCATCGGGCCGCGCTTCCAGCAATTGCGCCAGCATTTCCGCCAGCCATGCCGTCGACGGCATGCGCAAGCCGCGCGTGCCGAACCAGTGGCGCAGCAGGTTGTAGCAGCGGTCCGCGCTCAGCGCGCGCAATTTCGCCAGTTCGATGCAGTCGCCATCGAGGCACATTGCCAGATCCTGCGTCGCCAGTTCCGTCAGCAGGCGCTGCGCCGATTGCGCGTGCTGGGCGCTGCGGGCGAAGCGTTCCTGAAAACCGGGAAAGGCCTGCGCCAGCACGGGCATCACCTGGTGCCGCAAGGCATTGCGGGCAAAGCGGGGATCGTCGTTCGATTCGTCATGGATGTGCGCGATCGCATGCTTCGCCACGTACGCTTCGAGTTGTTTGCGCGACACGGAAAGCAGCGGGCGCGCCATCACCAGGTCCGGATTGCCCAGCAGCTCGGGCGCGCTGTTGGCGCCATCCATGCCGGACAGCCCTGCCGTGCCGGAGCCGCGCAGCAATTGCAGCAGCACCGTTTCCGCCTGGTCGTCCTGGTGGTGGGCCGTCAGCAGCAGGCGCACGCCGTGCGCGGCGCACAATTCACCCAGGGCCGCGTAACGGCGCTTGCGGGCCGCCTCTTCCGTGCCCGTCTTCGCATTCTTTTCCAGGGTGACCTTGCGTGCCTCGAAGGCGATACCCATGCCGGCGCACAACTGCGCGCAGTGGGCCAGCCAGGCGTCGGCGTTCGGACTCAGGCCATGGTGCACGTGAAACGCGTGCAAGGCCACGCCGTGCTCTTGCGCCCAGGCATGCGCCAGGTGCAGCAGGGCCGCGGAATCGAGGCCGCCGCTCAGGGCGATGCCGACGGTGCTGCCGGGTGCAGGTGCGCAGGCGTCCAGCGCGCGGGCGAAGATGTCGGGCACGGTGGCGGTTTGTTGCTTTTTCATTCGGACTCCGGGAATGCAAAGAGGGACAGGCGGCTAAACGGATGGTGTCGTTTAGCGGACTGTCCCTAGTAACTCTTGATATTTTGTCGGCTTACGTCTTGTCGGCTTACGCTGCGCTAAGCCGACCTACGCCGACCTACGTCGACCCACGTCGACCTACGCCGACTTGCGCTGGCTTACTCGCTCGGCGTGGTTTCCTTGAACTTGCCGTAGCTCAGCAGTTTTTCGTGGCGCGCGGCCAGCAGGTCCTTGGTTTTCATGCCCTGGAACTGGCGCAGGGTGTCGGCCAGTGCGCGTTTGAGCAAGGTGGCCATCTGTTTCGGATCGCGGTGGGCGCCGCCCAGCGGTTCGTTGATGATCTTGTCGATCAGGCCCATGGCTTTCAGGCGGTGGGCGGTCAGGCCCAGCGCTTCGGCCGCATCGGAGGCGCGCTCGGCGCTCTTCCACAGGATCGAGGCGCAGCCTTCCGGCGAGATCACTGCGTAGGTCGAGTATTGCAGCATCAGCACGGCGTCGCCCACGGCGATGGCCAGTGCGCCGCCGGAACCGCCTTCACCGATGATGGTGGCGATCAGCGGCACTTTCAGTTCGGCCATCACGTACAGGTTGTGGCCGATCGCTTCCGACTGGCCGCGCTCTTCCGCGTCGATGCCGGGGAAGGCGCCTGGCGTGTCGACAAAGGTGAAGATGGGCAGGTTGAACTTTTCCGCCACTTTCATCAGGCGCATGGCCTTGCGGTAGCCTTCCGGTTTCGGCATGCCGAAATTGCGCATGGCGCGCTCTTTCGTGTCGCGGCCCTTCTGGTGGCCGATGACCATGCACGGCTGGCCGTTGAAGCGGGCCAGGCCGCCGACGACGGACAGATCGTCCGCGTAGCTGCGGTCGCCATGCAATTCGTGGAAATCGGTAAAGATTTCATTCACGTAATCCATGGTGTAGGGGCGTTGCGGGTGGCGCGCGATCTGCGCCACTTGCCAAGGGGTCAGCTTGGCGTAGATATCCTTGGTCAGCTGCTGGCTCTTCTTGGCCAGGCGGTCGATCTCTTCCGAGATATCGACGGCCGAATCGTCTTGCACGAAGCGCAACTCTTCGATCTTGGAATCGAGTTCCGCGATCGGCTGTTCAAAATTGAGGAAAGTCGTTTTAGTCATTGTACCTCCAGGTTTTACCGGCCACGGCGCCAGGGCGCGCGGCGTCATCTATGTTTATTTTACCGTACCGGCTGGTGCGCCGGGGGCTGTATCGGATGCGGCAGGGGCGGCTGCAGGGTCGAGACTGCGCCACAAATACCACGTCGCCACGGTGCGCCACGGTTCCCAATTGGCGGAAACTTCGCGCGCATCGCTGCGGGAAACGGGTTCGCCGGAGAAATAATTGACGCTGATGCCCTGGATCAAACCAGGGTCGTCAAGCGGCAAGACATTCGGCCGGAGCAGATTAAATATCAGAAACATCTCGGCTGTCCAGCGGCCGATGCCGCGGATCTGCACCAGTTCGGCGATGACGGCTTCGTCATCCATCTGGTCCCACTGGCTCGCGTGCACGCGCTTGGCCTTGAAATGGTCGGCCAGGTCGAGGATGTATTCGGTCTTGCGTTTGGACAAACCGCAGGCGGACAATTGCTCGGCGCCAGCCTTCAATACTTGCGAAGGCGTGCATTTCGGGCAAGCCAGCAGCAGCTTTTTCCAGGCGGCATCAGCCGCCTTGGGCGTGATCTGCTGCCCCACCAGCGAACGGGCCAGGGTGGTAAACGGGTCGCTGTGGCCGACCAGGTGCAGGTCGCCAAACTGCGGGATGAGTTTTTTCATGATGCGGTCGCGCTTCATCAGCTCGATCTTCGCCTCTTCCCAGTAATGCGGCACCTGGATCACCTGCGCAGCGATTACTGGCGCTTCCCCGTTTTCCCTGGACGTCGCCATCATGCGCGGCGCCAGTTGGTCGAGCCGTCAGGCTTGTCTTCAAGAATGATGCCTGCGGCCAACAATTCCGCGCGGATTTTGTCGGACTGGGCAAAGTCGCGCGCCTTTTTCGCCGCACTGCGCGCCGCGATGGCCGCTTCGATGCCGGCCGCCTCGTCCTGGCCGCCGGCGGCGCCGACGGTCGCCTGCAGGAATTGCTGCGGCGTGCGCTCAAGCAAGCCGAATACGCCCGCCAGGCCCTTCAATTGACGCGCCAGGGCGGGCGATTTGCTCTTGTTGACTTCCGTTGCCAGATCGAACAGGGCCGCCACGGCCAGCGGCGTATTGAAATCGTCGTCCATCGCTTCGCGCACGCGCACGGCATGCGCTTCGCTCCAGTCGATGGCGCCCTCTTCCACCGCCATGTCGGCCAGCGCCGTGTACAGGCGCGTCAGCGACAGGCGCGCATCATCGAGGTGCACGTCCGAGTAATTCAGGGGGCTGCGGTAATGCGCGCGCAGGATGAAGAAGCGGATCACTTCGGCATCGAACTTTTGCAGCACTTCGCGGATGGTGAAGAAATTGCCGAGCGACTTGGACATTTTTTCATTGTCCAGGCGCACGAAACCGTTATGTATCCAGTAATTGACGCTGGTGTGGCCGAACGCGCCTTCGGACTGGGCGATCTCGTTTTCGTGGTGCGGGAATTGCAAGTCCGCGCCGCCGCCATGGATGTCGAATTGTTCACCGAGCAAGGCGCACGACATGGCCGAGCACTCGATATGCCAGCCCGGGCGGCCCTTGCCCCACTTCGAATCCCATTTGACTTCTTCCGGCTCGGACTCCTTCGACGACTTCCACAGCACGAAGTCGAGCGGATCGCGCTTGCCCGTGTTGACGTCGACACGCTCGCCCGCGCGCAGGTCGTCGAGCGACTTGCCCGACAGCTTGCCGTAGTGGGGGAAATTGCGCACGGCGTAATTGACGTCGCCGTCGGCCCCCTGGTAGGCCAGGTCCTTCGCTTCGAGCTGCTCGATCAGGCGCAGCATCTGCGGCACGTACTCGGTGGCGCGCGGCGTGTGGTCGGGCGTCAAAATGCCCAGCGCGGCCGTGTCTTCATCCATGTACTGGGTGAAGCGCGTCGTCAGCTGGGAAATCGTCTCGCCGTTTTCCACGGCGCGGCGGATGATCTTGTCGTCGATGTCCGTAATGTTGCGCACATAGGTGACGTCGAAACCGGACGCCTTCAGCCAGCGGTAGATGACGTCGAAGGCCATCATCATGCGCGCATGGCCGATATGGCAATAATCGTAGATGGTCATGCCGCAGACGTACATGCGTACCTTGCCCGCTTCCATCGGGACGAATACCTGCTTCTCGCGAGCCAGGGTGTTGTAAATCTTTAGATTGCTCATCGTACTTTGCAAGTGAAGCGGCCGCCAGCCTGGCAAAACGACAGACAGGCGCGGACACCGGGGGTGCCGCGCCACTGAACTGCCGTGTGCGCCGAAAACTGTCGACCCGCTATATTGTTGTTCTTGTTTGTTAGAATTGGGGCGTTAGCGGTCAAGTATAACATTGATAAAAACCATACTGGCCCGATATGAATCAGGTTTTTACGATGTTCAACCGAATTTTCAGCTCTTTACAATTAAAGCAAGTTTAGAGAAAAATAACGATCAAGGACGCCTTCATGCAAGAAACCAAATCGAAACGCCTGTCTTTCCTGGCCCGCTTTTGCACCCTGTTTGCCGGCCTGACGCTGGGCAGCGCCGTCGTGGCGGCCGCTCCGGCGACCGCCCTCGACCCCACGCCCCATGTGGCCCTGAAAACCAGCATGGGCGAAATCGTGCTGGAACTGAATCAGGAAAAAGCGCCGCAAAGCGTCGCCAATTTCTTGCAGTATGTCAAAAGCGGTTATTACAAGGGCACGGTGTTTCACCGCGTCATCGACGGCTTCATGATACAGGGCGGCGGCTTCGACAAGAACATGAAGCAGAAAGCCACCAAGGCGCCGATCAAGAATGAAGCGCAAAACGGCTTGCAAAACGTCACCTACAGCATCGCCATGGCGCGCACGGGCGATCCGCATTCGGCCACTGCGCAATTCTTTATCAACGTGAATGATAACGGCGCGCTCGACTACCCTGGCCGCGACGGCTTCGGCTACACGGTGTTCGGCAAAGTCATCAAAGGCATGGACGTGGTCGACAAGATCAAGGCCGTGCCCGTGACAGACAAGGGACCGCACCAGAACGTGCCCGTCACCCCCGTGGTGATCGAATCGGCGACTTTACTCAAGCCCGCGCCCGCAAAACTGTAAAATAGCGTTTTTGCGGCGCCGGCCTGCTTGGCGCCGCTGAATCAATTATTCATCCAATTTATTAAGGATCATCATGACCTCCGTCATCATCACCACCAATCTGGGCAAGATCACCGCTGAACTGGACGCCGAAAAAGCGCCGAAAACGGTTGCCAACTTCCTGGCCTACATGAAAGCCGGCCACTACGACAACACGATCTTCCACCGCGTCATCGACGGCTTCATGATCCAGGGCGGCGGTTTCGAGCCAGGCATGAAACAGAAGCCTGCCGACACCACCGTGGAAAACGAAGCCAAGAACGGCCTGAAAAACGATACCTACACCCTGGCCATGGCCCGCACGTCGGACCCGCACTCGGCATCGGCCCAGTTCTTCATCAACATCAAGAACAACAGCTTCCTCGACTACCCAGGCCAGGACGGCTGGGGTTACGCCGTGTTCGGTAAAGTTACCGACGGCAAGGAAGTCGTCGACGCCATCCGCGCCGTGAAAACCTCGCGCGCCGGCATGTTCGCCGATGTGCCAGTGACCGACGTCATCATCGAGAAGGTAGAAGCCGCGTAATTCGGCTCAGGCATCATGAATCACAGGCATTGCCGCGTTGGCGCCTCTCCATCTACATCACTTTTTGGGAGCGTTGAACGATGACAATGCCTGCCGCACTCTTTATTTCCGACCTGCATCTGCAGAGCTCGCACCCGCGCACCAGCGCGGCGTTTCTTTCTTTCCTGGAACATCATGCGCAATATGCGCAAGCGCTGTATCTATTAGGCGACCTGTTCGAATACTGGGCCGGCGACGATGACCTGGAAGACCCGTTCAATGCGCGCATGACGGCCGCCATCCGCGCCGTCAGCGATGCTGGCGTGCACGTCTACTGGATCGCCGGCAACCGCGACTTTCTTGTCGGCTCCGGCTTTGCCGCCGCCGCCGGCGCTACGCTGCTCAGCGAACCGCACGTGGCCACGATTGCCGGCCGGCGCATCGTCTTGCTGCATGGCGACGCCGAATGCACGAAAGACGTCAGCTACATGGAGTTTCGCGCCATGGTGCGCCAGCCCGCCTGGCAAAAACAGTTCCTGTCCATGCCGCTGGCGCAGCGCAAGGCCATCATCGATGGTTTGCGTCAGAGCAGCCGCGAGCATAATGGCGAAAAATCCATGGACATCATGGATGTCACCCCCGATGCTGTCGCGCAAGTGTTTGCCGAACATGCGAGCACCGTCATGATCCACGGCCATACGCACCGCCCCGCCCTGCACCAGGTCGACAATACCTTGCGCTATGTCCTGCCCGACTGGGAATGCGACGTGACGCCGCCACAACAGCCGCGCGGCGGCTGGATCGCCATCGATACGCGCGGCAACATCACGCGCCACGACCTGAACGGCGAGATCGTCGACTAGGCCTGCGCCGACGGCCGCACGGGTGTTTGTCCGATAGCCGCGCCCGCCTGGCCTTGCTGTAATGGCGCCATGCATACCGTTTACATCGGCACGGCTGGCTGGAGCATCGCCAGCGCCGCCGCCAGCCGCTTCCCCCTCGATGGCAGCCACCTGCAGCGCTATGCCCAGGTACTGGACTGCGTGGAAATCAACAGTTCCTTCTACCGTCCGCACCAGCCCTCCACGTACGCGCGCTGGGCCGCCAGCGTGCCCGAGCATTTCCGCTTCAGCGTGAAATTACCGCGAAGCATCACGCACGAACGGCGCTTGCGCGACTGTGCGGCCGAACTGGATCGCTTCGCGGGAGAGGTCATGCAACTGGGGAATAAACTGGGCTGCGTGCTGGTGCAGCTGCCGCCCAGCCTGCGTTTCGAGGCCGACGTGGCCGCCGCATTTTTCCATGCGCTGCGCCAGCGCTTCGACGGCATGCTCGCCTGCGAAGCGCGCCACCCCAGCTGGTTCGAGGCGGGCGCGACCGAACTATTGACGCTGCAAGGCATCACGCGCGTGCGGGCCGATCCGCCTGCGGGACAGCCGGGGCCGCACATACCGACGACCAGCGTGGCCTACCTGCGCCTGCACGGCAGCCCAAAGATTTATTACTCGGACTACCCGGCCGGCTACCTGGCGGCGCTGGCCGCCGACTTGCACACATCGGCGCAGGCGGGCAGCTGGTGCATCTTCGATAACACGGCGGCCGGCGCAGCCCTGTTCAATGCGCTGGACCTGCATGCGCGGCTGGCCTGAAAATACGTGTTGACTCTTTGAGACTTAGTGTTATAGTTAACTACAACACCGATCAACTACATCACGGAGCTTCGATGCCTACAGCATTTTTCACGCGCCGCACGGCCACGCCCTTGTGGGAGCGCATCCCATGAGCGCGGAATGGAATGACAATAGCCCCATCTACCGCCAGCTCAAGGCCAGGGTGGTGGGCATGATGCTCGATGGCGTGCTGCAGTCCGGCGACGCCCTGCCTTCGGTGCGCCAGGTGGC
The DNA here is from genome assembly GCF_003667705.1 of Janthinobacterium agaricidamnosum. Classification (NCBI taxonomy): domain Bacteria; kingdom Pseudomonadati; phylum Pseudomonadota; class Betaproteobacteria; order Burkholderiales; family Oxalobacteraceae; genus Janthinobacterium; species Janthinobacterium agaricidamnosum. The sequence continues at coordinate 1,855,850 of NZ_CP033019.1, read as the reverse complement.
GGCCGATTATCAATTGAATCCCATCACGGTTTCGCGCGCCTATCAGGAACTGGTCGACGATGCCCTGGTGGAAAAACGCAGAGGACTCGGTATGTATGTCTTGGAAGGCGCCCGCGACAAATTGCTGGCCAGTGAACGCGAGCGCTTCATGCGCGAAGAATGGCCGGCGATGCTGGAACGCATCACGCAACTGGACCTTAACCTCGAGCAACTACTGCAGGCGAGCCGCGACAGTGGCGCACACGGAGAGAGCGCATGAATGCATTGAACAAGGACAGCGTCATCAGCGCCCGCGGCCTGCGCAAGCAGTATGGCAAGCAAGTCGCCATCGACGGCATCAGCTTCGATATCGCGCCGGGGCGCATCGTCGGCTTGATCGGGCCGAACGGTTCGGGCAAGACCACCACGCTGAAAGCCATCCTGGGCCTGACGGGCTTCGAAGGCCAGCTGTCGGTGCTGGGACGCGATCCGCGCCTGCAGCGCGACGCGCTGATGGACGACGTATGCTTCATCGCCGACGTGGCCATCCTGCCGGGCTGGCTGCGCGTGGCCGACGCCATCGATTTCGTTGCCGGCGTGCATCCACGTTTCGACCGCAGCAAGGCCGAGCGCTATCTGGCCCACACCAAGCTGGCGCCGAAGATGAAGGTCAAGGCCATGTCGAAAGGCATGGTGGTGCAGCTGCACCTGGCGCTGGTGATGGCCATCGACGCCAAACTGCTGGTGCTCGACGAGCCGACCCTGGGGCTGGACATTCTGTACCGCAAGCAGTTCTACCAGAACCTGCTGCAAGACTATTTCGATGAAAACAAGACCATCGTCATCACCACGCACCAGATCGAGGAAGTGGAACACATCCTGAGCGACCTGATGTTTATTCGCGACGGCAAGATCGTGCTGGCCTCGAGCATGGAAGAAGTGGGCGAGCGCTATATCGAGGTGATGGTGGGACCGCAGCACGTCAATCCGGCGCGCGCGCTGCAGCCGATCAGCGAACGCAGCGTGTTCGGCAAGTCGGTGATGCTGTTCGACGGCGTCGCCCGCACCCAGCTGGCGGCCCTGGGCGAAGTCCGCACGCCCAGCCTGGCTGACCTGTTTGTCGCGACCATGAAAGGATCGTACCAATGAGTATTTCCCCTGCAAACAAGATGCAATGGCTGATCCGGCGTGAATTGTGGGAACACAAGGGCATGCTGGTGTGGACGCCCGCCCTGATCGGCGTCGTCATGACCGTGCTGGGCGCCCTGGTGACGATAGGCACCATCGCCAAGACCAAGATGCGCACGGCGCTGATCGTCAATGGCGAAGAAGTGTCCTGGAGCACCGTCTTCAATACCCGCACCTTCGGCCCGCGCCGCACGGAAATCATCGACGCCGTCGCCAACAACTACACGTACGCGGCCGCGCCGCTGTTCCTGGCACTGGGCTTTCTCGTGTTTTTCTATTGCCTGAGCGCCCTGCATGAAGACCGCCGCGACCGCAGCGTGCTGTTCTGGAAATCGCTGCCCATCTCGGATGCCCAGACGGTGCTGTCGAAAGCGGCCATCGCCCTGCTCGTCGCGCCGCTGATCGTGGCCGCCGCCGCCAGCGTGACCTCGCTGCTCCTGGTGCTGATCCTGAGCGGCGTGCTGGCGGTCAACGGCATCCATGTGTTCGCCGAACTGCTCGCCACGCCCGGCCTGTATCTGGGACCGCTGCGCGTGTTCGGCTTGCTGCCCGTGTATTGCCTGTGGGCCTTGCCGACGGTCGGCTGGCTGCTGATGGTATCGAGCTGGGCCAAGTCGAAAGTCTTCCTGTGGGCCGTCGGCGTGCCGCTGCTGCTGCTCATCCTGGCCGTCTGGGCCGGCAAGCTGACGCAGACGGAAAGCGGCGTCGACTGGATACAGATGAACGTCATCGGACGCGCCCTGCTGGGCACCCTCCCCGGCAGCTGGTATCTGTTCGAGCCGGACCTGCTGCCGCAGATGCACGCGCTGGCAGAGGGGGGATCGCACGCGACGCGCACTGATGTGTTCAGCAACTCCTGGTCCAGCCTGGCCTCGCCAGCCGTGTGGCTGGGTGCGGCGGCAGGTACGGCGCTGATTTACGCCGCCATCCGCCTGCGCCGCTGGCGCGAGGAAGGCTGAGTCCCCTCTTCCATGATGGGAGGATTTGGGCGGCGCCCTGCACGCGTAACGCGTATGCCGGCCCGGCATACTCGCAGCGGACCGGCGGGGATCAGGCCCGCGTCAACCGGCCGATCACGCTGGCCACCTTGGCCGTGATCATGTCGACCGCGGGACCGTTGGCGCCGTGCGGCAAGATCACATCGGCATTGCGCTTGGTCGGTTCGATGAATTGCTTGTGCATCGGGCGTACCGTTTCCAGATACTGCTCGATGACGCTTTCCACAGAACGGCCGCGTTCGGTGATATCGCGTTGCATGCGGCGGATGAAGCGCACGTCGGAAGCCGTGTCGACAAAGATCTTCAGCGACATCATGTTGCGCAAGTCTTCGTCATACAAGGCAAACAGGCCTTCGATCACAATCACCGGCGCCGGCTTGACGGGAATGGTCCTGTTGGAGCGGTTGTGCAGCGTGAAGTCGTACTCCGGCATCTCGATCGCTTCGCCATTGCGCAAGGCCTGGATGTGCTGCACCAGCAATGGCCACTCGAACGCCTGCGGATGGTCGTAATTCTGCTGGCGCCGGACTTCAGGGGAGAGATGGGTTTGGTCGCAGTAATAGTCGTCCTGCATCACGACCGAGACCATGTCGGCACCGAACGACGCCAGCACCTGCTGTGATACGGTTGACTTGCCACTGCCGCTTCCGCCAGCGACACCAATAACAAACGGTTGGAAGGAAATATTATTCATGCCGAATGATACCGGAAACGCGGGCGGACTGACAGGGAGCGGCTCCTGTCACGCGTCATGCACGAGCCGCACATACAGCTCGGCCACCCTCTCGGCCGTGATGCCGTCGCGCTGTTCCACCGCCAGCGGATGGCCGGTCGGCTCCAGCTCGAGGTACGGACGCATGCCGTCGTCGCGCAGGTGTACACGGGTTTTCAGGTTCAGGGTAGCCGGATACACGGGCAGCTGCGTGCTGAGCCAGCCGAAGAAGGGGCCGATATGCGTGCGCCTGGCGTCATTGAAACAGGCATCCCACGCATCGAAGCTCTCGCTGCTCAGCGACACCCACACGCCCCAGCTGAATGGTTCATCCGAGCCATGCACGGGGATGTCGATGGTGGCGCGCACGAAGCAGTGTTCTTCATCGACGATGCAGGCGTCGCTGTCGAGCTGGCAGCGCGTTTCGCGCTCGGCGGGCGCCATCTGCTCAACCAGCCACGGCGCGTCGGCGCCGAAGCTGGGCATGCCCGTGTGAGTCTCGCCGCAGGCGCGGCACAGGAAGGAAAAACGCATGCGTGAAGGCTGCTTATTCGAATTGCTTGCGGAACGCCTCGAACTGCGCCGCCAGGCCGTCGAAATCGCTGCGCAGCTGCAGCACTTCCTGTTCCAGCTGGGCCACCCTGCTGCCCTGCTGCGGCGCGCTGACGGCACCAGCGTAACCTGCCGCCGTCTCGATTTGCGCCAGCGCTTCCTCGCCGCCCAGCAAATGGCCGTAGCGTGGTTCCTTGGCGCCGGGGGCGACGGCCAGCTTCGCCACCAGCGGCGGGTATTTGTCGATCAAAAATTGCAGGCCGGATTCCACCTCGGCGACGGACTTGAATTCGTGCACACGGCCGCTGCGGCTGCGGATTTCGCCCGCCGTCTGCAAGCCGCGCAGCATCAAGATCGTCAGGATGGCCAGCTTGTCCTGTTCCAGCGACCACTTGATGCGCATACGGTGTTCGTACTTGGCGACCCGCGCGCCCGCCTGCGTGATGCCGTTGACGAACTTGCGCTGCATCAAGCGCTGCAGCACGTCGTACACGGTTTCCTCGGAGAGGGCCATGACGGGGTCGCGGCTCGACAGCTGGTTGCAGCCGTTCGTCAGCGCGTTCAGCGAGAGCGGGTAGCTGTCCGGCGTCAGCGCTTCCTTTTCGGCCAGCACGGCCAGCACGCGGATCTCGAAGGGATCGAGCAGATTCGGATTGTCATTGCTTTTTTCGCCTGCCGTCACATCAGTATTCATGCCTGTATCCTTAATCAACCAGCTTGTTCATTTGCTCGGAATCGAATTTATCACACTCGGGCACGCCCTGGCAGCAGATGCCCGCCGCCTTCAGGGTGGCGAGGATGGTTTCGATGCGCTGCTCCTGCGCCACGGCATGCGTGATCAGGCCTTGCAGGGCCTTCGACAGCGGATCGTCGCCGTTGGGCGTGACGCCATACGCGGCGAACAGGTGCGCCGTACTGCCTTCGCGCAAGGCGCTGACATCCTTTTGCACGATGTGCGCGGGGTTGCCGACGGCCGTGGCGCCGGACGGCACGGGTTTCAATAGCACGGCGTTCGAGCCCACCTTGGCGTACTCGCCCACGGTAAAACTGCCCAGCACCTGCGCGCCGGCGCCGACGATGACGCCGCGCTCCAGGGTCGGATGGCGCTTGGCGCCGCTGTGCAGCGAGGTGCCGCCCAAGGTAACCCCCTGGTAGATGGTGCAATCGTCGCCGACGACGGCCGTCTCGCCGATCACCACGCCGAAACCGTGGTCGATGAAGACGCGCCGGCCGATGACGGCGCCGGGATGGATTTCGATGCCCGTGATGATGCGGGCGATATACGAAATGAAGCGCCCCACCCATTTCATGTGCCGCGTCCAGCACCAGTGCGCCCAGCCGTGCATGACGATGGCGTGCAGGCCCGGATAACAGGTCAGCACCTCCCAGCCATTGCGGGCGGCCGGGTCACGTTCAATGATGCTGTTGATGTCTTCGCGCAGGTGGTGGAACATAATGAAAATGGATAAGGTGGAATGCAAATGGTAGCGTATTCGGCGGCGTGCTGCCGGAGAGGCAGATAAACAACCGCCGCCTCAAGGGCGGCGGCTGATTTTCTGGAAGCGCTACAAAACGTTCAGGGCAAGGCGCATTGCCGAAGACAGTACGAATGTACGGCGAGGCAATGCAACGCCGCCATGGACGTTTTTTAGGCTTCCAGCGCAATGCGCTGGCGGCGGGCTTCGTAGAGGCACACACCCGATGCCACGGACACGTTCAGGCTCTCGACGGAGCCGAACATCGGGATGCTGACGAGGATGTCGCAGGTGTCGCGCGTCAAGCGGCGCATGCCTTCGCCTTCGGAACCCATGACGAGGGCCGTCGGGCCCGTGAAATCGGCTTCGTACAAGCCTTTTTCGCCGTCGTCCGAGGTGCCGATCAGCCAGATGCCGCGGTCCTTCAGTTCGCGCATGGTGCGCGCCAGGTTCGTCACGGTGATGTACGGGACGGTTTCGGCGGCGCCGCTGGCAACCTTGGCGGCCGTGGCGTTCAAGCCCACGGCGCGGTCCTTCGGCACGATGACGGCATGTGCGCCGACGCCGTCGGCCACGCGCAGGCAGGCGCCCAGGTTATGCGGGTCGGTGATACCGTCGAGAATCAACAGCAGCGGCGGGCCATCGATGGCGTCCAGCAGCTCGTCGAGATTGCGCGCCAGCGACAGCTGCGACGCAAACGCGATCACGCCCTGATGGCGGCGCGTGCCGACGATTTTATCGAGACGCGACGAATCGACGGGCATGACGCGCACGTTGGCCGCCTTGGCGGCGGCGATCATGTCCTTCATGCGGCCGTCGACGCGGCTGGCATCGACGAAAATTTCTTCCACGGACGACGCTTCATGACGCAGACGCGAAGTGACGGCGTGGAAGCCGAAAATCATTTTATTCTTCATTTGTTATCGTTTCTTTTATCGCTTGTTCTTGCTTGATTTTGATACAGTTTTTGCTGCTCGTGGTGCCGCCGCAGCGGGTGCCGCGGCTGGTTTCTTGCTGCGCTTCGGCGCGGCGGCCTTGGGGGCTGCTGCTTGCGGCGCTGCCTTGGTTTGCGCCTTGGCGGCAGGTTTGGCGCCATTGGCAGGGCCGCCGGAACCATTGCCGGATTTGCCGCCGTTGTTGCCGCTGGCCTTGATTTCATGGCGCTGCTCGGTCGCGGGACCGGGCTTGACCATCGACTTCTTTTCGCCCTTGCGCTTGCCGTCAGACTGCTTGGCCGGCGCTTCTTCGCCCGCCAGTTCCGCATCGGTGACCAGACGCAGGTCGATCTTGCGCGTTTCCAGGTCGACACGCGCCACTTGCACCGTCAAACGGTCGGTCAGCTGGTAGCGCTTGCCCGTGCGTTCGCCGCGCAATTCATGGCGCGCATCGTCGTACTGGAAGTAGTCGGTACCGAGCTCGGTGACGTGCACCAGGCCTTCGACAAACAGGGTGTCGAGCTGCACGAAGACGCCGAAGGTGGTCACGCCGGTGATGGTGCCGGTGAATTCTTCGCCCAGCTTATCTTGCATGAAGTAGCACTTGAGCCAGGCTTCCACGTCGCGCGACGCTTCATCGGCGCGGCGCTCGTTGGCCGAGCAATGCACGCCCAGCGCGTCCCAGATGGTCAGGTCCGTCTTCTTCGGCTTGCCGTCGGCCTTGTCCTTCGCCAGCTGCTTGCGCGTGGCGTTCGACACGTTGGTGTTCAGCACGACCTTATCGGACAGTTTCGGCTCGTATTTCTTGCCTTGCAAAATGGCCTTGATGGCGCGGTGCGTCAGCAGGTCGGGATAGCGGCGGATCGGGCTGGTGAAGTGGGCATACGCCTCGTAAGCCAGGCCGAAGTGGCCGATATTGTCCGGGCTGTAGACGGCTTGCTGCATCGAGCGCAGCAGCATCGTTTGCAGCAGAGCCGCATCGGGACGCTGCTTGATCTGCTGCATCAGGGTCTGGTAATCGGATGCCGACGGCGTGTCGCCGCCCGTCAGGTTCAAGCCAACCTGTTTCAGGAAAGTACGCACTTGCGTGAGCTTTTCCTTGGTCGGGCTGGCGTGGATGCGGTAGGTGCCTGGATGCTTATTACGCAGCAACAAATCAGCCGCGCAGACGTTGGCCGCCAGCATGCACTCTTCGATGATCTTGTGCGCTTCGTTGCGCGTGCGCGGGATGATCTTTTCGATCTTGCCAGCGCTGTTGCAGACGATATACGTTTCCGTCGTCTCGAAGTCGATGGCGCCCCGCTCCGTGCGTGCTTTCAGCAAGGCGCGGTAGACGGCTTCCAGGTTCTGCAGGTGCGGCAGGATGTCCGCGCGGCGTGCCGCTTCAGGTCCCTTGGTATTGCCCAGCACGGCAGCGACTTCGTCATACGTGAGGCGCGCGGCCGAGTGAATCACGGCCGGGTAGAACTGGTAAGCCTTCAGTTCGCCCTTGTCGCTGACGACGGCGTCGCAGACGAGGGTCAAACGGTCGACGGCCGGGTTCAGCGAACACAGGCCATTCGACAGTTTTTCCGGCAGCATCGGGATCACGCGGCGCGGGAAGTAGACGGACGTGCTGCGTTCGAGCGCGTCGATATCGAGCGCGTCGTTCGGTTTCACGTAATGGCTGACGTCGGCAATCGCCACGATCAGGCGGAAGCAGTTGGCGCGGCCTACCTTGACGGGTTCGCAATACACGGCATCGTCAAAGTCGCGCGCGTCTTCGCCGTCGATGGTGACGAGCGGCACGTCGCGCAGGTCGACGCGGTCTTTCAGATCGGCGGCGCGCACTTCGAATGGCAGTTTTTCAGCTTGCTTGAGGGCGGCGGCGGAAAAGATGTGCGGCACATTGAATTTGCGCACGGCAATCTCGATTTCCATGCCGGGGTCATCGAGCGCCCCGAGCACTTCGACGATCTTGCCGACCGGCTGCTTGAAGCGCATCGGCTGCTCGGTCAGCTCGACGCTGACGATCTGGCCGGCTTTCGCCTTGCCCACCGAACCGGTGACGAGAATGTCCTGGCCGATGCGCTGGTCTTCCGGCGCCACGACCCAGGTGCCGTTTTCCTGGATCAGGCGGCCGATGACGTGGGTATTGGCGCGCTGCGTGACTTCAACGATCGTGCCTTCCGGGCGGCCGCGGCGGTCCGTGCCGACGATGCGGGCCATGACCTTGTCGCCATGCAGAACTTTCTGCATTTCTTTCTCGGGCAGGAACAGGTCGGCGCTGGCGTCGTCGGGAATGACAAAGCCGAAGCCGTCGCGGTGGCTCATGACGCGACCGGCGACAAGCGCGCTCTGGTCGGCCAGGCTGAAAACACCGCTGGCGTCAGACTTGAGCTGGCCGTCGCGCTCCATCGCCTTCAGGCGACGGACCAGGACATCCATGGAATCGGCATGCACTTGCAGCGTTTTCCCGAGAGACTGCGGGTCGAGAGGCGCGTTGACGCTGCGGAATATGCCGAGAATGTCCTCCCGGCTGGGGATGGTGTGGGTATTTTGGCTCAAAAGTATTTCTATAGTTGTTATTGACAGTGATCAAACGGAAGACAAAGACCGATGACATCACCGTCAATATTGACACGGTGATGTGCGGTAGTGTACCGGAGGACGCCTTGGTTTGCCTAACGCACAGCGTAGCGGAAACCGAACAAGTGCCCCGCCGATGAAAAAAAGGAGAAAAGCTGCGCAATGCATTTGACTTCGGCAAATATTGCTCTATAATCTCGGTCTCTTGCAGCAACAAACCTTCACGGGAATGCAGTTGCAGGAAAGCGGTACAGGGTTGATGTGCAGTATGGAGCGAAAGCTCATCTGGCGCAAAACTCTTCAAGTCGCTATAATAGCAGAATTGCTGTAAAGTTATTTTGCAACAAGTACTCGAGCAGTAAAGTAATAAGTCACAGCAGCATCAGTGCCCACGTGGCGGAATTGGTAGACGCGCATGGTTCAGGTCCATGTGCCTTCGGGTGTAGGGGTTCGAGTCCCTTCGTGGGCACCATTACCTAATTCGCAAAAAAGCCGCAAACTTTCACGAGTTTGCGGCTTTTTTCATTTCCGATGCAGCACATCGAACGCCAAATAATTATCAAAAAAGAATATTTGCATTCCATTTAATAGTATATTGACATCTCCCCCATGCCACGCATCGCGCGTGGCTGGCAACAGCATTACGGAGAGACGTCATGACATGCAGGCCCGGCAAACACAAACGGATTCTTTTCAGCAGCCTCATCGTATTAAGCCTCGGCGCTGGCACCAGCCAGGCGACCGACTGGGTGACCACCCGTTCCAGCAGCCCCGAAATCGTCAAACCGGCGCCCGAACAGGTGACTTTGCAGGTGCAAAATCCCCCTTCCTTTGCCTGGCCGCGCCATGCCAGCTATCCCGCGCAATATGTCGTGGAGATTTTGCCGGCTGAGGGCACAGCAAGCACCCACACCGTTTCGCGCAACTTCCTGCTGCCGTCAAGCGCACTGCCGCCAGGCAATTATGAATGGCGCGTGAGCCCTCTCTCGACGTCCCCCGACTGGTCCAATAAGCGGCCATTTACCATCGACAGCAATTCACGCACTTTTGTCGTTCCCGAATCGTCCGAGCTGGCGGCCACCGTGCGAGCCCACCCGCGCCCGCGCCAGTTGCCAGCCTCCTTTGCGCAAGCAAGCGCCTGGGATGCCGCCATGAACAGCAAACGGCGCCCCTTCCTGAACCGCCTCGTGAGTGAGGTCAATCTGAATACCACCGCCGTGGCCAGCGTCCACGATGGCCTGTGGACCCAGCCCAACGATAGCGGCCAGTACAACCGCATTGCCAATGCCGCCGGCGCCGTGATCCGGCAGATGGAAGCGGCCGCCCTCCTGTTTCGCCTGACACAGGAACGCAGATATCTGGACGAAGCCATACTGCGCGGCGACCAGTTGGCCGCGCTGAATCCGGAGGGCCCCACCAGCTATAAGGCGCAGGATCAGGTCGCGCGCATGATTGCCCTGGTACTTGCGAAGGGCGCCGATTTTCTGTGGCTGGATCTGGACGCACCTCGCCGCGCGCACTGGCTGTCGGTCGCCGCGCAGCGGCTGACACCGATTTATGCGGACCTGTCCATCGCCGGCGGACGTCTGGACCAGTCCCCCATGGACTCGCACGGCGTCGAGGCGCTCGGTTACCTTGCCGCCACCTCAACCCTGCTGCTCGATGCCAGACCGGAAGCGCAAGCCTGGTTCAACTTCGCCGTGCGCTCGTACATGCATATCGTCCACGTCTGGAGTGGCCCGGAAGGCGGCTTTGCCAACGGCTCGGCGTATGGCCAGTACACCACCGACATGCAAATGCAATTATGGCAGCCGCTGGCCGAAGCCACTGGCGTCAGCCTGTTCAACAAACCCTGGACGGCGGGATTCTCCAATTATTTCATGCAGTTCATTCCACCGAACGCACCGCGCCATGTCTTCGGCGATGTCCATGAAAGCAAACCGGACCCGGCACTCCTGAAGGCATATGTAGCACGGCAAGCCACGCCAGCGGCCGCCTGGTACAGCAACCAGCCAGGCGCACAAGAAAATCCCATCACCCTGCTGCAGGCGCCCTACCCGCTTCCCGCCGATACGGTCGCACCCGAAGCACCGCCCAACGCCATGCTCTTTCCCAGCATTGGCTGGGCGGCCATGCATAGCGACATCAGCAATGCTGCCCGCACTTCCGTCTACTTCAAATCGAGTCCGTTTGGAGCCTTCAATCACAGCCACGGCGATCAAAACAGCCTGGTCATCAACAGCGGCAACAAACCACTGCTGATCGAAGCCGGCTACCAGGACTACTATGCATCGCCGCTCTCGAAAAGCTGGTACCGCCAGTCGCGCGCGCATAACGCCATCACATTTGATGGCGGAAAAGGCCAACTCGTCGAAGGCCATTACGAGACGCGCTACAAAAACGGCAAGATCACGGCCTTCACGCACGGTACGGACCTCGACTATGTGGAAGGCGATGCCAGCGCCGCCTACAGCAACGACCTGAGCCTGGCCAGGCGCCAGGTATGGTACTCGCGCCAGAATGACGTGGTGGTAGTACTCGACAAGCTGACCTCCGCGACGGCCCGCACTTTCGAATGGAACATCCATGCACTCAATACCTTGTACCTTTACCCGAATGGCCGAGCCAGCATAGAAAATGGCACGGCATCACTTTGCCTGCAATCACTACGGCCAGACGAGGAGCAATTGTCCGGCTTTAGCGCCCCCAATCCGCCCCTCGAAGCCAGCCAGCAGCATGCCGCCTACGTCAAGACCAGCCCGGCCATGGCGGCAGAGTTCCTGATCGTGCTCGATATCGGCTGCAAATCGGTGCCAACTTCATTGCAGCCGGTGTCTGGCGGACGCTTGCTGCAGATAGGCACGCAAACCATCACCCTGCCCCAATAAGCGCCAAACGCCTGTTTTTGCTAAAAAAACAGCTGCATCCATCCTCCATTCCTAGGGAAATGCCTTTTTTCAGGTGGAAAAGGTATTTCTTTAAGAAAAGTGCAAAATGTTGATTGACCGAATGCGCGCCAGCCCTTATGATTTTGTCCTCGCTGCAGAACACGCAGCGACAAGCAGCAAAGCAGCATCAGTGCCCACGTGGCGGAATTGGTAGACGCGCATGGTTCAGGTCCATGTGCCTTCGGGTGTAGGGGTTCGAGTCCCTTCGTGGGCACCATTACCAAAATTCGCAAAAGAGCCGCAAACTTTCACGAGTTTGCGGCTCTTTTCATTTCCAGCCCCAGCAAACCCTGTCGGCATTCTTGACAGTTGACGGCTGCGCACGCGCCAAGTCCTTGATTTTACGAGTGAGCACGCTTCTTGCCTGCACGATGGCATCGCCATTGCCGGAGCGCCGCCATGAAAAGCCTCGTCGCCGTCCTCGCCTTGATGTTACCTATCAGCACTATCGCCTCGCCCCTGTTCAATCTGCAATACGTACCCGGCACTTCGCTGCAGGCGCAGCAGGGATTCCAGGCGGCGGCCGCGCGCTGGTCGCGCGTCCTGAAAGACAATGTCACCATCGAGCTGACGGTGGGCTTCAATTCGCTGGGCGGCAACATCCTGGGGCAAACGGGCTCGTCGGAAGCGTTTTACCGCTACAGCGACTTTCGCGGCGCCCTGGCCGCCGACGCCACGTCCACCATCGACCAGCGGGCGCTGGCGCACCTGCCAACGGGCGACAGCTTCGGCATGCTGATCAACCGCACGGCCAACAGCCCCAACGGACCCGGCAGCGCCCTGCCCTATCTCGACAACAATGGCGACGCCAACAATCAGTATTTATCCCTGAGCAATGCCGAAGCCAAGGCCGTCGGCCTGGCGCCGCCGCCGCAATCGCTGGACGGCTGCATCGGCAATTGCGACGGCTTCATCCAGTTCAACAGCGATTTCAACTTCGATTTCGATCCCGGCAATGGCATCGGCGCCCACAGCATCGACTTCATCGGCGTGGCCATGCATGAAATCGGCCACGCACTGGGCTTTCTCAGCGGCGTGGATATCCTCGACTACAACTCGCCGCCGCTGGGCGGCCCCTATGACGACACGGAATTTACCTACGTCTCGGGACTGGACTTGTTCCGCTACTCGGCAGAAAGCGCCGCGGCCGGCGTGATCGACTGGACGGCCGACAACCGCGACAAGTATTTCTCGCTCGATGGCGGCGCGACGCGCGGTCCGCTGTTTGCCAACGGCAGCTTTCACGGCGACGGCGACCAGGCCAGCCACTGGCGCGACAATTTACACCTGGGCATCATGGACCCGGCGGTGGCATACGGCGAATTATTGCGCCTGCGCTGGAACGACTTGATCGCCCTCGATGCCATCGGCTGGGATATCGCCCCGAACGCCATCCCGGCGCCGGGCACCTTCCCGCTGTTATGTCTGGCATTGATGCTACTGGCATGGCAGCAACGACGCTGACTACGCTGAAAAAACAGGCAGCTTTACGCCATTTCTCATAGGGAAAACCCTTTTTTCAGCGGAAAAGGGGGTTTCTTGAAGAAAAGAGCAAAATGTTCATTGACCGAATCGCCGCCAACCCTTATTATTTTGTCCGTCGCTGCAGAACACGCAGCAGACAGCAAGCAGCAGCAAAACGCAGCACAATGCCCACGTGGCGGAATTGGTAGACGCGCATGGTTCAGGTCCATGTGCCTTCGGGTGTAGGGGTTCGAGTCCCTTCGTGGGCACCACCAGCAACGAGTTGTTTTCGTTGTAGTCCGCAGTACAGTAGTGAGATACAGCAGTAAGCAACAAGCAGCATCAGTGCCCACGTGGCGGAATTGGTAGACGCGCATGGTTCAGGTCCATGTGCCTTCGGGTGTAGGGGTTCGAGTCCCTTCGTGGGCACCATTACCTAATTCGCAAAAAAGCCGCAAACTTTCACGAGTTTGCGGCTTTTTTCATTGCAGAACGCCATGTGTTGCCATGGCGCCCTCCCTCCCCTTATTTGCCCAGCGCCGCCTTCACGGCGTCAAGCAGCGTCGTCGTCGGACGGCCTGTCAGCGCGCTCAATTGCTTGCCATGGTCTTCCAGGCCGCCCTTGGCCGCGCCCGCGTCGGAATCGGCCAGCAACTCGGCAAACCCTTCCGGCACGCCCACGCCCACCAGCGCCGCCTTGAAGTCCACCTGCGGCAAATCCTTGTAGACGATCGCCTTGCCCGACTGGCGCGCCACTTCGGCCGCATACTCGGCCAGGGTAAAGCCGTGGTCGCCGGCCAGTTCATAGATCGCTTGCGGCTGGACCGCCGTCAGCACGGCAGCGGCGGCCGCCGCGTAGTCAGCGCGCGCGGCGGACGAGAAGCGGCCGTTTTGCGCCGCGCCCAGCACGACGCCATGCTCGAGCACGGGCGCCAGGTGCTCCGTATGGTTTTCCAGATACCAGCCGTTGCGCAGGAAAGTGTACGGCAGGCCGGACGCGCGGATGGCCGCTTCCGTGATCACGTGCTCGGCGGCCAGGCCCAGCGGCGACGTATCGGCGCGCAAGACACTGGTATAGGCCAGCAGGGAAACGCCGGCGCGCCTGGCCGCATCGATGACGTTCTGGTGCTGCTGCGCGCGCTGGCCCACTTCGCTCGACGAAATCAGCAAGATTTTCGTTGCGCCCTTGAAGGCCGCATCGAGGCTGGCGCCGTCGTTGTAATCGGCCTGGCGTACCTGCACGCCCCGGGCGGCCAGACCGGCGGCCTTGGCCGGGTTGCGCACGGCGGCGATGATGTTGGCTGCGGGAACGGATGCGAGCAGGCTGGCAATGACGTGCTGGCCCAGATTGCCTGTGGCGCCGGTGATGACGATCATGATTTCTCCTTGGAGGGTGGCTGGTAAAACCCTATAATAGGGCCATTACTTACTTATTGTAAGTACGTACCTTTTGGTAAGTATGGATTACCCTCACATTGAAGACCAACTATCATGCCCACAGACACTCCCGGCGCCAGCCTGCGCGCCGCCCTCGCCCGCCAGAATCAGGAGGCGCACCTGCTGGCGGCCACCTGCCCGTCGCGCGCCGTGCTCAGCCACCTGACCAGCCGCTGGGCCGTGCTGGTGCTGGTACTGCTGCTGAGCGGCACGCGGCGCTTTAGCGAACTGCGCCGCGAAGTGGGCGGCGTCAGCGAAAAAATGCTGGCGCAAACCCTGGAAGCGCTGGCGGGCGACGGCTTCGTGCTGCGCCAGGCGTATCTGGTGATCCCGCCCAAGGTGGAATACAGCCTCACGCCGCTGGGGCGCGAGGCGGCCGAACGCCTGGCCGTGCTGGTCGACTGGATCGAAGACAATTACCCGCGCATCGAACAGGCGCGCGCGGCCCTGGATGCGGCACCGCCAGCGCAAAATGCGGCTTGAGCAGATTGCTTTTGATCATCAAGAATTATCGTTTACTCCTACTTGCCTTGATGTAATACTAGGCCCATGAACCGCGTAAGGGCGCGACACCATGAATCAGTTGATTTCTTCCATCACCGACCGGGCTAATGTACTGCTGGTCAGCAATTCGCCAAACGAAGTGCGCGAACTGCTGTATGTGCTGGACCGGCATAACCTGGGCACGGGGCTGGCGGGCGATATCGACGAAGGCGTGGAACTGGCGGCCGGCGGCACGGACCTGATCCTGCTCGACGCGGCTCTGGCGGGCTCGAATATCGGCGCCACCTGCATGCGTCTGCGCAATGCGGGCGGACGCCACAGCGTGCCCCTGCTGCTGATGTCGGCCACGCCCAGCGCCGAGGAGCAGGGCCGCAGCGTGGGCGCCGGCGCTTCCGACTACATCAAGATGCCCTTCAATGCACGCGACGTGGCGGAAAAAATCCTCATGGAACTGGCCTTGCACAAGGCCGAAGCTTCCGCGCCGCATGCCGCCACGCCGCCGCGCCCCGTGCATCCGCAAACGCTGGAAGTCAATTACCACTCGATATTGGCCGGTTCACCCGACGCCGTGCTGCTGTTCGATATCGACAACGAGCTGCTGATCGACGCCAACCACCTGGCCGAAGAACTGTTCGGCATGCCGCTGGCCGAGTTGCTGCAAGGCGGCATGGAGCCGCTGTTCCCCAAACATCAGAGCGATGGCCGCGCCTCGCCGCAGCTGCTGGAAGAAAAGATCCGCGATACCCTGCAAGGCAAGATCGTCGTTTTCCGCGCCAGCTGCTGCCACCGCGACAGCCACCCGATCGCCTGCGAAATCCGCCTGATGCGCCTGTCCGTGCCGGGCCGCCAGCTCGTGCATGCGCGCATCATCGACTTGACCGAACGCAACCTCGCCGAAGCGATGCGCTCGGGCCAGAGCGCCCTGCTGGAAATGGTCGCCAAGGGCGCGCCCCTGATCCCCACGCTGAACCAGCTGCTGCTCTTGATCGAAGGCCAGTCGCGCGGCGTGCTGTGCTCCATCATGCTGCTCGACGACGACGGCACCCACATGCACAGCGCGGCCGGTCCCAGCCTGCCGACCGAGTACATGGCCCTGCTAGAAGGCGTGGCCATCGGCCCCGGCGTGGGCTCCTGCGGCACCGCCATGTTCCTGCGCGAACAGGTGGTGGTCAGCGACATCATGCGCGATCCGCTGTGGGCGCCCTACCGCGAGCTGGCCGCGCCGTTCGGCTTGCGCGCGTGCTGGTCGCAACCCATTTTCGGCCAGGATGGCGCCGTGCTCGGTTCCTTCGCCATGTACTACCGCGAAGTACGCCAGCCCGATGCGCGCGACCTGGAACTGATCGACACGGCCACCGACCTGGCCGGCATCGCGATTGGCCGCATGCGCCATGAACGCGAGCTGCAACGCCACCGCACCCACCTGGAAGAGCTGGTGGCCGAACGCACGGCGGCCCTGACGCAGGCCAAGGAACATTCGGAGCAGACGAACCGCGAGTTGGCCGCCGCGCTGGAAAACCTGTCCATCACGCAGGAAGAACTGGTGCGCCGCGACAAGTTGGCCGCGCTCGGTGCGCTCGTCGCCGGCATCGCGCATGAACTCAATACGCCGATCGGCAACGGTCTGGTGGTGGCCACCACCATGGCCGAACGCACGCGCGAAATCCAGGCCAGCTTTCTCGATGGCCTGCGCCGCTCCGAACTGGGCGCCTACCTGACCCAGGCCAGCGAGGCGGACGCCATCATGCTGCGCAACCTGCAGCGCGCGGCCGACCTCGTTTCGAGCTTCAAGCAGATCGCCGTCGACCGCGCCAGTTCGCAACGCCGCCACTTCCTGCTGCGCCAGTTCGTGGCCGAGCTGATGCTACCCCTGTGTACGCAGCTCAAGGCCGCCGGCCTGAGCCTGACGCAGGACGTGCCGGAGGGCCTGGCGATGGACAGCTATCCCGGTCCGCTGGGCCAGGTGCTGAGCAACCTGCTGGAAAACTGCCTGCGCCACGCCTTCGAGGGCCGCAGCGGCGGTACCATAAACGTCAGGGCGCGGGGCAGCGACGACGGGAAGACGATCACCATGTCCATCGCCGACACGGGCGTGGGCATCGCCGCCGACGACCTCGTGCACGTCTACGACCCTTTCTTCACGACCAAGCTCGGTTCCGGTGGTTCGGGCCTGGGCTTGCATGTGGCGCACAACATCGTCACGGGCGTGCTGGGCGGGCATATCGACGCCACCAGCAGCATCGGCGACGCCAGCGGCACCACCTTCACCCTGCAGCTGCCCGCCGTGGCGCCGCAATCGCCCGCCCCCTGAACGGCAGGCACGCTACAATGCCGGCAGGCTTTTCTTTCGGAGTACTTATGAAATACCTGATCGCCACGGCCCTGCTGGCCGCCTGCGCGTACGCCACGGCCGGACCGGCGCCCTGGTACAAGTGGCGCAGCAAGATCGACGGCACCCTGTCGTGCGCCCAGTCCACCCTCGGATTTGGCTGGGAACTGGCCTCGGGACCGTACAAAGATAGCCGTTGCGAAAAACCGGCGCTTGTTAAATAATGGGGCCATGACCACACGGGGCACCGGCTTGAGATCAAGCGATGGCAATGCGGCGTCGAAAGAGTATGGAACGATAAGAACGTATCTATTCAAACCGAGGAGACCACATGTTTACGAATCCCGAACAATTCGCATCGGCCACCAAGGCCCTGTTTGAATTCCAGCTGATGACCTTCAACACCCTCACTTCCAAGGCCGTGCAAGGCGTGGAACAGGTGCTGGCATTGAACATGGCCACGGCCAAGTCCGGCATCGAGGATGGCCTTGCCGCCGGCAAGGAAATCAGCCAGGCCAAGGATCCGAAGGCCGCCATGGCCGCCGCCGCCGCCCAGCTGCAGCCGGGCGTGGCCGGCGCAAAAGCGTATAAACAGCAGCTCGACGACATCATCAAGGAAATCCACACGGAATTCACCACGGCCGCCGAAGCCCATGTGGCCGAAGCGAAAAGCAATCTGAGCGCCCTGATCTACGACGTCACGAAAAACGTGCCGCCAGGCTCGGAAAATGCCGTCGCCATCGTCAAGGCCGCCATCGACAACGCCTTCCTCGGCTACGAGCAAGTGACCAAGGCCACGAAACAGGCCGTGAAGACCGTGGAAGAGCAGATCGCCAAGGCCAGCGCGCAAGTGGCGCAGGCCACGGAAAAAGCGACGGCCGGCGCCCAGGCTGCGGCTGAAAAAGCGGCGCCGGCGGCCAAACCGAAGGCTGCTAAAAAGTAAGCCGTAGGTCGGATTAGCGCGGCAAGGCCGCGCGTAATCCGACGCACTGCTGGCGCTCATGGTGATGTCGGATTACGCGCTTGCGCGCTAATCCGACCTGCCCGACCTACAAGAATTCACCGGCAGGGTCCGGTATTCGCCCCCCCCTCCCACACCCCCAGAAATAGCCTGCGCCTAGCTGCAGAAATCCTGGCGAGCCTTCGCCTCGACGGTTCCGGCCAGCTGGCGGCGCCAGGCCGCCATGCGCCATGCGGCCCAGGCGGCGGACAAGGCGCCCGCGACGAGGATCAGCCGCGTGTCGATCAGGGTCAGCACGGAGCCGCTCAAGGCCACGACGATGTTGGCGATGCAAAAGGTGGTGGCCAGCAAGCCCATCACGGCGCCCTGTCCGTGCGCACTGAAGCGCTCGGCGCACCAGCCCTGTATGACCGTGTTGTACAGCGCATTCGGAATGCCGAACAGCACGATGGCGGCGATGCCCACCCAGATATTACCCAGCGCCAATATCCCCACGGCCAGCGCCACGCCGCACGCATACCAGCAGGCCCGCAGCAGCGGCGCATGGCGGCTGGGACCGCCCGCCAGCAAGGAGGTGACCGTCATCGTGCCGCACAGGCCCACATTCACCCAGGCAATCTCCTGCGCATGGTAATGGGCCGTCTCGACCAGCCACAGCGGATAGAACTCATAAAAACTGGCCACGCCGCAGGTGAACGCCAGTTGCACGATGAACAGGGTGCGCAGCTCCTCATGGCGCAGCAAATTGAGCGAATGGCGGTCGCGCGCCACTTGCCACCACGACGTCGTCAATAGCGAGGGCGTTTCGCGCGGCAAGCCGACGGCCACCAGCACGGCGACGAGCATCAGCGCGGCGGCGGCGATCCAGAACGGCACCGTCACGCCCCAATGCAGGGTCGCGCCCGCCAAAATTGGCCCGACCAGCCAGCCCAGGTAAAACGCGCCGTTCAGCCACGACATGGCGCGCAGGCGCAGCGCTCCCGTCAGCTGGTCGGCCAGCATGGCGCGCGCCACGGCGCCGTTACCCTCCAGTAAACCCGTGATGAAACGGGCGACGATGAACAGCGGATAGGACTGGATCACCAGCGCCCAGGCCGTGATCGCGTGGCCGATGGCGGCGCCCACGGCCGTGCGCATCAGCAAGGGGCGGCGGCCGTAGCGGTCCGACAGGGGCCCCAGCAGGGCCGAGCCGATCAGCAAACCCAGCGGGTTGATGGTCAGCGCCAGGCCGAACAGCAATTTGGACGGCAAGCCGAGGAAATTGTTGAAGGCATTGGGCGCCTCGGCCGCGAACAGGGGCGGCAGGATCGGGTATGGCAAGGAGGCGCCGATGGTCGACAGCAGCGCCAGCAAACAGGCGGCGGAAATCAAGATGATGTTTTTCATGCGGGCTCAGCGAATTTTAGTCTGGCAAGCATACGTTGACCATGCCACACAAGCAAACTTAAATATCTATTAATCATGCTCATCCTTGCCGCCATGAAGCGTGCCAGGCATCGCCTCGGCTATCATGCCGCCATGACCCACGTTGAACAGGACAAACATGACGCTCTCAGAAATTGAAAGCAAACACGGCTTTATCTATCCTGCGCTGTACCGGCAGCTCGAGAGCGACGGCATGCTCGCCGTGGGCGAATACGGGCCCGACTGGTACAAGCTGGTCTATCCCACATTGACGGAGCGCCCTACCCTGCTGTTGCATGCCGATGATTTCGAATTGCTCAACATCAAGGCCGTGGCCGAAGAGGCGGACACCTTGCGCGACGCGGACGATTACCGGCAGATCGATCCCGCCTTCCGCTTCATCCCGTTCGCGCAAACGGGCGCGGGCGACCACTACTGCTTTTTCGCCTCCGGCCAGCACGACGGCGACATGCCCGTCGTGCTGCTGTGGCATGACCAGAATGAAGCGCAGTACCTGGCGAAAAACCTGCAGGATTTCGTGTTCCACATGTTGTTGAACAGCATGGCGGATCAGGATACCTATAACGAGGTCAGCGACGAGGCATTCAGGGAACAGCTGGCCAACACCCTGGGCACGCATGCGCGCTACCTGACGGCGCGGCAAGCCGACGTGCTGCAAACCTTGCTGGCCAGGGACATCCTCGATTACGAGGTGGCGTTGCCGAAAGGACGCAAGCAGGCGCACCGGGGCTTGCTGACCGACATCGAACTGGCCAGCCTGCGCGCCGAACTGATTCCCTACGAAAAGTTTGATACCTGTTTTGCCTACAGCGCGGCTCGCTGAGCATAAAATCGCTGGGCAAGCGGCGGATGAAGGTTTAAACTGTATATAAACACAGTAAAATCCGTCACCTTGCATCTTTGCCCTATTGCCCCACCATGTTGAGAGTCCTGGAAAATCCCCTGTACTATCTGGATAATTTCCAGGACGTGCTGAGCTGGATCAGCGCCCGTTACGCCGATCTGCTGAGCCCTGAAGAAACGCGCTTCATCGCCGACTTCGGCGCACTGCCGCAGCCGTCGCGCGCCCTGTTCGTGCGCCTTGTCATGCGCAAAGGCAGCCTGTTTCGCGCCAGTAAGCTCAAGTATCCGGAAATCGGCGACACGCGCGCGGCCGCCCTGCCCTTGCTGGCCCTGGCATGGGTGGAAGTCGATCCCGTCATTGCACTCGACGAGCTGTTCGAGCAATTGCTGAAAGCGGAAATCGCCCAGGCTTTCGATCTCGCCCCGTCCCTGAAGGCGGCGCGCAAGGCCGAGCAGCTGGAGGTCTTGCGCGAACAGCATGCGGAAAACAGACCGTTTTCCGCCTGGCATCCGGCCTGCAGCGACGTGCTGTACCGCATCGGTTTGCAGCCCCTGTGCGACCGCCTGCGCCTGATTTACTTTGGCAACTATCATCAGGACTGGTCGGAATTCGTGCTGTCCGACCTGGGCGTGTATCAATATGAAAGAGTGGATTTTTCGCCCGAGTCGCGCGGCTTTCGCACGCGCCAGGATATCGAGCACTATGAAGTGCTGCACCAGTGCCGGGAACGCTACAACGACAGCGCACCGGCGGACGAGGTGCTGCAGGAACTGGCGGCGCTGCCATTGCCAGAAGACAATACCTGGCTGGCCAGCCGGCGCGACAAGCTGCGTTTCCAGATCGCCCAGCACCTGGAAAAATGCCAGGACTGGCCGGCCGCCTACCGCGCCTATGCCGATTGCCGCTATCCGGGTGCGCGGGGCCGCGCCATCCGCGTGCTGGAAAAAGACGAGCAGCCGCAAGCGGCCTATGAACGCCTGATGATCGCCCTGGCGGCGCCGGAAAGCGAGGCGGAACAACAATTGCTGCTGCGCATGGCCCCCCGCTTGCGGCGCAAGCTGGGCCATGCGAAGCAGGCGGCCAGCGCCCCCGCCAGCGTCGAGCGCCTCGACCTGCTGCTGCCGCATCCGGGCGAAGCCTGCTACGTGGAAGGCGTGGTGCAGCAACACCTGATGCGCGATGACGCGCCCGTGTATTACGTGGAAAACACCCTGATCAACTCGCTGTTCGGTCTGCTGTGCTGGCCCGCCATCTTCAAGGCCATGCCGGGTGCCTTCTTCCACCCGTTCCACCGTGGCCCGGCCGACTTGCACAGCGCCGATTTTTACCAGCGCCGCAGCATTGACTTCGCCGCCTGCCTGGCGCAACTGGACGACGGCAGCTACCACGCCGCCATCCGCGCCACCTTTGCCGCGAAGCACGGCGTCGTCTCGCCCTTCGTCAGCTGGGAGGCGCTGGACGACGGCTTGCTGGACCTGGCGCTGGCCTGCGTGCCGGCATTTCATCTGAAGAAGGCGTTCGAGCGCATCTTGCTCGATATCAAAAGCAACCGCAGCGGCTTGCCTGATCTGATCCAGTTCTGGCCGGCAGAACGGCGCTACCGCATGATCGAAGTCAAGGGTCCGGGCGACCGCCTGCAAGACAACCAGCTGCGCTGGATCGCCTATTGCGCCCAGCACGCCATGCCCGTCAGCGTGTGCTACCTGCAATGGCAGGCGGCGGCATGAACGCCAGGAGGTACACGATCGCCGTGCGCGCCCTGTGCGAATTCACGGCCAAGGTGGGCGACCTGGACCTGCGTTTCACGCCCTCGCCCACGGCGCAGGAAGGCATGGCCGGCCACGCCACCGTCACGGGCCGGCGCGACGACGATTACCAGCGCGAAATCAGCCTGTGCGGCGACTTCGGCCCCCTGCACGTGCGGGGCCGTGCCGACGGCTACGACCCGGCGCGCCGGCAGCTGGAAGAAATCAAGACCTACCGGGGCGAGCTGGACACGATGCCCGCCAACCACCGCCAGCTGCACTGGGCGCAGGCGCGCATCTACGGCCACTTGCTGTGCCAGCAGCTGAACTTGCCCATGCTGCGCGTGGCGCTCGTGTATTTCGACATCGCCAGCCAGAAGGAAACCGTCATGCACGAGGAATGCACGGCCGAGGCGCTGCGCCTGTTCTTCGAGCAGCATTGCGCGCTGTTCCTCGACTGGGCCGAGCAGGAAATGGCGCACCGGGCCAGCCGCGACGCACAGCTCACGGCCATGGCCTTTCCCCACGCAAACTTCCGCCCGGGACAGCGCCAGCTGGCCGAAGCCATGTACAAGGCCAGCAGCCGCGGCTGCGGTTTGCTGGCGCAGGCGCCGACCGGCATCGGCAAGACGGTGGGCAGCCTGTTTCCCATGTTGAAAGCGACGGCCGCGCATGGCCTCGACAAACTGTTTTTTCTGGCTGCCAAGGTGCCGGGCCGCCAGATGGCGCTCGACGCCTGCGCCATCCTCAAGGAGAGCGCCCCGCTGCTGCCCTTGCGCGTGCTGGAACTGAGCGCCAAGACCAGTGCCTGCGAGCATCCCGACAAGGCTTGTCACGGCGAATCATGTCCGCTGGCCAAGGGTTTTTACGACCGCTTGCCGCTGGCGCGCGAGGTGGCGCTGGCCAGCGGTTTGATATTGGACAAGGAAGCCGTGCGCGCCGTCGCCTTGCAGCAGGGTATTTGCCCCTATTACCTGGGCATGGAACTGGCGCGCTGGAGCGACGTCGTCATCGGCGACTACAATTATTATTTCGATCTCAGTGCCATGCTGTACGGCATGACCCTGGCCCACGACTGGAAAGTCAATGTGCTGGTTGACGAGGCGCACAATATGGTGTCGCGCGCGCGCAGCATGTATTCGGCCGAACTGGCGCAGATCGACCTGAAAATGCTGCGCAAGTTCGCGCCCGAAGGGCTGAAAAAGCCGCTGGACCGCCTCTCGCGCCAGTGGACGGCCCTGCTCAAGGAGCAGGATGGCGATTACCACGTGCATGCCGCCTTGCCCGACAAATTCTTTGGCGCCCTGCAAGGCGTGGCCACGGCCATCGGCGACTACATGGCCGAGCATGCTACCGCGCTCGATGAAGACTTGCAGCGCTTCTATTTCGACGTGCTGCTGATCAACCGCCTGGCGGAAAGCTTTGGCGAGCATTCGCTGTTCGACGTCAGCAAGACGGAGACGGGTTCCACCGTCTGCATCCGCAACATCGTGCCGGCACCGTTCTTGAAAGAGCGCTTCGCGGCCAGCCACAGCACGGCCCTGTTTTCCGCCACCCTGAGCCCGTGGAATTACTACAGCGATACCCTGGGCATGCCGGCCGACACGGCCTGGGTCGACGTGGAATCGCCATTCCAGGCGGAACAACTGTCCGTGCGCGTGGCCGATACCATTTCCACGCGCTACCAGCACCGCGCCGCTTCGCTGCTGCCCATCGTGCAATTGATAGCGAAGCAATACGCAGAAACGCCGGGCAACTACCTGGCCTTCTTCAGCAGCTTCGATTACATGGAAAAGACGGCCACCCTGTTCGCCCAGCACTACCCGGACGTGCCCATCTGGCAGCAGCCGCGCCGCATGGATGACGGTGCCCGCGCGCAATTTCTGGGCCGCTTCGGCCTGGAAACACGCGGCATCGGCTTTGCCGTGCTCGGCGGCGCGTTCGGCGAAGGCATCGACTTGCCCGGTGCCCGGCTGATCGGCGCCTTTATCGCCACCCTGGGTTTGCCGCAGATCAATCCCGTCAACGAGCAGATCCGCCAGCGCATGGGCGACATCTTCGGCGCCGGCTACGACTACACGTATCTGTATCCGGGCATGCAGAAGGTGGTGCAGGCGGCCGGCAGGGTCATCCGCACCCAGTCGGACAAGGGCGTCGTCTACCTGATCGACGACCGTTTTTCACGCCCGGAAATCCGCCAGCTCTTGCCCACGTGGTGGGATGTGCAGCAGGCTGGCGGATAGCACGCGGTTAATCTCTTCAGGTGTTGCCAGCCCGCTTGCGCGGCACACTGGCCTTCCGCTTTCGGGGGGGCGTCGCAGACTCAGCAAGTGCGCTGTCATGGACATCGGCATCAACTTCCTGGCTACGCAGAAAATTCTGCAGTTCGATACGAACGCCGTTTTGCGCGACGACCGACAATTCCAATGTCATGCCCAGCGATTGCAGGAAGCGGCGCAAGGTCGAGACATAGGTGTCGGTACGCTTTTCCAGCTGGGAAACGGCATGCTGTTGAATCCCCAGTTCCCTGGCAACCTCCGCCTGGGTCTTGCCCACGGCCTTGCGGAAATCCGTCAGCGTGGCGGCATGCGCTATCATTTCCTGCATTTTTTCCTGGGACAGAGCCGCAATTTTTGCCTGACGCTCGGCCGGCAAACTGTGGATCACGTCGTTCAGATTTCTTCCCATGGCAAGCTCCTGTTCCTGAAATCATCTCCTGCCTTTGCCCTGCCTTGCTTTCGCCGTGGTCAGGTTTTTGAGGTGTTGCTCGTAGCGCGCATTTGCCTTGAACAACAAATCCCTGTAAAACCTGTCCTCGTCGACACCCTGCTTGGCTGCCGCAACCAGAATCACCGCTTCTCGCCGGGTATCGAAAGCAAAGACCGCACGCCACACCTCTGCCCCGTTATTGGCCTTGAAACGCAGCTCTTTCATATTCGGGTGTTTAGGATTTTTCAACGTCCCGACATGAGGACGCCCGGCAGCCGGACCCAGCTTCGACAGTGCATCGGCACTCGCCAGCAATTCATCCTGGACATCTATCGGCAGAGCATCGAATTCCGCATCGAAGTCATCGTGAAACGTGACCGGCCAAGTCTTCGGCGCATTCAATTATCATCTCCTGATGATATCACGCATAGATGATTAAGCATCTATGCCATAGAAAATGCTAGCCCACCAATAATCTGAGTTTCTGATACCCCGCCTTGCTCACGGGTATCCTCGTCTCGTCGCGCAAGATGGCCACGTGGCTGTCTTTCGTCGCCGCCTCGATGCGGCGGATGCCGTCGATATTGAGCAGGTACGAGCGGTGCACGCGCAGGAACTTGGCGGGATCGAGCTGGGTTTCCAGCTCCGCCAAGGTTTGGCTTTTCAGGTAGGACTTGCCCTCGGAACGGATGCTGATGTAGTCGTCTTGCGCCTCGATGTAATCGATCCGGGCACTGGCGATGACGTGGACCTTGGCCCCGTCGCGGATCAGCACGCGGTCCAGGGGCGCGGCGCGCGTGGCCGCCTCGCGCGCCAGCGTTTGCACAGTGTCCGGCGTGCTGCGGTTGGCGCGCGCATGGGCCAGCGCCTGGTCGAAGCGCTGTTCGCTGAACGGTTTCAGCAGATAATCGAGCGCATGGCATTCGAACGCCTTCAAGGCGTACTGGTCGTAGGCCGTGACAAAGATCAGCTTAGTCTTTGCGCCGATCAGCTCGGCCACTTCAAAACCGTCCAGGCGCGGCATCTGGATGTCGAGGAACACCAGTTCCGGTTCCAGTTCCGCGATGGCCTTGACGGCGTCGAAGCCGTTGGCGCACTCGGCCACGATGTCGATATCGTCGTGGCGCGCCAGGTATTCGCGCAACACGCTGCGCGCCAGTAATTCATCATCGACGATGGCCACCCGCATTCTTGCCTGCATCATGCTTCCTCCGTGCCGCCGGTCTGCGCCGGCATCGATAAGGATACTTCAAACGTCGCGCCGTGCCGCGCCCAGTGCACGCCGGCCTTGTGGCCATACGCGCCGGCCAGGCGCTGGCGCACATTTTCCAGGCCCACGCCATTACCGCGCGCTGGCCCCTGATCCGCATCAACAGGATTGCGCACGGCAATCTGCAACAGGCTGCCCACGCGCCGGACTTCGATGGCGATCAGGCCGCCCTCCGTCAAGCCGCAGATGCCGTGCTTGACGGCATTTTCCACCAGCGGCTGTATCAGCATGGGCGGCAGCAAACAGGCCAGCACGGCAGTGTCGATGCTTTCCGCCACTTGCAGGCGCGTGCCAAAACGCACTTGCTCGATGGCGAGAAAGTGGCGGATCAGCACCAGTTCCTCTTGCACGGTGATGTGCTTGTGCGCTTCCAGACTCAGGCTCTGGCGAAAGAAACTGGCCAGCTGCACCGTCATCTGGCGCGCGCCCGCCGCATCGATAGACGTCAGGGCGCTGATGGAGTTCAGGCTGTTGAACAGGAAATGCGGATCGATTTGCGTGCGCAGCATGCGCAGTTGTGCTTCCTGCGCCATCAGCTGCGCTTCCAGGCCCCGTTGCTCGGCCATGCTGGCGCGCACGAATTCGAGCAGCAGATAATGCACGGCGGCGGCCAGGCAATACAGCAGCGCGCCCAGGCCGAAGAACAGGGCCAGCAGCGACTGCGTCAGGTCCACGCCCAGCCAGCGCACGTCCGGCAACAGGCTGACGCTGTTCAGAAATTGCAGCAGGGTTGCCCACAGCAAGCCCGCGAACAGCGCCGCCACGCCCATCACGCCGGCAATGGCGAGCGGATGGCGCGCGTGCAAGGGGTAGGCGCGGCACAGGTAAAACGCGGAAAAGCCGGAACCGATCGCATACACGAGCGTGGCGGGCACCACCAGCAGGACGGCATTGAGCCAAGGCGCGTGCGCCACCCTGGCCAGGAGGGAGGCCAGGGCCAGGCCCAGCGCGATGCACACCAGGAACACCACCACGGCGCCGCGCCGCTTCGACAAGGGTCCGGACATGCGCGCCTAGTTGCGGATTTCCAGGCCGCCCATGATGGCGTAACCCGTCACGTACAGGCGCTTGTTCTGGTTCGGCGGCACGATGGTCTTTTCTTCGAAGCCGCCAAGGATGGGCGTGCCTTGCAGCACGACGCTCCAGTCGGGCGGAATCTTGATGGTGACGCCGCCGCACAGGGCAAACACGTTGAGCACGGCTTCGCCGTCGATCGATGCCTGGCGCAAGTCGATTTCGCAGCCGGCCATGATGACGTTGATATCGCCGCCCCTGAAGCGCTGCGACGACACGCGCCGCACGTAGCCGCCGAGGATGGCCGTCACTTCGATGATGCTGTCGTCGTCGGCCTGGCCGCCCGTGCCGGGTGCTGCAGCGGCATCGGCATCGGCGGGTTCCTTGTCGAGCGACACGGCGCCATTCCTGGGCTGGACGAAGGCGTCAGGCGCAGCGCTGCCATCGGGCGGCGCGGCAAAATGCCGGCGGCGCTGCCGCTGCTGTGCGCCGGGCAAGGATTTCGACACCACGGCCACGCCGGCGGCGATGATGAGCAGCGGCCACAGCATGCTCCAGTTGATATAAAACAAGCCCATGGCTTTCAGGGTCCAGCTCAAGCCCAGCAAGACCATCACGCCGCCGAGTATGTAGCCGGAGCGGTTATGGCTTTGCGATATTTTCAGCAAGCCGAAAATGATCAGGATGGTGGGCCAGAAACGGAAGGTGTAGCGCACGTTGATGAAGCCCAGGTTGTCGAGCAGGAACAGCAGCCCCAGGCCGATGACGATGACGCCCAGCACGATCTGCGATGGCGAGTGCAGCGGCGGTCTATTTTTCATGCTCGGACTCCCGATAGGCAATAAAGTGTTTGTTCAGCAGCGGTTCCAGCACGAGGCCCACGCCCCAGGCGATCAGCAAGGCTGGCCAGCTATTGTAGAAATTCAAGTTCCACAGTTCTTCATACGACACATACCACCAGGCGGCGAAGAAGATCAGCCACAAGCCGCTCAATACCTGCTTGGCGGACACGGGCGTGAGCAGCTTGTTAAGGCCGAAGACGACCAGTATCAGCGGCCAATAATGCCATAGTGCATAGTAATCATGGAGATGGATCACATCGAGCCGGTCCAGCAGGATGACGGCGCCGATGGCGATCAGCAGCACGCCCCACAGCAGCTGGGTACGGCGGTAATAAGCGGGTTCAGGTTTCACGGTCGCCCCTTGAAGTGAATTGATCGTAAAGATACGCGGATTTCGGCCGCGCGAAAACAGCGCTTCGGCGAATGGCGGACGGGCAGCGGTGAATGGCGCGGCGGCGGGAATAACGGGCAAAAAACAGGCAAAAAAAAGACCGGCTAGGGCCGGCCTTGAAGGGGTTCGCAGTTCACACCGCGACCTGGAGTTGCAGTGCATGGCTGCCTGGCGCAAGCGCGCCGGCAGCGGAAATCTGGTGCCGATCCTTGAGGCGACCGGCTGACCTGCTGGAAGATCGAACATGCCGCCAACTTCACGGCAGTGCGTCTCAACCAAGCAAAGGCATCATACTCCCGATCGGGCAAAAGCACCGTTCGCTAGCGCACACAGATGCGGATTTGCTGAGCTGCATCAAGCAGTCGTGGCGCGCGGCGAACGCAGCATGTCGTTCCCGATCCATGCCAGCACGGACGGTCCCTGCGGCTGCCAGCCCAGCAGCTTGCGCGCCCGCTCGCCGCGCACGCGGCTGTTGGAGCCGAGGCCGTAGGAAGCCATCTCGTAACCCCATTCGGCAATCGCTTCCGGCAGCGGCCAGTCCTGCGCAGGTCCCAGGTCCAGTGCCTGGGCGATGGCGGCCGTCATGTCGCGGAAAGCCGCTTCGCCCGACTCGACAAAGTAAAAGGTGCCGGCCGGCGAGTTTTCCAGCGCCAGCAAATACAGGCTGACGACATCGTCGATATGCACGTTGGACCAGATGTTGCGGCCCGGCCCCACGTGGCGCACGATGCCGCTCTTGCGCGCCTGCTTGAGCAAACGGGGCAGCTGCACGCTGTCGCGCGGCAAGGCACCATGGCCGTAGATCAGGGTGTTGCACAACACGCTGGCGCGCACGCCCTGGCCTGCGCTGGCCAGCACCAGCTCATCGATGGCGACCCGTCCCGCCTTGTCGGCCGTGGGCGCCGGCAGCTTGTCTTCATAATAGATCTGTTCCGTGCCCTCGCCGCCCGACGCGTCGCCCACGATGGACGAGCCGCTGGTGTGGAGGAAAGGCTTGTTGCTGCCGGCCAGCGCTTCAATGATGGTTTCCACGGCGCCCCGGTGGTCGCTGCTGGCCGCATTGATGACGGCGTCCGCCGCCCTCGCCTGTTCGATGATCAGCTCGCGGTCGTTCAAGGTACCGACGATACCCTGCACGCCGATAGTGGCCAGCTCGGCCACCTGCTCCGGCTTGCGCACGAGGCCCGTGACCTGATGGCCGGCGCGCACGAGGCCCGCCGCGATGGAACTGCCGATGAAACCTGCCGCACCTGTCAAAAATACTTTCATACCGTGGACGCCAAACAAAACCTACTGCGCGTCGCGCTTTGCGGCCTGCGATGCTCACCGTGCTCCAGCACGGTTGCGCTTCTTAGCCACAAATCATCGCCGCTCGCTACGGTTTTGTTAGGCGTCGTTCCTCCTTGGTTAGCTTTGTTAATTCAGATCAAAAGCGATCACATGAACAAAGTATGCGCGCTTTCGTCTTTCGCAAAAAGCGGCCGCGCGGCAAAAGATTTATGCCTTGGACGCAACAGTCTTGTTTTTCAGCTGCAGGGCGGCGATGTAGCGGCTCCGGTAGGCGGGGTCTTCCGGCGTCAGCAAGCTGAGCCTGTCGCGTGCGCGCGTGGCGGCCACATAAAAACGGTTCTCTTCTTCCAGCGGATCAGTCTTGCTGCGCGGGAATTCGTCGACGGCCAGGTAAGGCAGGATCACGTGGTTGTATTCGAGGCCCTTGATCTGGTCGATGCAGGCGATGACCAGCTTGGCCTTGCCAGTCGAGACCGTCACGGCGTCTTCCATCTCGCCCAGCCAGCCGGCGAAGCCGCCCAGCGCCACGCCCGCTTCGCGGCACACGGCGATAAAGCCATGCAGGGAACGGGCCACGACCCGCGCCTGGGCAGGGTCGACATAGATGCGGCGCGCCGTCTGTTCCAGCTGCATCAGGCCAAAGATGTGCTGCAGCGCGTCGCCGGCCAGGGCATCGGGGGGCAAGGCGCGCAGGTAATCGACGGCGGCCAGGGTCAGCGCCGCCTTGTCCTGGTTCTGCGACTTGGCCAGCTGG
This sequence comes from Janthinobacterium agaricidamnosum, assembly GCF_003667705.1. NCBI lineage: Bacteria > Pseudomonadati > Pseudomonadota > Betaproteobacteria > Burkholderiales > Oxalobacteraceae > Janthinobacterium > Janthinobacterium agaricidamnosum. The sequence continues at coordinate 1,825,516 of NZ_CP033019.1, read as the reverse complement.
TTCGTCAAGAAACCTTCCAGCAAGTCGGGATAATTGGCCACGTCGGCCTTGGCTTGCTGCAATTCCGCGCGTGTAAACGGGATTTCCGCGAAGGCCACCAGGGCTTCGAGGATTTCGCCGCGGCGCGGGCCGCTCTTGATCGCGTGCAAATCCTTGCGGGCGATGGCGACCATGCCGCGCAGCATCAGCACTTCCAGGCTCAGCAGATAACTGTTCATGTCCACCAGGCCATACGCGATGCCGCTCTGGAACAGGGCCGTTTCCACGCGGATCGCCTGGTCGCGGTCGCGCAGCAAGATGGCCGTCGTGCCCGCATGTGCGTGTTCGAGCGCGGCGATCAGCTGGGCGCTGCACGCTTGCGGCTGCGCATGGTCATACTCGAGCAGTTCAATGTGGGTGGCGCGCGACAGGGCCGACACGCTGGGCTTGTTTTTCAGCACGCCGACAGCCTGCGCCAGTTGCGGGCCGTAGCGGTAGGACGCCGTCAGCGGCAGGCGCTGCAAGGCGGGAAATTCCTGCTCGAAGCGCTGGCGCAGGAAGCGGTGGTCAGCGCCCGACCACGTGTAGATCACTTGATCCTTGTCGCCGGCGCCGCAGAAAAAGGCGTTGCCGCGGCGTATCAGCATGGTCAGCAGGCGGAACGACGCCTCGTTCAAGTCGTGCAATTCATCGGCCACGATGATCTGGAAGGCCGGCAATTGCTGGCGCAGCGGCTCGTCGCCGTCGAGCATGCGCACGAGGTCGTAGGTGGCGTCGAAGGGCGCGCGGAACTGGATATCGCCCGTGTCGGCGCCGCGCAAGCCTTCATATTCGCGCAGCCACAGATAATGCGTGCGCGACATGCCCAGCATTTCCAGGTTGTCATCGAGCGAGTTGCTCTCGAAGTCGGGATTCTGGAAATCCAGGCGCGCCTTGGTGCGCAATTGCAGTTTCAGGAATTCGGCGATGGCGCCATTCGTCGTGTTGATTTCCAGCGGATAGCGGTGAGCGTATTTCTCGGAGACCACTTCCAGCGCTTCCCAGGCCACGGGGCGCAGCTCTTCATCGCTGCGCATGGAGGCCACCTGCATGTTTTCCAGCTGCAACAGCACCTTGGCGGCAAAGGCGTCGAAGGTGTCGACCGTCAGGCGCTTGACGACACCGAGCGGCACGCCCACTTCCAGCAGGCGCTGGCGCAGGGCCACGCGCGCCGCTTCCGTGAAGACGAGGGCCAGCATGCGTTCGGGCGCGCGGCCCCGGTGCAGGGCTTCGGCCAGGCGCAGGGCCAGGGTCGTCGTCTTGGCCGCGCCGGCATTGGCGTCGATCAAGACCACTTTCTTTTGCGCCGTCTGGATGGCGACCTGCTCCGGCGTGGGCGTGATGCGTTTGGGAATGAACTGCGGGGCGTTATCTGTACTCAAGGGTATCCTGAAATGATGTCTGTTCTCGGCGCGCTACCAGGCGCAGGTGCGCAAGCCGGCAAAGATGTCGCCCCGTTCGGGCGCATGGAAGGCGCGCATGCGGGCCGAATGCAGGCGCGGCGGCGTGGCGAAGGAGGCGCCGCGCAGTACCTGGTGCTGCATGAAATACGGCGCCGAATATTCGCGCCAGGCATCCACCGCAAAGCCCGGATACGGCTCGAACGGCGTCGCCGTCCACTCCCACACCTGGCCCCAGTGAAAGCGCGGGTGGCCGGACAGCGCAGCATACTCCCATTCCGCCTCGGTCGCCAGGCGGCGCCCCGCCCAGGCGCAATAGGCCTGCGCTTCATACAGGTTGATGTGGCGCACGGCTTCGTTCGGCGGCAAGGTCGTGCGCTGCCCGAAACGCATGGTGCGCCACTGCGTCGCTTCGCGCAGCCAGTACAGCGGCGACGAGCGCTCCTGCCGCATCAGCCAGGCGCTGCCGGCCGCGCTCCAGAACTGGCGGTTCTGGTAGCCGCCATCGGCGACGAAGTCGGCAAACTGGGCATTGGATACGGCGCAGGCATCGATGGAAAACGGCGCCACGTGGCAGCTGTGGGGCGGCGATTCATTGTCGAAGGCAAACCCGTTCCCGCGCGGCGAACCCAGTGCGATGGTACCGCCAGGAAAAGCGATCTGGCCCGCTCCGGGCGGCAAAGCCGGGCTGGCGGCCAGGGATTCCGGTGCTTCCAGGCCCAGCCATTGCAGGCCGGCCAGCATTTCCTCGCCACACAAGTCTTCATGGGCCAGGGCCAGCCGGTACGGCGCCAGGGCGCTGTCGACATTGGCTTCGCGCGACAGTTTATCGAGGACCCTGTCGAGTACTTCGTGGCAATACGTTTTGACGGCGCCAGGACTGGGCAGTTCCAGCGTCCAGCGCGCGCGCTGCTGCACCATGTTGGCGTCGAACAAGTCGTCGCCGCGCGTCAGCAGGGAGTTATAAATAGCATCGGCCGGATGGCTGGACGCCGCTTCGCGCAGGATGAACCACTCGGCAAACCAGGCGATCTGCGCCAGTTGCCATAAAGGCGGATTGAGGCGCGGATGACGGGGCAGGCCCGCCACCACGTCCAGGCCGGCAGTGACGTAACAGTCAAACAGGGAAAGGGTGTCCTGGCGCGCGGCCAGCAGCGACTGGGCCAGTTGCTGCGCGCCGGCTTGGCGAAAAGAGGCGTTGATTAAAGTCATAGCCAGATTGTAACGACTTATGCCAACTTTGCACTAGTCGCACGGGAAACAGGCAGGGGATGCTCCCCTCCCCGGCCTACTTGACCAGCAACTCGCTCTGCAGCGGCGTGACGACGGATTTGGGCATGCTGACGATAAAACTGCTGCCCTTGTCGGCCACGGACTGGATGGCCAGGGTACCGCCGTGGCGCAGCAGCACGTGCTTGACGATGGCCAGGCCCAGGCCCGTGCCCTGCGTTTCGCGCGAGCGGCTCTTGTCGACGCGGTAGAAACGTTCCGTCAGGCGCGAAATATGTTCCTGGCTGATGCCGATGCCCGTGTCTTGCGCGATGAATTGCGGTCCGGCCGGGCCATCCTGCCAGCGCAGGGTGATGGTGCCGCCGGCCGGCGTGTAGCGCACGGCGTTCGAGGCCAGGTTGCCGAAGGCGCTGTACAGTTCGTCGTAGCTGCCCAGCACGTCGGGGCCGTCGCATTCCATGGTCACTTCATGCTTTCCGGCCGACAAGCCCTTGGCGTCGCGCAAGACTTGCTGCATGAGCTTTTTGATGTCCACGGGCTCGGGGCGCAGCGGATAGTCGACCGATTCCAGGCGCGACAGGGTCAGCATGTCCTCGATCAGATGCTGCATGCGGTGACCCTGCTCCGTCATCAGCTTGAGGTGGGCGGCGCGCGTGGCGGCATCCAGGTCCAGCTCGGCGGAAGCGATTTCCAGGAAGCCGACGATGACCGTCAGCGGCGTGCGCAATTCGTGCGAAGCGTTGGCGATGAAGTCGCGGCGCATCATTTCGATGCGTTCCGTCTCCGTCACGTCGTGCGTGACGAGGATCTGGCGGCGGTTCTCGAACGGGATGATTTGCACGATCAGCTTGCGGTTGCGGAAGGTAATCGTCAGCGGCTGGTCGTAGCGGCCCAGGATGATGTAATCCATGAACTCGGGGCTGCGGATCAAATTCGTCACGCGCATGCCCTTGTCGCGCTCGTGCGTGAGGCCCAGGTGTTTCTCGGCGGCAGGATTGCACCATTCGAGGAACAGCACGTCATCCATGATGACTACGCCGTCGGGCAACAGATGCATGGCCTGGCGGAAACGCGCCAGCCATTCCGTCAGCTCGGCCTGGTTTTTCTCGTCATCGCGGCGCATGCGGTACAGGCGCGCGAAGATGCTGGTCCAGGCGCCCCAGCCGTCGGGCAGCTTGGCGCTTTGCGGATTGTCCAGCCAGTTACTCAGCTGGAACAAATACGACAGCTGCACGAAGACCATCATGGCCATCAGCACGAAGGCGATGCCCAGCGCATACGTGGCGCCGAACAGATACCAGACGACGGCCACGCCCAGCAGCGCCAGCACCATGCGCAGGGCGGCCGGTACCCAGAACAGCAATTTCGGATTCATAGAGTGAGGCTTTACTTTTCAGACAACATGTAGCCGACGCTGCGCACGGTCTTGATCAGGCTTTCCGCCTCTTTCAAGGCTTTGCGCAAGCGCAATACGTGGACATCGACCGTGCGTTCCTCGATCACCACATGGTCGCCCCACACCTTGTCGAGCAGCTGGCTGCGCGAAAACACGCGCTCCGGATGGGCCAGCAGGAATTTCAGCAGCTTGTATTCGGCATGGCCGATATCGATCTTCTGTTCATCCATCATCACCGTGCAGCTGACGGGGTCCAGGGCCACGTTGCCGGCGCGCATGGGCGCCTGCGCGTGTTCCGGACTCTTGCGTCGCAACAGGGCCTTGGCGCGGGCCAGCAGCTCGCGCGGCGAGAACGGCTTGGTGACGTAATCGTCGGCCCCGCTGTTCAGTCCGGCCAGCTTGTCTTCTTCCATGCTCTTGGCGGTGAGCATGATGACGGGGATGGCGGCGAAATTGCGGTCGGCGCGGATGCGCGACAGCAGGCGCAAACCCGTCTGGTCCGGCAGCATCCAGTCCAGCAGGATCAGATGCGGCGTGCGGTGCTGGATGAATTCCCAGGCATCGGCGACGTTTTGTACGGAACAGCAATTCCAGCCGGATTCGCGCAGCGAATAGGTCACCAGTTCAACGATGGCCGGCTCATCTTCAACAATCAATACCGTGGTTTTATCAGATGCCATAAAGCTTACTCAGGGAGCTCCTCGGAAATGGCGGGAGCAGCCACCTTGGTGTGGCGGATGTCCTTGCCTTCAACCACGTAAATCACGTATTCGGCGATGTTTTTCGCATGGTCGCCGATCCGTTCGATGGCCTTGGCCACCCACAGGGTATCGAGCGCCGCCGAAATCGTGCGCGGGTCTTCCATCATAAAGGTAATCAGGTTGCGCATGATAGACCGAAACTCATGGTCGATGATGGCGTCTTGTGCAATTAATTGTAATGCCTGCTTGCCATCGTTGCGCGCGAAGGCGTCCAGCGCGTCGTGCAGCATGTCGGTGGCCGTGTTGGCGATGCCGCGCACCATCTCGTAATGGTTGACGACGGCGTTGCCCCGCTTGTGCAAGTTCTTCGCCACGCGGGCGATTTTGGTCGCCTCGTCGCCTACGCGCTCGAGGTCGGTAATCACCTTGATAGTGGCCATGATGGTGCGCAAGTCGTTGGCGGCCGGCTGGCGGCGCACGATCAAATGGCTGCAGGCGTCGTCCAGCGACACTTCCAGCTGGTTGACGACGTCGTCTTCGCGCATCACGCGGTCGGCGCGTTCCGGGTTGCCGATGCGAAAGCATGTCATCGCGTCGAGGAACTGGGTTTCAACGATGCCGCCCATCAGGAGCACTTTCGAGCGGATCGCTTCGAGTTCGTTGTCGTATTGCTTGGATGAATGTTCGCCTATCATGCTGTCTCTCCGTATTCAGTAGTCTTGTATATCGTTATTCTGGGCGGATCAGCCGAAGCGGCCCGTGATGTAATCCTGCGTTTCCTTGCGGGCCGGATTCATGAAAATCTGGTCCGTTTCGCCGAATTCCACCAGCTCGCCCAGATACATATACGCCGTGTAGTCGGAGCAGCGCGCCGCCTGCTGCATATTGTGCGTCACGATGGCGATCGTGTAATCCTGTTTCAGTTCGCTGATCAGCTCTTCCACCTTCGAGGTCGAGATCGGGTCCAGCGCCGAGGTCGGCTCGTCGAGCAGCAAGACGTCCGGTTTCACGGCCACGCCGCGCGCGATGCACAGGCGCTGCTGCTGGCCGCCCGACAGCGACAGGCCGCTCTTGGTCAGCTTGTCCTTGACTTCGCCCCACAGCGCGGCCTTCTTCAGGGCCCACTCGACGCGCTCATCCATTTCACCCTTCGACAGGTCTTCATACAGGCGCACGCCGAAGGCGATGTTGTCGTAGACGGACATGGGGAACGGCGTCGGCTTCTGGAACACCATGCCGACCTTGGCGCGCAGCATGTTGACGTCCTGGTCGGCGTCGAGCACGTTGCGGCCGCGGTACAGGATGGAGCCTTCCGCGCGCTGGCCCGGATACAGGTCGTACATGCGGTTCAGGGTGCGCAGCAGGGGCGACTTGCCGCAACCGGACGGGCCGATGAAGGCCGTGACCTTCTTCTCGTGAATGTCCAGGTTGACGTTATGCAAGCTTTGCGTTTTGCCGTAAAAAAAGTTCAGGCCCGAAATCTCGATGGTTTTTTTCTTTGGTGCCAAGTCTTGGGCTGGATTCATTTGCGTATTCATATGGGTTCGCTTCGCTCGGTATCTGTTTAATGTGGGACTTTTTGGCTGAACACGGTGCGCGACAGGATATTCAGGGCCAGCACGCTGAAGGTGATCAGCAGTGCGCCGCCCCAGGCCAGCGAGCGCCAGTTGTCGTACGGGCTCATTGCAAACGATGCGATGACGGACGGCAAGTTGGCCATCGGCGCATTCATGTTAAAGCTTTGGAACTGGTTATTCAGGGCCGTGAACAGCAGCGGCGCCGTTTCGCCGGCGATGCGGGCCAAGGCCAGCAGTACGCCGGTGATCACGCCAGCTTTTACAGCGCGCAAGCGCACCAGGGTGGCGACCTTCCAGCGCGGCGCGCCCAGGGCAAACGCGGCTTCCAGCAGGCTGTTCGGCACCAGGCGCAGCATATTGTCCGTCGTGCGCACCACCACGGGCACGGCGATCAGGGACAAGGCGATGGCACCGGCGTAACCGGAGAAGTGTTTCACGTGCGCCACGTACAGCGCATACACGAACAGGCCGATGACGATCGATGGCGCCGACAGCATGATGTCGGTGACGAAACGCGTCACTTGCGCCAGCTTGTTTTCTTCGCCGTATTCGGCCAGATAGATGCCGGCCAGGATGCCGATCGGGGTGCTGACGACGGTGGCCAGGCCCACCATCAGGGCGCTGCCGACGATGGCGTTGATCAAGCCGCCGCCTTCGCTGCCGGGAGCCGGCGTCGTTTGCGTGAACAGATCGACGGACAGCGCGCCGAAACCCTTGATCACCAGCGTGAACAAAATCCACACGAGCACGGCCAGGCCCAGGGCCATGGCGGCCACCGACAGGGCGATGCCGACGCGGTGCATCAGCAGGCGCTTGCGGTAGACGGGGTTCATGGCCGGCTTGGCCGGAACGTCGAGGGTGCTAACTTGGCTGAGCTGGCTCATTTCGTGCCTTCCTTGCGGGACATGCCAGCCAGCATCAGCTTGGCGGCGGATAAGACGATAAAGGTGATGACAAACAGGATCAGGGCCAGCGAGAACAGCGACGATACGTGCAGCGCCGATTGCGCTTCGCCGAATTCGTTCGCCAGCAGCGAGGTGATGCTGTTACCGGCGGCAAACAGCGACCACGACAGTTTATTCGCGTTGCCGATGACGAAGGTCACGGCCATGGTCTCGCCCAGCGCGCGGCCCAGGCCCAGCATGACGCCGCCGACGACGCCGGTCTTGGTGTATGGCAAGACGATCTTGCGCACCACTTCCCAGCGCGTGCAGCCCAGACCGTAGGCGGATTCCTTCAGCACGGCAGGGACGATTTCAAACACGTCGCGCATCACGGAAGCGATGAAGGGGATGATCATGATGGCCAGCACCAGACCGGCCGTCAGCAAGCCGATGCCCATCATGGGGCCGCTGAACAGCTGGCCGATGACGGGCACGTTGCCCAGCGTGGCTTTCAGCAGGGGCTGGACGTGGTCGGCGAACAGGGGGGCAAACACGAACAGGCCCCAGATGCCGTAGATGATCGATGGCACGCCGGCCAGCAGCTCGACAGCCGTGCCCAGCGGGCGGCGCAGCCAGGCCGGGCAGATTTCCGTGAGGAACAGGGCGATGCCGAAGCTGACGGGAAAGGCGATCAGCAAGGCGATGACGGACGTCACCAGGGTGCCGATGATGGGGATCAGGGCGCCGTACTGATCATTGACGGGGTCCCATTCCGCGGACACGATGAAATGCAGGCCGAAGGTCTTGAAGGCCGGTATCGATTCCATGATCAGCGAAATGATGATGCCGACCAGGACGATCAGCACCGACAGGGCGAACAGCATCGTCACCTTGTGGAACATGAAATCCTGGAAGCGCTGCTTGCGCATGGTGGAAAGCATTTGCGCGTGACTGATGGAATCGGTCATGGTGCCGCCTGGCAGGGGGATCGTGGAGGAGGTAGATTGTGCGCTCATATTGTGCCAGATGTGGGTGGTACTGCCGGTGCTGCTGTTTTAATACGCCTGTCAAAACCTACTGCGCGTCGGGATTTACGGCCTGCGATGCTCACTGTACCTTTGTACAGTTGCGCTTCTCGACCGCAACTCCCTTCCGCTCGCTACGGTTTTGTCAGGCGTCGTTGCTTTTATTCTTTCAGCTACTTTTATTCTTTTAGCCAGGACCGTCTGCAAGGGCTTGCGGGCGGTCCTGGCTAACTCCCTGCCCCGCTATACTGCCGGCGGGGCAAGGATGAATGACTCAGGCTATGCGATTAGTAGATCGACTTGCCCGATGCATCTTTCAAATTGGCTTTCCACGATTCCTGCACCAGTTTCACGACCGATGCCGGCATCGGCACGTAGTCCAGTTCGACGGCAGCAGGGCCGCCGTTCTTGTAGGCCCAGTCGAAGAATTTCAGGACTTCTTTTGCCTTGGCTGGGTCAGCCTGGACTTTGTGCATCAGGATGAACGACACGCCCGTGATAGGCCAGCTGTTCTTGCCAGCCTGGTCGGTCAGGACCACGCCGAAGCCTGGGGTTTGCGTCCAGGGTGCCGAAGCGGCGGCGGCCTTGAAGTTTTCGTCGTCAGGCTGCAGGAAGTTGCCGTCCTTGTTTTGCAGCTGGGTGTGCGACATCTTGTTTTTCTTGGCGTAAGCCCACTCGACGTAGCCGATCGAACCCTTGATGCGCTGTACGTTGGCGGCGACGCCTTCGTTACCCTTGCCGCCCACGCCGACGGCCCATTTCACGGCCGAGCCAGCGCCGATTTTCGATTTGAATTCCGGGTTGGTTTTCGACAGGAAGTCGGTGAACAGGAACGAGGTGCCCGAACCGTCGGCGCGGTGCACCACGGTGATTTCCGTGTCCGGCAGCTTGACGCCACTGTTCAGTGCGGCGATTTCAGGCGCGCTCCACTTGGTGATCTTGCCCAGGTAGATGTCGCCAACGACTTTACCCGTCATTTTCAGCTGGCCTGGGGTCACGCCGTCCAGGTTGACGATGGTGACCACGCCGCCCATGATGGCCGGGAACTGCATCAGGCCCGCTTCTTCCAGCTCTTCCGCCTTCAAAGGCATGTCCGAAGCGCCGAATTCGACAGTCTTGGCCTTGATTTGCTTGATGCCGGCGCCGGAACCGACGGACTGGTAGTTCAGGCCGTTGCCCGTGTTGGCTTTGTACGTTTCAGCCCATTTGGCGTAGATCGGGTACGGGAAGGTTGCACCAGCACCTGTCATATCTGCCGCCATGACGGAAGCGGAAGAAAATGCCATCGCTGCCGAAGCACCCACGACGATAAATTTGAACATTTGCTTCATTTGCATATCAAGTCCTCAGGGTTGTTAGGGCTCAAAGTCCCGGTTGAATGCTGCGCAGTCTAGCAAGCGAATATGACAGGTTTATGACATGGGCAAAAAATCCTGAAATAATTGGCTACGCCCCGCGAACCGCCCTTTTCGGCGCGAAAAATGACAGGGCGGGCGACGCTTTATGACAGCTTATGTCACGCTTACGTCATATTTCATGATTACACTCACAACGCGTCATACGCGATGAAATACGGATGAAATACGGCTAGAATTAACTATCTGCAAAGACAAAAGAATATGAAACCTGAACTGCACACGGAAGTGACCAAATCGGGCATCCTGCTTGACCGCGAACTGTCGCAACTGACTTTCAACCGGCGCGTGATGGCCCAGGCGGAAGACCCGAACATTCCGCTGCTCGAGCGCCTGCGCTACCTGTGCATCGTCAGCAGCAACATGGATGAGTTCTTCGAAGTGCGCGTGGCCAGTCTGCTGGCGGCCGGCAGCATCGGCGGTTCGCTGGCCGGCCACCCTGCCCTGGCGGCCAATCTGGAGCGCATCGGCAAGGAATGCCATGCGCTGGTGGAACGCCAGTACGAGATATTAAATAGCGAAGTCTTGCCGGCCCTGCGCGAAGCGGGCGTGCATTTGCTGCGCGACAACGACCGCAACGATGCGCAGCGCGCCTGGGTCAAGCAGTATTTCGACCGTGAAGTGCGCCCCCTGCTGACCCCTATCGGCCTGGACCCGGCCCACCCGTTCCCGCAAGTGGTAAATAAAAGCCTCAATTTCATCGTCTCGCTGAGCGGCAAGGATGCGTTCGGCCGCGGCACGGCGATCGCCATCGTCAAGGCGCCCCGTGTCTTGCCGCGCGTAATCAAGCTGCCGGACGACATTTCCGGCGACGGCGTGTCCTTCTGCCTGTTATCGTCTGTCATTCATGCGCATATCTCGGACTTGTTCGCCGGGCGCGAAGTAATTGCCTATTCGCAATTTCGCGTCACGCGCGACAGCGACCTGTGGGTCGATGAAGACGAAGTCAAGAATCTGCGCCAGGCGTTAAAAGGCGAACTCGTGGGGCGCCAGTTCGGCACCTCGGTGCGCCTGGAAGTGGCGCGCAATTGCCCGCCAGAATTGTCACAATTCCTGCTCGACCAGTTTAATCTGGATCAAAGCCGCCTCTACCGCGTCAACGGCCCCGTGAACCTCGTGCGTCTGTCGGAAATGATCGACCACGTCAAACAGCCCGAGCTGCGCTTCCCGCCGTTCTTCCCGGGCCTCGCGCACAAGGCCATCGGCAACGACATCTTTGCCGCACTGACCAAGCATGACATCCTGCTGCACCACCCGTATCAATCGTTCCAGACGGTGATCGACTTCATCCGCAGCGCCGCCTACGATCCGTCCGTCGTCGCCATCAAGCAGACGATCTACCGCACGGGCATGAACTCGGACCTGATGGAGTCCTTGATCACGGCGGCGAAGATGGGCAAAGAGGTAACAGTCATCGTGGAATTGATGGCGCGTTTCGACGAAGAAGCCAATATCAACTGGGCCGACAAGCTGGAACAGGCTGGCGCGCAAGTCGTGTACGGCGTGGTGGGCCTGAAAACCCACGCCAAGGTGGCGCTCGTCATCCGCCGCGAAGAAGGCGCACTGCGCTTCTACGCCCACTTGGGCACCGGCAACTACCACCCCACGACCACCAAGCTGTACACGGATTTCGGCTTGCTGACGGCGAACCAGGACCTGGCCGTGGAAGTCAACGAGGTGTTCATCCACCTGACCAGCCTGACCAAGCCGCACAATCTGAACCATTTGTGGCTGGCGCCGTTCGGCCTGCAAAGCGAAATCATCAAGGCCATCCGCAACGAGGCGAAGATCGCCCGTTCAGGCCGGCGCGGTCGCATCATCGTGAAGGTCAACGCGCTCGTCGATGAATCCGTGATCCGCGCCCTGTATGCGGCCTCGACCGATGGCGTGAAGATCGACCTGATCGTGCGCGGCGCCTGCACCCTGAAGCCGGGCGTACCGGGCTTGTCGGAAAACATCAAGGTGCGCTCCGTGATCGGCCGCTTCCTCGAGCACAGCCGCATTTACTACTTCCGCAACGACCTGGCGCACGATGTCTACCTGGCCAGCGCCGACTGGATGAGCCGTAACCTGTTCCGCAGGGTGGAAGTGGCCTTCCCCGTGCTGGACCGGGCGCTGAAACGGCGCGTGATCGCCGAGGGCTTGAATCCGTATTTGAAGGATAATACCAATGCATGGGAACTGGAGCCGACGGGCCATTATGCGCGCCGCAAGCCGCGCGGCAAGCAGATGCCGTTCAGCGCCCAGCAATACCTGATGCACACACTGGGCACGCCGGGCGCGGAGGTCGGCGAATAGGCAACTCTACACACAGGAGTACAGCATGGATCTCATCTTGTGGCGACACGCAGAAGCCGAGCCGGGCCTCCCCGACCTCGAACGCGCCCTGACCGTCAAAGGCCAGAAACAGGCGCGCCGCATGGGGGAATGGCTGGCCTCGCAACTACCGGAAAATTGCCGCATCCTCGTCAGCCCCGCCCTGCGCACCCTGCAAACGGCGGAGGCGCTGGGGCGCAAGTTCAAGCTGATGCCGGAACTGGCACCGGGCGCCGAGGCGGAAGACATCCTGAAGGCGGCCAACTGGCCCGGCGGCAAGGAAACCGTGCTCATCGTCGGCCACCAACCCACCCTGGGCCAGGCAGCCGCCCTGCTGCTGACGGGCGAAGAGCAGGAATGGGAAATGCGCAAGGCCAGCGCGTGGTGGTTCTCCCAGCGCGAGCCAGGCGACCCCGTCAGCGTCTATTTGAAAGCCGTGATGGCGCATGATCTGGTGGTGAAATAAAATACTAAAACAGGGAAATGCGCAAGGCCAGCGCAGGATGGACAGGTTCTCCCAGCGCGAGCCAGGCGACCCCGTCAGCGTCTATTTGAAGGCCGTGATGGCGCATGATCTGGTGGTGAAATAGTAAAACAGGGAAATGCGCAAGGCCAGCGCAGGATGGACAGGTTCTCCCAGCGCGAGCCAGGCGACCCCGTCAGTGTCTATTTGAAGGCCGTGATGGCGCATGATCTGGTGGTGAAATAGTAAAACAGGGAAATGCGCAAGGCCAGCGCAGGATGGACAGGTTCTCCCAGCCCGAGCCAGGCGACCCCGTCAGCGTCTATTTGAAAGCCGTGATGGCGCATGATCTGGTGGTGAAATAAAATACTGAAGCAGGGAAATGCGCAAGGCCAGCGCAGGATGGGCAGGCTCTCCCAGCGCGAGCCAGGTGACCCTGTCAGCGTCTATCCCAAGGCCGTGATGGCGCATGATCTGGTGGTGAAATAAAATACTAAACAGGGAAATGCGCAAGGCCAGCGCAGGATGGACAGGTTCTCCCAGCGCGAGCCAGGTGACCCTGTCAGCGTCTATTTGAAGGCCGTGATGGCGCATGATCTGGTGGTGAAATAAAATACTGAAACAGAGAAATGCGCAAGGCCAGCGCAGGATGGACAGGTTCTCCCAGCGCGAACCAGGTGACCCCGTCAGCGTCTATTTGAAGGCCGTGATGGCGCATGATCTGGTGGTGAAATAAAATACTGAAACAGAGAAATGCGCAAGGCCAGCGCAGGATGGACAGGTTCTCCCAGCCCGAGCCAGGCGACCCCGTCAGCGTCTATTTGAAAGCCGTGATGGCGCATGATCTGGTGGTGAAATAAAATACTGAAACAGAGAAATGCGCAAGGCCAGCGCAGGATGGACAGGTTCTCCCAGCGCGAACCAGGTGACCCCGTCAGCGTCTATTTGAAAGCCGTGATGGCGCATGATCTGGTCGTGAAATAGGCCACGGGGTCAGACCCGCCGGGTCTGACCTCAGATTGAAATGCGCAAAAAGTGCGCTGGGACAAATACTGGTGGAGTTCACAACTCAGCAGCCTTGTAAAGCGCTGCCGATCTGCTAGAGTTTAATTGCATCAACTACGTGCTGGAGCGCTGCTCCGGCACATTGAGCAACCCAGCGGACGGCCGTCCAACGGCGGCTGAAAGACCATGTTAATCACCTTCCTCGTTTTTCTCTTCATCGCCATCTTCGCCGCCATCATCGGCTTTGTCGCCTTTGAACTGGTCGAAGAAATGCGCGGCAGCCACCATAAGCTGATGGACCGCTATCACGAGTAGCGTTCACCTCGGCACTATCGCATGGCGCCAGCGACGGCCAACAGGCCCGTCCCTCGCGCCATCCTTGTTTTTACGCTCCCGTCTTACGCCCCCGTATTACACTCCCGTCTTGAACTTCGTATAAATGCGCGTCATCAAGCGGCGGATATCGGCCGTGGTCGCTTCCGGGGCCGCCATGCGCTGCTTGTCGGCGTCCGACAGGAAGATGGCCTTGTTCTCGCCGATGTCCTTGCGTACATATTTGATGCTGGCCGGATTCGGATTCGCGTAAAAGACCTTGTTGCTCAGGCTGGCATGCACTTGCGGACGCAGGATGTAGTTGATGAACAGGTGCGCATTGTTCGGATGCGGCGCGTCGGCGGGAATGGCCATGGTGTCGAACATCAGGGCGGCCGTCTTCGGCACCAGCACTTGGATCACATTGCCATTCTTCGCGTCGATGGCGCGCTGGCGCGCGATATTGATGTCCCCCGACCAGCCCAGCGCGACGCAGACGGAACCGTTGGCCATGTCATTGATGTAGCCTGAGGAGCTGAACAAGGTTACGTAGGGGCGGATCGCCTGCAGCACCTTGCCCGCTTCCTGGTAGTCGGCGGCCGTTTTCGAGTACGCGGGCTTGCCCAGGTATTGCAGGGCGGCCGGCAGCACTTCCGACGGCGAGTCGATGAAGGACACGCCGCACGATTTCAGCTTCGATGCATATTTCGGGTCGAAGATCAGGTCCCAGGCATTGTCGGGCATGGGCATGCCGCCCAGCGCGGCCTTGACCTTGTTGACGTTGATGCCCACCGTCGTATAGCCCCACAGCCAGTCGACCAGGTAATCGTTGTTCGGGTCGATCTTCGACAGCTTCGCCTGCAGGTTCGGATCGAGGTTGCCCAGGTTGGTCAGCTTGCTCTTGTCGAGCTTGCGCAGCAGTCCCGCATCGATCTGCAGGCGCGCCCACTGGGCCGTCGGCACGACGATGTCGTAGCCGGACTTGCCTGCCACCAGTTTCGCATTGAGAATTTCGTTATTGTCGAAAACGTCGTAGCGTACCTTGATGCCCGTTTCCTTCTCAAAATTCTTGATCGTATCGTCGCCGATATAGTCCGACCAGTTGTAGATGTTCAGGACCTTCTCTTCCTGGGCCTGCGCTTGGCCAGACAAGGCCAGCACGGCCGCCGCCAAGGTCAGTCCCAGTCCAATGCGCCGTCCTGCTTGCCATGTGTTTGCCATCGTACCGCCTCCGAAAATTAGTCAGAAAATAGTGACGATGATAGCAAGAAGGGCGGCATCAGGTCTAGCCTGATACCGCCCTGCCTGAGGACGTCTAACAAAACCTACTGCGCGTCGCGCTTTGCGGCCTGCGATGCTCACCGTACTAGAGTACGGTTGCGCTTCTCTGCCACAAATCACTGCCGCTCGCTACGGTTTTGTTAGACGTCGCAAATCGTCGCACATCTTCCTCACTGCAAATGCCGTAAAACTGGGGTCAGACCCGACGGGGGAAGCTGCCCCAATGGGGTAGCTTCCAATCCCGCAGGGACTGACCAGCCAACATTACACCTTGTCCAGCCCCACCTGCGCCCCTGTAAACACCAGGTTGCCGTTCTGGGCGTCGATGCGGATCTCGTCTTTCGGGCCGAAGCGGCCTTCGAGGATCAGCTTCGACAGCGGATTTTCGATCTGCTGCTGGATCGCCCGTTTCAAAGGACGGGCGCCATACACCGGGTCGTAGCCCGCTTCGGCGATTTGCTGCAGCGCGGCGTCAGTCAAGCTCAGCTGCATGTCCATGCGCGCCAGGCGTTCTTCGAGGATCTTCAGCTGGATCTTCGCGATCGCGCCGATGTTTTTCTCGTCGAGGCCGTGGAACACGACGATTTCGTCGATGCGGTTGACGAACTCGGGACGGAAGTGCGAGCGTACCTCGGCCATCACGGCCAGCTTCACGACACCGGGATCATCGCTTTCCATCGCCTGGATCTTATGCGAACCCAGGTTCGAGGTCATGATGATGACGGTATTCTTGAAATCCACCGTACGGCCCTGGCCGTCCGTCATGCGTCCGTCGTCGAGCACTTGCAGCAGCACGTTGAAGACGTCGGCATGCGCCTTTTCCACTTCGTCGAGCAGGATCACGCTGTACGGCTTGCGGCGCACGGCTTCCGTCAGGTAGCCGCCTTCGTCGTAGCCCACGTAGCCCGGTGGCGCGCCGATCAGACGGGCCACGGAATGCTTCTCCATGAACTCGCTCATGTCGATGCGGATCATCGATTCCTCCGTATCGAACAGGAAGGTCGCCAGCGCCTTGCTCAGCTCGGTCTTGCCCACGCCCGTCGGTCCCAGGAACATGAAGGAACCGTACGGACGGTTCGGATCGGAGAGGCCGGCGCGCGAGCGGCGGATGGCGTCGGCCACAGCCGTGATCGCTTCATCCTGGCCCACGACGCGCTCATGCAGCTTCTCTTCGATGTGCAGCA
The DNA here is from genome assembly GCF_003667705.1 of Janthinobacterium agaricidamnosum. Taxonomy (NCBI): domain Bacteria; kingdom Pseudomonadati; phylum Pseudomonadota; class Betaproteobacteria; order Burkholderiales; family Oxalobacteraceae; genus Janthinobacterium; species Janthinobacterium agaricidamnosum. The sequence continues at coordinate 1,809,309 of NZ_CP033019.1, read as the reverse complement.
GCTTGTCGCGTTCGCCCTGCATCATGCGCGACACGGGAATCCCCGTCGCGCGCGACACCACTTCGGCGATTTCCTCGGCACCCACTTCCGTGCGTAGCAATTTCGGCTGGTCGGGATCGAGTTTCGGGATGCCGCTGTCGGCCTGCTTGAGCTGGGCTTCCAGCTGCGGCAGCTTGCCATACTGCAGCTCCGACACTTTCTGCCAGTTGCTCTCGCGCGTGGCCTGCTCCATCTGCAGCTTGACTTGCTCGATTTCTTCCTTGATGTGCGTACTGCCCTGCACCACGGCCTTTTCCGCCTTCAGGATTTCCTCGAAGTCATTGTATTCGCGCTGCAGCTTGACGATCTCTTCCTCGATCAGGCCCAGGCGGCGCAGCGATGCTTCGTCTTTTTCCTTCTTGACGGCTTCGCGCTCGATTTTCAGCTGGATCAAGCGGCGTTCCAGCTTGTCCATCACTTCCGGCTTCGAATCGATCTCGATCTTGATCTTCGCCGCCGCCTCGTCGATCAGGTCGATGGCCTTATCGGGCAGGAAGCGGTCGGTGATGTAGCGGTGCGACAATTCCGCCGCGGCAATGATGGCCGCGTCCGTGATTTCCACCTTGTGATGCAGCGCGTACTTATCCTGCAAGCCGCGCAGGATGGCGATCGTCGCCTCCACGGTCGGCTCGTCGACGAGCACTTTCTGGAAGCGGCGTTCCAGCGCGGCATCCTTTTCGATGTATTTGCGGTATTCGTCGAGCGTGGTGGCGCCCACGCAGTGCAGCTCGCCGCGCGCCAGTGCCGGTTTGAGCATATTACCGGCATCCATCGCGCCGTCGGCCTTGCCCGCGCCCACCATGGTGTGCATCTCGTCGATGAAGACGATGGTTTGCCCTTCATCCATGGCCAGTTCCTTGAGCACGGACTTCAGGCGCTCTTCGAACTCGCCGCGGAACTTGGCACCGGCAACCAGGGCGGCCATGTCCAGCGCCAGCACGCGCTTGCCTTTCAGCGATTCAGGCACTTCGCCATTGACGATGCGCTGCGCCAGGCCTTCGACGATGGCCGTCTTGCCCACGCCCGGCTCGCCGATCAGCACGGGATTGTTCTTGCTGCGGCGCTGCAGGATCTGGATGGTGCGGCGGATTTCATCGTCGCGGCCGATCACGGGATCGAGCTTGCCCTTGCGCGCCCGCTCCGTCAGGTCCAAGGTGTATTTTTTCAAGGCTTCGCGCTGGCCTTCGGCTTCCTGCGAATCGACCTTGTTGCCGCCGCGTACGGCGTCGATGGCCGCCTCCAGCGCCTTGCGGGTCAGGCCGTTTTCGCGCGCCAGCTTGCCGCAGTCGGACTTGTCGTCCGTCATGGCCAGCAAGACCATTTCGCTGGACACGAACTGGTCGCCCGCCTTCTGCGATTCCTTGTCGGCCAGGTTCAGCAGGGCCACGAATTCGCGGCTGACCTGCACGTCGCCGCCCGTGCCCGAGACCTTCGGCAAGCGTTCGATGGACGCGCCCAGGGCCTTGGACAGGCCGCCCACGTTGACGCCGGCCCGCTGCAACAGCGAGCGGGCGCCGCCGTCGTCCTGGTTCAACAGGGCCGTCAGCAGGTGGACTGGTTCGATATAGGGATTGTCGTTGCCCACGGCCAAGCTTTGCGCGTCGGCCAGGGCTTCCTGTAACTTGGTAGTCAGTTTATCTTGTCGCATGAAAAGCGCTCCCGGTTAATTAGTTGTTAACCAAATTGGGGTGAGGCAGTACTTTTCAAGCATACACAAAGCAGAAAACTGATGCATTTTGGCAAATGCTAGCGTGCGCGGCGCGTTCGCTTCAAATGGCGCTTGCTTTTGCGGCCCACTTGTCCAGGGCCGTCTCGTCGCTGTCGCGCGCATCGACCCAACGCGCCCCTTCGGGCGTGTCTTCCTTCTTCCAGAACGGCGCTTCCGTCTTCAGGTAGTCGATGATGAATTCGCAGGCGGCAAACGCCTCGCCCCGGTGGGCGGACGACACGGCCACCAGCACGATCTGCTCCTGCGGCAGCAAGGGCCCCACGCGGTGGATCACCAGCGCGCCGGACAGGGGCCAGCGGCCCCGCGCCTGCTCCACGATGGCTACAATGGACTTTTCCGTCATGCCCGGATAGTGCTCGAGCTCCATCGCGGCCACGTCCAGCCCTTCGTTCATGTCGCGCACCGTGCCGACGAAGCCGACGACGGCGCCCACCTTGGGGTTGCCTGCACGCAATTGTGCGATTTCTTGACTCAAGTCAAAATCGGCGTGCTGGATGCGGACGGATGTACTCATTTTGCATTACCTCCGATGCGGCGCAGCAGGGTTTCGATGCGGCTGGCCGTGCGCGCATCGGTGGTGGCGGCGATCGCGCACAACTGCATCAGCTGCGACACTTGCGTGAGCGGCTTCTGGCCCGATTTGAGCGACGATTGCAGCACTTCCACCTGCATTTTCAGGCGGTCGCGGGCAAATTCGGCGCCGCTGTCGACACCGGCGACGATTTCCAGGCGCAACACTTCACCGAGCAGACGCTCCTGATTGGCCTGCAATTGCTGCACGTAGGCCGCGCTGCCCTCGCCCAGCGCGGCCTGAGCGGCGGCAAAGCGCTGCTGCAGGCTGCGTTCGTACTGGGCGTCGAGCGGCGGCAAGGCGCTCCAGCGCTCGGACCACGCTTGCGCGTCGGCGCCGTCGCCGCCATCGGCCAGTGCGGCTTCCAGCGATTGCACCAGGCGCAGCTTGTCGCGCAGGGCGTTGGCCTGCGCCGCGCCAGCCCGTTCGGCGATGGCGTCCGCCTGCGCCTGCACGCCGGCGACCGCGGCCTGGTAGCGCTGTTCGATCTTCGCTTCGCTGGCGCGCGGCACTGGGCCCGTGGCGTTCCAGGCGGCGCGCGTGTCGCGCAGCAAGTGATTGATAAAGGCGCTGCGGGCCTTGTCGTCGCCCTCGGGCACGACGGCCGTTTCCAGCGCGGCGCACAGCGCTTCGCGCGCATGCAGGTGTTCGCGGCGCTCGTGGTCGGCCGCGTGGGCCGTTTCCTTGCGCCTGGCGAAGATATCGTCGCAGGCGGCACGGAAACGCTGCCACAGCGCCTGTTCCGCGCGGCGTTCCAGCGGCAGGGCTTTCGCCAGCTCCTGCCATTTGTCCTGCAAGGCTTTCAGCATGTCGACCGTGTTGCGCTCCGATGGCTTGAGCAGGCCCACTTCGACGATCAATTGCTCGCGGCGCGCCGTCTCGATCTGGCGCTGCGTGTCCAGCGGCTTGGACAGGGCGTCCAGCGCGGCGCCGAACTCCGTATCCAGGCGTTTCTTTTCCTTGCGATCGATCGTGCCCAGGCGCGTCCACGCCTGGCGCAAGCGCTGCGAGGCGGAAGCGACATGTTTCCAGTCGGTACTCTCTTCGGCCGCCAGGGCCGCCGTTTCCGCGATCAGTTCCTGGGCCTTGGCTGCATTGCCGTGGCGCTCTTCGGCCAGTTGCTTGAAATGCTGGGCCGCCGGCGCATACGCCACGCTGCAGGCGGCGTCGAAACGCTCCCACAGGGATTTCGGTGCGGGGCCGGACAAGGTGTCGAGCGACTTCCAGCGCTCGCGCAGGCTGCCCACTTTCTTGGCCAGCTCGGTCATCGGCAATTGTTGCGCCGGCAATTCCTCGCCCGCCTTGACCAGTTCCTCGCGCGAGACATTGCCGCCCCAGCGCGCCCAGTCGGCCAGGCGCTTGAACTCGCCGCGCACATGGGCCAGGCGATCCGCTTGCGCAGGCGTCAAACGGCCGTGCTTGCTATCGCGCAAGGTCTTGTCATGTTCAGAAGCCACGTGCAACAAGCCATCCTGCAGCGCCGCTTCCATGGCGTCGAGCACCTTGAAGAACTGCTCCGTCGCTTCCTTCGACACGGGCGCGTGTTCCTGGCGCGGCTTGCGCGGCGCCGGTTCCACATGCGCTGGCGCGTCCACGGCTGCGGCAGGGACGACCGGTGCCGGGGCGCTGGCCAGCAGGGCCGCAAATTGCTGCTGCAGGCTGTCGGACAATGGCGACTCGGGCAGGCGCGGCAAGGCTTGCCACGCGCGTTTCAAGGTGTCTGCATCGAGCGTGGCGGCGTCCTGCGCCTGCCATGCGGCCAGCGCAAGCTGGCGTGCGTCGAACACGGCCTGGTACTGCTGCAGCGCCTGCAAGGCGGACTGCGCCTGCTCGCGCGCCTGCGTGAAATCGGTTTCCAGGTGTTTCGGCAAGGAAGCGCGTTCGGGCGATTGCGCATGCTGCGCATGTGCCGCGTCGAGGCGGGCCAGCGCCTGGGCCAGCTCATCGGAGGACTGGCCACTGGCAGCCAAGGCGCGCGCGGCGGCGACGGTGTCGATCACGGCGCGCTGCAGCACCACTTGCGCTTCCAGGCGGGCGGCCAGCGCGGCGCGCGCGGCGGCAAAGGCGCTCTCCAGCTCGGGCGTGGCCTTGATGACTTGCCATTGACGGTCCAGCTCGGCTACCTGGTTCGGGCTCAGCTTGTCATCGTTCAACAGGCGCTGCGCCGTGGCGATGCTGGCCTGGGCGCGTTGCGTCTCGGCCGCCTGATGACGGATCAGGTCGATGCGGCCCTGCATCAGCTTGGCAACGCGGCGGTCCGTATTGCGCATGGCGTGGTGGACTTTTTCCAGCAGGGGCAAGCTATGGACGTGTTCGGCCGCGATCAGGCGGGCATCGGCAAATTCGCTGGACACGATGAATTCACAGGCGGCGGCTTCGTCGCCCGCCACGGCATGGGCACGCGCAACCTGTTCGGCGCGGCGCGATGCGCTCTGCGCCGAAGCGGCGGCCTGTTCTGCCACGACAGGATCGGGGACGGCAGTCTTGCTGGCAGAACGCTTGAAGAGAAATTCGAACATGACGGGTTTCGCGTGGATCAAAACCACCATCATAACAAAGCCCGGGGTATTGCATCGGACAGGGCTGAACAAGTTATCAAATGACTAAAATGAATCTTTTCCCTATGACGGCGCCATGTGCCCGGCGATAAAACCACCCTGGCACAGGCGGGCCTGCCGGGGTGTGCGCTCGCTACCCGTTCAAGCCTGCGCGCGCAGCGGCGGTGACGGTGCAAGCTGCGCCGACGCGCCGCCGGCCTCGGCGTTTTCCCCGCCGGTGGCAGGCGCGCCCGGCGCCGGCAAGGATGTCGGCAAAGGCGCCGGCAAAACAAAGGGCAGCACCTGCGCCTTGCCACGGCGCGCCTCCTGCGCGCGCGCGTCGTGGGCGAGGAACTGGTAGGCGATGGCAAACCACGCTTCGCCCACGATGACCTTGCGCGCCAGCGCGAACAGTTCGCGCTCTTCTTTTTCCAGGCGCTGCAGCAAGGCCGCGCAAAAGGCGTCGATGGCCGCGCACAGCTGCTCGGCCTGCAATTCGGAATGGTCGATGGCGGCGCCCGCGCGCTGCTGCACCGCATTGATGCTTTCCAGCGCCACGCGGTTCAAGCCATTGATTTCATTGAGCAAGCCGTCGGCATGCGGTGCGGCCTGGCGAATGGCGGGCACCAGATACATTTCCACCTTGCGCCAGTAGCCGCCCTGGTACAGCCGGCTCAGCCAGTCGCCCGCATACTGCAGCTGCGCCAGGCTGAGTCTGCTCTGGTGACGCAGCTGCACATGCATGTACTTCTGAAAGGCCAGCAGGCTCATGCGGATGCTGGCCTGTTCCACCGACAGGGAAACCAATATATATGTTGCCGTAAGCATGCACTCACTCCCGAAAATGCGCTGGATGTCTGATCCTGGAAGTGAAAGTGTAAAGACTACCGACAGCGATGGGTTTGATCCTGCACAAACCCGCAGCGGGCCAGCCGCGCTTTCTTTTACGGCGCGCGCAAGCCGATATGCAGGTTGACGACGCCGGGCTCTTCCGATGGCGTGACTTCGCCGCCAAAGCTCTTTACCAGCCGCTGCATGCCCTTGTTGCGCGCCATCGCCTCGCCCACCAGCGCTTCCGTGCCCCGGCTGCGGAAGTAGTCGACGAGCTTCTCGAACAGGATGTGCCCGAGTCCCTTGCCCTTCAGGGCCGAACGCACGGCGATGGCGAAATCGGCGTGGATATTGTCCGGGTCGGCCACGGCGCGCACCACGCCCAGGGTTTCCGGCTTGCCGTCCGGCCCCGTGTGCGTGGCGATGAAGGCCATGGCGCGGTCGTAATCGATCTGCGTCAGGCGCGCCAGCTGCGACACGGGCAGCTCGCGCATGGAGGTAAAAAAGCGCAGGCGCACGTCGTCCGGGTCCAGCGCGTGGAACAAATCCATGTGCTGCGGCGCATCCTCGGGGCGGATGGGGCGCAGCAGGATCGATTGATCCATCCATGTCACCTGCTCTTCCAGCTCCTGCGGATACGGGCGGATGGCCAGGCGGTCGCGCTGCTGGCCCGGCTGCAGGCGGATGCGCGCGTCGAGGGCGATCACGCCGTCCGCGTCGGCCACCAGCGGGTTGATGTCGAGTTCGGCCAGCTCGCCGATGTCGGCCACCAGCTCGGCCACCTGAATCAGGGTGTAGCAGATGGCGTCGATGTCGGCCGGCGGCTGGTTGCGGTAGCCGGCCAGCAGCTTCGACACGCGCGTGCGCGCCAGCATGTCGCGCGCCAGCACCATGTTCAGCGGCGGCAGGCCGATCGCGTGGTCGGCCGTCACTTCCACGGCGATGCCGCCCTGCCCCACGAGGATCACGGGGCCGAAGGCGGCGTCCGTCGTGACGCCGACGATCAATTCATGCGATTGCGGCCGGCGCGCCATCTGCTGCACCGTAAAACCGTCGATCAGCGCGTCGGGCCGCATGCGGCGCACGCGCTTGAGCATGGCGGCGGCGGCCGTGCGCAGGATGTCGGGCGTGTCGAGGTCGAGCGCCACGCCGCCCACGTCGGATTTATGGGCGATGTCGGGCGAATGGATCTTCAGCGCGACGGGATAGCCGATATCGGCCGCCACGGCCAGCGCCTCTTCCACGTCGGCCGCCATGCGCGTGGTCGCGACGGGAATGCCGTAGGCGGCCAAAATCTCCTTCGAGCGGCATTCGCCGAGCACCGTCTGGCCGGCCGCCAGCGCGGCGGCGACGATTTCGCGCACCCTCGCGCGGCGCGGCGTGGCCGACATGGGCAGCTGCGCCGGCACCTGCATCAGGGTTTCCTGGTTGCGCCGGTATTGCACGATCTGCATGAAGCCATGCACGGCCTTTTCCGGCGTGTCATAGGTGGGAATGCCGGCGCGATTGAAGACCTGGCGCGCGGGCGCCACGGTGGTGCCGCCCAGCAGGCACGACAGCACCGTGCGCGAGGTGGCCTTGATCAGCGGCGTGACGGCTTCGGCGATATCGATCGACGAGACCATGGCCGTGGGTGCGTGCAGCAGCAGCAAGGCGTCCGCCTGCGGCTCGTCGAGCAGCGGCTTGATGGCGTCGGCATAGCGCTGGACGGCCGCGTCGCCGGGCAAGCCGACGGGGTTGTCGTGCGACCACCCGCGTGGCAGCGCCTTTTCCAGCGCGATCACGGTGTCCGGCGACAGCTCGGCCAGCTTGCCGCCGCTGCTCACCAGCGCATCGGTGGCCATCACGCCCAGGCCGCCGCCGTTGCACAAAATCGCCAGGCGCTCGCCGCGCTGCGAGCGGATGTGCGTGAGCGTTTCCACGGCGTCGAACAGTTCTTCGGCCGAATACACGCGCAGCATGCCGGCGCGGCGGATGGCCGCGTCGTAGACGGCGTCGGAACCGGCCAGCGCGCCCGTATGCCAGGCCGCCATGGCCGCGCCTTCCGCCTCGCGCCCCGCCTTCAGCACGATGACGGGCTTGCTGCGCGCGGCCGCCCGCGCCGCCGACATGAATTTGCGCGCCGCCTGGATGTCTTCCATGTACAGCAGGATGGCGGCCGTGTCGATGTCGCCGGCCAGGTAGTCGAGCAGGTCGCCGAAATCGATGTCGTAGCTGGCGCCCAGCGAAATGAACTTGGAAAAGCCCACGCCATGCGCATTGGCCCAGTCGAGCACGCCCGACACCAGCGCGCCCGATTGCGACACGAAGGCGATCTTGCCGCTCGTCGCGCCGACGTGGGCGAAGCTGGCGTTCAAGCCCAGTTTGGGCACCAGCAGCCCCATGCTGTTGGGGCCGAGGATGCGCAGCAAATGCGGCTTGGCCGCCTTCAGCATGGCCAGGCGCAGCGACTGCTCGCGCACGGGGTCCAGACCCGACGTCATGACGATGGCGGCGCGCGTGCCCAGCGCGCCCAGTTCGCGGATCAGGGCCGTGATGGTGGCGGGCGGCGTGCAGATGATGGCCAGGTCCGGCGCCTTGGGCAGGTGCGCCAGCTTGCGGTAGCATTTCAGGCCCATCAGCTCGTCGTACTTGGGGTTGACGGGCCAAATCTCTCCCTGGTAGCCGCCGCCCAGCAGGTTGTACAGGGCGATGGCGCCCAGCTTGCGTTCGCGCGCCGTGGCGCCGATCAGGGCCACCGAGGCCGGCTTGAACAGCTTGTCGAGATTACGGATACTCATGTTCTGGCCTCATGGATTGCCGGAGCGGGATGCCGGAGCGGCTGCGCCAGTGTATAGGATGCGTTGCCAAAAAAACTTGACCTTGTCACGCGTTTCGCAAAAAAATAGTGCCTCTACCAGCGCGAGCGGTGGCTTTCCGTCACGCCCGCCAGCTGCGCCACGATGCGCTTGGGCGAGTCCGCGCTGGTGCGCACCCAGCCGCTGAACGTGCCGATGGGCTGGATGTAGCGGCTGGCGGCGATCCACAGGTTTTTATCCTCGCGCCGCGCCCCTTCCGGCTTGAAGTGCAGGTCCAGCAGATCGTCGTCCGTCCATACGTGCCACGGCGCCAGCGGGTTGTCGGGATTGAAGTCGAAATGCGCGCGGCCCAGCGGATACAGCTGGCCATCGAGCCACAGCGCGTTTTCATGCGCGCCGAAATAGCCGGCCTGCAGGTTGAACCCGAGGTCCAGGCTGTGCGCCGAAGCCCAGCGCCATTCCGTCTCGCGCGCCAGCAAGCCGTTCGAATAATCGAAGCTGGCCACGCCGTCGTCCAGGCTGTAGCCGACGGCGCCGCAGCGCACGCTGCCCCACAAGGGCAGGCCGCCCGACTTTTGCGTCGCATGCACGCTGCCGCCCTCGCCCACGGGGCCGATGGCCAGCAAGGTGGGCGCCACGGGCGGGCCGCATTCCGCGTCGATGCCGAAATGGCCGCAATCGAGCCGCAAGCGGTAGCGCTGCTGCGGCTGCGCCTCGATGCTGATTTTCTGCGACAAAAAACGGAAACGGCTGGAAGCACCCGCATGCGGCGCCAGCGTGGCGCACAGGCCGGGAATGCCATCCTGCGAAAAACTGGCCACGATCTTGCCCTTGTGGCGGTCGAAGGCATAGGCGAAGGCCGTGCTGGTCCAGCCCAGCTCGACGATGGCCACGCCGCAGAACACGGCCGGCGTCGACAGGGCCACGTAATGCCAGCGTTTGTGGTGGAACAGGCGCCAGAGGGCGCCCCGTGCATGCGGCGGCGCCAGCGCGGCCCAGTCGAAGGCGTTCAGCTGGCCCGTGTAGCGGCCGAAGCATGGCTGGCCGTCGGCGGCGAGCAGGGATGGCGGCGCGGGCGGCAGCATCATGCGGCCCTCCTTGCGGCAGCGCCGCCGTCGTGCAGGGCCTCGCCCAGCTGCGTGCCAAATAACGCCGGCTGCGCCTGGGCTATCTCGACCTGCGGGCAGGCATGCCAGAGCGCCAGGCGCCGCACGGCGCCGGCCACGTCCTGCACCAGGCGGGGGCTGACGCGCACGCCCTCTTCCAGCGCCAGCGACTTGATCTCGAAGCACCCCTGAGCGCGGTGCGCCTTGGCATCCAGGCGTCCCACGAGCGCGCCGCGCCGCAAGATCGGCAACGTGAAGTAGCCATAGCGGCGTTTTTCAGCGGGCGTGTAGCATTCGAGCCGGTAGTCGAAGTCGAACAGTTCCAGCGCGCGGCGCCGGTCCCAGACGACGGGGTCGAACGGCGACAGGATCGTCGTCAAGGTGGGCGCCAGCTTGCCGGCGGCGGCCGCGCGCAGCAACTCCCCATGCTCGGCATGCACGTAGACGGCGTCGCTCCAGCCGGCCACCGCGCAGCGCAGCAGCGCGCCCTCGTCCACCAGCGCCTGCAGATCGTGCGCCAGGCTGGCGCGCGGCTGTTTGGTGCGGAAATAGTCGCTGATCCAGCCGGCCCGCGCCAGGCCCAGCGCCTTCACGCTGGCCAGCAGCAAACGGCGGCGCACCTGGTCCTCGGGCGGCAGCAAGCCGTCGTGCCAGCCAGGCAGCACCCGTTCGGCCAGGTCGTAATAGCGCTGGAACTGATGCCGCTTGGCGATCATCAGCACGCCCGACGTAAACAGCACTTCAAGCGAGCGCTTTTCCGGCTTCCAGCTCCACCAGCCGCCCGCCTGGCCATCCGTGCGCTCAAAATCGGCCGAGCGCGCGGCGCCGTTGACGCGGATATGGTCGAGCACCGAAGCGACGGCGTCGCCCTGCTCGGCCATCCATTTGACGGAATACTTCCAGCCCATGGCGGCGGGATCCAGCATGCGGTGACGGTACAAGCCATAGTCTTCGATGGGGACGAAGCACGCTTCATGCGCCCAGTATTCGAACAGCGCGCCCTCGGCCAGCAATTGCTCGAGCCACGGCTGCGGATAGTCGCCCAGCCGGCTCCACAGCACCAGGTAGGGGCTGCGCGCCACCACGTTGATGGTGTCGATCTGCAGCACGCCCATCTGGCGGATGGCGGCCAGCACGTCGGCCTTCACGGCTTTTTTACGCCGCGCCTGCAGCAAGCCCTGCGCGGCCAGGTGCAGGGCGCGCGCGGCGGCCAGCGAGAGCGGGGGGAGGTCGGAAGGCGGGTGCTTGTCTGGTCTGTGCATAACAGAAAGATACCGCATTCCGGACGCGCCTTGTGCGTTTTATCGCTATCGGATCGCGCAGCCGGCAGCCACGCTATGCGGCGGGAAACACCAGCGTCACCGCCAGCCCCCTGCCCTGCAAGCCGGCGCCCAGCACGATGGCCGCGCCATGCCGCTCGGCGATGCGCCGCACGATGGACAGGCCCAGCCCGCTGCCGGGCAGCTGCGTCGCACTTTCCGCCTGCCCCAGGCGCACGAAGCGTTCGAACGCGCGCTCATGCATGTCTTCCGCGATGCCCGGTCCCGTATCGGCCACGCGCACATAGCTGCGTCCCGCTTCCACGCCGCAACTGATCTCGACGGCGCCCGGCGCCGGCGTGTAGCGCAGCGCATTGTCGACCAGGTTACGCAGCAGCATCTGCAGGCTGTCCGCATCGAGCGCGCAGGGCGCCGGCGCCACGTTCACGGCCAGCGACAGCCGGTACGGCGCGGCCAGCGCCTGCCACTGCGCGGCCTGCTGCGCCAGCAGCTGCGCCAGGTCGCCCGGCGCCAGCGCCACCTGGGCTTGCGCCTGCGGATCGAGCCGGGCCAGCGCCAGCAGCTGGTTGACGAGGCGCGTGGCGCGCTCCACGCTGGCACCCAGGGCGGCGATGAATTCCTCGCGCTCGTCCGCGCTGCGGGCCCGCTGCAGCACTTGCAGATTCGTCTTGATGGCGGCCAGCGGCGTGCGCAGTTCGTGCGCCGCATCGGCCGTGAAGCGCTGTTCGTTGTCGCGGCTGTGCCGCACCCTGCCGAACAGGCGGTTAATTTCCAGCAGCAGCGGATGCAGTTCGTCCGGCGCGCCAGCGAGCCCGACGTCGGCCAGTTCATCGGGCGTACGCGCCGACACTTCATCGGCGCACGCTTGCAGCACGCGAAACACGCGGTGGACGGCCCACCAGATGGCGACGGTGGCCAGCGCCACCAGCAGCAGGCCGAACAGCGCAACGCGGTAAAAGAAGCCGCGGCTGATGTCGTCGCGGTGGCTGGTCGGCTCGGCCACCAGCAGTTGCAAAGTGCGCTGCGGGTCCCACAGCGAGAACAGACGCCAGCGCTGGCCACCTATCGTGGTCCACGACAGGCCATCGGGCGCGCTGCGCGACAGGGCGATGTCGGACGCCGCATCGTTGCGGTACAGCACGCGCTGCTGCGCGTCGCGCACCTTGAACAGCAAATACTGGTGGGGATTGTGCTGGCCGCGCAGGGGCAGGTCGATGGGCCCCGTCAAGCCGTGTTCGCGCGCCTCCTTTGCCACCAGCGACAGCAGCAAATGCCCCGTCTCGGTCAGCGACTGGTCGAACAATTCCTGGCTTTCGCGGCGCGCTTCCACATACACGATGGCGGCGCTGCCCACCCACAGGGCCAGAGTCAGGCCCAGCAGGACCGTCAGCAGGGTGCGCCGCAGCGACCAGGTTTGCACGCTGCGGCCGGCAGTTAAGAATCTCTTAAGAACTTCTGCGCAAGATCCGGAGCGAAATATTTTCTGGGTAGCCATGGCCGTAATTGTAAATGATTCTTATTGCTTTCATGATTCCCATTCCCTCGCCGATACAGCGCAATTATTCATTCACCCTTCAGGAGTTTGCATGTCCAACCTCACCCGCCGCGCGCGCCTGCCGCGTCCCACCACCCTGGCCTTGACTCTGGCCGCCCTGTCCTGCCTGCCGGCTCACGCCCAGACGGGCACGCCGGCCAGCATGCCGGAAGTGGTGGTCTCCGCCTCCGGGTTCGAACAGGACATCAAACAGGCGCCCGCATCGATCACCGTGCTCACGCGCGAAGATCTGTCGAAGGAACGCTTCGGCAATCTGACGCAGGCGCTGGAAAGCGTGGAAGGCATCGACGTGGGCGCGGCGGGCGACAAGACGGGCGGCATGAACATCAGCATCCGCGGCATGCCCAGCGACTACACCCTGGTGCTGATCGACGGACGTCGCCAGAATGCGGCCGGCAACGTCACGCCGAACGGCTTCGGCGGCACGCAGACGAGCTTCATGCCGCCGCTGGCCGCCATCGAGCGCATCGAGATCATCCGCGGCCCCATGTCGACCCTGTACGGCTCGGACGCCATGGGCGGCGTGATCAACATCATCACGCGCAAGGTGGGCAAACAGTGGATGGGTTCCGTCTCGGCCGACTATACCGCGCAGCAGGAATCGGACTTCGGCGACGTGAAAAGCGGCCGCTTTTACCTGAGCGGCCCCATCGCCGCCGACCTGCTGGGCCTGTCCCTGCGCGGCAGCAAGCAGCGCCGCGATGCGGCCGACATCCGCGTCCCCAACGCGGCCGGCGGGAGTACGGCAGCCAGCATGGGCGCCAATCCCGTGCGCGCGGACATCGCCAACTTCGGCGCGCGCCTGGCCTTCACGCCAAACCGTTACCACACTGTCATCCTCGACGCGGACGCGGGCCGCCAGACCTACGACAATTCGAAACAGCAGCTGGGCACATTGGGCTTGCAGGGCGGCTACGGTCCCGAGCAGAAATACCAGCGCGACCAGTGGACCCTGTCGCACACGGGCCGCTTCGGCTTCGGCACGCTCGACAGCAGCTACATGGTGAACAAGACGGAAACCCTGGGCCGCACGATTCCGCCGGGCACGCCCGGTGCCGTGGCCGGCAGCGCGCGCACCCTGGAAGTGGAAAGCCAGGTGTTCGACACCAAATTGGTCATGCCTTTGGGCAAGCACATGGCGACCGTCGGCGCGCAATGGTGGAAAGCGGACATGACGGACGGCGTGGCGCCAAAGACATTCGAATTCACGCAAAAAGCCCTGTTCGTGGAAGACGAATGGCAGGTACTGGAAAATATCGCCCTGACCTTCGGCGCCCGTTATGACGACCACAGCATCTTCGGCGGCCAGACCAGCCCCCGCGCCTATGCCGTGTGGAACGCGACACCGAGCTGGACCGTCAAGGGCGGCGTCAGCAAGGGCTACAAGACGCCGCGCGTGGAGCAATTGTCCCCAGGCATCAACGGTTTCGGCGGCCAGGGCACGATCCCCCTCGTCGGCAGCCCGGACCTGAAGCCGGAAACGAGCACGACAACGGAAATCGGCGCCTACTTCGACAACCTGGCTGGCTGGACGGCCAGCGGTTCGCTGTTCAACAACGCATTCAAGGACAAGATCACGACGGGCACGGGCCTCGTCAACTGCAGCTACCGTCCATCGCCGAACCGTCCCGGCTGCGTCAGCTTCGGCAACTGGCCCAATGTCGATGCGTTTGGCCAGTCGGTCAACGTGGATGAGGCCGTCACACGCGGTGTCGAGCTGAACACGCGCTTCCCGCTGGGCAAGACCTTGTCGGCCAGCGCCAACTACACGTACACGGAAAGCGAACAGAAGAGCGGCAGCAATGCGGGCAAGCCGCTGAGCGACACGCCCAAGCACGCCGTCAACGCGCGCCTGAGCTGGGATATTTCGCGCGAGTGGAACGGCTGGCTGCGCGCCGAATACCGCAGCGAGCGCTTCCGCGATCCGGGCACCTCGGCTTCCACGCGCGCCGCCAAGGCTGCGCTGGGCGACTACCAGGGCTACGCCATGCTGCACCTGGGCACCAGTTACCAGCTGAGCAAGCGCGTAACCCTGAACGCGGCCGTGTACAACCTGCTCAACAAGGACTTCATCGACTACCAGCCTTACCGCGCACCGGCCTTGAACTACGCAAACCGCTATGTCAACAGCCTGGACGGCCGCCGTCTGTGGCTGTCGGCCACCGTCGATTTCTGATCAAGAGAGGCGGCCTCCCGGCCGCCTTTTTCCCGTCAGGCCGCTTTGGGCTTGTCGATGCAATAGCCGACCGCATGCACGGTGCGTATCAAGTCCCGCCCCAGCTTCTTGCGCAGGTGGTGGATGTGCACTTGCACGGCGTTGCTTTCCACTTCATCGCCCCAGCTGTACAGGTTTTTCTCCAGCTGTTCCCGGCTCAGCACGCGGCCGCCATGTTCCAGCAGCAGTTGCAGAATGCGAAATTCCTTCACGGTTAACATCACGGGCACGCCCCCTTGCGTCACCTGCCGGTCCGCGATATCGAGCGCCAGGTCGCCGTGCACGAGGTGCTCGCGCAGGCGGCCCGCGGCACGCCGGCAGGCGCTGCGGATGCGCGCGGCCAGCTCGTCGAGGTCGAACGGTTTGACGATGAAGTCGTCGGCGCCCGCATCGAGGCCGGCGATGCGCTCGCCCACCTGGTCGCGCGCCGTGACGACCAGCACGGCGCCGCTGTAGCCATTGTCGCGCAGCATGCCCAGCGCCTGCATGCCGTCCTGCCCCGGCAAGCCCAGGTCGAGCAGGATGCAGCCGTAGTCGTGCAGGCGCACGGCCGTGTGCGCGTGTTCGGCGCTCGTGACCCAGTCGACGGCGTAGCCGCCCTGTTCCAGGCCGATTTGCGTGGCGCGGCCCAGCTGCGGGTCGTCTTCGGTCAGCAGGATGCGCATGGAGAAGCGGCGATCCGCTCAGTCCTTTTTCTTGATCAGGCCTGCCAGCGCGGCAAACGGATTGTGCGTGGCGGGCGCCACCTCGGCCGACAGCAGGCCGGCGCCACGGTCCGCTTCCAGGTAGCGCGAGTGCTCATTGTCGTGACAATACAGGCACAGCAGTTCCCAGTTGCTGCCGTCGGGCGGATTGTTGTCGTGGTTGTGGTCGCGGTGGTGCACCGTCAGTTGCTGCACGTTGGCGCGCGTAAATTCGCGCATGCAGCGGCCGCAGACCCACGGATACATCTTCAGCGAGCGCTCGCGGTAGCCGCTCTCGCGCTGGTCGGCGGCGCGGCGCGCTTCGGCCACGATCTTGTCCAGTCTTGCCGCGTCGGGCTTTTTACTCTGCATGACAACTTTCGATATGGGAGGAAGAAGCATCCATTTTAATGAGGATGGGGGCGCAATTGTACTTTTTCTGCCACGGCGCCAGCCCGTGCCGCCCCCGGCGTGCTTTTTTTAGCGTGCGCGGCACCACAGGTTCTTGATTTAACGCAAAATAAGCCCAGCGACAGACCACGAACAGACGCTAGGGCAGCAGGCAGCGCGCAGGTCAGCATATTTCGGCTATGATGCGCGCCACGCCGCCCTTCACCTTTCCATGACCCTAGCCTGCAAGCGCCCGTGATAGCGATAACAAGACCCCTGCAACGCCTTGCCCGCCGCCTGTACCGTCTCAGCCTGGTACCCCTGTTCGCGCTTATCTTGCTGCTGGCGCTGTGGGCGGCCGTCTTGTACCAGGTGGGCCAGGAACGGGCCGGCGCCGTGCGCGACGCCGTGGCCGTCAGCCAGTCGCTGGCCCGTACCCTGGCCGACCACACCAGTTTCACCTTGCGCCAGACCGATCACGCCACGCAATTGTTCAAGCTCAAATACGAGGAAACGGACGGCGCCCTGCGCCTCAATGAATTCACGCGCCGCCAGGGCTTGCTCGACAGCGTGCTGCCATCAAAGCTGGAACTGCCGATCGCGCTCGTCGACGCGCGCGGCGACGTGATCGACAGCGCCAACGCGTATCTGCCGGAAAACCTGGCCGGCCAGGCATTTTTCAAGTCGCTGGCCGCCAATGCGTCCGACACGGCCCTGGTCGACACGCCCATGCTCGACGCGGGCAGCAAGCACTGGACCATCCGCCTGGCGCGCCGCCTGAACGATGGCCAGGGCCGCTTTGCGGGCGCCATCGTCATCCACGTCGACCCTACGTATTTTGTCGACGACTACGACCGCCTGAACCTCGACGAGCATGGCGCGCTGATGCTGGTGGCGCGCGACAGCGGCCTGACGGTGGGGCGCATCGGCGAGCAATTGATCCTCAGCGACCGCATCGACTTCCGCATGCCGGGCCCGCCGCGGCACGCGCCCGAGGAACTGCTGATCGAACCGCCCGTCGATGCGACGGCGCGCATCTACAGCTACCGCGAGCTGCCGCGCTACCCGCTGCTGGCGGTGGTGGGCGTCAGCCAGGCCGTCGCCCTGACGCGCTTCGAACACCGCCGCCTGGCGTATATCGGCGCCCTGCTCGCCGCCAGCGTGCTCATCGCCGGCTTTACGGCGCTGCTGATGCGCCAGAGCGCGCGCCTGCGCCGCAGCATCCGCCAGGCCAAGGAAACACAGGCGCTGCTGCGCGCGGCGCACCAGGCCAGCCTCGATGCCGTGCTGCTGCTCAAAGCCTGGCGCCCCGCGCCGGGCAAGCCGGTGGAAGATTTCACCTTTGCCGACATCAACGAGCGGGCCGCCGATATGCTGGGCAAGCCGCGCTCCGAACTGCTGGGTCAGCGCGTGCTGCCGCGCGTGCCGCTGCTGCGCGGCGAGCGCTTTTTCAAGCGCTTCGTGCTGGTGATGGAAACGGGCCAGCCGCTGGAGGATGAATTCGAGCTGAAACTGGCGTCGGGCGGCACGCGCTGGCTGCGCCACCAGGTGGTGCCGATCGCCGACGGCGTGGCCGTCACCTCGCGCGACATCAGCGCGCGCAAGCACGACGAGCTGGCGCTGCAGGACAACCGCAGCTTCCTGCAGTCGCTGATCGACCACCTGCCCGTGCTGGTCTACGTGAAAAGCGCGCGCCCGGAAAACTTCGGCCGGATGGAAGTGTGGAACAAGGCGGCCGAGGACATCACGGGCCACCTGGCCGCCGACGTCATCGGCAAGACCGATTGCCAGGCCTTTCCGCCCGGCTTCGGCCTGCACGACGCCGAGGACGACCGCGCCATCCTGGCCGAACGCGGCGTCATCGACCACACGGAAAAGCCGCTGCGCCTGCTTGACGGCAGCCTGCGCTACCTGCGCGCCGTCTCCGTGCCCGTGTTCGACGAGCGCCAGCAGGTCGAGCATATCCTGTGCATCGCCGAGGATATCTCGCAGCGCCGCCAGCAGGAACTGGAACTGCGCCAGAAACAGGCCGAGCTGGCCGCCGTCAACGATGCTTCGCCGCTCGGACTGGTGCGCCTGGACCGCCAGCGCCGCTGCACCTACGTCAACCGCACCTTCGAAGCCATCACGGGCTTGCCGCGCGCCGCCGCGCTGGGCGCCGGCTGGACCAGCGCCCTGCACCCGGACGACTATCCGCTGATGCACGTGGCGCTGGAACAGCTCACGCGCAGCCACGCGCCATTCCAGTCCACCCTGCGCTGCCTGCAGCGCGACGGCAGGCTGGTCTGGGTCTCCGTCAAAATTGCCCCCATCCTCATCGACGGCCAGATCGACGGCTACGTGGGCAGCCTGGACGACATTACCACCTTGCGCGAATCGGAAGTGGCGCTGCTGGAAAGCGAAGCGCGGCTGCGCACCATCGCCGACACCTTGCCGGCCATGATCGCCTACATCGACGCCGACCAGGTCTACCGCTTCCTGAACATCGCCTATGAACGCGAATTCGGCCTGACGGGGCGGCAGGCGCTGGGCAAGAGCGTGCGCGACACGGTGGGCGAGGCGCGCTACGGCACGGTGGCGCCATATATCGAAAGAGTACTGGCCGGCGAAACCTTGAGCTTCGAGGAAGAAGACGAGAAGGAAGGCATAGAGCGCTGCATGGAAGTGATCTACATCCCGCAGATCGGCGAAGACAGGCTGCAGGTCGTGGGTTTTCACGTGATGCGCCAGGATATCACCGTGCAAAAGCGCGAAAAACAGCGGCTGCTGAAGCTGTCCCAGGTCGATGCATTGACAGGGTTGTCGAACCGCGCCGGCTTCCAGCAAAAGCTCAGCGACGCCATGCACGCGAGCCGCCGGCAGCAGCACCTGATGGCCGTCATGTACATGGATATCGACCGCTTCAAGCCCGTCAACGACACGCACGGCCATGGCACGGGCGACGCCCTGCTGCGCGCCTTCGCCCAGCGCCTGACGCAGACCATGCGCGCCACCGACATCATCGCCCGCCTGGGCGGCGACGAATTCACCATCATCATGGAACAGATCGCCCGGCCCGACGACGCGGCCGTGCTGGCGGAAAAAATCGTCGCCGCCATGCGGCAGCCGTTCGAACTCGACGGCATCACCGTGCGCATTTCCGCCAGCATCGGCCTGGCCTTCTACCGCGACGAAGACATTTCCCCCGCCGTGCTGCTGCAGCGGGCCGACGTGCTGCTGTACCAGGCCAAGCAGGATGGGCGTAATACCTATCGCGCCGGCGTGCTGACGACTTGAGTACCTGAGAAAACGTCCATGGCTGCGTTGCAGTGCCTTGCCCTGAACGTTTTTCAGGCACTCTGGATGTATCGATAAAAATCGAAAACGCTCTTCGAAATTCGTTCAATTCTCCAGTACCTGCCTCATTTCAGCTATATTGGCGCCTGTCTTCCCTACCCTTGCCACACCATGCGCCTGCTGCACACTTCCGACTGGCATCTGGGCCAGACCCTGCACAATTTTGAAAGGGGTTACGAACACCAGCGCTTCCTCGACTGGCTGCTCGACACGCTCGTGATGGAGCAGGTCGACGTGCTGCTGGTGGCGGGCGACGTGTTCGACAACGCCAACCCATCGGCCGCCTCGCAAAAGCAGTTATATGTCTTCCTGCAGCAGGCGCGCGCGCGCCTGCCCGCGCTGCAACTCGTCGTCGTCGCCGGCAACCACGATTCGGCGGGACGGCTGGAAGCACCCGGCCCCCTGCTGGCCGCGCATGGCACGCACGTGATCGGCCATGTGCTGCGCGGCGACGATGGCCAGATCGACCTGGAACGCCTGCTGCTACCGCTTACCGGCAACGATGGGCAAGTGCAAGCCTGGTGCCTGGCCGTACCGTTCCTGCGCCCCGGCGACGTGCCGAAACTGCCGGCCGGCGACACCCAGGATGCCTACCTGGGCGGCATCGCCCTGCTGTACCGCCAATTGACCGACCTGGCGCTGGCGCGCCGCCAGCCCGGGCAAGCCATCGTTGCCATGGGCCACTGCCACATGGTGGGCGGCGAAATGTCGAACGATTCCGAACGGCGCATCGTCATCGGCGGCACGGAAATGCTGCCCTCGGGGATTTTCGATACGTCCATCGCGTATGCGGCACTGGGCCATCTGCACAAGGCGCAGGCCGTGGGCGGCCAGGAGCACATCCGCTACTGCGGCAGCCCGATACCGCTGTCGTTCGCGGAAGTGAATTACCGCCACCAGGTGCTGTGCCTCGACATCGATGGCGAAGCGCTGCAATCCGTGCGCGCCATCGAGGTGCCGCGCGCCGTGCCCCTGCTGCGCGTACCCGCCACACCGGCGCCCATAGCCGAAGTGCTGGAACAGCTGGCCGCCCTCGACGTGCCGGACGCTCCAGCCGAGGCGCAGCCGTTCCTGGAAGTGCGCGTGCGCCTCGAGGCGCCCGAACCTGGCCTGCGCACGCGCATCGAAACGGCGCTCGACGGCAAGAGCGTGCGCCTGGCGAAGATCGAAACGTCGAGCGCCGCGCGCAGCAGCGCGCCAGAGAACATGACGCTCGACCAATTGGGCCAGCTGCAGCCCGACGACATCTTCCGCCGCCTGTACCAGCAAAAATACGCCAAGGAAGCGCCACCCGAACTCCTCTCGGCCCTGGCCGAACTGCTGCTGCCCGGCGCTTGAACACTCCTGAAAAACCATGAAAATCCTGAACATCAGCGGCAAGAACCTGGCTTCGCTGGCCGGTGAATTTGAAGTCGACTTCCAACAGGAGCCGCTGGCGTCCGCCGGCCTGTTCGCCATCAGCGGCCCCACGGGCGCGGGCAAGAGCACCCTGCTCGACGCCCTGTGCCTGGCCCTGTACGACGCCACGCCGCGCCTGCTGAAAGTGCTTGGACGGGGCAGCGCCCTGCCCGACGTGGGCAAGGAAACCGTCAACGCGCAAGATACGCGCACCCTGCTGCGCCGCGGCACGCCGGACGGCTACGCGCAAGTCGATTTCGTCGGCAACGACGGCGCAAGCTACCGCGCGCGCTGGAGCGTGCGCCGCTCGCGCACCAAAGCCGAAGGGGCGCTGCAGGCGACCGCCATGAGCTTGCACCAGTTGCCCGCGCTGCAAGCGATCGGCGGCACCAAGACGGAAGTCAAGGAAGAGATCGAAAAGCGCATCGGCCTGTCCTTCGACCAGTTTACGCGCGCCGTGCTGCTGGCGCAGAACGAATTTTCCACCTTCCTCAAGACGGAAGACAATGAACGGGGTGAATTGCTGGAAACCCTGACGGGCAGCAGCATCTATACCGACATTTCCATGCGCGCCTTCGAGCGGGCAAAGAAGGAAAAGCAGATCCTTGAACGCCTGGGCGAAAAACTGGCCGACCAGCGGCCCTTGTCGCCGCAAGAGCGCAGCGACACCGAGGCGCTGTGCGGCGCGGCCGAAACCACGCTGCAACACATCGACCTGCGCAAGGCGGTGCTGGAACTGCAGCAGCGCTGGCACCAGGAGACGCACAAGCTGCAAACCCAGGTGACGGCCGCGCAAAAGGCGCTCGATAGCGCGGATGCCGAACGCGCCGCTGCGCAAGAACGCCGCGCGGCGCTGGCGCAGTGGGAATTGCTGCAGCCGGCGCGGCCCCTGATCGACGACGTGGCGCGCCTGGCCAGCGACATCGCCGGCAGCGGCGCCGCGCTGGAAGCGTCGCGCGTGCAGGCAGCGCAAGCCATCACCGCCGAAGCGCAACTGGCGCAGGCCGTGCAGCAGGCGACAGCGGCCTTGCTGGCCAGTGAAGCGGCGCAGCGCGATGCGGCGCCCCTGCTCGATCAGGCCAAGGCGCTCGATGCCGGCATTGCGGCACACTTGCCGGCGCACCGCCAGGCGCAAGACGGCGCCCTGGCCGCCGACCAGGCCAACGAGGCGGCGCGCGCCGCGCTGCAGGCACTGCAACAGCGCCAGCATGCCGCGCAGGCGGAACAGGAAGCGGGCCGTCTGTGGCTGGCATCGCACCAGCAGTGGCGGGCACTGGCGCAAGCGTGGCAGTTGTGGGATCAATTGTTTGCCCAGGCAGGCCAAGCGGCCGCGCAAGCCGATGCGGCCGACGCCAGCATGGCCGAGTCAAGACAGCAGGTGCGCCTGGCCTTGGACGCCACGCAGGCGGCGCAAGCGGCGCTGGCCAGCGCCGCTGCCGCGCTGGCCGTGCGCGATGCGGCGCGGCGCGAGGCGCAGGCGCTCGTGCAAGCCATCGATGGCCAGGCGCTGCAGGAACAGCGCGGCCAGCTGGAGGCGCACGCGCGCATCTTGACCAGCGCGGAAAAAACCTGGAGCGAACTGACACGCCAGCAGCAGGCGCTGGCGCACTGGCAAGCCAGGGCGGCCCAGCTGGCGCAGGCCGCGCAAACGGAAAGTACGGCATTGGCGGCGGCAGCGGCGCAAACGCCGCTGCTGGAAGCGCGCCTGGCGCAGGCGGAAAAGTCCTTGAAGGGCGCGGAAGCGGCATGCGCGGCCAGCGTCGAACAGCTGCGCGCGACCTTGCAGGACGAGCAGCCCTGCCCCGTCTGCGGCGCGCTGGAACACCCGTACAGCCACGCCGATCACGCTTTGCAGGCGATGCTGGCCAGCTTGCAGGATGAGGTGCTGGCTTGCCGCACGCAAGCGCGCGGCAATCTGGAACAACTGGCCACGCACAGGGCGGCGCTGGCCGCGACGGCGCGCGAACAGGCGCAAACGGATGCCGAACTGGCGGCCCTGCCGCCCGCCATCGACAGCCTGAATGCGCAGTGGCAGCCGCATGCGGACACATTGGAACTGCCGCCGGAAAAGCAGCGCACGGACTGGTTCACGCAGCAGCTGGCGGCGAATGCGGCCGGTTTGCAGGCGCTGGCGCAGCAGGAAACGGCGCTGCGCCAGGCCGGCGCGCGGCGCGAACAGGCGCAGGCGGCGCATGAACTGGCGTCCAGCGAGCACGCGCGCTGCACAAGCACCGTCGCCGATGCGCAAGCGCGGCTGGCGCAACTGCAAGCGCAGCAAGCGGGCAACGCCGACAAGGGAGAGACGGCGCGCGCCGCGCTCGATGCCTTGCTGGCGCAGCTCGATGGCGCGTTCACCGATGCCGACGGCGCCGAGGACTGGAAAGACAGCTGGCGCGCCGGCCCGGCCGCCTTCCGCGCGGCGCGTGAAACAGAAAGCCGGCAATGGCTGAAACAGCAGGCGGAGCAGGACCACCGCGGCCACGCGCTGGCGACCCTGGCCGCGCAGCTGGAAGCGGCGCTGCTGGCTGCCGCCAAGGCGCAGCAAGCGGCACAGGAAGCCCACGCCGTCTTTGCCGCCGCCGACAAGCAGCGCACGACAATGCAGGCGGAACGCCACGCGCTATGGCAGGGCCGGAGCGTGGCCGAGGTCGAACGCGCGCTGGCAGGCGCCATCGCGGCAGCCAAAGAGCTGCTGACGCAGCAGCAAACGGCGGCGCAATCGGCCAGCCATCAGCGCACGCGCCTGGAAGAAGCGTGCGTGCAGCTGTCGCAGCGCCTGGCTGCCCAGCGTGAACAGGAACACGGCGCCAGCGCCGCCCTGCACGGCTGGCTGCGCCAGTTCCAGGATGCCCATCCGGCCCATGCGCCCGCCGACATGGACGCCTTGCGCGCGCATCTGGCCATCGCACCGGACGCCATGCGCGCCGAACGCGACGCCCTGCAAGCGATCGCCGACCGCCACACGGCGGCCGTTTCCGTGCTGGCCGAGCGCCGGCAGCAGCTGGCGGCGCATGTGCAGCAGCCGCCGGAGACCCTGGAAATGGACGTGGCGGTGCTGCAGGCCGCGCTCGACGCGCTGCTGCTGGAACGCCAGGCAGCCAACCAGGAAGCGACGCGGTTGCGCCTGGCCATCGCGCAGGACGATGCGCGGCGCCACAGCGCGCAAGCGATGCTGGCGCAGATCGAGGCGCAAGCCGTCATCGAGCGGCGCTGGGCCAGCCTGAATGAACTGATCGGCTCGGCCGACGGCAAGAAATTCCGCAACTACGCGCAGCAATTCACCCTGGAAGTGCTGCTTGGCTATGCCAACGCGCACCTGAACCACCTGGCGCGCCGCTATCAGCTCGAACGCATCGACAACCCGAACAATCCGTCGCTGGGCCTGATGGTGCGCGACCAGGACATGGGCGGCGAACTGCGCTCCGTGCATTCGCTGTCGGGCGGTGAATCGTTCCTCGTCTCGCTGGCCCTGGCGCTGGGCCTGGCCTCGCTGTCCTCGAACCGCGTGCGCGTGGAATCGCTGTTCATCGACGAGGGCTTCGGCAGCCTCGACACGGAAACCCTGCGCGTGGCCATGGACGCGCTCGACGGTTTGCAAGCGATGGGCCGCAAGGTGGGCGTCATCTCGCACGTACAGGAAATGACGGAGCGCATCGCCACCCGCATCCTCGTGCAGCCCGGTTCAGGCGGTAAGAGCGTGGTGACGGTGCGCTAAGAACACCTGTCAAAACCTACTGCGCGTCGCGGGTCGCGGTTTCCGATGCTCACTGCCTCGGCGGCCCCGTGCTTAGCACAGTTCCGCGTCTCAACCACAACCCACTTCCGCTCGCTACGGTTTTGTCAGGCGTTGTAAACCGCTAGCGGCTGGCCGGCTCCCGGCACAGCCTGAGCATATCCCAGCCCAGTTCGCGGCGGATCTGCTCGGGATCGGGCGGGGGCCGGCGCTGTTCCAGCTCCGCTTTCAGCCACTTCCTGACCAGCTCCTTGGCGGGCTGTACAGGCTTTTCCTTGTCATGCTTGTCCATGGTGCTACCTCTTCAATGGCGGTCAGACGACCTCCTATATACGCTCAACGTCATGGCACGGATTCAGTTGACCTGCGCGTGGCGCAGATGCAACAACGTGTAACGATGGACGGAGTGCGTTAAAATCGCCGCCTTCGCGTAACTACCCGCTACGCCCCGCAACAGTTCAAGGAGCCCCATGAAAGCCGCCCGCAGCCTCACCTTCAAGTGCGTCAAATGTCACAAATCCATGCAGGTCTACCTGCAAAAAGTCTCCGCCTGCTCGCATATCCAGCCCTACCAGGGCATTTGCGCATGCGGCGAACTCAAGCGCCACGCCACGGGCCAGGCCGATGCCGTCAAGTCTTACCTGGAGTCGGCGGACGGTAGCTGGTCGCACCACCACTAATGGTTAAAGTCTGGGCGATTGTTGTCGTTAATTACGGTACACAGCCCATATAGAACCGACCATGTCCCAGCTTCCCGCCCTCGCCAGCCGTCAACCCGCCTCGACTACGCTGGCTGGCCAGCAACCGTCCCGCACGGGCAGCAGCGCCACGGGCCTGGCCGGCTCGCCCCTGATGCAGCGCACGGCGCAAGACGTGGTCGCGCTGTCGAAGAATGGCCTGGACCTGTCGGCCAAGGGGCTGTCGCAACGGACCGATGCGCTGGGCAACGCCACCGTCGACGTGGCGCAGGATTTTCTCTCCAACATGACGCGCCAGCTGTTCGGCGACGGCGCCACCGTCGCCTTCGATTCGGTCGACCTGCAAGCCGGTTCCAGTTTCAGCAGCGGCAGCGCCAGCGTCTCGGGCGCAGGCGCCAGCAGCCGCGCGGCCGCCTTCAGCCTCGATGAAAACGCCCATTTCATCGGCAAGGGCAAGATCACGACGGCCGATGGGCAAACCTTCGACTTCGAAGTGGAAGTGCAATATCAATCGAACATCAGCGCGGGCGTGCTTGAGCAAACGCAAGGCGAAACGCCGGAAGCCACATCATCCGAAGACGGCGCCCTGCCCGCCAAAGAGTTGCCCGCCACGCACTTCGGCGGCAATCTGCACGACCTGTTCAAGCTGCTGGGCCAGCAATTGCAAAGCAATCTCTATCAGGGCACGTCCGATGGCGCCAGCGCCAGCGGCAAGGATGGCGACCTGGCAGGCAGCCTGAGCTTGCGTTTGCTCAAGCTGGTGCAGCCGGACGCGGCGGTCAAAGCCGACCAGAAAGCCGTGGAAACGACGCCGGAAGACCAGGCACGCGCCCGCGCGCTGGCACTCGCCTATGGCACGGACACTGCTAACGGCACGGCCAGCGACGTATAATGGAAGACGGCCTGCGCAGGCGACCATGCCGCGCGCCCCCTTCTATCGATTGAAATCCATGTCCGACACTTCTTCCCCTACCGTTCATCCGCAGATCCACTGGAGCGAAAACGGCGCCGAGCATTCGGCCCGCTGGCGCTCGGAAAGCGGCATGCCGCCGCCCAAGCGCGTCGTCATCGCCGATGACCGCACGACGGCCGACCAGGCTTACCGCCTGGCCTGCGAAGGCACGGCCATGCTGTGGCGCGGCGACTTCCAGAACGCGCGCCAGCTGCTGCAGGCACTGGCGCGGCGCGCCGACCACAAGAACGACAAACCAAGCAAAAAGGCCAAGGCCGCCAAGCTGGCGAAACCCGAACCATCGGCCACGGAAGCCTTCCATTTGCACCGCCAGGCGCAGTCGCAGCGCGCCCGCACCCTGGCCATGCTGCTGCTGCCTTTTGACGCCGACTACACGATCCCGCTGCGCCGCGCGCCGGACGTGAAACTGGCTTGCAATGAAGCATACGGCCGTGGCGAGGAAGCGTTCGTCGCCTCGCTGCGCGAACTGCTGGGCCTGATCGGCGCGCATGAATGGCGCCGCACGGGCGTGGATCTGCCGGCCCTGGGCCAGCGCATCCACCCGCACTACGGCGTATTCGCGCCCATCCGCGGCGAATACGTGGGCCTGGTGGCGGAAGCGCCGCTGCCCGCGCGCGCCAGCCTGGCCTTCGACATCGGCACCGGCACGGGCGTGCTGGCCGCCGTGCTGGCGCAGCGCGGCGTCAAGCGCATCGTCGCCACCGATCAGGACCCGCGCGCCCTGTCCTGCGCGCGCGAAAACCTCGCCCGCCTCGACTTGATCGACAAGGTCGAGGTGGTGCAGGCCGACCTGTTCCCCGCCGGCCGCGCCCCGCTGGTCGTGTGCAATCCGCCATGGCTGCCGGCCCGCCCAAGCTCGCCGATCGAATACGCCGTCTACGATCCGGACAGCCGCATGCTGCGCGGCTTCCTTTCCGGCCTGGCGGAACACCTGGAAGCCAACGGTGAAGGCTGGCTGATCCTGTCGGACCTAGCCGAGCACCTGGGTCTGCGCCCGCGCGCGCAATTGCTCGAATGGATAGCGCAAGCGGGCTTGAAGGTCGTCGACCGCCTGGACGTGAAACCCACGCACCCGCGCGCGCAGGACGCCACGGACAGCCTGCACGCGGCCCGCTCGAAAGAAATCACCTCGCTGTGGCGTCTGGCGGCGGCGTAATCGAGGGTCTGAAACCCGGCCATTGCGCATTGCAGCAAACCCCGCTATAATTCGCCTGCGGGGTGGAGCAGTCTGGCAGCTCGTCGGGCTCATAACCCGAAGGTCACAGGTTCAAATCCTGTCCCCGCAACCAGATACCGAAAAGCCGCTGATTCTTGCAAGAGAATCAGCGGCTTTTCCCATTGCGGTGCAGTATCTCAATGGCCATCCTGCAAGCCAAATATCCTTCATTCCCATCCGCTCTTTCGCAATGCAGCAAACTCGGTTATAATTCGCCTGCGGGGTGGAGCAGTCTGGCAGCTCGTCGGGCTCATAACCCGAAGGTCACAGGTTCAAATCCTGTCCCCGCAACCAATACATAAAAAACCGCTGATGCCTGCAAGGGAGTCAGCGGTTTTTTTCATTCCGGGCCGGGCCCATGCTGTTACGCGGTGACGCTGGCCCTGATCTGCCTGGCCGCCGCATGCAGGCTGGCCGCCACCCGTTCCAGCTTGTCGGCGCCAGCCGTTTCAGCCAGGGCGGCAAAGGCGCTGATATGAAACGTGGCCACCATGGCGGGCGACACTTCCAGCTCCAGCGCGGTCTTGCTCAATTCCGTCGACGCCTCGAGATAAGGCTCGCTGCCCGCCTCGAACGCCTGCTTCGTTTCCAGCAATTCCTGTCCGCCCTCGGCCTTGGCCAAACATGCATCGACCTTTTGCTGGAAAGCAGGCAAGGTATCGCGCACGGGGCCGGCGTCGGGCGCCGCTTCCGGCTCCGGCGCCACTGGCGCAGGCGCAGCGGCGGCCGGCTTGTTCGCCGCCGGCATGTCGCGCATTGTCAGCCAGCGCTCGACGGCGAGAAAATCGGCAAACGGCTCGCCCACCTTGGGGTTCATCAGCCAGACTTCGCCCGTGCGCCAGTCGATCCGGGCACCGCGCTCGTTTCTCGCCAACAGAATATCCTTGCCGCCATCGGCATTCGACACCCGGCCGATGTCGATCCAGTTCATCACTTCCGCCTGGCGCGACATCGCGTTGACCCGATGGAAATAGGCCAACCATAAAAATCTGGCGACCAGAAGAACCAGGACACCGCCAACCATCCACATCATTTTTTTTGCTCCGCTCCACATGGCCAACCCCATTTTCTCACATGAAAGCTTGCGCCAAGGAAACTTTTACATCTGCCGTGCGCAGGCGCAAAGCCCGCGCCACGCGCGGCCCGGGCGCGCAGTCGCATTTCAGCAACGCCGCGTTTTCCTGATTGCCTGGTGCGCGCCGCTGCGCTATTATGAGAACAATTCTCATTTAGATTAAGATATTCCATCCCGTCCGCATGCTGTCCGCCCCTTCCCCGCCGTCCGAATTCCAGGCCCTGTACGCCGAGCACCACTCGTGGCTGCTGCACTGGCTGAAGCGCCGCCTGCACGATGCGGGGCTGGCGGGCGACCTGGCGCAGGATACCTTCCTCAAGATCTTCGTTGCGCGCAGCAGTGCCGGGATCGCGCAGCCGCGCCCTTTCCTGGCTACCATCGCCAAGCGCCTGCTGGCCAACCACTGCCGGCGCGAAGAACTGGAACGCGCCTACCTCGACGCCCTGCTGCACCAGCCGCAAGCGAGTACACCGTCGCCGGAAGCGATGTCCATCCTGCTCGAATCGCTGCAACTGATCGACCGCGCGCTGGACCGGCTCTCCGCCAAGGCCAGGGCCGCCTTCCTGCTGGCCCACCTGGACGGCATGAGCTATGCCGAGATCGCCGCCGAACTGGGCACCACCACGCATTCCGTCAAAAAATACCTGAGCAAGGCCAACTTGCTGTGCTTTTTTGCCGTGCCCGATTTTGCCGCGCCCTGACATGCGCGGCGCCACCGTCTACGCCCAGGGCCAGCCCATCGACCTGGCCGTCGCCATGCAAGCGACCGAATGGCTGACCACCCTGATGAGCGGCGAAACGACGCCGGCGGAAAAAACGGCGTGGCAGCAGTGGCGCCAGGCGCACCCGGACCATGAACGGGCATGGCGTCACATCGAAAGCGTCAGCGGCGGCTTGCGCGAACTCGATGGGCCAGCCAGCCGCCAGGCGCTGCTGCAAAGTCCCCTCTCGCGTTCCGTCTCGCGGCGCGGCAGCCTGCGGCTGCTGGCGTGGGTATCGGCCATCGGCATCACGGGCTGGTTCGGCGCACGCTCGGAATATGCGCCCGGCATGGCCCGCGCCGCGCTGGCCGACCTGTCCACCGGCGTGGGCGAACGCCGCGAGCTGACCCTGGCCGACGGCAGTCGCCTGCATCTGAACAGCGGCAGCGCCGTCAACATCCGCTACACGGACACGCAGCGGCTGCTGCAACTGGTGCGGGGCGAAGTCTTCATCGCCACCGCCCGCGAAACGGGCCGGCCTTACCGCCCCTTCCTCGTCGAAACGGCGCACGGCCACGCGCAGGCGCTGGGCACGCGCTACTCGGTGCGCCAGGCCGAGGGCAGCACGCTGGTCGCCGTCGAGGAAGGCGCCGTGCGGCTGATGCCGTGCCAGGGCGATGGCAGTCTCGTGATCCAGGCCGGCCAGGGCGGCGGCATGACCGCGCGCAGCATCGTGCCCGCGCACGCCGTCTCGCCCGACATCTGGGCCTGGCGGCAGGGCTTGCTGCTGGCCGACGCCATGCCGCTGCGCGACTTCCTGCATGAGTTGAGCCGCTACCGCCACGGCTTGCTGGGCTGCGACGACGCGGTGGCCGGCCTGCGCATCTCCGGCGTCTTCCCGCTGGCCGACCTGGACGCCGTGCTGCTGTCGCTGCCCGATTCCCTGCCGGTGGACGTGCGCCTGCGCACGCGCTACTGGGTGCAGGTGGAAGCGCGGCGGCAGCGCTGAACATGTATTTTGACGCCAGTGCAAAAAAAAGGTACCCGTTTTCGATTCTCGCGTGACCTGTGTAGGCAACGTTCTTTTTGACGACTACACCACAAGGTAACCATGTCTCCTGCCATTCATTCCAAGCCGCGTATCAAACCCATGGCGTATGCCATCCAGCTCGTCTTCATCGGTTCGGCCCTGCTGCTGAATATTCCCGCGCCAGCCCTAGCGCAGGAAAGCGCGGCCGCCGCTGCGGCCAGTCTCGACTTCCAGGTGCCGGCCGGCGACCTGGCGGCGGCGCTGCGCCAGGTCGCCAGCCAGTCCAGGGTCATCCTCAGTTTCACGCCGGAGCAGACGCGCGGCAAGACGTCGGCCGGCTTGAGCGGCCGCCACGACGTGCTGGCCGCCCTGAACGGCGTGCTGCGCGGCACGGGCCTGAAGGCCGAGCGCAGCGCGAATGGCAGCTACGTGCTGCGCCCGGCCCAGGCCCAGGCGGATTCCGGCGCGGAGGCCATCGCCATGATGCCGGAAGTATCGGTCAAGGCGCAGCAGGACGCCACCGAAGGCTCGGGCGCGTATGTCTCCACCCTGCCGATCGCCACGGCCACGCCGCTGGGCCTGTCGATCAGGGAAACGCCGCAGTCGGTCAGCGTCATCACGCAGCAGCGCATGCAGGACCAGGGCTTGAGCACGATCGCGCAAGTGATGGCGCAAACGCCGGGCATCACCCTGTTCTCGCTGGGCAGCGAGCGCACGGGCTTTACCTCGCGCGGCTATTCGATCACCAATTACCAGCTCGACGGCGTCAGCACGCATTCGGAAAACCTGGGCCTCGACGCGATACCGTCGCAAAGCCTGGCCGACATGGCGCTGTACGACCGCATCGAAGTGCTGCGCGGCGCCTCGGGCCTGATGACGGGCGCGGGCGACGCGTCGGGCGCCATCAACATGGTGCGCAAGAAACCGACGGCGCAGTTCCAGGCCGCCGTCGAGGGCGAGCTGGGCTCCTACGATGAACGGCGCGCCATGGCCGACATCTCGGGTCCGCTGAACGAGGCGCGCACGGTGCGCGGCCGCCTGGTGACCGTGTACGAGGAAGGCGACAGCATCATCGACGGCTACAGCCGCGACAAGAAAGTGGTCTACGGCGTGGTCGAGGCGGACCTGTCCAGCGACACGAAGCTGACGGCCGGCGTGACGCACCAGCGCAAGCGCTCGGACGGTTCCCTCTCCTACCTGGGCTTCCCCCTGTTCTACAGCAATGGCGTCATGACGGACCTGCCCCGCTCCTTCAGCCCGGCGGCCAGGTCGAATCGCTTCAACACCAATTCAACCGACATCTTCGTCACCTTGGAACACGCGCTGGCGAACGACTGGAAGCTGAAAATCTCGGCCAACCGCGTGCAGTCGTCGCAGGAGGAGCGCGCCGTCTACATGAACGTGAGCGCTGGCTTCCCCGACCAGGCCACGGGCGATGGCCTGGGCCTGAGCGCCGACTACCGCGATTACCAGCTGAAGGTCAACAGCGTGGACGTCAACGTGCGCGGGCCGTTCAGCGCCTTCGGCCGCCAGCACGAACTGGTGCTGGGCATGGACTACAGCCAATTCCAGAGCAAGACGGATGGCCGCTTCGACTGGAGCATCCAGGGCAGCGGCGTCAACCTGTACCGCTGGAATCGCCTGGCAACGCCCGTGTTTGGCGATACCTACGTCACCTACGACAGCACGCGCCGCCAGGCCAGCGCGTATGCCGCCACGCGCCTCAACCTGTCCGAGCGCCTGAAACTGATCGCCGGCGCCAAGGTGCTGCGCTACAGCGAGAACTACATCTCGGACGCGCCTTCCGTGCCGTTTTACAGCGCGTCGCCAGCCTCGGAAAGCCGCGTCTTCACGCCGTATGGCGGCCTGGTGTTCGACATCGACGCCACGCACAGCGCCTACGCCAGCTATTCCACCATCTACCAGCCGCAAGCCCAGCAAGACCGCTACGGCAAGCTGCTGGCGCCGCGCGAGGGCAAGACCTTTGAAGCGGGCATCAAGAGCGGCTGGTTCGATGGCCGCCTGAACACGGCCGCCGCGCTGTACCAGATCCGCCAGAGCAACCTGGCCGAATCGGACCCCGGCTACACCGTCCCTGGCACGAACAATCCCGCCAACCGCACCATCAAGGGCGCCAGGACCCAGGGCGTGGATCTGGAAGCGACGGGCGCGCTGACGCCGGACTGGAACATCTCGGCTGCGTGGTCCTACAGCCAGACGGAAAACAATACCGGCAAGGCGATCCTGACCACCTTCCCGCGCCACCTGGTGAAACTGTGGACCACTTACCGCCTGCCCGGCGAGTTCAATCGCCTGACGGTGGGCGGCGGCGTGAACTGGCAAAGCCGCGTGTATTCCGACATCGACGCGTGGCAGATCAACAGTACCCTGCACTGGGAACAGAAGGCGTACTCGGTGGCCAGCCTGATGGCGCGCTACGACGTCAACGACAAGCTCTCTGCCACCGTGAACGTGGCCAACCTGTTCGACAAGCAGTACACGGCTTCCGTGTCGGACTGGTGGTACTCGAGCATGTATGGCCCGGCGCGCAAGGTGGCACTGAAGGTGCGCTACCAGTTCTAAGGCAGGCCGAATATTTCACAGGGGCGCAGGGCCGGTGATACAATTTTCCCGCTTCACGGGCGTTGCCGGCCATTGCCGCCAACGCCCGTGCCCATAGAGACACCCAAGGAGAATGTGTGAAGGACCTCGCCCCCGCCCTGCCAGCCGATCCGGCCGACCAACCCGCCAATCCCTCGCGCCGGCGCATTTTCCAGGCTGCGTCCGCAGTCGGCCTGGCCGCCAGCCTGCCGGCGCTGGCCGACGCCGCACCAGCCAGGAAGACCATCGCCAAGGGTTCGCTCGACGCGAAACTCAAGGCGCACGTCAAGAACGTGGTCGTGATCTATCTGGAAAACCGCAGCTTCAACAACCTGTTCGCCAACTTCCCCGGCACCAGCGCGCCCCTGTCCGCCGTCACCGCGGAACAGGCGCAGCAGCTGGACCGCGACGGCAAGCCGCTGGCAACCCTGCCGAAGATCTGGGGCGGCCTGGTGCCGAACCAGCAAAACATCGGCGGCATCGATTACCTGATCAAGGAAGAGCAGATTTCCGGCCTGCCCAACGCTCCCTACAAACTGAGCGACGCGGCCGGCAAGCCCCTGCCCGAGAGCATCGTCACGCGCGACCTCGTGCACCGCTTCTATAACAACCAGATGCAGATCAACGGCGGCAAGAACGACGGCTTCGCCGCGTGGGCCGACAGCGGCGGCCTGGTGATGGGCCACTATGGCGAAACGTCGAAAAACCTGAACCTGTGGCAGATCGCCGAGCAGTACACCTTGTGCGACAACTTCTTCATGGCGGCCTTCGGCGGCTCCTACATGAACCACCAGTTCCTCGTCACGGGCCGCGCCAACGAATACTTCAATGCTGCCGAGACGGCAGCGAAGAAAAAGATCGCCGTGCTGGCCGACGGCCCGCAAGGCGTGCGCCTGGCCCTGTCTCCCGAGTGCCCCGCCTCGGCGCTGGACGGCAAGCCGAAATACGTGAACGACGGCGCCATCACGCCGGACGGCTATGCCGTCAACACCATGGCGCCGCCCTACCAGCCCAGCTACATTCGCCCTGCCTTCGACGGCGACCCGCTGCACGCCGACCCGGCCGACGCGAATACCCTGCCGCCGCAAACCTATGACACCATCGGCGACCTGCTGTCGCGCAAGGGCGTCAGCTGGGCGTGGTATGGCGGCGGCTGGCAAGCGGCGCTCGACCACAAGGGCGGCGGCAGCAAGCCGAACTTCCAGTTCCACCACCAGCCGCTGAACTACTTCAAGCAGTTCGCCCCCGGCACGGCCGCGCGCGCCGAGCACTTGCGCGACGGCGGCACGGGCGACAGCCCGATCTCGAACAAATTCCTCGCCGCCGCCGTGGCAGGCAAGCTGCCGGCCGTGACCTTCTACAAGCCGCAGGGCAATCTGAACCTGCACGCGGGTTATTCGGACATCGAGTCGGGCGACCAGCACGTGGCCAACGTCATCCAGCATCTGAAGGAATCGCCGCAGTGGAAGGACATGATCGTGGTGATCACGTTCGACGAAAACGGCGGCTGGTGGGACCACGTGGCGCCGCCAAAGGGCGACCGCTGGGGTCCGGGCACGCGCATTCCCGCCATCGTCGTCTCGCCGTACGCGAAGAAAGGCGCCGTCGACCACAGTTTCTACGACACGACGTCGATCCTGCGCCTGATCACGCGCCTGCACGACCTGCCGCTGCTCGAAGGCCTGAAAGTGCGCAACGATGCCTTCGCGGCACGGGGCGCGTTGCCGCCGGGTGACCTGACGGGCGCCCTGAGCTTCCGCTAAACGCCATCCAAAACCTGCTGCGCGTCGCGATTTGCGGCCTGCGATGCTCACTGTGCTAAAGCACAGTTGCGCTTCTCAGCCACAACTCACTGCCGCTCGCTACGGTTTTGTCAGGCGTTATAAGCCACCCACGGTGCGGCACGCCTGTGATACACTGCGTGCCGCACTTAAATCCGCAGGACAAGTTTTCCTGCAGGTTATCCCAACCATGAGCCCGACTCCAGTAGCCGGGCTTTTGTTTTGTGGATGAAGTTAAAGCGTATTCACACAGCGGACAGCTTTTTGCCCGCTCCCCGGCGCCGTTTTTTCGCTGCCAGGGGCCAGAGGTTCAGAAATGAGAGATAAAAAAGACAACGCCACCATCGACTTGCCCGGTTTCGGCCCGCCGCCAGTGCTCGAGGCGCCAGAGCCGGCGCCGGAGCCGCAGCGCCGCGCGCGCGTGCGCAAGGCGGCGCTGAAGCAGGTGCAGCTCGAATTGCTGGAGCCGACCGACGCCACGGGCTTGCCCGTATGGACGCGCGACGCCGGCCTCGATCTCACCGGCTTGCCCATCTGGGCGCCAGATAATTAGTACCCACGCCGGCGGCCGTTTGCCGCCGGCTTCCACACCACCATCCGCACAAGGGCGTAGAACGCCTGTAGACTGTGCCCATCCACCCGCTTTTTACCGGCTCCGCCCTTTATGAACACCACCACTGCCACCACCTCTTTTTCCAGCCTGCCGCTGACGCCCGCCTTTTTGGCCAACCTGGACTCGCTCGGCTACCACGAGATGACCACCATCCAGGCGCAAAGCCTGCCGGCGGTGCTCGATGGCCGCGACCTGATCGCGCAAGCGAAAACGGGCAGCGGCAAGACGGCCGCCTTCGGCATCGGCATCCTGCACAAGCTCAATCCGGCCTGGTTTGCCGTGCAGGGCCTGGTGCTGTGCCCCACGCGCGAACTGGCCGACCAGGTGGCCAATGAGCTGCGCCGCCTGGCGCGCGCGGCGGGCAACATCAAGATCCTGACCCTGACGGGCGGCGCGCCGATGCGCCCGCAAATCGCCTCGCTGGAACACGGCGCCCACATCGTCGTCGGCACGCCGGGCCGTTTGCGCGACCACCTGGGCCGCGGCACCATCAATCTGAATCATGTGCAGACCCTGGTGCTCGATGAAGCGGACCGCATGACGGACATGGGCTTTTACGAGGAAATCGCGGGCATCGTCAGCGCCTGCCCGGCGCGCCGCCAGACCCTGCTGTTCTCGGCCACGTATCCGGAAGACATCCGCCGCGCCACGGCGTCCTTCCTCGTCAATCCGCTGGAAGTGACGGTCGAGGCGCAGCACGACAACGACAAGATCGAGCAGCGTTTCTATGAAATCGGCTTCGACGAGCGCAACAGCGCCGTCGGCAAGCTGTTAAAACACTTCAAGCCGGAGTCCACCCTGGCTTTCTGCAACACCAAGGTGCATTGCCGCGAGCTGGCCGAGGAACTGCGCCAGCAAGGCTTTTCCGCTCTGGCCCTGTACGGCGAGCTGGAACAGCGCGAACGCGATGAAATCCTCGTGCTGTTCGCCAACCGCAGCTGCTCCGTGCTGGTGGCCACCGACGTCGCCGCGCGCGGCCTCGATATTTCCGACCTGGGCGCCGTGATCAACGTCGACGTCTCGAAAGACACGGAAGTGCACATCCACCGCATCGGCCGCACGGGCCGCGGCAGCAAGAAGGGCCTGGCCCTGTCGCTGTGCGCGCCGAACGAGAAGAAATGGGTCAAGCTGATCGAGCAATACCAGAACAGCGCCGCCGAATGGCACGACCTGAAGGAACTGGCGGAAGATGACGGGATCGAGGCGCTGCCGGCGCCCATGGTCACCCTGTGCATCATGGGCGGCAAGAAGGACAAGCTGCGTCCGGGCGACTTGCTGGGCGCGCTAACGGGCGATGCTGGTCTGACCAAGGAGCAGGTGGGCAAGATCAACGTGTTCGAGTTCATGACCTACGTGGCGCTCGACCGCAAGGTGGCCGAAGCGGCCTTCAAGCGCCTGAACGCAGGCAATACCCTGGGCCGCGACTTCGGCAACATCAAGGGCCGCAGCTTCAAGATGCGCTTTATCGAGGCCTAAGGCCTTGCAAGGTACGCAGGGCCGCCATGGTCCTGCGTCCCGGATAGCTGTCCCACACGGGATACTCCCGGCGGTAATAACAGCTCCAGTAGCTGATGCTGCGCCGCTCCAGCGTATCGAGATATGCGGGATTCTCCCGCAGGTAGCGCGCCAGTGCATCGGCATTCCAGGCCGGCAGCGCCGCGCCAATGACCTCGATAATCTCCAGCACGTATTCGCCGCACAGGTGCACGACGAAGGGCACCGTCCACGCCCGTTCCTGCAGCAGCAACTGCCTTGCACACGCTTCGCGCAGATGGCCGTCATGGTGGCGCGTGCCCAGGCACAGGGCGATCACGCCCGCGTCGCCGGGCAGCCGTGTGCAGGCCAGCAGCCGCTCACTGTCGTAGTAAGTGCGCGCCGGGATCAGCAAGGCCTCGCCATCCTGGCACACGGCAAATGGCGGGTGTGTCCGGCCGCTCCCCAGCGCGGGCAGCAGCTGCGCCACAGTGCCGGCCAAGGCCGCCGGAAAGGCATCCGCTTCAGCCATCGCGCTCCTCCCGGCATACCTTGCGCACGCCCAGCGCAGGTTGATCCATCTTTTCAAAGATCACGTTCGAATACCATTCTGCAGGATCGCCTGCGGTGGGCTTGCCCAGCGAAATATAGTAGCCGCCATGCGTGAACAGGGCCGTGGTTTCCTTGCCTGGCGCGGCGCGTTGCAGGAAGGCCGGCCAGGCCGCCTTGTCGACTGGCGCAAAACGCGAGACCAGCAGCGCCAGCAAACGCGCGTGCGTGGCCGGTGCGTACGGGAACAGATACAGGTATTCGACCAGTTCGCCGCCATCGGCCAGGCGCGTGACGGCGGCCGTCGCGGCATCGGCCGTCCCCTCGTCGCCGCCAAAGCGGCACAAGGTGCCGCCGCTGTAGGCGAAGTCGATGACGGTCGCCGGCGCGCACGCCTGCCGCTCGCGGTCGATGCCGACGGGCGGCAGCGCGCGCACTTGCGCCAGCAGCGCTTCGCCGGACGTGGCCAGCACGGGAAAGCCCGGACACTCGCTGGCCGCGCGGGCGGCAGAAAAGGCCAGGCAACAACTGAGTAACAACACAGCACGCTTCACGGCATCTCCAGTTTCATCAGGCGGTCATTATGCATGGCCGCCGCGGATACGGCCACACGCTCACAGTGTGTCACAAAGCGCGCGCCTGCTGCCCCTGCGGCGTATCGTCGATGTCGTAGCCGGCCGCGCGCGCCAATTCGCGCAAGCGGTCCGCCTCGGCCCACTGGCGCTGCGCGCGGGCGCTGGCCCGCTCCGCCAGCCACGCCAGCACCGGCTGCGGCACGTCCACCTGCGCCGGCTGCCAGGCCAGCAGATCGAGCCCCAGCGCCATATCGAAGCGGGCCATGGTGGCCT
The DNA here is from genome assembly GCF_003667705.1 of Janthinobacterium agaricidamnosum. Taxonomy (NCBI): domain Bacteria; kingdom Pseudomonadati; phylum Pseudomonadota; class Betaproteobacteria; order Burkholderiales; family Oxalobacteraceae; genus Janthinobacterium; species Janthinobacterium agaricidamnosum. The sequence goes on along the minus strand of NZ_CP033019.1, from coordinate 1,771,550 downwards.
TTTTGACGGCGTCCGGCAGGCCGCTTTTCAGCAGCTCCCAGGCGACGGCCAGCGCGCGCGGATAATTCAGGTCATCGTTGATGCAGGTCCTAAAACGCGCCCGCCATGTCGCATCGGCCTCGCCATCCGCCTGGCCCTGCTCTTCGCTCAAGGCATGCACGGCCACGCGCAGGCGCGCCAGGCCGCTGCTGGCGGCGCGCAGGGCTTCATCCGTGAAATTGAGGCTGCTGCGGTAGTGGGCCCCCAGGCACAGGTAGCGGTAGGCCAGCGGATCGACGCCCTGCTCCACCAGGCTTTGCAAACGCAAAAAGTCGCCCGACGATTTCGACATCTTCGCCTCCTGCGTCTTGAGGAAGGCGCCGTGCAGCCAGAAGTTGGCCAGGCGCGTGCCATGGCGCGCTTCCGTTTGCGCGATCTCGTTGCTGTGGTGGACGGCCACGTGGTCTTCGCCGCCGCAATGGATGTCGAAATACGCGCCCAGGTGCTTTTCCGCCATGGCCGAGCATTCGATGTGCCAGCCGGGGAAACCCAGGCCCCACGGACTGTCCCACTCCATCTGCCGCTGTCCCGGCACGCCGCTGAACTTCCACAGCGCGAAGTCGCAGATGTCGCGGTTCTGTCCCAAGTCCACGCGTTTCCCCGCCTGCAGGCCGTCGCGGTTCAGGCGCGCCAGCTTGCCGTAGCTGTCCTGGCGCGTCGTGTCGAAATAGATGCCGTCGTCCGTGCGGTAGGTATAGCCCTTCGCTTCCAGGTCGAGGATGAAGGCAATCTGTTCCGCGATGTGGTCGGTGGCGCGGCACCAGACGGTGGGCGGCAGGATATTGAGCTGGCGCAGATCGTCCTCGAACGCGCGCGTGAATGCGGCGGCGATATCCCAGGCCGACTCGCCGCTGCGCCGGCTGCGCGCTTCGACCTTGTCGTCGCCGCTGTCCGCGTCCGACGTCAAATGGCCCACGTCCGTGATATTCATCACATGCCGCACCTGCAAACCGTTGAATGCGAGCGCGCGGCGCAAGCCGTCGACGAACAGGTAGGTGCGCAGGTTGCCGATGTGCGCGTAATCGTAGACGGTGGGGCCGCAGGCGTACAGGCCCGCCTGGCCCGGGGCGATGGGTTCAAACGGGCGCAGGCTGCGCGCATAGGTATCGTACAGATGAAGTGTCATGCGGGGCTTTCATTAACGCTGCGGAAAAAGAAAATGGCCACAGGTTTTTCAACACTGTGGCCATCGGAATGAGGAGTAGAACGTCAGCGGCGCGCAGCCGCATCCTCACGGGGCCAGGCGCACGGACACAGCGCAGCAGCGGCGCCGGATGCGGAAACTGGAGGGAGGATGAAAGTGATCATGGGACGAATATCGCATGTACGCGGGCGGGCCGTCAAGCCCTCCCGCGTCACCCGCTTATTTTTTCGCCTGCTCGATCTGCGGCAGCAGCACCGTCAGGATGCCCAGCAGCGGCAAATAGGAGCAGATTTTATACACATAGGCGATGCCGGAGATATCAGCCAGGTGGCCCATGGCGGCGGCCGCGATGCCGGACACGCCGAACATCAGGCCAAAGAAGATGCCTGCGATCATGCCCACCTTGCCCGGCACCAATTCCTGCGCGAAAACGACGATGGCGGAAAACGCGGACGAAATCACGAAGCCGATGATCACCGTCAGGACGGCCGTCCAGAACAGGTCGACGTACGGCAGCAGCAGGGTAAATGGCGCGGCGCCCAGGATGGAAATCCAGATCACACGCTTGCGGCCGATGCGGTCGCCGATGGGGCCTCCCATGAAGGTGCCGGCCGCGACGGCGGCAAGGAAGAGGAACAGATAGAGCTGGGCATCGCCGAGCGACAAATGGAATTTGTCGATCAGATAGAAGGTGTAATAGCTCGACAGGCTGGCCATGTAGATGTACTTCGAGAACACCAGCAGCGCCAGCACGCCCAGCGCGCCAATCACCTTGTTGCGCGACAAGTTCGGGCCATGGCCGCCCGCCTTCGGCTTGAAGCTGGCCAGGTGGCCGCTATACCAGTGGCTGACCTTGTACAGCACGCCGATGGCCAGCACTCCCAGCAAGCTGAACCAGGCGACATTGCCGTGGCCACGGTTCACAATGACGGCGGCCGCCAGCAGCGGTCCCAGGGCGGAACCGACATTGCCTCCCACCTGGAACAGGGACTGGGCAAAGCCGTAGCGCCCGCCCGAGGCCATGCGCGCCACGCGCGACGCTTCCGGGTGGAAAGTCGAGGAACCAACGCCGATCAGGCCGGCGGCGAGCAGCAGGGTCGGAAAGGTCGAGACGACGGACAGCATCAGCACGCCGGCAAGGGTAAAGCACATGCCGACCGGCAGCAGGAATGGCAGCGGACGGCGGTCCGTATACAAGCCGATCCAGGGCTGCAGCAACGATGCCGTGCACTGGAACGTCAGGGTTATGAGGCCGACCTGGGTAAAACTGAGTGAAAACTCGGCTTTCAGCATCGGATAAATCGACGGCAATAATGCCTGGATCAAGTCATTGAGCAAATGCACGAAGGCGACGGCGCCCAGGATGTGCATGGCCAGACCGGATTGTTGTTGGGAACTATGAAGCGAGGGAGCCGCCGGCACGGACTTGGCCAATGCCGGGGCAGTTGTGGTTGTATGCATGTGTCTTCCGCAATAATCGGGCACGGCGGGCGGCCCGGCAAAGAAGCCAGTATAGTATGGTCACTGAACTGATAACTTCCAATAATCGTCGCCCAAGTGACAACTGAGTGACAATCAGGCGACAAGCCAACGACCGACATGTACACCCACCCACCCGCCCAGACCCACCCCGATGGCGTGCCCTTCAGCCGCAGCACCAGCTCGCACGACTACCAGCATGTACCGCGCCCGGTGACGGCCATGTCCAGGCAATATGCGGCCGGCGACTACACGGCGCCGCACAGCCACGTGCGGGCGCAACTGCTGTATGCAACGGAAGGCGTGATGCGCGTCTCCACCGAACATGGCGTGTGGATCTTGCCGCCCCGGCGCGCCCTGCTGATCCCCGTGGGCGTCGTGCATGAAGTCCATATCTTGAGCGAATTGAGCATGCGCACCGTGTACATCGATGCGCAGGTGGCGGCCCCGTATGGCGCCGATTGCAAGGTGCTGGAAGTGAGCCGGCTGCTGCGCGAGCTGATCCTGGCCTTGCTGGCCGAACCGATCGAATATGCGCTGGCGGGGCGCGGCGACTGGCTGGCGCATTTGATCCTGTCGGAACTGGCGACGGCCGATACCGTGCCCCTCGCCATCCCCTGGCCCCGCGACCGGCGCCTGGTGGCCGTCTGCTCGGCCATCATGGACGCGCCCGGCAGCCGGCGCAGCATCGAGGACTGGGCGCAGGATGCGGGCGCCAGCGCGCGCACCCTGATCCGCTTATTCCCGAAGGAAACGGGCTTGCACTACCGCCAATGGCTGCAGCAAGTCCACCTGGCCGAGGCATTCTGCCGCCTGGACCGGGGCGAAGGCGTGGCCGCCATCGCCTATGCGCTGGGCTACGCCAGCCCCAGCGCCTTCAGCGCCATGTTCCGCCGCATCCTGGGCCGCACGCCGCAGCACTACCTGAGCGAGTGGCGCGCCGCGTAGGTCGGCTTAGCGTGGCGCAGCCGCGCGTAAGCCGACAAGCTGCACTGTTGGCATTGTCGGCTTACGCCCTGCGGGCTAAGCCGACCTACAACTTGATTGTTCACCGGCAGCCGCCAAACCAGCGTCGTAGGTCGGCTTAGTGCGGCGCAGCCGCGCGTAAGCCGACAAACCACTTTTTCATGGGCAGCCGCTAAACCAGCGTCGTAGGTCGGCTTAGTGCGGCGCAGCCGCGCGTAAGCCGACAAGCTAAGCTGCCGGCATTGTCGGCTTACGCCCTGCGGGCTAAGCCGACCTACTCTTTTTCGCCCGCAATCAGACGGTAGGCCAGCGCCCCGAGCAAGGCGCCGATGATAGGGGCCAGCCAGAACAGCCACAGCTGGCTCGTGGCCCAATCGCCTACGTACAGGGCCACGCCCGTGCTGCGGGCCGGGTTGACGGAAGTATTGGTGACGGGGATGCTGATCAGGTGGATCAGGGTCAGCGCGAGGCCGATCGGCAACGGGGCGAAGCCGGCCGGGGCGCGCTTGTCGGTGGCGCCCAGAATGACGATCAGGAAGAACATCGTCAGCACGATTTCAATGACCAGCGCCGACAGCATCGAATAACCGCCCGGCGAATGGGCGCCGAAGCCGTTCGAGGCAAAGCCCTTGCTGACGTCGAAACCGGCCTGGCCGCTGGCGATCACGTACAGTACCCCGCCGGCCACGATGGCGCCCAGCACTTGCGCGATGATGTAAGGCAGTAACTGGCTGGCGGGAAAGCGGCCGCCGGCCCACAGGCCGATCGAGACGGCAGGATTCAGGTGGCAGCCCGAGATGTGGCCGATGGCGTAAGCCATGGTCAGCACCGTCAGGCCAAACGCCAGCGCTACGCCGGCAAAGCCGATGCCAAGGCCGGGAAAGGCGGCGGCCAGCACGGCGCTGCCGCAACCGCCCAGTACCAGCCAGAACGTGCCGAGAAATTCGGCGCCATATTGTTTCATGATGTATTCCTTTAAAGTGACGAGAAAACGTGCCAGGGACGACCAATCGGACCGCTCACCACCTTTGCCCCGCCCAAGGGCGACGGCAAAGCACAGCACCAGCAACGCACGCTGCAGAGCGCGCATAATGACACGACGTCATTATCAATGCAACATTATTACGTACAATAATGCTAATAGTTCTCTTGACACCTAAAGGTTGTTTTGATAATTCTCATGGCGCGGGGCGGCGCATATACTTTTCCGGAGCCTCCAGCGGCGCAAAGCCAAAGCCCGCATACAGGCCATGCGCGTCATCGGTGCCCAGCATCCAGGCAACATCGCGCAAGCGCGCATCACCAAGTACGGCGGCCACCATCTGCCTGCCGTAGCCGCGCCCCTGGTAGGACGGCAGCACGAACACGTCGCGCAGGTAGGCAAAATCCGTGTAGTCGGTGATGACCCTGGCGAACGCCACTTGCTGGCCATCCACATAGCCGCCGAAACACAGCGCGTTGGCGATCCCCTTGCGCACCGTTTCGATCGCCACGCCGCGCTTCCAGTACGACTGCTCGCTCAGGTAGCGGTGGATCATGGGCACGTCCAGCTCGCCGCGCTCGCTGGAAATGCGTAGCGGCGCGTGCATCAGTTCTTGTACAGCAAGTCGGCTTCGGCGATGCTGGGCTCGCCGAAATACACGGTGCGCAAGCCGCCCTTGGCATCGCTGCCCATGTACACGCCCGTCATGCTGCGCGCGACGGGGTCGTACAAAATGGAATAGCGGTGGCCGCAATTGTGCGGTTCGCAGACGCTGCTCAGCAGGCGTGCCTTGCCGTCGATCTCGACGGGCTTGAGCGGGCTGGCCACGCCATCGGGCACCCAGCGCTGCCGCTTCAGGCCCGCCTTTTTCAAGCCCTCATTGAAGGCCTTGCGAAAGGCGTAGTCTGCCTTGTAGACATCGGGGAAATACGGACAGGTATGGCCGCCGTCGCAGCTCTGCGCCTGCTCGATCAGCGACAGTCTGGGCGTACGCGCTTGTGCCGGCACGGCGGCCAGCGCCACGGTGGCGCCCAGGAATACGGGTAAAAGCAAACGTACAGACATGCAAACTCCTAAAAGCATAATGTAATGCCGGAAGCATAACAGAATGGCATGCTTGTGCGCGCGCCTCAGGGAGAACAGCGGATGCCGACCACGCCGTTGACCTTGCCTTCCGGCCAGCCCGTCTCGCGCCAGCGGTACACGCCGGGCGCGACGATGATCAACTGCCATTCCACCAGCTTGCCAGCGGCATTGAGGCGGGTCTCATTGTCATAGCGCAACGTCAGGCTGCGCTCCGTTTCCGCCACCACCGTCGCGGCAAAGCGGTTGGTTTCGCCCAGCTTGCTTTTCCACGTGCGGTCGTTGAAGATCGCCAGCCGCTGATGATCGTCAGACAACTGCATGCGCGTAAAGTGCCGCGCTTCTTCGCACACACTATTCGTATTCACGCTGTCGGACCAGCTGCCGGACAGCTGCTCGGCGTCAAAAGGAGTCGGGGTGGCGGCCACGGCCGCACTCAGCAGCAAGCTTGCAAGCATAGTTTATCGAAAGAAAACGAAAGGAATCATCATGGTCAACGCAGCGCCAGGGTGATGCTCGATGGCAGTGCGGGCGTGCGCCGGTGCAAAGTCGCCTGCTCGTAGGCATACGCCATTGCAATGAGCGCCATGTCGCCGTGGGCTGGGCCGATGAAGGACAAGCCGACCGGCAAGCCCCCGACCATGCCGGCAGGCACTGTAATATGCGGCAAGTCGGACTGCGGCGATACGCCATGGCAGGTCGGCCCCACCAGCGCATCGAGCGCATGCGAACGCAGCAGCGCTTCAATGCCGCCAGACCCGGACGCGGGCGGCGGCTCGATCAGTTCGGCGCCCTGTTCGCGCAACACCAGCAGCGCCTGCTCGATCACGGCATCGGTCCCGGCGCACAGGCCGAACAGGCTGCGCGCCACGCCGATGCGGCGCCCTTGCAAGCCGGCAAGGTCGAGCGTCAAGCCATCGGCCAGGCGCTCGCCCGTCAGGGCGGCGAGCAGCCAGGCCGCCTCGCGCACGCTGGGCGCCATCGGCCCTGCCGTGGCTGGCTCACCGCCCTGCCCGCCAGCGGTCCTGCCCGTGGGCTTGATGGCGACCAGGCCGCAGTTTGAAGCAGGCGCGACGATGGAGCCGTCCGCTGCGCTGTCGACGGCCAGGATAGTCAGGCCGGCCCAGCTGGCACTGGCATGCGGCACGCTGACGGCGGCCCACTGGCGCAAATTGCTTTTGCCGATGATGACGGCGCCGGCCGCGCGCAAGCGCGCCGCCACAAAGGAATCGCAGCTGGCATGCGTGGCCAGGGGTGCCTGCGTGCGCGTCTTCATGCGGTCGCCCGTGGCGATATTGTCGCGCAAGACGACGGGGATGCCATGCAAGGGGCCGCGCACCTTGTGCACCTGCCGCTCGCGGTCCATTTCCAGCGCAATTTTCAGCGCGTCGGGATTGATTTCAATGCCGGGATAGGCGCGCGCGCCGATGCTGCACAGGGAGCGGATGCGCGCCAGGTACTGCGACGTCAGCGCATGGGAACTGAGTTTGCCTGCCTGCATCATCTGCTGTTGCGGCAAGACCCCTGCGTCGAGCAAATGGGCCATGGGACTGGCGGGCGCCGTGGCACGGGCCAATACGGGGCGCGACACGCCCCGGGACGCGCCACTGCGTAACATCTGACTGCGCTGCATCGTATCTCCAGGAAACCTCAGTGTTTCTAACGCAATAATGTGCTAGCCGTAGCATAGCAGTCCTTGCAACTCAATTGTTGTTGAAAGGAATTATTTTTCAAGCAAAAAAAAACGCCGCCCGAAGGCAGCGTTTCTTGATGGTCAAGCACTGGCGCGTATCAGTTGCGCACGACACGCTTGTATTCGTTGGTACGGGTGTCGATTTCGATGACGTCGTCCTGCGCCACGAACAGCGGCACTTGCACGGTGTGGCGGTGCGCGTCGATGGCGTTTTCGATCTTGGCTTCTTTCAGGACGTTGCCCGACGTGTTGCCCTTGACCGCAGGCTCCGAGTACACCACTTGACGGGCGATGGTCGTCGGCAGTTCAACGGAGATAGCCTTGCCGTCGTAGAAAATGGCTTCGCATTCCATGCCATCTTTCAGGTAATGCAGTGCATCGCCCAGGTTTTCTTCTTCGATTTCGTACTGGTTGTACTCGGTGTCCATGAAAACGAACAGCGGGTCGGCGAAGTACGAATACGTCACTGGCTTTTTATCCAGAACAACCACGTCGAACTTGTCGTCGCCGCGGAACACGTTTTCCATCGGGGTGTTCGTCAGAAGATTTTTCATCTTCCATTTGTAGGTGAAGCCCGTGCGGCTCGAACCGTTGACATCAGAACGCAACACGATCATTGGCTTGCTGTCGACCATGATGATATTGCCAACACGAATTTCTTTTGCGGGTTTCATAGGAATGTACGTAAAAAGTGGGTTGCATGAAGACCATCTGCCGCCTGTGCGCCATCAGCGCCGCAAGCTTGCGTTTGATCGGTTAAAAATACGTTAGAAATAACCGGGCATTTTACCTTAATTTTGGGCAAGCGCCTATCTCGTCGCGCCGGCGAACGCCAGCAAGTTACTTGCCAGATCGCCATGCGCCTGCATCTGCCGCTGCCAGGCTTGCGCGCGCGCCCGGATGCGCGGCAGATCAGCCTGCAATGCGGGCCACAGCTGCGCCCACGGCAAGGCGTCCGCGCTGGCGCCATTCCAGGCCAGCGCCGCCTGCACCAGGCTGTCGATGGCGCCGTCCGCATCGACCGCATAGCGCTGCAGGAAGGCGCGCAATTTCACGTGATGCAAGTTTTCGTCCTGCAAGTAGATATGCCAGAGAAACGGCTGGCCCGCCCATTGGGCGCGCACGAAGGAATCCTCGCCACGCACCAGGTTCACGTCGCAAGCCCACAGCAGGCGGTCGTAATCGTCCTGCGGCACGAAAGGCAGCACGCACACGGTGAGCGCGCCGCGCGTGCGCGCCGCACCAGGCAGCGCCGCATCGTCGCCGATAAACGCTTGAACGGCATCGAACGCGACGCCTTCCGGCACCAGGCATACCACAGCTTGCTCACCCGCCTGCCAGGCCGCGAACAGCTCGGCGACGGGCGCGGACGGATAGCAGAACAGCGATACTTTCACGGCGCACATTTCCGCCGCCGTGACGCCGAACTGCCCGAGGAATGCCGCCATGGCGGGCGCATCGGACTGGAACGCCAGCCTTTTTTCATCGAGCGCCGCTTCGCGCAGCAAGCCGCCCGTCTTATCGGTAAAACCGGGAAAGAAGAAATGCTTGATCATGCCGTGGCGCGGCGACGTCAGCGCATGGCAGCCCTCGACCCACTCTTCCGCCGTCAATCCTTCCAGATTCAGCCATACGGGCTGCGGCGAACACTGGGCCATGGCGGCGATATAGCCGGGCGGAATGTCGCAGGCAAAAAACTCGATGACGATGTCGGCAATATCGGCGGGGGCAAACGCGCCATCCTGGCCGCGCCAGTGGCGGACCGTGACGCCGGACACCTGCTGCGCTTCGGCCGCCACGTCGATTTCGGGGCAGATGCGCCGGAAACTGGATAAATCATCGACCCACAGGGTGACGGCGACGCCGTGCTCGCCGTTCAACTGCCGCGCCAAGCGCCAGCAAATGCCGATATCGCCGTAGTTGTCGACGACTTTGCAGAAGATGGCGAGAGATGGTGCGCGATCGGTAGGTAGTGGCATAGTCAAGGGGAAGAGAAAAACGTGGGCATGGCGACCAATAACAAAAAAGCCGCGCTGTTACCAGGCGGCTTTTTTGTTGGCTGATTCAGCCGGTCTGGCGTCCCCAAGGGGATTCGAACCCCTGTACTCACCGTGAAAGGGTGATGTCCTAGGCCTCTAGACGATGGGGACAGAAAATCTGTCCTGGATGCGCTGCGTTGCATCCCGACCTGTTACTTTACTTGCTGACTGCGTGCGAATCTGGCGTCCCCAAGGGGATTCGAACCCCTGTACTCACCGTGAAAGGGTGATGTCCTAGGCCTCTAGACGATGGGGACAGAAATCTGTCCTGAATGCATTACTTCGCATCCTGACCCGGTACTGCAGCAATCGCAGAAACAAAAAAGGCCTGACTTGTCAGGCCCGTTCAGCACTGCACTCTTGCTTTACAACTAAATCCTGGCGTCCCCAAGGGGATTCGAACCCCTGTACTCACCGTGAAAGGGTGATGTCCTAGGCCTCTAGACGATGGGGACCTGTGCTGGCTTTACTCTCAGCGGACTCTTCGTTGAAGGCTTTGCTTAGCCCCTCAAAAAAGCGTGCGCGAAGTATAGCACGGGGCCATTCATAAAATCAACCGCAGGCGCATCTTATTTTCCATGGAGGAAACCGTTCCCGGCGGCGATTGCTCAATGTGCAATCGATCGGCTGCGCGGGCGAGGTACAGGTCCTCGGCAACAGCAGCCAGGCCAGCAAAAGGAAAGCCTCTTGCCCCCCCTTCGTTTGCACTGGCCCAAACCCGCGTCATACAAGGGTTGGGCGGCGGGAGGAGCTGAGCAAGCCTGGCCCGCCGCGTTGACCATCAGTTCTTGTAATGGCTGAAGCGATAACCTTGGTCGAAGTATGCTGCCAATGCGACGATCGCTCCGGAGCACGTGAGCATCAAGGCCACGGCGCTCGTGTCACGCGTCGCGGACTGGGCCACCATTGATAACGCCCACAACGGGGCAATACCGCCGGCAATGGCAGTGCCGATTTCACGCCCCGAACCGACCCCCGTCGAGCGGTTTTGCACGGCAAACTGGCGACTGAGGAAAGAGCCCTGTGGGGCGAACATCATCGGCGCCAGCACCCCGGTGCCGACGATCAGCGCCAGGTAAATCAGCCTGTTCTCGCCGCTGTCGAGCAACTGCATGAACGGGTACGCGAACAATGCTGACAGCAGGCCGCCGACGATCAGCAGCTTCTTGCTGCTGAACTTGTCACACAGATAGCCGAAGAGCGGGACGGTAAAGATTGCGACCAGACTGGCCAGTGTCACCGATAGCGATGTCACGCTGGCCGAAATGCCTTTGAACTGGGTCAGGTAGGCCAGCGAGAAGGTCTTGAAGACATAGCTCAGTGCGTTGTAACCGATGGCGACAAAGAAGACGACGCCCAGGCCCTTAAGATTGGTTTTCCACAATTCGCGGAACGGCCTCTTCTGGCGATGGCTTTCCTCGAAGTGGTGATACTCTGGCGTTTCCGGCAGACTCCCACGCACCCAGAGCCCAACCAGTACCAGCACGAAACTGAGGATGAAGGGAATGCGCCAGCCGCCGGCAAGCAAAAACTTGTCGCCATTGACGGTCAGCAGATAAACGGTCAGCGACGACAGCAACAGGCCAAGGTTCAGCCCCAATGCAGGCCACGCACCTTGTCGTCCCTTCTTGTTGTCGGCCGCATGTTCGTAGGAAGTTACCGCCGCTCCCGCCAGTTCGGCACCGGCGCCCAGGCCCTGCACAATGCGGATCAGCACCAGGCACAGGGGCGCCCAAACGCCGATGCTGGCGTAGGAAGGGACCAGGCCAATGGCGGTCGTGCACAAGCCCATCATACAGAAAGTAACGAACAACATTTTCTTGCGCCCGTAGCGGTCGCCGAAGTAGCCGAAGAACAGCCCCCCGATCGGTCGCGCCACAAAGCCGATGGCGAAGGTGGCAAAGGCTTGCAGCGATGCATTCGCCGGGTCCGAGGTATCGAAGAAGACCTTGCTGAAGACAATCGACGCCATCGTCGCGTAAAGATAAAAGTCATACCACTCCAGCATTGAGCCGACGATGGTCGCTGCCGCCACTTTGCGCAAACGACTTTTTGTCTGTGCCGGGGTTTCCTGTTCCGTTTTTTGAATGTTCAAAATGTCTCCTTCATGAATTAATTTTTTTATTTTTCGCCTAGAGCGTTCGAGTTGGGGCTGGCTGGGGGGCGACAGACAACCGTACGTTGTCCGCTACGCAAACTCAGCGCCTCATCACTTCACGCACAATGTATTCAGCAATGGCTAGCGACGATGTCGCCCCTGGTGACGGTGCATTGCGGATGTGGGTAATGTTGCCGTGTTGGCGAATCACGAAATCGTCAACCAGCGCACCATTGGCCTCCATTGCCTGGGCACGGATCCCACGCACCGCCGGAACAATACCGACCGAGGCAAGCGTCGGCACATAGCGCGCCGCCTCGCGGACAAAGCTCGCCTCACTGACCACAGTCTTCAGTTCCCGAAGCGTCGCCGGCAGGTTACGGGCAGCAAACTTCCAAAAGCCGGGGTAGCTGGCAAAATTGAAGATGTCGGCCAGGTTCATGCTGCGGCCGTCATAGTTCTCGCGACCGAAGGATATGAAAGCATTCGGGCCGATCGTCATCTGTCCGTCGATACGCTTTGTGAAATGCACCCCGAGGAAAGGAAAGCGCGGGTCCGGCACCGGGTAGATCAAGCCTTTGACATGCGACTTGAAAGCCTCGTCGATCACGTAATACTGGCCGAAGAACGGTACGATGCGTGGCGCGTCCTGATCGCCCGAACGCTCTGCCAGGCGATCTGACTGCAAACCCGCGCAGGCAATTGCCTGATCGAATACCGTATCGAAGACCTCTCCGTCTGCAAGTTCGACCCGTACTTCGCCGCCTTGCTCCAGCAGGCGCTCAACCGGCGAATTCAGACAAATGCGCCCGCCACGTTCCCTGATTTCATCGGCGATTCGGGCCGCAATTTGACCGTAACTGACAATCGCCGTTTTCGGTGAATGCAAGGCGCCCAGGCCGATGCAGTTGGGCTCGATTTCGCGCAGCTCATTTGAGCCGATCAGCCGCACGCCAGGCACACCGTTGGCCTGCGCTTTCCGATAAATCGCCTCCAGGCGAGGCAACTCTTCCTCTTGTAGCGCGACGACAACTTTGCCGCACTCGTCGTAGGGGATCGCATTGTCGCGGCAATAGTTGCCAATCAATTCGCCCCCGCGCCTGCAAAGTCGTGCCTTGAGCCCCCCCGGCTCATAGTACAGACCGGCATGGACTACACCCGAATTGTGGCTGGACTGATGACTGGCGACACTCGCCTCCTTTTCGAACAGCACCACCGTGGCGTCGGGAAAATCCAACAATAACTGACGTGCGACTGCGAGGCCATTTATCCCCCCGCCGATAACTGCATAACGCTTCTTGTTCATTGCGCCTCTCAAAAAATAGCAAACTCGTCATTTCACTGCTACATGCATCACTTTGGTGAAGGACGAGGGCCTGCATATGCCGCCCGCCCAACGCCTGGCACCGACGCGATTTGCCCTGTCAAGCATTTTTGATCAAGCACAATTTAGATAAAAGCGAAAAATTATGTACAATTAATTTCGAAAAAAGAGAACAAGTGATGTCCATGACTTTAAAGCAACTCGAAGCGTTCTACTGGGCCGCCACCTGCGCCAACTTTGCGATTGCCGCCGAACGCCTGCATTTGTCCGTATCGTCTCTCTCCAAGCGCATTTCAGAACTGGAGGAAGCGCTTGGCATCAATCTGTTCGACCGGAGTGGCCACCGCGCCGTACTCAGCGATGCAGGCCAGGCATTGCTGCCACGCGCGCTGGCGCTGCTCGATGACGCCGCCGCAATACGTACCGCCTTCGCACCCTCTGCCGGGCTAGTTGGCCGTTGCACCTTTGGTGTTGGCGAACTCAGCGCGCTGACCTGGCTACCGCAGTTCATTGCGCAAGTCCGGGCACTGCATCCCAAATTGACGCTCGAACCCTATGTCGACGTGGGCTCAGTTCTGGAAAGCCGTGTCACCAAGGGCGAGCTCGATTTTGCGATCATTGCCGGACGCTCATCGCACCACGGCATCCTGTCGCAACCAGTCAGCCAAGCACAATTCATCTGGCTTGCCGCGCCAACCCTGGCTGTATCTGACAGCCCGCCTGGCTTACGTGGTGCCGCCGATTTACTTGACGCTGGACAGCCCATCGTTGCCTTACCGCCATCAGCTGGCACCACGCGACTGATTGATGACTGGCTACTGGCTCACGGCATCGCTGCCGTTGAGCGTATAAGTTGCAATAATTGGGGGGCCATTGCCGGCATGCTGATTGCCTCTGTCGGGATCGGCATACTGCCCACTGGCTGGAGTCAAAAGCTGGTTGACCAGGGTCTGCTGCTCCCGCTCGCCGCCGCCGAAATGCCAGCGCCGGTAATCTATTCTTTTCAGTGGCGGCGCGGAGACAACCGTCCACTGCTCGACCAGCTACGCGGGCTTTCCACCCAATATGTCGACTTCACTGCCGATCTATCGCGACCGCTGGGCAGCATAACGGAACGCTGATAACTGCCGGCCATGCGCCGCCCGCTGGCCACCTCGGCCGCTCGAGGCGACTTTGATTATCATGTGATTTATGCGCTGTTGGTGGAGGCGGCATGGATACGGATGCTGGCTTCAGAAGATGGTGCTGTCGGATTACGCTACGCTAATCCGACCTACGCCACACTCCCCTGTCGGGTATGGCGGAAAAGAGTCCGGAAATAAAAAAAGCCGCTCGAGGCGACTTTGATTATCATGTGATTTATGCGCTGTTGGTGGAGGCGGCATGGATACGGATGCTGGCTTCAGAAGATGGTGCTGTCGGATTACGCTACGCTAATCCGACCTACGCCACACTCCCCTGTCGGGTATGGCGGGAAGTGTTGCGGAAATAAAAAAAGCCGCCCGAGGCGACTTTGATTATCACGTGATTTCTGCGCTGTTGGTGGAGGTAAGCGGGATCGAACCGCTGACCTCTTGCATGCCATGCAAGCGCTCTCCCAGCTGAGCTATACCCCCGGGCGCAGAAACACTGCTACTTCTTACTACAACACCAGACTGAACTGGCGTCCCCAAGGGGATTCGAACCCCTGTACTCACCGTGAAAGGGTGATGTCCTAGGCCTCTAGACGATGGGGACCACGGAACTACAGTTTACTACCTTACTTCTGCGCTGTTGGTGGAGGTAAGCGGGATCGAACCGCTGACCTCTTGCATGCCATGCAAGCGCTCTCCCAGCTGAGCTATACCCCCGGGCGCAGAAATAATAAAAGCCGCACTTGGCGACTTTGTTCCACTACTTGCTTTCCATCCAGATTCCGTTTTTTACGGGCCTGAACTTACAACAATCAGTACAAACAACTGCCACTACTATACCACAACTACCTGGCGTCCCCAAGGGGATTCGAACCCCTGTACTCACCGTGAAAGGGTGATGTCCTAGGCCTCTAGACGATGGGGACCGCGGAACTTCCAAACAACATCTGCACCACTTCAACAAGCAACATCATTGCTGCTGGTGGAGGTAAGCGGGATCGAACCGCTGACCTCTTGCATGCCATGCAAGCGCTCTCCCAGCTGAGCTATACCCCCGTTGGTGCAGAAACAAGAGTATAGCAAAGAAGTTTCACTCTGCAAATACCCTTTTTCGTCTATGAGCAACTTTTCATAGGGGCGGTTTCCGCACTCTATTTTTACGGCTATTCCAGCGCTTATTTCAGAACAGCGATTACAGACACTTTGCCAGGCGCGCCAGCACGGTGTCGCGGCCGAACATGACCACCACCTGATCGATGGCCGGCGTCTGCAGCTGGCCCGTCAGAATCAGGCGCAAAGGCATGGCCAGCAGCGGCATCTTGATGGTATTGGCGGCCAGCACTTCCTTGATCATGGCGGCCACGGCTTCCTTGCTCCACTCCACCGTGGCGATGCGCTCGGCAAACTGCGCCAGCACGGGCTTGATGGCATCCGTGATGTGCTGCGCAGCCAGTTCCGCTTCCGGCTGCGGCTCGCGGAAGAACAGCATCGAAGCGTCAGCCAGTTCATTGACCGTGTTGGCGCGCTCTTTCATCATGCCCAGCACTTGCGCCAGGTCCGGCGCGCCTTCGAAGACGGCGCCGGCGGCGACCATTTGCGGACGCGCCAGGTCGGCCAGGCGGGTATTGTCGGCCTGCTTGATGTACTGGTTATTGAGCCACTTGAGCTTTTCCAGGTCGAACTGCGCGGCCGACTTGGTCAGGTGCTCGAGGTTGAACCACTCGCAGAACTGCGCCACCGAGAAGACTTCATCGTCGCCATGGCTCCAGCCCAGGCGCGCCAGGTAATTCAGCATCGATTCAGGCAGGAAGCCCTGCGCCGGATAATCCATCACGCTGACGGCATCGCGGCGCTTCGACATCTTCTGGCCGTCCGAACCCAGAATCATCGGCAGGTGGCCGTACAGCGGCAGCGGCGCGCCGATGGCGCGCAGGATGTTGATCTGGCGCGGGGTGTTGTTGACGTGGTCGTCGCCGCGCAGCACGTGCGTGATGCCCATGTCCCAGTCATCGACGGCCACGCAGAAGTTATAGGTTGGCGTACCGTCCGGGCGGGCGATCACCAGGTCGTCCAGTTCGCGGTTCGAGATCGTGATCGTGCCCTTGACCACGTCGTCCCACGTCACGTCGCCATCGAGCGGATTCTTGAAGCGCACGACGGGCTTGCGGTCCGCTGGCACGGCAGGCAGTGTCTTGCCCGGTTCCGGGCGCCAGGTGCCGTCGTAGCGCGGCTTTTCGCCGGCGGCGCGCATGCGCTCGCGCATCGCTTCGACTTCTTCCGGCGACGAGTAGCAATGGTAGGCCGTGCCTTCGGCCAGCATCTGCGCCACCACTTCGCGGTAGCGGTCCATGCGCTGCATCTGGTAGAACGGGCCTTCGTCGTGATCAAGGCCCAGCCACTTCATGCCTTCGATGATGGCTTGCACGGCTTCCGGCGTGGAGCGCTCCACGTCCGTGTCTTCGATGCGCAGCACGAAAGTGCCGCCGAAGTGACGGGCATACGCCCAGCTGTATAAAGCGGTGCGGGCGCCGCCCAGGTGCAGATAGCCGGTCGGGCTGGGAGCGAAACGGGTACGGACGGGAGTAGCGTTTGTGGTCATCGAAGTAATCAGGCTTGAATAAGTAAAACGCCATTTTACTCTGTTGACCGCCGCCGCTCCACAAGCGCCGTCACAGCTGCAGCAAGCGCCTTTTCACCTCGTCCGCCTGCGCATGCAGCGCCTGCTCGAACAGGGCGACCAGCTGCGACAAGGGCCGGTGCAACGGTTTCACGAGATTCACCGTGAACGGCAGGGATACGGCAAAGCGGCGGATCTGCAAGCCCTGCCCCGCATAATCGAGGGCCGTGAGCGGATTGACGATGGCCAGCCCCACGCCTTCGCGCACCATGGCGCACACGGAAGCGGCGCTGTGCGTGTCGAGCGCCATGCGCCGCTCCACGCCTGCTTGCGCAAAGATGGCGTCGATCTGCTGGCGGTAGGGGTCGACGGCGGCCAGGCTGATGAAAGGCTGGCCCGCGAAGTCCGCCGGCCGCAGCACGGCCTTGCTGGCGAGCGCATGGCCGTCGGGCAGCACGCATACTTCGTCGACGGACATCAAGGTATCGAGCGCGGTGCCCGGCGGCGCATTGCCCACTTCCGTCAGGCCGATGTCGTGGCGCTGCGCCGACAGCCATTCTTCCAGCAGCGGCGACTCCTGCGGCGTGATGCTGATGCTCACCTTGGGAAAGTCGGCGACGAAGCGCTTGCACGCCTGCGGCAGCAAGGATTGGGAAAACACGGGCAGGCAGGCGATCGACAACTGCCCCTGGTCGAACTGGCGCAGGGCCGCCGCCGTGCTGACGATGCGCTCCAGGCCGAAATACGCGCGCTGCACTTCCTCGAACAGCTGCAGCGCCTGGGCCGTGGGGCGCAGACGCCCCCGTTCGCGCTCGAACAGGGTCAGGCCCGTCAAGTGCTCGAGGCGCGCCAGCTCGCGGCTGACGGTGGGCTGCGAGGTGTGCAGCATGGCGGCGGCGGCCGTCACGCTGCCCGTCGTCATGATGGCGCGAAAAACCTCGATGTGGCGCAATGAGATGGTCATGACCATATCATAAATGAATAAGGTCACCTTAAATGGATATTTTATGTTTACACAGAAAAGCCGCATCATTGTCAGCATCGTAGGTCGGATTAGCGCAAAGCGCGTAATCCGACACCCCTCCATAAAATGACAAAGACCACCGCCATGAAACCAGTGCCAGACGCCACCCTCGCCCAACTCGCCCAGGAACACGGCACGCCCCTGTGGGTGTATGACGCGGCCACCATCCGCGCGCGCATCGCGCAGCTGGCGCAATTTGACACCGTGCGCTTCGCGCAAAAGGCCAACTCGAACATCCATTTGCTCACCCTGATGCGCGAAGCGGGCGTGCACGTGGACGCCGTCTCGCTGGGCGAGATCGAGCGCGCGCTGCAGGCAGGCTTTACGCCGGCGCAAACGAATGGCGCGGCCGGCGTGGTGTTCACCTGCGACCTGTTCGACCGCGCCACCCTGGCGCGCGTGGCAGCAGCAAAAATTGAAGTCAATTGCGGCTCCGTCGACATGCTGCGCCAGCTGGGCCCCGTGTCGCCCGGTCACCGCGTCTGGCTGCGCATCAATCCCGGCTATGGGCATGGCCACAGCAACAAGACCAATACGGGCGGCGAAAACAGCAAGCACGGCATCTGGTACGAAGAGCTGCCGGAGGCGCTGGCCGTCATTCGCGCCCACGGACTGCACCTGGTGGGCCTGCACATGCACATCGGCTCGGGCGTCGATTACAGCCACCTGGAAACCGTCTGCGGCACCATGGTCGACCTGGTCAAGAACATGGGCCACGACATCGAAGCCATTTCCACGGGCGGCGGCCTGTCCGTGCCCTACCGCGAAGGCGAGCAACCAGTCGACACGGACCACTACTTCCAGCTGTGGGATGCGGCGCGCAAGCAGATCGAGGCGCACCTGGGCCATCGCGTGCACCTGGAAATCGAACCTGGCCGCTTCCTCGTGGCCGATGCGGGCCTGCTGGTGGCCGAAGTGCGCGCCACCAAGCAAATGGGCGGCAAGCACTTCACCTTGCTCGATACGGGTTTCAATGAACTGATGCGCCCCGCCATGTACGGCAGCTACCATGAAATGTCGGTGATCGCGCACGACGGCCGCGCTCTCGATGAGCAGCACGCCACCGTCGTCGGCGGCCCCCTGTGCGAATCGGGCGACGTCTTCACCCAGCGCGATGGCGGCGTGGTGGAAACCCGGCAGCTGCCGGCAGCGCAGGTGGGCGACTATGTGGTCTTCGAAGGCGCGGGCGCGTATGGCGCGTCGATGTCGTCGAACTATAACAGCCGCCCGCATGCAGCCGAATACCTGGTCGATGGCGCCGATGAGCAACACCCGTCGCGCCTGATCCGCCGCCGCCAGACGGTGGCCGAGCTGATCGCGCTGGAACAACTGTAAATCCTCGCCCGCGTGCGGGCATGCGCATCTGCTAACATCGGGGCAACTCGATGAAAGCCCGCCATGCCCGCCCAAGCACTTCCCTTCCGCAGCGCCACCCGGCTGCTGCTGCCGCTGCTGCTGTCCGCCGTCCTCGCCGGCTGCGCTTCCCTGCCCTCGCTGGACGGCCGCATCCCCTCCAGCGTCATCGCCGACACACAGCACACCCAATTGGCCACGGCCATTGCGCCCATGGTGGCGCAGCATCCCGGCGTGTCCGGCATCTATCCGCTGGTCGACGGGCGCGACGCCTTTGCCGCGCGCGCCCTGCTGGCCGCCGCCGCCCAGCGCAGCCTGGACGTGCAGTACTACATCTGGCACAAGGACATCACGGGCACCCTGCTGTTCGATGCCTTGCGCCAGGCGGCCGAACGGGGCGTGCGCGTGCGCCTGCTGCTCGACGATAACAACACGGCGGGCCTGGACCAGACCCTGTCCATGCTGGGCAAGCAGCGGAATCTGGAAATCCGCCTGTTCAATCCCTTCGTGCCCCGCGCGCCGCGCGCGCTGGCCTTCGCCACCGATTTTTCGCGCCTCAACCGGCGCATGCACAATAAATCGTTCACGGCCGACAACCACGCCACCATCGTGGGCGGGCGCAATGTGGGCGATGAATACTTCGGCGCGGCCGGTGACGTGCTGTTCGCCGACCTGGACGTGCTGGCCATCGGCCCCGTCGTCGGCGAGGTCTCGCAGGATTTCGACCGCTACTGGAACAGCGCCTCGGCCTACCCGGCCGCACTGCTGCTGACCAGCCCTGTCGATGGCGACGCGGCCACCATCGCCGCCGAGGCGGACCGCATCGACGACACCAGGGCGGCCGAAGAATACGTGCAGGCGCTGCGCACCTCGCCCTTCGTCAAGCAGATGATGGAACGCACCCTGCCCTTCGAATGGGCAAGGACGCGCATGGTCAGCGACGACCCGGCCAAGGTGCTGGACCAGGCCAGACCCGGCACGGGCGTGGCGGAAAACCTGCAAAACCTGCTCGGTGTGCCGGAAAAGGAAGTGGATCTGGTATCGCCGTATTTCGTGCCCGGCAAGTCCGGCACGCAAGCCTTTGCCGACCTGGCGAAAAAAGGCGTGGGCGTGCGCATCCTGACGAACGCGCTGGAAGCGACCGACGTGGCGGCCGTGCATGCGGGTTACGCGAAGTGGCGGAAACCGCTGCTGGAAGCGGGCGTGCTGCTGTACGAGTCGCGCCGCTCGTGGGAAGCCGGCGACGCGCGCGAGCAGACGGGCCGCTTCGGCAGCTCCGCATCGAGCCTGCATGCGAAGACCTTCGCCGTCGACGACCGGCGCATCTTTGTCGGCTCGTTCAACTTCGACCCGCGCTCGATCGAATTGAATACGGAAATGGGCCTCGTCATCGACAGCCCCGCGCTGGCCAGCCAGCTGGGGCTAGCCATGCGCACCACCATCCCGCAGCGCGCCTACCAGGTGCTGCTTGGCGACGACGGCGCGCTGTACTGGATCGCCCGCGACGCCAGCGGCGCCGCCACGCGCTACGACACGGAACCGGGCACCAGCGTGTGGAAGCGCATGGGAGTGGCGATTCTGTCGGTGCTGCCGATTGATTGGCTGCTGTAAGCGGTTTTGCCGACGATGTTGTCGGATGACGCGTGGCTGCGCCCCGCGTCATCCGACCTACGAGGTCATCGTAGGTCGGGTTAGCGCAAAGCGCGTAAGCCGACAAGCGCGCAGCACCGCCCTTAGCGCACCGCCTCCGTCAAAATCCGCCCTTCCGACGCGGACGGCTGGCGTATGCGCAGCAGATGCGCCAGGGTCGGCGCGATGTCGACCACTTCCGCGTACTGGCCATAGGCGCCCGGCTTGATCCAGCGGGGGCCGAACACCATCAGCGGCACGTTGGTGTCATACGTGTACGGCGTGCCGTGCGAAGTGCCGCCGCTGCCTTTGCCGAAGTACCAGGCCGGTTTTGTGACGACCATCAGGTCGCCCGACAGCTGGCGGTTCCAGGCGCGGCGCATCAGGGTATCCATGCGCGTGGCCACGGCGCCTGTTTCCATCTGCGTGCGCGTATAGACTTGCGCCAGGCCGTCCTGCTGCAGCAGGAAGCGGGCCGCCGCGTCTTCCAGCGCGGCGCGATGGACGCCGCCCTTTTCCGCCAGCGCGTAATCGAGGTAGATATTCGGCAGCGACGACGTCGTCACCAGCTTGTCCACGCCCAGGGTCGTCGCCAGGTGCTGATTCAGGCTTGCGACCAGCTTGTCGCCGTCGATGCGCTTGGCCGTAAAGCCGCCGCGCGCTTCCGTAAATTCCGGCACGTTGGCAAAGCCATGGTCGGCCGTCAGCACCACCAGCACGTTGTCCATGCCGACTTTTTTATCGAGATCAAGAAAGAAGCCGGCCAGCATGCGGTCCAGGCGCTGCAGGTGGTCGTGCGACATCTTGCTTTCCGGGCCGTAGGCATGGTTCACGTAGTCGTGCGCGGACAGGCTCACGCCCAGGATGTCGGGCACGCCGGCCGGATTGCGGCCCAGGTTTTCGCCGTCGATGGCGGCACGGGCAAATTCCAGGGTCAGTTCATCGAGGAAGGGACCGGACTTCAAGCGGCTGTAGTACTCGCCGTCGAGCTTGCCGCTGTCGCTGTAATAGGCGAACGGGAAGGTGTTGCGCGTGCCCGGCTTGGCCGCCACCAGATCATCGCGCGCATCGTTGACATATGCCCCGTCGGCCAGCAGCGGCGTCCAGCTCTTGCCGTAATAACGGTCCTGCGGCTTGGCCGCCTGGTAGCGCTGCACCCATTGCGGATGCTGCTGCATGTAATAGGTGCTGCTGGCGAAATTGCCCGTCTTTTCCATGTACATATAGGCCGTGCCCGTTTTCCCGGCCAGCAGGATGGCGCCGCGGTCTTTGCCCGACACGGTGACGACCTTGGCCTTGTCGCCCGTGGCATAGCGCAGCTCGTCACCGAGGGTGCCCACGCGCAGCTTGGTCGGCGCGGTACCGTCGTCCGGCTTCGTCTCTTCGCCGATGTAATGGAAATTGCCATCCTCGGTGCAGTACACGGACTTTTTCGTGAGGGGATCGATCCAGTTATTGCCGATCACGCCATGCTGGTAAGGATAGGCGCCCGACAGCACGGCCGAGTGGCCGATGGCGGTAACCGTGATGCCATGCGCCTGGTGCGCATCGCTGAACCACGCGCCCTGCTCCAGCAGGCGGCGGAAACCGCCCTGGCCGAACTGCTCGCGGTAGCGCGTCACCTGTTCCTGCGGCAAACCGTCGACCACCAGCACCACGACCAGCTTGGGCTGCGCCGCAGCCGAGGGTACGGCCTTGGCCGCATATGCCTGGCAAGCCGCCACGCTCGTCACCAGCAGCAGCGCCTGCGCCAGCTGCCGGGAAAGGGAGAAATGTTTCGTCATATCCACTCATCAAAAGTTAGGCCACCGGGCAGCATACGCCGACTATATGACACAACAATGACAAGAAGCAACAATATGAAAAGGCCGGGCCCCATCGCTGGAACCCGGCCTGTGCCGCAACAGACAATATATCCGACTTACTTGACCGTCACTTTGATGCTTTTGCTTAACTCCGGCCCATACGACTGGTGCGCGCCATTGGCGAACTGCATGGTGAGCGTGTACTGGCCCGGCGGCAAGGTGACGTCCGTTTCCGTTTGACCTTTGCCGAAATGCAAATGCTTGTCATCCATGGGTATCATCTCGCCCGCCTTCATCGGCCCTGTATTGATGAGCAGATGATGGTGGCCCGTCTTGGCCGTCATGTCGCCGGCCGGCTTGACGTCCATGCCGCTGACGGCAAATTTCACTTTGAACGGGCTCGTCACCGTCGCACCATCGGCTGGCTCGACGAAGGAAACGGATTGGGCGAAGGCGCTGGCGGCCAGCAGGCTGCCGGCAAGCAGGACTGCGGCTTGGCGCAGGAATACGGTGGTCAATTGCATGATGTCTCCTCTTGTTAATAACAACACGGACTGCATGAAACCATATTCCTGGCGGTCATGGCGCCGGGGACGAGTTAAGCCAATGGTGCCACTGGTGGCCTTGAAAACCAGGTTTGCAAGGCCACCCAGCCACTAGTCGTTCTTGATGACGATCGACGGGAACTTGCTGGTCATATCCTTCGCCTTTTCCGCCACCTTGATGGCGATGGTGCGGGCGATCTGCTTGTAGATCACGGCGACGGGGCCTTCCGGCTCGGCCACGACGGTGGGCGTGCCCGAATCCGTCTGCTGGCGAATCGCCATGGTCAGCGGCAAGGCGCCGAGGAATTCCACGCCGAAGTCCGCGCACATCTTCGCGCCGCCGCCGGCGCCGAAGATTTCTTCCGCATGGCCGCAGTTCGAGCAGATGTGCGTGCTCATGTTTTCCACCACGCCCAAAATCGGAATGCCGACCTTCTCGAACATTTTCAGACCCTTGCGCGCGTCCAGCAGCGCGATGTCCTGCGGCGTCGTGACGATCACGGCGCCCGTGACGGGCACTTTCTGCGACAGGGTCAATTGAATATCGCCCGTGCCTGGCGGCATGTCGACGATCAGATAATCGAGGTCGCGCCAGTTGGTCTGGTCCAGCAATTGCTGCAAGGCTTGCGTGACCATGGGGCCGCGCCACACCATCGGCTCGTCCGGATCGATCATGAAGCCGATCGACGACACTTGCAGGCCGTGGTTTTCCATCGGCTCCATGCTCTTGCCGTCCAGCGTCTTCGGCTGGCCGCTGATGCCCAGCATCATCGGCTGCGACGGGCCATAGATGTCGGCGTCCAGCATGCCGACGGTGGCGCCTTCGGCAGCCAGGGCCAGGGCCAGGTTGACGGCCGTGGTCGATTTGCCAACACCGCCCTTGCCGGAAGCGACGGCGATGATGTTTTTCACATTGCTCATCGGCTTCAAGCCGCGCTGCACCGTGTGCGAAATGATTTTCGACGACACGCCCACGCTGACGTTGCCCACGCCCGGCAGCACGCGCAACGCGGCCAGCACGGATTTGCGGATCAGGTCGATCTGGCTCTTGGCGGGGTAGCCCAGTTCGATGTCGAGCGAAATGTCGCTGCCATCGACCTTCAGATTCTTGACGGTTTTACTGGAAACGAAATCTTTATGTGTATTTGGATCAATAACCTGGGCCAGCGCGGCCTTGACGTCTTCTACTGTGATGCTCATGTAAATCTCCGTGTGTACTACATATGTGCAATACGCGCAGTCTAGCGCAAATTTGCATGGTGCGATGGCGGCAAAAGCATCACTTGCCGGCGCTGCATCTGCTCATATTGCCTTTCCGCTGTTAAAATGTCCTATTATCCATCCCAAAAGTGCATCAATCATGACTCGCAAGCTGTTCGTCACCACTGCCCTGCCTTACGCAAACGCCGCTTTTCACATTGGCCACATCATGGAATACATCCAGGCTGATATCTGGGTCCGGTTCCAGCGAATGCAACGCGATGGCGAAGCCGGCCGTGAAGTGCACTTTGTGGGCGCCGACGATACGCATGGCACGCCCATCATGATCGCCGCCGAAAAGGAAGGCATCACGCCGCAGCAATTCGTCGCAAACATCGCGGCCGGCCGCGCCCAGTACCTCGATGGCTTCCATATCGCCTTCGACAACTGGTATTCGACCGATTCGCCGGAAAACGTCGACCTGTCGCAATCGATCTACCGCAAGCTGCGCGATACGGGCCTGATCGTCACAAAAACCGTCGACCGCTTCTTCGACCCGGTCAAGGGCATGTTCCTGGCCGACCGCAACATCAAGGGCGAATGCCCGAAATGCGGCGCCAAGAACCAGTACGGCGACAATTGCGAAGTGTGCGGCGCCGCTTACCAGCCGACCGACCTGGTCAACCCGTTCTCGGTCTTCACCAACGCGACGCCCGTGATGAAGCCGTCGGAACAGTATTTCTTCAAGCTGTCCGACCCGCGCTGCTTCGAATTCCTCAAGGATTGGCTCAACACGCCAGGCCGCCTGCAGCCTGAAATGGTCAACAAGGTCAGCGAATGGCTGGGCGAAGCGGGTGAAAAGCTGGCCGACTGGGATATCTCGCGCGACGCGCCCTACTTCGGCATCCCGATTCCCGATGCACCGGGCAAGTTCTTCTATGTATGGATGGACGCGCCCGTCGGCTACCTGGCCAGCCTGAAAAACTATTGCGACAAGAAAGGCATCGATTTCGACGCCTTCCTGAACGACCCGACGACGGAACAGATCCATTTCATCGGCAAGGACATCGTGTCTTTCCATTTGCTGTTCTGGCCTGCCATGCTGAAGTTCGCCGATCACCCGGTGATCGACAAACTGAAAGTCAATGTGCACGGCTTCCTGACGGTTAACAACGAAAAGATGTCGAAGTCGCGCGGCACCGGTATTTCGCCGCTGCGCTACCTGGACCTGGGCATGAACCCGGAATGGCTGCGCTACTACATCGCGTTCAAGCTGAACTCGAAAGTGGAAGACCTGGATTTCAACGGCGAGGATTTCGTCGCCCGCGTGAACAGCGACCTGATCGGCAAGTACGTGAACATCGCCAGCCGCTGCGCCGGCTTCATCGCCAAGAAATTCGACGGCAAGCTGGCCACCAGCCTGTCGTCGAAGGCGCAGGGCTACATCTGGCGCGCGCTGACCTACAACGTGCCGTCCGGCGACGAAGTCCTGAGCAAGGAACGCCAGGCCAGCATCGCGGCCCACTACGAAAACCGCGAATTCGGCAAGGCCTTGCGTGAGATCATGGAAATCGCCGACATCACCAACCAGTATGTCGATGAAAACAAGCCATGGATCCTGGCCAAGGATGCGGACAAGACGGCCGAACTGCACGACGTGTGCACGACGGCCCTGATCCTGTTCCGCCAGCTGACGATTTTGCTGTCGCCGGTGCTGCCAGGCGTGGCCAAGAACGTGGCCTCCTTCCTCAACGACGCCGAGTTCACCTGGGCCGATACGCACGTCGATGACGTCTCGAACAGCATGCTGGGCCGCACCATCGGTGCCTACAGCCACTTGATGACGCGCATGGATGCGAAGATGATCGAAGCGCTGTTCGACGCGCCGCAAACAGCCGCCGCCATCGCCGCACCGGCTGGCGACGCCGCGAACGACGCCGCAGCCCCTGCTGCCGCCGCTGCCGCCATCGAGGAACTGGCGCCCGAAATCAAGATCGACGACTTCCTCAAGGTCGACCTGCGCATCGCGAAAATCGTCAATTGCGAACTGGTCGACGGCTCGGACAAGCTGCTGCGCCTGACCCTGGATGCGGGCGAAGGCCGCTTGCGCAATGTCTTCTCGGGCATCCGTTCGGCCTATCAGCCGGAAGAACTGATCGGCAAGCTGACCGTGCTGGTGGCCAATCTGGCGCCGCGCAAGATGAAGTTCGGCATTTCGGAAGGCATGGTCATGGCCGCCTCCGCCGCCGACGAGAAGGCCAATCCGGGCATCTACATCCTGAACCCATGGCCGGGCGCGGAACCTGGCATGCGCATCCGCTAAGCCCTCACAAGGACCGATGATGAATATCGTGGTGCGCGAAGCAACAAATGCCGATGCACAACTGATGGCCGAGCTGACCCGCGCCGCGTGGGCCGGCAAGGTCGCGGCCTCGTCCAGTGGACACCACGAGACGGCGCAGCAGGTGGAAGCGCAATTGCGCCACGGCGGCGGTTTTCTGTTGCTGATCGACGACATTCCAGCCGGCTCGCTGCGCTGGATGCCGCTCGACAGCGACCCTGCCATCTGGAAGATTTCGCGCATGGGCGTACTGCCCGCCTACCGGGGCAGCCACATCTCGCAGCACTTGCTCGAAGCCATCATTCATCACGGCCTATCGTGCCAGGCCGAGGAGTTGCGCCTGGCCGTGCGGCGCGACCAGCGCAAGCTGATCGATTTTTATGCGGCCTTCGAATTCGAGCTGGCCGAAGAACTGGAATATTCGCACGCCAACCCCGCCGAACCGGCGCCGATGGTGATGCGGCGCCTGCTGCGTTATTGATTTTTAGCAATTTCGCCCCGGACTTGCCGATACAACAACCCGCCAAGCGGCACGGCGCGGTAAAATACGGCCGGCTGACCTTACCCATAAGACACTCAGAAGAGAATATGAAACTGCCTGCAAAACACAACAACTACGTATCCGACCACACCTTGTTCATCGCCGAACTGAAGGCCAAGAACCCTGGCATGGAAGCGGGCCAGCAAGCGGGCCGCGCCCTGCTGTGGGACAAGCCGGCCGTCAGCATCGATGAGCAGGAACGCCAGCTGGCGTCGGCCGTCAAGCAACAGGCTTACGTTTACCAGAACAAGAACTAAGATCTGGAACCGGCACGATGTTGCCTGAAGAGTCTGCAGTCACGCCGGAAGCCGACGCTTCCGGTGCCGGCGCAGTCATCGAGTCGCCCGAACCTGTCGCCGATGGCGACGGCAGCGGCGACCCTGCAGCATCTGCAGCCAAGGTAACGGAGGCGGCGCCCGCCGCCGACCCGCTGGGCATCGCCCGCCTGTATGGCGAGCCCATGATGCGCATGCCGACGGATTTGTACATTCCGCCGGACGCGCTGGAAATCTTCCTCGAAGCCTTCGAAGGCCCGCTCGACTTGCTGCTCTACCTGATCCGCAAGCAAAACTTCAACATTCTCGATATTCCGATGGCGCAGGTGACCCTGCAATATCTGAAATATGTCGACCAGATCCGCGTGCGCAACCTGGAACTGGCCGCCGAGTATCTGCTGATGGCGGCCATGCTGATCGAGATCAAGTCGCGTATGCTTTTGCCATCGCGCAAGAGCGACGTCGAGGAAGATGGCGGCGACCCCCGCGCCGAACTGGTGCGCCGCCTGCTCGAGTACGAGCAGATCAAGCTGGCCGCCTACGACCTGAACGCCATCCCGCAGTTCGAGCGCGATTTCGTGCGCACGCAGATTTTCATCGAGCAAAGCCTGACGCCCACCTGGCCCGACGTGGAACCGGTGGACTTGCAGCAGGCGTGGCTCGACGTGCTGAAGCGCGCCAAGCTGACCCAGCATCACCGCATCAGCCGCCAGGAACTGTCCGTGCGCGAGCACATGTCGAGCATTTTGCGCCATTTGCAATCGTCGCGCTTCGTCGAATTCAGCGATCTGTTCGACATTGCCGGCGGCGTACCCGTGGTGGTGGTCAACTTCGTGGCCCTGCTGGAACTGGCCAAGGAAACCCTGATCGAAATCACGCAGGCAGAACCGTTTGCCCCCATCTACGTCCGGCTGGCGTATTCGCCCGCCTGACCCCTTCCCTTTGTCACTGACCACCGTACAACGGGGTTTTAGCGAAAGCAATCCATGAAAATTATTTCCGACATTGAAGAATTGCGCGACCAGCTCAGCGGACAGCTGCGCACGGCGTTCGTCCCCACCATGGGCAACCTGCACGAAGGCCATCTGTCACTGATGCGCCTGGCGCGCAAGCATGGCGACCCCGTCGTCGCCTCGATCTTCGTGAACCGGCTGCAATTCGGGCCGAATGAAGACTTCGAGAAATATCCGCGCACCATGGCGGCCGACATCGCCAAGCTGGAAAAGGAAGGCGTGTACGTGCTGTTCGCGCCGACGGAAAAGGAACTGTACCCGGAGCCGCAGGAATACCGCGTGCGCCCGCCCGATGACCTGGGCAATACCCTGGAAGGCGAATTCCGCCCCGGCTTCTTCGAAGGCGTGTGCACGGTCGTCACCAAGCTGTTTTCGTGCGTGGGTCCGCGAGTGGCCGTGTTCGGCAAGAAGGATTACCAGCAACTGATGATCATCCGCAACATGGCGCGCCAGTTCGCCCTGCCGACGGAAATCATCGCCGCCGAAACCTACCGCGCCGACGACGGCCTGGCCCTGTCCTCGCGCAATATGTACCTGTCGGAAAGCGAACGGGCGGAAGCGCCGGAACTGTTCAAGGGCCTCAATTTCGTGGCTGAGGAAGTGCGCAAGGGCAACCTGGCCGTGGGCGAACTGGAACAGGCCAGCATGCAGCTATTGAACAGCCGCGGCTGGAAATCGGACTACATCGCCGTGCGCAAGCGCGCCAACCTGCAGGCGCCGAGCGCCGCCGAACTGGCCGCGGGCGAACCGCTGGTGGTGCTGGCCGCCGCCAAGCTGGGGCAGACCAGACTCATCGACAACCTGGAAATTTAACATACAACAAAACCTGCTGCGCGTCGCGATTTGCGGCCTGCGGTGCTCACCGTGCTTCAGCACAGCTCCGCTTCTCGGCCACAACTCACTGCCGCTCGCTACGGTTTTTGTCAGATGTTTTAAACGCAGTCACAGCGGGGCCATTCGGCCCCGTTGCTTTACCTACTTTTCCATCCCTACCAGCTTGAGCTCGGCAAACAGCGGCTTGTTGCTGCCGCGTGCCGCTTGCAACATGTCGTAGCTTGCCGCGTCGAGCACGATTTCCTCGCCCGCCCACAGCTTGCGCTGGTTCGCAGGCAGCCTCAGGCTGCGCAGTATGGCCCGCACCTGGGCCGGATCGGCCGCCAGCAGGCGGATGGCGCGCGCATGGCGCTGCGTGCCCGTGAGGATCGGCAAGCCGCCCTCGGAGCCGTGCTGGCTCAGGCTGACATAATCCTGGCCGCCCACGCGGTGCAGATAGGCATGCCGGCCATCCGCTTCGGCAGGCGACTGCGCGGGTGGCTCCTGCATTTCGACAGACGCGACAGGCGCAACGGCGGTTTGTTCAAGGCTCACGCCACAGGCCGCCAACAGGGCCGTGCTCAGGGCGAAAAATAATACGGGTGCTCGGCGCATCGCGCGCTCCTTCTTGTCAGGGTCGGGGACAAAGGGGGAATACTGCAGCGATCATGGGCCAAATCATTTGACGTGTAAAGTTAACTATTGGAAATATTTCATTCCTTTGCGCAATTTCATCCGGTCAGAGCGAAGGACACGCGGGATGAGCTGGAGGTAAGCACGGCGCAAGCCGACGAAAAAAACGCCGCCGGTTTGCACGGGCAGCGTTTTTCTTGATCGGTATCAAGCCGTGATCAGGCGCCGGCTTTTTCCAGCTTCTCGAAAATCTTGTTCAGCTTTTCATCGAGGGTCGCTGCAGTGAACGGCTTGACGACATAACCGCTGGCGCCAGCTTGCGCGGCGGCGATGATGTTTTCCTTCTTCGCTTCGGCGGTGACCATCAGCACGGGCAGCTTGGCCAGTGCGGGATCGGCGCGGATATGCTGCAGCATCGTCAGGCCATCCATGTTCGGCATGTTCCAGTCCGACACGACGAAATCGAACGATTCCGCGCGCAGCTTGGCCAGGCCCATCACGCCGTCTTCCGCCTCATCGACGTTGGCATAACCCAGTTCCTTCAACAGATTCCGGACAATGCGGCGCATCGTCGAAAAATCGTCAACGACTAAAAATTTCATCTTTGGATCAGCCATGAATAACTCCGTTGTTTCTGTAGCGGTTTGTTAATAATATCGACATGAATGCCGACATTATGGTCGACACTACGGCAGCAAGTTGTAGGATAGCATTTTCGTTGCTTTTAGGCGAACAAACTTGCCTCAGATCATATAAAACGTGGCTTACACGCGCAAAGCACGCATACCATGCGCCGCCAGGTGTCCCAGTACCATGCCAGGCAGCGCCGTCAGAGCACCGACCTCATGCGTAGCGCCGACAGCGATCGCCTCGCGCGGCATGCCGAACACCACGCAACTGGCTTCGTCCTGCGCAAAATTATACGCTCCTGCGGCCTTCATCTCCAACATGCCTTGTGCGCCGTCCTTGCCCATGCCGGTGAGGATCACGCCGACGGCATTTTTACCCGCCGATTGCGCGGCCGAACGGAACAGCACATCGACCGACGGACGGTGGCGGTTGACCGGTTCACCCTGGTCGATCTTGGTCATGTAGTTGGCGCCGCTGCGCGTCAGGGTCAGGTGCGAATGGCCGGGCGCGATGTAGGCGTGGCCAGGCAGCACGCGTTCGCCGCCCGCCGCTTCCTGCACCGAGATTTTGCACAGCGAATCGAGGCGGCGCGCGAACGAACGCGTAAAGCCTTCCGGCATGTGCTGCGTGATCAGGATGCCGGGACAATCGGACGGCATCTGCATGAGAAATTCGCGGATCGCTTCCGTGCCGCCCGTAGAGGCGCCCACGATGATCAGCTTTTCGCTCGACGTCAATGGGCTGCGCAGCGCAGGCAGCGGCGCGGCCACCTTGTCGCCGGCCGACGGCAGGGTGCGCGCGCGGATGCGCGCCTTCGAGGCGGCGCGGATCTTGTCGGCGATCATGTCCGTGTACTCGCGCATGCCGCTCTGGATGGAAATCTTCGGCTTGGTGACGAAATCGACGGCGCCCAGTTCCAGCGCGCGCATGGTGATTTCCGAACCGCGCTCGGTCAGCGACGACACCATCAGCACCGGCATCGGGCGCAAGCGCATCAGCTTTTCCAGGAAGTCCAGGCCGTCCATCTTCGGCATCTCGACATCGAGGGTCAGCACGTCGGGGTTGGTCTGCTTGATCATCTCGCGCGCCACCAGCGGATCGGGCGCCGCGCCCACCACTTCCATGTCGGGCTGGCTGTTTACGATTTCCGTCATGACGCTGCGAATCAGCGCCGAATCATCCACGATCAATACTTTGATCTTCATAGTTATCCTTCCAGGCCTTGCGGCCCTTGTTTCTTATTAAATTAGTACCCGGACCACACTGCCGCAAGCCGCACAACGCGGTGCGCAGCAGGTTTGGTCCGATATGTATCAGAACAGCTCGACTTCGCCGCCCACCGGCGCGACCTTGAGGCGGCTGGCGTAATCGAGTTCGCGGCGTACCAGCGTATCGTTATGCGTCTGCATCAGCTTTTTCACCAGCACCTTGCCGCTGCGGGGGAAAAAATACACCTTGCGCGGGTGGATGTCGTTGAGGTCTTCCGCCACCACGCGCATCTTTTCCGCCTTCAGATAATTGATGACGAAAGCCGCGTTGCGCTCACCGACGTTGATCGCCGTGAAGCCGCGCAGCACGGCGCCGCCGCCGAACACTTTCGCTTCCATGTTCTCGCGCCGCGCGCCCGCCTTCAGCAAATCGTTGATCAGGATTTCCATGGCGTAGGTGCCATAGCGCATCGACGCGGAAATCGGGCTGTTCGGATCGCTGCCGCCATCGGGCAGCATGAAGTGGTTCATGCCTCCCAGGCCCGTGACACGGTCGCGGATGCAGGCCGAGACGCAGGAGCCGAGCACGGTGACGATCAGCATGTCCTTGTTGGTAAAGTAATACTCACCAGGCAAGATCTTGGCGGCGTCACAGTTGAACGTCCTGTCGTAATAGACGTTAGTGGCGAATTGCTCTTTGGATTCCAGGCTCATATTTCACTCTCATGTACGATGCGACGGTGCCTTGGGCGCGGCGCCCCGAGGCTGGTCGAGCTCATAGACTGTTTTACCGCGCAGCTTCAGTGAATCCGACACGTACAGAAAATTCTCCGAATGGCCCGCGAACAGCAGGGCATCGGGTTTCATCAACGGCACAAAGCGCGACAGGATCTTGCGCTGCGTCGCCTTGTCAAAATAAATCATCACGTTACGGCAAAAGATGACGTCGAACTGGCCCGTCAATGGCCAGCCGTCGGCCAGCAGGTTGAGCGGCTTGAAGGTGATCATCTGGCGCAGTTCAGGACGCACCCGCACCTGCCCTTCGCGGTCGCCCTTGCCGCGCAAGAAAAAGCGCCGCGCACGGTCGGCCGGCATCTTGTCGAGCCGGTCCAGGTTGTAGACGCCATTGGCAGCCGTGGCCAGCACATTCGTGTCGATGTCCGTGGCGATGATGGTGACGGGCGGCGTGAGCGTATTGAACGCCTCGCACACCGTCATGGCGATCGAATACGGCTCCTCGCCGGTGGAACTGGCCGAACACCAGATGGTGATCGGCCCGCTCAGTTTTTTCACATGCTCGGCCAGCAGCGGGAAGTGATGCGCCTCGCGGAAGAACGACGTCAGGTTGGTCGTCAGCGCATTCGTGAACGCTTCCCACTCGTCGCCCATGCGGCCCGCTTCCAGGTCGTCCAGGTAGCGGACGAACGAGGAGATGCCGGTCGCGCGCAGCCGCCTGGCCAGGCGGCTGTAGACCATCTCCTGCTTGCTGTCGGCCAGCGCGATGCCGGCCCGCTTGTAAATCATGGCGCGGACCCGTTCGAAGTCCTTGCCAGTGAAATCAAATTCCTTGACCGAATCCGTTTTAGTTTGCGGCATTTTGTTTTTACCTCTCTATGACTACTCTGACCAATGCCTTTGCAAGTATAACTAGCGGGACCGGGTTGGCGTCAGAACTCTTCCCAATCGTCGCCGCCGGCCGCCGCCAGCTTTTTCGCGGGCGGTGGCGTGCCGGCCTGCGCCGCCGTTGCCACCCGCCGTGTAGTTGCCGCCACACCCGGTACCGGCCGTGCCGCCGCCTTGACCACGGGCGCGGACGCGGGCATGGCTGCCTGCGCCGCGCTCTCGCCGTCCAGCTTGAAGATGCTGACGGCATCGGCCAGTTTCTGCGCCTGGTCCTGCATGCTTTCGGCGGCCGCCGCCGCTTCCTCGACCAGCGCCGCATTTTGCTGCGTCATCTGGTCCATCTGCGCGATGGCCTGGTTCACTTCCTCGATGCCGTGGCTCTGCTCCTGCGTCGCCGCCGTGATCTCGCCCATGATGTCGGCCACCTGCCGGATCGACGTGACGATCAGACCCATGGTCTGCCCCGCCTCGTCCACCAGGCGGCTGCCGGCATCGACCTTGTCGACCGAGTCGCCGATCAAGCCCTTGATTTCCTTCGCCGCGCCGGCCGATCGTTGCGCCAGATTGCGCACTTCCGACGCCACCACCGCAAAACCGCGTCCCTGCTCGCCTGCGCGCGCCGCTTCGACGGCCGCATTCAGCGCCAGGATATTCGTCTGGAACGCAATGCCGTCGATGACGCCGATGATGTCGACGATCTTGCGCGAACTGTCCTTGATGGAACCCATGGTGTCGACCACTTGCGACACCACCTTGCCGCCCTGCTCCGCCACCGACGACGCCGACACTGCCAGCTGGTTGGCCTGGCGCGCGTTGTCCGCGTTCTGCTTCACGGTCGACGTCAGCTCTTCCATCGACGACGCCGTCTCTTCGAGCGAACTGGCCTGCGTTTCCGTGCGCGCCGACAGGTCCGCATTGCCGCTGGCGATCTCGCGCGACGCCACGGTGATGGTGTCCGTCCCGGTGCGCACGTCGCTGACCGTCTGCACCAGGCTCTCGTTCATGTCCTTGAGCGCCTGCTGCAGCGCGCTCGTTTCATCCTTGCCTTCGACCACCACGCGCGAGGTCAGCTCGCCGGCCGCCACCTTCTGCGCCACGGCCACTGCGCCGGACAATGGCACCGTGATCGAGCGCGTGATGAAGATGGCGCACCAGGCGCCGATCGCCACGGCCGCGCCGCCCAGGATGAACAGTACCATCATCAGGCGCGCATCGGCCGCCAGCGAGTCGTCCATGAAGCTTTGCTGCGCCACGTGCTGCAAATCGAGCAGCTTGTTGATATCGGCCAGGGTCGTCTTGTTCAAGGGATCGATGCGAGTGGCGATCACCTTCGCCGCGCCCTCGCTGTTAAACGCCAGCACCTGTCCCATCGCTTCCTTGAAGGCGGCATCGACTTCGCCGTCGACCTTGGCGATATTGGCCAGCAGCGCCTTCTCGCCATCGGACAGGCCCAAGGTGGCCAGCTTGCTGCGGGCGCCGTCGTACAGCTTGCGCTGCTCGCGCACCTTGCCCTCTTCCGCCTGCATCAGGCTCACATCGCCCTGCAGGCCGATATTGCGCATGGCGATACCGGTTTCCAGCATCGCGCTTTTCATCTGCGACGCCTGCGTATTCTTTTCGCTTGCCAGCTCCAGCCCCGTGAGCAGCTGGGCCTTGTTACGGTAATTCAGTGCATTCGCCGAAACGATCACCACCACCAGGATGGCGAGGATGCTGCCAAAACCTATCCCCAGCCGGGTGCCTATCTTGAAATCGCGCAAACTCATTACAGTCTCCAATATTTATGTGAACGGCGCCCGTTCAACCGGACGGCGCCGTGTTGTGGCCGGGTCTCTGTCGGACCTTGCAGCCTGCCGGCGCGCCTCTGGCAAGTAACCCCCAATAAATTATTATGATTTCTGACTTCCATAACCGGCGCTGTGCGGTGTTGCCCGCAGCTGGCAGTGCTCGCACTGCGTCGCAGCGGGCGCCTTGCACAGCATCCGGTTCTGTTCGTCATAAATTCACAATAATTTCCCGAGGATTACTTTCCCGCGCCGGTACATGCATATCTGTAGTGATTCTTTGCGTGGTAAAACTGCCGCTTAAGCCGCCAGCTTGTCGATCAGGCCCATCTCGCTGCTCGACATCAGCTTGTCGATGTCGACCAGGATCAGCATGCGCTCGTCGATGGTGCCCAGGCCGATCATGTAGTCGGTCGAGAAGGCTGTGCCCATTTCCGGCGCCGGCTTGACCTGCTCCGGCGTCAGGGTGGTGACGTCGGAAACGCTGTCGACCACCATGCCGACGATACGGCCGCCGATGTTCAGGATGATCACCACCGTGAACTGGTCGTACACGGGCGTGCCCAGGTTGAACTTGATGCGCATGTCGACCACCGGGATGATGATGCCGCGCAGGTTGATCACGCCCTTGATGAATTCAGGCGCGTTGGCGATGCGGGTGACCGCTTCGTAACCACGAATCTCCTGGACCTTCAGGATATCGATGCCGTACTCTTCGGAGCCCAGGGTGAAGGCCAGGAATTCACGGCCGGCGATGTCCTTGCCGTCGCCCGCATTGCTTCCGGATGTTTGTTGAGTATCTGACATGGTGCGTTTTCCTATCTTTATCTATCGGTATTACGAAAAAATGGACTCGTCGGCCAGCTGGCGAGAGGAACGGATGAGGGCGGCGACATCGAGAATCAGCGACACGCCGCCATCACCCAGGATGGTGGCGCCGGAAATGCCCACCACCTTGCGGTAATTCGATTCGAGGTTTTTCACCACGACCTGCTGCTGCCCCACCAGGTCGTCGACAAACAGGGCCGCCTTGCGTCCTTCCGTCTCGAGGATCACGCAGATGCCTTCCGAGGGACTGGTAAAGCGCGGCGCGATGTCGAACATCTGGTACAGCGGAATCAAGGGCAGATATTCGCCGCGCACTTTCACCACCTGCCCCTTGCCGCTGATGTCCTTGATGTCCTCAACGGCTGGCTGCAGCGATTCGATGACAAAGCCCAGCGGTAAAATATACACCTCGTCGCCAACGCGGATCGACATGCCGTCCAGGATGGCCAGGGTCAGCGGCAGCGAAATGGAAATCGTCGTGCCGAAACCCTTGGCCGAACGGATGTCGACGACGCCGCCCATGGCGCTGATATTGCGCTTGACGACATCCATGCCCACGCCGCGGCCCGACACGTCGGTGACCGCTTCGGCGGTGGAAAAGCCGGGTGCGAAAATCAGCTGCCACACGTCGGCGTCGCTCATCGACTCGGACACGTCCAGGCCCTGCTGCGCAGCCTTGGCCAGGATGCGCTCGCGGTTCAATCCCGCGCCGTCATCGGATACCTCGATGATGATGTTGCCGCCCTGGTGGCTGGCCGAGAGGAACAGACGTCCCGCCTCGGTCTTGCCGGCGGCCACGCGGGCGGCCGGCATTTCCACGCCATGGTCGATACTGTTGCGCACCAGGTGCGTGAGCGGATCGACGATGCGCTCGATGAGGCCCTTGTCCAGTTCCGTGGCGGCGCCATTCGTGATGAAGTCGACCTTCTTGCCCAGTTTCGTCGCCAGGTCGCGCACCATGCGCGGGAAGCGCGAGAAGACGAAATCCATCGGCATCATGCGGATCGACATCACCGCTTCCTGCAAGTCGCGCGTGTTGCGCGTCAGGTGGCTGACGCTGTCGAGCAGTTTTTCATGCAGCATCGGATCGAGCGCGCTGGCGCGCTGCTCGATCATCGCCTGCGTGATCACCAGTTCGCCCACCAGGTTGATCAGCTGGTCGACTTTTTCGATCGAGACGCGGATCGACGACGATTCGGCGCCGGCCTTGTCGCCCTCTTTCTTGGCCGGTTTCTTTTCCTGCTCCGCTTCGGCCACGGCGCTCGCCGCGGCCGGCGCGGCGGCAGCGCTGGCGTTGCCCGCCTTGGCCGCGTCTGCGCGAATCTGTTCGAGGGGCTGGAAGAATCCGTAACCCTGTTCGGCGTCGCTCTGCACGCCGGCGGCGGCGCGGATATCCTCGATCGGCTGGAAGAAGCCGTAACCGGGATCGGCCGCGCCCGGCGCGCCAGGAGTGCCTGGCAGCGGGTCGAAGAAACCGTAGCCTTGGGCCTTTTCCTGCGCCGCGCGGGCCGCTTCGGCCTCGCCTGGCGCCAGTGGCGGCGCCTGCGTGATCACCATGTCGTCGGGATTGAGCACGAACGAGCAGATGGCCAGGATATCGTCCAGGCTTTCATGCGTCGTCACTTCCAGCACCTTGCGCGCGTCGGGCAGGCTCGATACGGCGACGTCGCCCAGCAAGCCCAGTTCGGCCGCCAGCGCATCGACTTCGCGCGGCTCCATGGCCGGCAGTTCCAGGCGGATGCGGTGGCCGCCGGCATGGCTGACGGCGGCCTTTTCCGCCGTGTGGAAGGCCGGCGCGACGGGCGTGAGCGCGGCCACGGGCACGTCCTGCGAGAACGACTGCAGCATCATGCGCACGTTGGCCACGGCATCCTGGTCGACGGCGCTGCCCAGGCGATGGCCGTCGAGCTGCATCTTGAGGATGTCCTTGGCCGCCAAAAAGGCGTCGACGTGTTCCGCCGTCAGGGCCATCTGGCCCTGGCGGATGCGGTCGAGCAGCGACTCGAGGATGTGCGTCACCTCGCTCATGTCGGAGAGGCCGAACGTCGATGCGCCGCCCTTGATCGAGTGGGCGGTGCGGAAAATGGCATTCAGATCTTCGGCGTCGGGCGCCGCAATATCAACGGCCAGCAGCAGCCGTTCTTTTTCAGCCAGCAGTTCTTCGGCCTCATCGAAAAAGACCTGAAAAAACTGGCTAATATCGATGGTCATAGGGTGACTCCGTCAATTGCATCATTGCGCTGCGCGGCTGGCATCAGCCGATCACCTTCTTGACCACTTCGATCAGGCGTTGCGGATCGAACGGCTTGACCAGCCAGCCATTGGCGCCGGCGGCACGGCCTTTCGATTTCATCTCGTCCGACGACTCCGTCGTCAGCATCAGGATGGGCACCTTCTGGTAGGTCGGCAATTCACGCAGCAGCTTGATCAGTTCCAGGCCATCCATGCGCGGCATGTTCTGGTCCGTCAATACCAGGTCTACGGTTTGCAGCTTGGCTTTTTCCAGTCCGTCCTGGCCGTCCACGGCCTCCACCACCTGGTAACCGGCGGCTTTCAGGCTGAACGCCACCATCTGGCGCAATGAGCTGGAATCGTCCACTGCAAGTATCGTTTTGGCCATCTTTGCTCCCACTTATTCCGGGCATCCTGCCCGAGTATTTGATTAATCAATCCATGCGACCACAAGCGCTCCGCACTGGCATGCTAGAACAGCTCGATGTCGCCGCTTTCCAAATGCTGTTGACTGACAGCCTTGCGCAGCACGCTGCGCAACTCCAGGCTTTGAATCGCCAGCGCCATGCTGACCCGACCCAGCAAGGCGACAATTTCTTCATTGTCGCTCTCCGGCAACATCTCCGCGCCATGCTCGCCCAGGGTCCCGAGGAACTCGCGCAAGCCCGTCACGCGCTTCAGGGTGCGCTCGATCAGCTGGCTGGTCATGTCCTGAAACTGCATGCTGGTGATGGCGGCATTCACATAGCCCCCCACCTCATCCTGCAACGCCAGCAGTTTTTCGCGCTGCTGCTCGGCCGGAACACCGCCGTCGAGCAGCAGCGCGATAGTGTCTTGCTGCGCAGCGACGGCTGCGTGTATCGCCATGAAATTGAAGGACAGCTTCTCGATCGCCTCTTCCAGCAAGATGCCGGTCTGCACCAGGTCGGTTTCCACCTCCGTCAAGTGCTTGCGGCCATGGTCCGACACGCCAGACAGCAGGCGTTTTACATGCGAGCCAAGTATTTTCTTTCTTGTCATAAAGGTCTCATTGTTTCAATACACCACGCGTCGACAGCCTTGCGTGTTATTTTTTCGCCGCTGCCGGGGCCGGGACTGGCGCCGCCGCGGGCGGCGCACCGGCAGCCAGCCCTGAAGCGACAGCGGCGGAAGCGGCATCGGTCACCGGCAGCTCGATCGCCGAACCATCGCGCAAGACATTTTCTTCCGTGCGCTTGTTCATGACGATGATGCTGATGCGCCGGTTGATCGGATTGAAGGGATCGAGCTTGTCCAGGTGGGCGGCCGAGCCCAGTCCCACCACGCGCAAGACTTTTTCTTCCTTCATGCCGCCGATCACCAGTTCGCGCCGCGACGCATTCGCGCGGTCGGCCGACAATTCCCAGTTGCTGTAGCCTGCATCGCTCATATAGGGCGTCGAATCCGTATGGCCGGACAGGCCGATGCGGTTCGGCACTTCATTGAGCACGGAGCCGATGGCGTGCAGGATTTCCTTGGTGTACGGTTGCAGGTTCGCATTGGCGAGCGCAAACATCGGACGGTTCTGCTCGTCGACGATCTGGATGCGCAAGCCTTCGCTGGTAATATCGAGCAGCAGCTGGTTCTTGTATTTTTTCAGCAGGGGATTGGCGTCGATGGTCGCTTCGATGCGCGCCTTGAGCGCCTGCAGGCGCTTGCCTTCCTCGCGCTCGAGCGCGGCCTTGGCGGAATTGAGGTCGAACGATTTGCGCTGCTGCTCTTCCTGCGCCTTGCGCACCTGCCCATCCTGGCGCGACAGGTCCTGGCCGCCGCCCTGGATCACGGAATTGCTTTCGCCGCTGCCGGAGCCGCCCGCCATGGCCACTTTCAACGGCGTCTTGAAGAATTCGGAAATGCCGTTCAAGTCGCCCTTCGAGGTGGAGCCGAGCAGCCACATCAGCAGGAAGAAGGCCATCATGGCCGTGACAAAGTCGGCGTAGGCGATTTTCCACGCCCCGCCATGGTGTCCGCCAGCCGTCTTCTTGATACGTTTGACGATAATCGGGCGCATGCCTTCATCGGCCATGGCGTCCCCCTTCCGTGTGCTGCAAATGACTCATGGTGTCCAGGCGTATATTCACTGCTTACTTCGTTTTCGATTTCTTGATGTGGTCTTCCAGCTCATTGAACGTCGGGCGCTCGGTCGAGAACAGCACCTTGCGGCCGAACTCCACGGCCAGCGCTGGCGCATAGCCGTTCAGGCTGGCCAGCAGCGTCACTTTCACGCACTGGAACATCTTGCTCGACTCTTCCAGCTTCTGCTCCAGCAGGCTGGCCAGCGGACCGACGAAACCATAGGCCAGCAAGATGCCGAGGAAGGTGCCGACCAGCGCGTGCGCGATCAGCATGCCCAGCTCGGCCGGCGGTATACCCACCGACTCCATCGTGTGCACCACGCCCATCACGGCGGCGACGATACCGAACGCGGGCAAGCCGTCGCCCACCTTGGCGATCACATGGGCCGGCACGGCGCCTTCGTGATGGTGCGTCTCGATTTCGTTGTCCATCAGGTTTTCAATCTGGAACGCATCCATATTGCCCGATACCATCAGGCGCAGGTAATCGGTCATGAATTCGACGATGTGGTGGTCGGCCAGCACCGCCGGATACTTGGAAAACAGCGGGCTCTCTTCCGGCTTGTCGATATCGCCTTCGATCGACATCAAGCCTTCCTTGCGCACCTTGCTGAGCACTTCAAACAACAGCGACATCAGTTCCATGTACAGGTCTTTGGTATAGCGCGATCCCTTGAACAGGCTGGGCAAGGCGGCGATCGTTGCCTTGATGGCCTTGTTATTGTTACCAACAAGGAAGGCGCCCAGGGCGGCGCCGCCGATCATCAGCAACTCCAGCGGCTGGAACAGCGCCGCCAGATGGCCGCCGGCCATTGCGAAGCCGCCAAAGACCGAGGCGCAGACGATGATGTATCCGATTATGACTAACAAGTGCCCTGACTCCCAATAATGGCCGCGGCTGTATGCGCGGCATGTTCAAACCTGTTCCTGTCTTTTGGCGGCTGCGCCGCCGGTAAAGACTGCGGCAAAAAAGCAACCGGAAGTTAATTGAAATGTGCTGCTTTTCAATGCAAATCCGAGAAAATGCCGTGTGGAACTACAATAACGTGAGATTGCCCCACGGGCAAGCAAATAACGCAGACAATTGCTTAAAAGCACCATATGTAAAGCAAAGGACCACCCTCTGTGGCGGCGATGGTCTTATCGGGCTCGCGTGCCGCAATCCGGAATTCGTAACTAAGAAGCATGCTACCGGGCAACATTTCCTTTTCCGCCTTATTCCACAGGGCCGCCATCGCCGCCGGCGACAGGTAGGCAAACACGGCATCGTAGCGGCCGAAGTCGAGCGCTTCGTAATCGCCGCGCAGGAAGCGCGCGCGGCTGCCCGCCAGCCGCGCGCGCAAGCGGCTGGCCAGCCAGGGCAGCGGCGCCAGCTCGATGCCGGAAAACTGCCCGTCGGGCCGGCGCCGCGCCAGGTCCAGCACCAGACCGCCCAGGCCGCTGCCGATATCGACCAGGCGCACGCCGGGACGGTCCGCGATCAGCTCGGCCACCGCCTGCCACACCTTCGGCCCCGACGGATAAAACGGCACTTGCGTGCGGAACGTGGACCAGTACAGGCTCAACAGGAAAACAAAGGCCGCCAGGAACACGGCCGGAGGCCAGTCGAGCAGGCTGGCGCCCAGCAAGGCGGGCGCAAACAGCAGGCCGATGGCGCACCACCAGCGGGCCAGGCCCGCGCGCCAGGTAATAAGCGCCGCCAGCACGCCCTGCACCAGCGCCACGGCCGGCAGCGACATGGC
Source organism: Janthinobacterium agaricidamnosum (assembly GCF_003667705.1). Lineage (NCBI taxonomy): Bacteria > Pseudomonadati > Pseudomonadota > Betaproteobacteria > Burkholderiales > Oxalobacteraceae > Janthinobacterium > Janthinobacterium agaricidamnosum. The sequence continues at coordinate 1,729,641 of NZ_CP033019.1, read as the reverse complement.
CGCGCCCGCGCGCGCCAGGCCATATACCAATAGCAACATCAAGGGAAAGGCCAGCACCTGGATCAGGATGGCCTTGAGCGCGGGCGCGCGCAGGATTTGTTGCAGCATGGGGTAGTCAGAGAAGGAAAACGCCAGTGTAAGCGATGACGACATGAAAAAGCCGGAGTGCGGTCAGGCGACCGGCTCCGGCTTATTTACTGTCTTATGCAGGGCTCAGACAACCGCGCCCGGCGCAACAGCGGCCGCTTCATCGCGCGCCTTCTTGGTCTTGCCGGCGCGCGAAGGCATGTGGCACAGGCCGCACACATAATCGGCGTTCAGGTCGAGGCAGTTGACGACAAACTTGCCGCCGCACTTGCCGCAGGGCGCCATGTCCAGCATCTTGCTGCTGAAAAAGCGCACCAGGGTCCAGGCCCGCGTCAGCGACAGCAGGGGCTCTTCGCCCGCTTCGGGCGGCATCTGTTCCAGATACAGCTTATACGCCTTCATCACGGCTTCGATGCCCGTGGCGCCCGCGTGGTCGACGAGGAATTTATGGATGTTGATGAACAGCGAGGAATGGATATTCGGTTGCCAGGTGAGGAACCAGTCGGTGGAAAACGGCAGCATGCCCTTGGGCGGCGAGACGCCCTTCAATTCCTTGTACAGATTCAGCAGGCGCTCGCGCGACAGCGAGACTTCCGTCTCCAGCAGTTGCAGGCGTGCGCCCAGCTGTATCAATTCGATGGCCAGCTGGATTTCCTGCGCTTCCGATACGACACTTTTCTTGGCCATGCTGTGTACTCCGCGACTGACTGATACTGACTAACTGATACTGACTGAAAGGCTGCCGGCAAAATGTTCAGGGCAATGCAACGCCGCCATGGACGTTTGATGGCAACCTTAAGCGATTTCTTCGACGCCTTGGCCGGCCATGAGGATGGCAGCGTGCGACTGGGCCAGCGAGCGGTCTTTATTGTAGTTCGTCAGCATGCCCAAGATGGCGCTGTCGTCAAAGCGGAAGCGGGCCAGCATCATGTTGCCGCCAGCGAGCTTGAGGATCTGCGCATTGCTCATGCCTTCGATCAGTTCGGCGATGTCGGCGGCGATGCCCAAACGGAAGATGGCCGTTACCTTGTCCGCACGAATCATTTGCTGGGCCAGCATCAGGTAGCTCAGGTTAGCGTCGCGAATCTCAGCCATCATGTCGTTAGCAGTCATTTCCATCTCCTCAATCCGTTGAATTCAGCTGGCGTTGTGTGTTGCCAGTGAGATACATTCTGCAGGAGCAACATTAAATGCAACAGAGGCGTAGCGCTGTATTTTTGGTCGGGCAATAGCGGATGGGATCGTAGGTGTTTGTCTGACAAACACTGCTCGATCATGGTCGCACGCCAGCAACGGCGCGGATGTGGGAGGTTGGCTCTGCAACGGGTTTACCCGACTTTGGGCCTGTAAAAAATATCACTTTTTTACAACAACTTGATCGGAATCAAGCCTGTCTACCTAGATAACGGCCGCCTTGGCAGGAACTTTAGGGCTTTTTCGAAAAATATTTCAAAGACCCGCATTCTTTTTTGGCCGGTTTGACACCGCTCATGTAATCGTTGACGGCGGCGTCTGGCGAAACTTTAGGGTGATTTGGAAATATTTTTAAAAATCGTGATTTTTTTCGTTGACGCCCCGCAGGCAGGCTCTTTTCACGCTGCAGCCAGGGTGGAAATTCCGCTTTCCGGCGCGGATTTGCTACACTGCCTGCTCCCGCACAATACTTTAAGCTTCAAACAATATTGCGCCATTGAGACAAGTATCAACATGAAAGCCACCATGATTTCTCGACATGACTGCAGCGCGCGCGACCTCGACGATCCCCTGGCGCCCCTGCGCCAGCAATTCGACTTGCCGCAAGGCGTGATTTACCTCGACGGCAATTCCCTGGGCGCGCGGCCGAAAGCGGCGCTGGCCCGCGCCCAGCACGTCATCACGGCCGAATGGGGCACGGACCTGATCCGCAGCTGGAATACGGCCGGCTGGTTCGACCTGCCCAAGCGCCTGGGCGACCGCCTGGCCCCGCTGCTCGGCGCGCAGACTGGCGAAGTGGTGATCACCGACACCACCTCCGTCAACCTGTTCAAGGCCCTGGCCGCCGCCCTGCAGATGCAGGCCAGCGATCCCGCGCAGGCCGCGCGGCGCGTCATCGTCAGCGAACGCAGCAACTTCCCCACCGACCTGTACATGGCGCAAGGCCTGGCCGCCTGGCTCGACCGCGGCTACCAGCTGCGCCTGGTCGACAGCCCGGACGAACTGGGGCAAGCCATCGACGCCGATTGCGCCGTCGCCATGCTCACGCACGTCAATTACCGCACCGGCTACCAGCACGACATGGCCGCCATCAGCAGCCATTGCCACGCGCAAGGCGCGCTGGCGCTGTGGGACCTGGCCCATTCGGCCGGCGCCGTGCCGCTGGACCTGAACGGCGCCGGCGCCGACCTGGCCGTCGGCTGCACCTATAAATACCTGAACGGTGGCCCCGGCTCGCCCGCCTTCATCTGGGTGCCGGCAAAACACCAGGCGCGCTTCCGCCAGCCGCTGTCCGGCTGGTGGGGGCACGCCACGCCGTTTGCCATGGACCCGGGCTTTGCGCCGGCCGACGGCATCGCGCGCGCCCTGTGCGGCACGCAGCCGATTGTCTCGCTGGCACTGGTCGAATGCGGCCTCGATATCTTTGCGCAAACGAGCATGGAAGCCATCCGCCGCAAGTCGCTGGCCCTGACGGATGTGTTCATCGCGCTGGTGGAACAGCGCTGCGCCAGCCATCCGCTGGGCCTCGTCACGCCGCGCGAGCATGCACGGCGCGGCAGCCAGGTCAGCTTCACGCACCCGCACGGCTATGCCGTGATGCAGGCGCTGATCGCGCGCGGCGTAATCGGTGACTACCGCGAGCCGGCCATCATGCGCTTCGGCTTCACGCCCCTGTACACGAGCTTTGCCGACGTGTGGGATGCGGTGGAAATCCTGCGCGACATCCTCGACACCCAATCCTACGACATCGCCGCCAAGCGCGATGCCGTCACCTGACCCCGGACCAAGAGAACACCATGAGCAAAGAAGAAAACACCAGCGGCTGCCCCATGCATGCCGGCGGTCAGGATGCGCAGTGGCATGGCGCGCAGATGGATTTCAGCGAATCGATGAGCTACGGTAACTATCTGGCGCTGGACCGCATCCTGACGGCCCAGCATCCGCTGTCGCCGAACCACAACGAAATGCTGTTCATCGTGCAGCACCAGACCAGCGAATTGTGGATGAAGCTGATGCTGCACGAAATGCACGCTGTGCGCGCCAACCTGCAAAGCGGCGACCTGGCGCCCGCGTTTAAAATGCTGGCCCGCGTGGCGCGCATCATGGACCAGCTGGTCCATGCCTGGGACGTGCTGGCCACCATGACGCCGCCCGAATACACGGCCATCCGGCCCTACCTGGGCGCCTCGTCCGGCTTCCAGTCCTTCCAGTACCGCGAAATCGAATTCATTTTGGGGAACAAGAACGCCGCCCTGCTCAACGTGCACACGACGGCGCCCGATACCTACACGGTGCTCGACGCCGCCCTGCGCACGCCGTCCGTCTACGACGAAGCCATCAAGCTGCTGGCGCGCAGTGGCTTGCATATCGCTCCCGAGCGCCTGGACGCCGACTGGACCCTGCCCACCGCCTCCGACGCCTCGGTCAAGGCGGCCTGGCTGGAAGTCTACCGCGACCCGTCGAAACACTGGGCCCTGTACGAACTGGCCGAAAAGCTGGTCGACCTGGAAACGGCCTTCCGCTTCTGGCGCTTCCGCCACGTGACGACGGTCGAGCGCATCATCGGCTTCAAGACGGGCACGGGCGGCACGGCGGGCGTGAGCTATTTGCGCAAGATGCTCGACGTGGTATTGTTCCCGGAACTATTCGCCCTGCGCACTGAGTTATAACTTAAGGAGCCTCGATGTCGCCTCTCGTCCTGACCCTGGCCGGCCTGTGGAATTCCGGGCCGCAGCATTGGCAAACCCATTGGGAAGCGCGCCACCCGCAATGGTCGCGCGTGCCGCACCGGGAATGGCAGACGCCGGACAAGGACGAATGGGTGGCGGAGCTCGACCGCGCCATCGCCGCCTGCGAGCGGGCGCCCGTGCTGGCCGCGCACAGCCTGGCCTGCACGCTGGTGGCCCATTGGGCGGCCAGCGGCTCGCCGCACAGGATCGCCGGCGCCTTCCTCGTCGCCCCCAGCGATGTGGAAGCGCCGTCCTACCCGTCCGGCACCACGGGGTTCTCTCCCATGCCGCTGCAAGCCTTGCCGTTTCCCAGCCTGGTAGTGGCCAGCGGCGATGATCCCTACGTCAGCTTCGCGCGGGCGCGCGCGTTTGCCGCCGCCTGGGGCAGCGACTTCACCATGATCGGCGACGCCGGCCATATCAATGGCGACGCCGGCTACGGCCCCTGGCCGGACGGCGAACAGCTGCTGCTGGACTTCTGCGCCGCGCACCAGCCCTGAACCGGGGCACGCACGCGCGCACGATAGACGCGCCCGCATTTGCCCACAAGTAAGAACGCAGGCAGAATCGTGGCCTTTCCATTGCGGCGCCCCGGCGCCAGCCTCACGATGAAACGTCCGCTCTTGCCAGTCCTCCTGCCCTTGCTGCTTTGCTCCGCCCTCGCCCACGGCGCGCCCTTCTACGAAGGCAAGACCCTCGCCCATCCCGCCATCACGGCATCGCAGGACAGCGGCCTCGACATCGCTTTTCTCAAGGAAAAAGAGGGCGTCAACGGCTATTACTGCGAGTGCACGAACAGCGCTTCGAAAACCTTCCTGCTCGACCAGTTCGGCAACGCCGTCATCCGCTCCGTCTTTTATGCATCGCTGGACAAGGAATCGGATACCAGCGTGCAAACCATGCTGGTGCTGTTCCGCCAGGACGGCAAGAACGGCCTGCGCGCCTACCGCTACCACCGCAGCTCCGGCAAGTACCGGCGCCTCGACGGCTTGCAGCCGGCCCTGAACCGCATCGTGGCGCAAAGCGCCGCTCCCAACGCGGGCCAGGTCAAGGCCGCGCTGGCCAAGCTGGCGCCGATGGACTACAGCGTCGCGCGCGGCAAGAGCGGCAATGCGGACTTTGACGCCATCGACCATACGCAAGGCACGATCGTCGGCTACTACAGCGATGACGGCAAGCCCGTGGCGCCCGGCGGCAACGATGCCATCACCTACAAGAAAACCTTCCTGAAAAAAGGCGAGCGTTTTCTCACCGCCAGCTACACGCTGTACAGCGACGCGGGCGCCGGCATCCTGCCCAATTACCGCCTCTGGCAAGTGACGTGGGAGACGGCGCCGCAGCAGTTCACGGGCAGCGAAGACGGTCCGTCCGTCATCTACAGCCTGGCCTGGGACGACGGCTCGGTGGTCGAGCGGGGCCAGTACGCGAAGGGCAAGCGCCAGGGACTGTGGGTGCGCGAAGGCATGCACGAAGGCAGCGAAAAAGGCCATTTCGTCAACGGGCTGCAGGAAGGCATGTGGTACTTCAATTATCCCAAACAGAGCGAGAGCGGCATGTACCGGGCCGGCAAGCGCGAAGGCCGCTGGACGGTCGTCAACTATGCCGATGAAGAGGAAGTGACGGGCTTCGATACCTACGCGGACGGCCAGCTGAACGGCCCGCACGAACGCCGCATGGGCGGCAAAGTGCGCACGCGCGGCAACTACGTCAACGGTGCGCGCCACGGCGCGTGGATCACGGAAGACGGCGACGGCAGCTTTATCGACGGCTTGCGCGACGGGCCATGGAAGCTCAAGCTCAAGGACGGTGTCACGCAAAGCGTCACTTTCGTGAAAGGCAAAAAACAGGGCGAGGCCATCGACATGGATGCGCAAGGCGCGCTGCGCGTGCGCGACCATTACCAGGCCGGCGTGCTCGATGGCAGCCGCACGCGCTACCTGGGTCCGGCCGGCAAGGAATACGTGGTCTACACGGCCACCTACCGCAACGGCCAGCTGGACGGGCGCGAACAGGCGTTCGACGACAGCGGCAAGATCCTGCGCCTCGACACCTTGTGGGACAACGGCAAGAAGCAGGGCCTCGATGCGCGCTACTACCCGAACGGCAAGCCGGAACGCCTGGCCGTCATCGACCAGGGCAGGCTGCTCACGCACCTGCGCGAATACTATGAAGACGGCCAGCTGCTCAACGACATCCACCGCTGCACCTTCAAGGAGTACGGCAGCACGCGCGACGACGTGTGCGAGTACCACCACATGTACTACCCGGACGGCAAGCCGCAGTACTACTATGCCTTCCAGTACGGCCAGCGCCAGGAAGGCTATTCGAACTACCCGAACGGCAAGCGCAAGGATGAACTGCTGGTCGACCGCGCTGCCGACACCTCCGTCGTCAACGCATACTATGAAAGCGGCCAGCTCAAATGCACGGAACCGCGCAGCGGTCACAGCACGCGCACGGTGAATGGCCAGACCATGATCAGCTACGCTTCGGCCGACCGCGATGGCGACAATATCTGCTACCACCCGAACGGCAAGGTGGCCAGCATCTACACCTTCCGCAAGCGCGTGCTCGTCGATTGCGGCAAGCGCTACGACGACACGGGCAAGCAGACGTTCCCGGGGCCGGAAGGCTGCCCTCCTCCCAGGAAAGTCGACTACCCGATAGGACTGTGACGATGACGCAAGCAAGACAGCCGCAGCGCATCCAGAATCCCCAGCGCATCGATGCCGGGGCGATCCGCGCCGCCATCGCGGGCGGCCAAGAGGTGCTGGTGCAGTTCAATACCCTGGCCGAGCCAACGCCGCTGCTGGCCGACCTCGACGCCCTGGCCGCCACTTGCGGCACGGCGCTGACCATCCGCATCTACGGCTACGACCCGAGGGTGTTCGATACCCGCATCCTGCGCGCGCTGCCGCATGTGGCCAGCCTGTCCATCGACTGCCACCGCAACGCCCTGTATCTGGAAACCCTGGGCGAGCTGCGCCACCTGAAGCGCCTGAGCCTGGGCGTGTACGAACTAGGGCAAGCCGACATCCTGCAGCTGGACAATTTGCGCGCCCTCGAATACCTGAACCTGGGCGAATCTGCCAGGAACAATATCGACCTGGCGCCCCTGCGCCAGTATGTGCACCTGGCCAGCCTCGTCATCGAAGGCCACAGCCAGCATATCGAGACCCTGGCCAGCCTGCCGGCGCTGCATGACCTGTCGCTGTACCGCATCAAGAACACCGTGCCGCTGGATTTCATCTCGGAGATGAGCCGCCTGGACAGGCTGCTGCTGCAACTGGGCGGCCGCGAATCGCTCGCACACATCGAGGCGCCGCTGTTGAGGAAACTGGAAGTGATACGCGTGCGCGGTCTGGAAACGCTGGGCGATATCAGCCGTTTCCCGCTGCTGCAGGCGCTATGGGTGGAAGACCAGATCAAGCTGCGGCAGATCGCGCTGGGGCCCAATCCCTTGCTCGAACGCCTGAACCTGCACACCTGCAAGACGCTCGACAGCCTGCCCGGCCTCGCCGCCTTGCCCGCCCTGCGCCAGTTGTCGGCATCCGGGACCATGCTCGACATCGACGCATTGCTGGCGCATGGCTTGCCCGCGTCCCTGACGCATGCGCGCCTGCGCACCGGCAGGAAAACACGCGACGACGCCATCGCCGCGCGGTTGGCGGAGCTAGGCTACACCTCAGCACCCTAAAAGCGGCGCTGAAATCAGCGGCTGGCCGCCAGCCTGCGCTGCCACAGTGCCACGTCGATCATCACGCCGTCCGCGCCCGTATTGCGGATGTAGACGCGGTAGCTGCCCTGCCCCATGTCGCCATCGAGGTAGGCCGTGCGCTCGTTGCGCTGCAGCCTGGCGCCCTTGGCCAGCTGGCGGTAGCGCTCGACCACCGTGTCGAAACTGGCATAGCTGCGCAGCGCCACTTCCAGGTCGCGCGGCGGGCGGCCTTCCGCATGGTCCAGCACATTGTTCTGCTTCTTGCCCTTGAGCGTGAGCGGATAGGCAAACACGCCGGCGCCGGCCGACGTCAGCACCGTGGATTTATCGAGCAGCAGCGGCAGCAGCGCCGGCGGATACGCGGGCGGCAGCTGGGCGCGGTTCCAGCCCGGCAGGGCCGGCTGCGCCAGCACGTATTCGACGCTGGCGATCTTCTGCCCATCGGCGCCCGCTTCCTTGTCGCCCGCGATCAGCGCCAGCATGGGCGGCAATTGCCGGGCCCAGGCCAGCAGGGGTGCAGCGTCGCCAACCAGCATGCCCTTGCGGTGGAACACCGTCAGCACGGCATTCGGATCGGGATTGCAGACTTTCGCCAGCGGCTGGCCCTCGAGGCGGCAATGCCCGTTCACCAGGCCAAAGGCGATGATGACGCCGCGTTTGTCGAGCAGCATGGCGCCCCGTTCGCGGCCCTGCTTGCGGTCATTCATCGACGCCAGCAACTGGCGGCCATCGGCCAGCACGGCGCGCGTGGCGTCGCGCTTTTCGCTGATCGCTTCGAGCGCCTGTGCCAGCAGCAGTTCATCGTTTTCCGTGTAGCTGCCGCGCGCGTAACCGAAGAAATCGAACAGGGCCGCGCGCACTTGCGGGTCTTCGCTCAGGCGCGGCAAGGGACCGCCGGCCAGCAGGGACGACAGGCTTTTCCCCGCCGGTGCCAAGGGCGCCGCCGTGGCGCGGGCAGGCTGGGAAAGGAGGCAGGCCGCCGCCAGCAAGGCGCCGCCCAGGGTGCGGTAATTCGAAAAGATGATATGCATGATTCTGTCTGTCGGGGGATTTTGCCGCTACCAGTGGCCACTGGCCACGCATGGCGCGCCGGCGATTCTAGCATGATGCCAGTGCCCATGCCGTGCGGCAGGCGGACGGCAGGTGCGCCGGTGCGGCTGTTATGATGGCAGCAATGACGACACCAACCCACGCCTCGACACTGCTTGTCCTCCTGCCCGGCATGGATGGCACGGCCCGGCTCTTCCACCGTTTTGACGCCGCCTTGCGCGCGCAGAGCGCCATCGACACCCAGGCCATCGCCTACCCGGCCGCGCCGCTCGATTACGCGGCGCTGGAAGCATTCGTGCGCGAGCGCTTGCCGCAGGACCGCCCTTTCATCGTGCTGGCAGAATCGTTTTCGGGACCGCTGGGGTCAGCTTTGCGCGCCGATCCGCCGCCCGGCATGCAAGCCCTGATCCTGTGCTGTTCGTTCGTGCGCAATCCGCGCCCGATGCTCGCGCCGCTGCGCCATCTGCTCGGCCTGGTGCCCTTTGGCACCCTGCCCGGCTTCGCCCTGCGCCAGGCGCTGCTGGCGCCCCACTCCACGCCGCAGCTGCAGAATGAACTGGCAGCGGCGCTGGCGCAAGTGCCGCCCAGCGTACTGCGCCAGCGCCTGCGCGCCGTGCTGGAAACCGACGCCTCGCGCAGCTTCGCGCGCGGCAGCCTGCCCGTGCTGTATCTGCGCGCCCGCCACGACCGCCTGGTGCCGCCGGCGAACGCCGTGCAGATACTGCGGCAGGCAGCGGGCGCGCAGCTGGTCGACATCGCCGCGCCGCACATGCTGTTGCAGGCGGCGCCGGAAGCGGCCGCCGGCGCCGTCGCCGCTTTCATTGCGGGCCTGTCAGCCGCGCAAATATCTGCTTAAACGCGCGCTGGCCAGCACGGCCAGCCAGCTCAAGCCGCCCGCCAGCACGCTGAAGTAGATGGCCCGCAGCGGATGCTGCGGCAGCAGATACGCGAGCACGGCCGCGCCCAGCAAGCCGCACAGCGCAGGCTTCCACCTGCCGGGCGGCAGCAGCGCCAGCAGCAGATTCGTGCCCGCATACACATAAAACACGAGCAGCAGGGCCAGGCCGCCGGCCACGCCGCGCGAGCCGAGGCTGCCGAACAGCTGCGTGTACAAATAAAACCCCAGCCAGCTCAACACAATAAACAGCAGGCAGCCCAGCGCGTGCGCGCCCAGGCCCGCCATCAGGCGGTTTTTCATGGCAATCATCCGTATCGTCCCGTGCAAAGCCGCATCATAGCGATTTTTGCCGGCAATGCGACCGGTTGACTTGCCTACCTACTAGATGGTAGACTTATTTCACACCCGGTATTTCACCCGGCAATCCTTCCGCGCCACGGCGCATTCGACCATTTGCGAGGCATCACATGCATCAACTGTTCACCCCTTATGACCTGTCCGGCATTTCCCTGGCCAACCGCGTCGTCATGGCGCCGATGACGCGCACGCGCACGCTCGAAAACAATCCCGATGCGCTCACCGCGCTGTATTACGCCCAGCGTGCCTCGGCCGGCCTGATCGTCACCGAAGGCTTGCCCGTCTCCGATGAAGGCCGCGGCTATTTGTACACGCCCGGCATCTACAGCAGCACGCAGGGCCAGGGCTGGCGCCAGGTCACCGATGCCGTGCATGCCAAGGGCGGCAAGATCTTCGCCCAGCTGTGGCACGTGGGCCGCATGTCACATGTATCTATCCAGCCGGGCAACGCGGCGCCCGTCGGCCCCAGCGACGTGGCGGCGGAAAACACCACCGTCTACGCCTGGATCGAACCGGGCAAGGCCGGACCGGTGCTGCCCAGCGTGCCGCGCGCGCTGAGCGTCGACGAGATCGCCCGCGTCACCGCCGACTTCGTGCATGCGGCAAAAGTCGCTATCGACGCTGGCTTTGACGGGATCGAGATCATGGCCGCCAACGGCTTCCTGTTCGACCAGTTCCTCAGCAGCGCCGTCAATACGCGCACCGACCAGTACGGCGGCGGCATCGCCAACCGCCAGCGCTTTTTGCTCGAGACCATAGACGCGCTGTCGGCCGCCATCGGCAGCGGCAAGGTCGGCGTACGCATCTCACCATTCGGCCGCCTGTACGACATGCGCGCCTATGCCGATGAAGCGCAGGTGTGGAGCAGCGTTGCGCAGGCACTCGATACGAGGAAGCTGGCCTATGTGCACCTGAACTACCAGCCGACCATCACGGCGGCGGAAGTGCCAGCCGGCTTTGGTGCGCAATTCCGCCAGGACTATCACGGCACCCTGATCGGCGCGGGCGGCTTCACGCAGGAACTGGCGCGCAGCGAACTGGAAAAAGGCGACCTCGATCTGATCGCCTTCGGCATGCCATTCATCTCCAACCCGGATCTGGTGGAGCGCATGCAAAACAACTGGCCTCTGGCCGACAGCGACCGCTCGACCTATTACGGCGCCAGCGGCGCCCCGTCCCACGGTTATACCGACTATCCCGCGTATGGCGCGGCGCCTGCCAGCAATATGCTCAATGGCATCAACGTGGCAGCATTGCAGCAATTCGCCCAGGGCGTGGCAGGGCATCCCGACAAGGGCGAGGTGCGTTTCAACGTCAAGACCCGCTGGCAACACCAGACGCGCAGCGTGGCCACCGTCAGCCACTATGTGCTGGGCGGTGAAAAGCATGCGCGCCATTTCGAGATCGCCTCGGACGAACCGCATGAATTGCTGGGCCAAAACACGGCGCCCAATCCGCAAGAGCTGCTGATGGCCGCCCTCAACGCCTGCCTGTCAGTCGGTTACGCAGCCAATGCGGCGGCCATGGGCATCACCGTGCACAGCCTGGAAATCGAAACGGACGGCAAGCTGGACCTGCGTGGCTTCCTCGGCCTGGACGAGAGCGTCAATCCCGGCTACGACGAAGTCAGCTACGTGGTGCGGCTGCGCACGGATGCCTCGCGCGAGCGCGTCGAGGCGCTGCACCAGGCCGTCACCAAAACGTCGGTCAACCTGGCCAATTTCTCGAAGGCCATCCGCATGCGGCCCACCCTGGAAGTAATCGAGGCCTGATACCCATCCCGGGAATCATCTAGCCACCAACCCGCGCGCAAGCGCCTACATAGCGAGGAAATCATGGAAGACTGGAAACAAGCTCGGCAAGACATCAACACGCGTGCGATGCAATTGAACGCACTGACGCCCGACACCATGAAAGGCATCGCCGCACTGGGCGGCGCCGGCGACAAGACCAACCATCTCGACGCGAAAACGCGGGAACTGATCTCGCTGGCAGTGGCCGTCACCACGCGCTGCGACGGCTGCATCGCCTTCCACGCTGCCGCCGCCAAGAAGCTGGGCGTGACCGTGGAAGAAATTGCCGAGGCGCTCGGCGTGGCGATCAACCTCAATGCGGGCGCCGCCGTTGTCTACAGCACCCACGTGCTGGACGCGTTCGACAAGGCTTGATACCGCCGCATCAGCCGGCCTGGCATGCGTGCACGCCGAGCCGGCCACTCAAGGAGCAACCATGAAAAACAACACACAAGCGCTGGTCGTCGACATCTGGTCCGATTTCGTCTGCCCCTGGTGCTGGATCGCCAAGCGCCGATTCGAGAAGGCCCTTGCCGCTTTCGAACACAGGGACGCCGTGCAGGTCAGGCTGCGCGCCTACCGCATCGCACCGAACCATCAGGCCGAACCGATCAAGGCAGCCTTGCTGAAAAAATTTCGCGATCCGATGGCCGCCGAGGGCATGCTGTATTCGGTGCAGTCGCATGGAGCGGCCGAAGGCCTGGACTACCGCTTCGACACCATGCTGTTTGGCGACACCATGGACGCGCACATGCTCGTCAAGGCCGTCAGCGACGAGGCTTTGCAACAGCGCCTGGTCGAAGTGCTGTATGAGCAGAGTATTTCGCACGGAAAATCGCTGTTCGACCACGATTCCCTCGCCCTGCTCGCGGCGCAGGCGGGCGTGCCTGCCGAGGCGGTGCAGCGCGCGTGGTCGACACCGCAATTGCGCCAGCAGGTGCAGGACGATGAGCGCAGCGCATCGCGCATCGCTTCCGGCGTGCCGCTGTTCGTCTTTGGCAATGGAGCGCACATTTCCGGCGCGCAGCCGCCAGAAGTATTCCTGCAGGCGCTGGAGAACCTCCATGCGCAATCCCGGGAGAACCTGGCCGCATCGGCCGGGGAGATGTGTGGCCTGGACGGCTGCATCCTCCCTTAAGCGCTGGCGGCAGCTTCCCTGGCAGGTCCCGCCGTGTCCAGGTAGCCATGGACCGCGCGCCCCAGGCGCCGGGCAAGCGACGCCATATCGGTTTCTCCCCGCAGCGCCGCGGCGTCGATGATGCCGCGGCATAGCGCAATCACGTCGGCGGCGGCCATATCAGCATCGGCGACGCCATGACGCGCCAGCAGCCCCGCGAGCTGGCCGGCAAGCGCCTGCCGCAAGGCCTCGTCCTCATGCTGCAAGGATGGCGACGATGGAGCCGATTCCAGCGCGAGGGCAAGCGCGGGGCGCCTGAACTGGTGCGCCAGACCGGCCATCACACCCTGTTCTATCGCGAGCGGCAGTTCCCCCTCCAGCGCCATGGCTAGACCCACGTCGCGCAGCAGCATCGCGCGTTCGCGGCGTACCAGTTCGGCCAGCAGCGGCTCTTTCGACGGGAAGTACTGGTACAGGGAGCCGATGCTGACGCCGGACAGCTCGGCAACATGATTCGTCGTCAACGCGGCCCAGCCCCGCACCTCAATAATGCGAGCAGCCGCCTCCACCATCGCCGCGACGGTGGCGGCCGATCTGGCCTGGGACGGCCGCTTGCGGGGCTCCGCATGCGCTGCAGTTTTTGCCATGAATGCGAGTAGCGAAAGTGGGTAGTAAAACTTATTCTAAACGTTCCGCAAACAACCGTCTTTGCCGATACGAGAACGCCATGAACACCTATACATTCCTGATGATACTGCACGTCGTCGCCGCCATCGCCTTCATCGGTCCGATGATGCTGACGCCGCGCCTGCTGAACCTGATGCGCGATGCCGCCGGCCGCGATACATTACATAAACTCCATCAACAGATCGCCGTCGCAGGCTGGATAGTGCTTGCCGGCGGGCTGGTCCTGCTGTACCAGCAACAGTGGGCCTGGCTGCACATGGGCTGGATGCGGCTGTCCCTCACGCTTTTTATCGGCGCGCAAGCCATCGACCATTTCTGGGCGGACAAGGTGGAAGAGAAGGTGGAACAGGGATACGTGCAGGCGGGCGCCAGACTGCGGATCTGGCTGTGCCTCAAGCTGGCCGTATTTTTGACCATCTGCGCGCTCATGGTCGCCAAACCCGCCCTGTTTGCCTGAGCGGGCTGGCCCGCGCTACGCCAGATTGTCGAGCATGTAATGGAAAGCGGCCAGCGGATCGGTCGAAGGCCCCAGGGCCCAGCCGATAAAACTGGCGCCCTCCAATGCGCTGAGCAGCATGAAGGCATAGTCACGCGGCGGCTTCCGCAAAGTCCAGCCGTGCAGCTGCGCCGCCTGCACGAGATTGCTTTCCATCCAGTCCAGCTGCTGCGCCATCAGTTGCCGGCCCAAGGCCTGCAGCGATTCGGGCAGCGCCGCCATTTCGGCCGCGAGCGCGCCGCACAGCGGCAGCAAATGGTCGTTGGCGCTGGCCAGGAACAGCCCGCCGAACTCGCGCAGGCGTTCGACCGGATCGGCATGCGCGGCATCGATCGCCTGCAGCTTTTCCGTAAACACGTCGATATATTGCGTGATCAAGGCCACGCCGAGGTTTTCCTTGGTGGGGAAATGATGGTGAATACTGGCCTTGCGTATGCCGATTTCTTCGGACAAATCGGCATAACTGAAAGCGGCGTAGCCTTTCGAACGCAGGTGGATTTCTGCGCTTTTCAAAAGGGCGTCGCGGGTACTCACTGACATGACAGGCTCCTGCATCAACGGCCATGCCGGCCATTGACGAATTAAATTCAACAAGGGGCAATTATGCCTGAAGTCGCCGCGGCCAGGGCTTGAGGCATGCGCATGAAAAAAGCCGGCCCTTCCACGAGGAAAGGGCCGGCTTCAGTACATCGGTCACCGCCGCCGTGTCGGATTACGCTGCGCTAATCCGACCTACGTTTTAGGCATGCGGTGGCGATTACTTCGCCGTATTGAGCAGCAATTCGTTCAGGCGCTTGACGAAACTGGCCGGGTCGGCCAGCGAACCGCCTTCGGCCAGCATGGCCTGGTCGAACAGGATATTGGCCCAGTCGCCGAACTTGCCGCCTTCCGCGTCTTCGTATTTCAGACGCGTCACCAGCGGGTGGTTCGGGTTGATTTCCAAAATCGGCTTCGATTCCGGCGCGCTCTGGCCAGCCGCCTTCAGCATGCGCAGCAGGTTGCCCGACAATTCATTTTCATCGGCCACCAGGCAGGCTGGCGAATCGGTCAGACGGAACGTCACGCGCACGTCCTTGGCCTTGTCGGCCAGCACGGTCTTCATCTTGCCCACCAGGTCGGCGTATGAAGTTTCCGTTTCTTCGTGCTCTTTCTTTTCCGCCTCGTCTTCCAGCGCGCCCAGGTCCAGGCCGCCCTTGGCCACGGAGACCAGTTCCTTGCCTTCGAAATCCTGCAGGAAGGACAGCATCCATTCATCGACGCGGTCCGTCAGCAGCAGCACTTCGACGCCCTTCTTACGGAAGATTTCCAGGTGCGGGCTGTTCTTGGCGGCGGCGTAGTTGTCGGCCGTGACGTAATAGATCTTGTCCTGGCCTTCCTTCATGCGTGCCACGTAGTCGGCGAACGAAGTGATTTGCTCGTCGCTGTCGTTGGCCGTCGAGGCAAAGCGCAGCAGCTTGGCCAGGCGCTCCTTGTTGGCCGCGTCCTCGCCGATGCCCTCTTTCAGCACCTGGCCGAATTCCTTCCAGAAGATGGCGTACTTGTCCTTCTTCTCTTGCTCGTCCGCGTTCGCCAGTTCTTCCAGCATGCCCAGCACGCGTTTGGTCGAGCCTTCGCGGATCACCTTGACGTCGCGCGATTCCTGCAGGATTTCGCGCGACACGTTCAGCGGCAGGTCGGCCGAGTCGATCACCCCGCGCACGAAGCGCAGGTAGGTCGGCATCAGCTGCTCGGCATCGTCCATGATGAAGACGCGCTTGACGTACAGCTTGATGCCGCCGCGCTTGTTGCGGTCCCACATGTCGAACGGCGCCTTGGCCGGGATGTACAGCAGCTGCGTGTATTCGCTGCGACCTTCCACGCGGTTATGCGTGTGCGTCAGCGGCGACTGGAAGTCGTGCGACACGTGCTTGTAGAATTCGTCGTACTGTTCCGGCGTAATGTCGGCCTTGTTGCGGGCCCACAGGGCGCTGGCCTGGTTGACGGTTTCAAATTCGTCTTTCAGGACGGTTTCTTTTTTCTCGTCGTCCCACTCTTCCTTCTGCATCACGATCGGCAGCGAGATATGGTCCGAGTATTTGCGGATGATGGACTTGATCTTCCAGCTCGACAGCAATTCATCCTCGCCTTCGCGCAGGTGCAGGATGATGTCCGTGCCGCGCGACGGCTTGTCGATCGACTCGATGCTGTAATCGCCTTCGCCCGCCGACTCCCAGCGCACGCCTTCGGAAGCGTCCACGCCGGCGCGGTGCGTTTCGACGGTGATCTTGTCGGCGACGATGAAGCCGGAATAGAAGCCCACGCCGAACTGGCCGATCAGGGCCGCGTCCTGCTGCTGGTCGCCCGACAGCTTGCCGAAGAATTCCTTGGTGCCCGACTTGGCGATGGTGCCCAGGTGCGAGATCGCCTCGTCGCGGGTCATGCCGATGCCGTTGTCGGAAATGGTGATGGTGCGCGCATCCTTGTCGAAGCTGACCTTGATCTTCAATTCGTGATCGTTGCCGTACAGGGCGTCGTTATCGATCGCTTCGAAGCGCAATTTGTCGGCCGCGTCGGACGCGTTCGAGATCAATTCGCGCAGGAAGATTTCCTTGTTCGAGTACAGGGAATGGATCATCAGGTGCAGCATTTGCTTCACTTCGGTCTGAAAACCCAGGGTTTGCTTTTCGGAGACAGCCATTTTTACCTCATAGTCTTGTGGATGGGACGGATTCTACGGAGTTGGGGATGGTACAAGCGATTTCAAGAGCCCCCGGCAAATGTGCAGTTTTAGCCCAGTGCGCGGCCGAAAAAATCCCAGACGCGCTCGTCCTGCACCGTGGCCAGGTTCAGGCGCATGCGGGTCGACGGCAGCTGGCGCGGCGAAAACAGGCTGCCCGGCCCCAGCACCAGGCCTTCGGCCAACGCCTTTTCGGCCAGCACATTCGTGTCGCAGCCCGCATCGGCCCAGATGAACATGCCGGCCGGCGCGGGATCGAAACGCAGGCCGGCCCGCTCGGCGCGGCGGTACGTGCCCTCGCGCACCTTGTCGAGCCGCGCGCGCAGCCGTTCCGCATGCTTGCGGTACAGACCTTGCGAGAGGATTTTATACACCACGCGCTCGCCGATGTCGCTGGTGGTCAGGGTGGCCAGCATCTTGCGGTCGGCCAGGCGCTGCGCCCATTCCGGCGAGGTGGCGATGAAGCCCACGCGCAGGTTGGCCGACAGGCTCTTGGAAAAGCCGCCCAGGTAAATCACGCGGCGCAGCTGGTCCAGCGCGGCCAGGCGGGTGGCCGGCTGCACCTCGCCGCCCGGGTGCATGTCGCAATAGATATCGTCTTCGACGACGAGGAAATCGTGCTGTTCGGCCAGGCGCAGCACCTGGAAAGCCTTGGCCGCCGACAGCGACGTCGAGCTGGGGTTGTGCAGCACCGAATTGATCACGTACAGCTTGGGACGGTGCAGGGCTGCCAGCTCGGCCAGCACGGCGATATCGGGGCCGTCACCCAGGCGCGGGATGCCGATGACGTGCATGCCCATGGCGGCAAAGGCGCCGAACATCAGCCAGTACGCGGGATCGTCGACGAAAATAGTGTCGCCAGGGCGGGCAAACTCGCGCGCCACCAGGTCCAGCGCCTGCATCACGCCCACCGTGGTGACAATCTGCTCGGGCGGACAGGCGATTTCCAGGCCCGCCAGTTTCAGCTGCAACTGCTGGCGCAGAGGCAAAAAACCCTGCGGCGATCCGTAACCGAGCAGCAGGCTGCCCGGCTGGCGGCTGACATCGCGCAGGGCGCGCGCCACCAGATCGCCATCGAGCCACTCGGCGGGCAGCATGCCGGTGCCGGGCGCGGGGATGACCGGCGTCTGGCGGAACATGTTTCGGATCAGCCAAACGACATCCATCGGCTGCGCCGCCGCGTCCTGCGCGCCGGGGGGCGGCGCCGGCGTGTTCAGCGGCGAGCGCTCGCGCACGAAAAAGCCGGCGCCGCGCCGCGATTCCAGGTAGCCGCGCGCCACCAGCTTGTCGTAGCTGGCCACCACCGTGGCGCACGACACCTCCAGGCTGGCGGCGCACTGGCGGATCGAAGGCATGCGCGCGCCGCCGCGCAGCAGCTTGTCGTCGATGCGCGCCGCCAGCGAGCGCGCGATCTGGTCGATCAGGGTTTCGCCCGAGGCGCGCGACAGCAAAGGAAGTGTATTGCTCATATGGCCATGACAGTATGTGAAATTATGCGCGAAAGTGTATTTGTACTGTATTGCTATTGCGCCCTAGGATAGCAGTACGGCAGAAATTAATCCACGCCTGCCGCGCACCCCGCACACCTATCAGCCAGTATCAGGAAAAACATGCCATCGACTACCAGTACCGCCCCCGTCAGCCATCCTCCCCGCCTCGGCACCGACCGCAAAGGCCTGCTGCTGGGCCTCATCGCCGTCGCCCTCTTCAGCCTGACCCTGCCTTTTACGCGCATGGCCGTCGCCGAACTCGATCCCACCTTTGTCGCCCTGGGCCGCGCCCTGGTGGCCGCCGGCCTGGCCGGCCTGTGGCTGTGGCACCAGCGCGCGCCGTTGCCGCGCCGCGAACAATGGCTGCCGCTGGCGCTCGTGTCGCTGGGCTGCGTGCTGGGCTTTCCCTGGCTGACGTCGATCGCCATGCGCAGCCTGCCCGCCTCGCACGGCGCCGTGCTGGTGGGCATCCTGCCGCTGGCCACTGCCGTATTTGCCGTGCTGCGCGGCAAGGAGCGCCCTTCCGCAGGGTTCTGGCTGATGGCCCTGCTCGGCACGCTATTGGTGGTGGCGTTCGCGTTGCGCCAGGGCGGCGGCAGCTTCCACCTGGCTGACTGGCTGATCTTTGCCGCCGTGCTGCTGGCCGCACTCGGCTATGCCGAAGGCGGGCGTCTGGCGCAGACGATGCCGGGCCAGCATGTGATTTCCTGGGCGCTGCTGCTGGCCGTGCCTTTTGTCTTGCCCGTGACGCTGTGGAACGCCTGGCCGCAACGCGCGCTGATGGCGCAGGCCAGCAGCGTGGCCTGGCTGGGTTTTGCCTACATCTCCGTGTTTTCCATGTTTATCGGCTTCTTTTTCTGGTACCGTGGCATGGCGCTGGGCGGCGTGGCGCGCGTGGGACAGACGCAGCTGCTGCAACCTTTCCTCTCCCTGGTGGGCGCGGCCGTGCTGCTGAATGAGCCATTGACGGGCGAAAGCCTGCTGTTTGCCGGCGCCGTGATCGCCGTCGTGGGCATCGGACGCAAGCTGAAGTAAGCTTCCCTGACGCCCATTTGCAACGCCGTTGCGCGTGCGCATGGGCACGGCGGCGTGCAAGCCGTACAATACCGCAGCACCATGGCGACGCCTATCCGGCGCCGCTTGCGCACGCACCGCCACAAGCGGGCCAACAAATCCAGCCGGCGCAGCTCGGCATCTTCTGTGAGACTCGTATGAAAATTGAAAATCCGAATCCGATCCAATGGCGCTTTGCCGAACGCGCGGAACAGCTGCAAAGCTCGTTCATCCGCGAAATCCTGAAGATCACGCAGCGTCCCGAGATCATCTCGTTTGCCGGCGGCCTGCCCTCGCCCGCCACCTTCCCCGTGGAAGAAATGAAGACCGCCTTCGACAAGGTCCTGTCGAACAATGGCAAGGTGGCCCTGCAATACGGCCCCACCGACGGCTACCTGCCGCTGCGCCAGTGGATCGCCGACTCGCTCTCCGGCAATGGCAGCACCATCCTGCCCGAACAGGTGCTGATGACGTCCGGCTCGCAGCAGGCGCTGGACTTGCTGGGCAAGGTGCTGATCGACGAAGGCAGCCGCGTGCTGGTGGAAACCCCCAGCTACCTGGGCGCCCTGCAGGCGTTTTCCGTCTACCGTCCCGAATTCGTGTCCGTCGATACCGATGACGAAGGCCTGGTGCCGTCGTCGATCGATCCCGTCGCCGATGGCGCGCGCCTGTTGTACGCGCTGCCGAACTTCCAGAACCCGACGGGCCGCAGCCTGTCCGTGGCGCGCCGCGTGGAACTGGTGGAAACCTGCGCCCGCCACGGCCTGCCGCTGATCGAAGATGATCCGTACGGCGCTCTGAGCTACAGCGGCGAGCCGTATCCGAAGATGATCAACATGAATCCGGACGGCGTCATCTACATGGGCTCGTTTTCGAAAGTGCTCACGCCCGGCATCCGCCTCGGCTACGTGGTGGCGCCGATGCCGCTGGTACGCCGCCTGGAACTGGCCAAGCAGGCGGCCGACCTGCACACCTCGCAGCTGACGCAGATGGTCGTGCATGAAGTGATCAAAGATGGTTTCCTGGAGCGGCATATCCCCAGCATCCGCAGCCTGTACGGCAACCAGTGCCAGGCCATGCTGTCGGCGCTGGAAGAGCACTTCCCGGCCGGCGTCACCTGGACGAAGCCGGAAGGCGGCATGTTCATCTGGGTCACCCTGCCGAAACACATCGATGCGATGAAACTGCTCGATGAAGCCATCGCCAACAAGGTCGCCTTCGTGCCGGGCGCGCCGTTCTATGCCAACACGCCGGACACGCACACCTTGCGCCTGTCGTTCGTGACGGTGCCGCCGGAACGCATCCGCGAAGGCATCGCCATCCTGGGCAAACTGATCGCCGCAAAAATGTAATCGCACTCTCCACGCCCCGCAACTGCGGGGCGTGCCCCCCGCTGCCCCGGCGCCACCGAGCACGCATCTTTGCCGTTTAAAAACAGCTTTCACGATAGCAACTGCGTTTATTTATTTTTAAAGATAGCATAAAAATAATATTTTCACGCCTCGCGCAGCATCGATTTTTTCACCCAAAAAATTGGCGAGGCGGTATGATTTGACCGCTGCATCAGATTTGAGCCCGGTCAGCATCACCGAAAATGCAGCAAACGCTGGCAGCGCAGAGTACATCGAGAAGGCCGGAAGCAATGAGTCCAGGCAGTGTGGAGTATTCCCAGCGGCATGAAGCCGCCATTTTGATTGTCGACGATGCGCCGGCCAACCTTGAGCTGCTGCGCAAGCTGATGAGCGAACAGGGTTATCAAACCTATGTTGCCACGTCCGGCGAGCGGGCGCTGGCGATCGCCCAACGCGCCCAGCCCGACCTGATCCTGCTCGACGTGATGATGCCGGACATGGACGGCATCGAGACGTGCCGCCGCCTCAAGCAGCATCCGCTGACGCAGCGCATCCCCGTCATCTTCATGAGCGCCAGGACGGAAACGGAAGACGTGGTGGCCGGTTTCGACTGCGGCGCCGTCGATTACATCAGCAAGCCGCTGCGCATGGCCGAAGTGCGCGCGCGCGTGCGCGCCCAGCTGCAAATCCGCAGCAACAATGAAACCCAGCAGGAACAGGCCGAGCGCCTGCGCACCATCGTCAACAACATGGCCGAGGGCTTGCTGATCATCGAGGCGAACGGGCGCATCCAGTACACCAACCCGGCCTGCGACCAATACCTGGGCTACCGCGAAAACGAACTGGCCGGGCGCTTCATCGGCGAGCTGCTCAGCCCCCTCGTGACGCAGGAATACCTCGACTACTTCGCCATGCACGCGGCCAATCCGGAAAAGGCGCACAACCACGGTACGCGCGAAGTGGCGATCCGCCACCGCAACGGCGCGGCGCTGAGCATGGACCTGACCCTGACGCCCATGTATCTGCGCCAGCCCCTGTATATCGGCCTGCTGCACGACATCACGCACCACAAGCAGTCGGAAGACGCGCTGCAGCGCGCCGCCTATCTCGATCCGCTGACCCAAATAGCCAACCGCCGGCATTTCGACAGCTTCCTGGAAAAAGAGTGGCAGCGCGCCGTGCGCGGCGGCGGCGCCCTGTCGCTGGTGGTGCTCGACGTCGACCACTTCAAGCTGTACAACGACAGCCTGGGCCACCCGGCCGGCGACAGCTGCCTGCAGCAGGTGGCGCAAGCCATCGATGCGCATGCCAGCCGCTCCGGCGACCTGGCGGCCCGCTACGGCGGCGAGGAATTCGTCCTGCTGTTTGCCGATACGGACGCGGCCAGCGCCCTGCACCTGGCCGAGGCCATCCGCGCCAGCATCGAAGCGCTGCGACTGCCGCATCCGCGCTCCACCACCTCGCCGTGGATCACCGTCAGCATCGGCGTGGCGACCATCCGCCCGCACCAGCTGGACGACCGCGAAGCGCTGTTCGTCGCCGCCGACCGCGCCCTGTACGTGGCCAAGGAAGCGGGCCGCAACCAGGTCCGCGCCACGCACTCGGGCAGCACGGCCTGGGAAACGGTCAAGGCGATCGTACTGCGTTAACAGGGAAATTCAACGAAACATGTCGCGAACCAAGGGTAGGCCCACGCCCGATGCAAAGGCACTCCGGGCCAAGCGGGCCTGAAAAATGTCGAGGGCAAGGCGCAGCGACGCAGACAGTACGCCAGTACGGCAAGGAGCTGCAACGCCGCCATCGGCATTTTCTCAGGCCCGCGTCTCCGGCCCGCCGTTCTCAAACCGAATCAAAATTTTCTCGACACGCTCAATTTCGCATTACGCCCCACGCCGGTGACCGCTTCGCTCAGGTAGGGCATGTAATTGCGGTTGAAGACATTATCAACCGTCAGCCGCACCTCCGTGCCGCGCCACACGCCCTGCCTGCCATTCCATGACGCGAACAGGGTATGCAGCGCATAGCCTTTCGACGGCGGCAGGCGGTACACGTTCCCCACCGGCAGCACGCGCTCCTGCTTCGCCACGAAGCGGCCCTGCCAGCCCATGCTGGCGCCGAGGTCGGGCATGCGCCAGCCCAGGCCCGCCATCAATTTATCGGGCGCGATGGTCGACACGGGTTCGTCCCGGCCCCACGGGTCGCGCTGGGAACCGGTGCGCGTGCCGCGCTGCTTCGACAGCGAGGCGCTGGCAAACAAGCGCGGCGAATTGTAGTAGGACTCCACTTCCACGCCCTGCGTATGGAAACCGGCCAGATTGCGGTAGTCGGACAGCGCCGGCGGCACCTTGCCCGAGCCCGGCTCGTATCCTTCGACCAGCACACCCAGGCGCGGGCCGATATTGTCGCTGACACGGTTGCGGTAGACCGTCAGGCGCAACTGCGCGTCATCGCGCTCCATGAACACGTTCTGGCGGTGCAGCATGGCGCCCGCGCGCACGGCCGTCACGCGCTCGACGGCCAGGTCGCGGCTGGTGCCCGGCGTCGATGAACCGAGCCTGGACGACACATAGTATTCGTTCGAATACATCTCGTCGATCGTGGGCGCGCGCCAGGTGCGGCTCAAGTCGCCGAACAAGGCCAGCGTGCCGGACGCCTTCCAGAACAGGCCCAGACGGGGCGACCAGTCTTCGTGCGCCTTTTCGCTGAAGTCGTGGCCGGCCGCCGCCAGCGGACTGTTGTAGCGCGGCGCCTTGTTCGGCACGCCCTCGGAGACGACCCGGTCGTGGCGCAAGGCCGCCGTCAGCGTCAGGTCGCCATACGTCATCGCATCCTGCAGATACAGGCCCGTGGTTTCCTGGCGCCCGGCCGGCATGTAGTAGGGCTGGAAGTAGCCGTAGTTGTAGCTGGGGTCCTTCAGCGCCGTCGACGACGGGTAGTACATCAGGGTGTCGCGCACATTCTTGTGCCATTGCAGCCCCGTTTGCAGCACGTGCGACACGGCGCCCGTCGCAAACACGCTTTCGTTGCGCACTTCCGCGATGCGGTCCACGTACGAGGCCCAGCTTTCGTTGCCCAGGGAGCCCAGGTAGGAACCCGGCGAAGCCGATGGCAGGCGCTTGTCATGCTGGTCCGTGTGCGAATAGCCGGCGCTGGCCGTCAGCTTGATCCATGGATTATCTTGCGGCGCGTACTGCCACTTCACGGAATACGTATCGTCGTCCTGGTCGCGGTAGACGGCCTTGCGCTGCCACGCCTCTTCCAGTCCATATTTTTTGATTTCCGCCTCGGTCGGCGTGGGCACGTCCTCGCCCATGGCGGCGAACGGGCCCCAGCCCGAACTGCCGCTCTTCATCGCCGTCAGGGTCAGCAGCTGCTCCGGCGTCAGCCGGATATTCAGCTTGGCCAGGCTCGATGGCGCGTCGATGGCGGAAAAGCGGAATGGCTTGCCGTCAGGCTTGCGCAAATCGTCGGACTTGCGCCGCGTGGTGAAGGCCATCGCGTCGAAGCGGCCGTCTTCGGTGCGGCCGTAGACGGCCACGGTGGCGTCGTTTTCTGCATTGTTCGAGTGGCGCGAGTACTTGAGCATGGCGCCCACGCTCTCGCCGCCTTCGAGCAAGTCCTGCGCATCCTTGGTCTCGACCGTGATGACGCCGCCGAAGCCGCCATTGCCGTACAAGCTCGTATGCGCGCCCTTGTTCACTTCGATCTGCTTGATCAGTTCCGGCTCGATGAAGATGGAACCCTGGCGGTATTTTTCAAAACCCTTGGGCACGCCGTCGAGGATGACTTTTACGTCCTGCACTTTGTTGAAGCCCCAGATATTGAGGCTCTGGCCGCTGGGACGGGCCGTACCGGCCAGGTCCACGCCAGGCAAGGTGTCGAGCAAGGACGCGACATTGTCGGCCTGCTGGCGTTCGATGTCGGCGCTGGTGATATACGAGCGTCCGGCCGTGCCGGCGCTGATGGCGTCGCCAAACACGCTGATGGCCGGCATCTGTACCGCATCGGCCTTGTCCGCCTTCGCTGCCGCCCACGCATGGCCGTGCGCGCCGCTCAATGCCAGGGCCAGCGCGGCGGCCAGCGGGGTCAATCGTTGTTTGCTGCTCTTCATCGCTATCCTTGCCTGGGTTTGCTTGATGCTTGTGGAATGAAAAACGCTGGGCAGAGGACAGGCGGTGCACGATCAAGCGGCGGCGTTGACGGAAGCGTTGCGGCGGAACCCTGCCCGCACGGACACGCCGCCGGCGCATGGCCGGCGGCGCACTGCAGTCACCGGGATACGTTGCCTTGGTGAAATGCGGAACACATCATATACTGGATGAGAATGATTCGCAATAGCATTGAAGACGTAGTTACTCCGGATAGCCGG
The DNA here is from genome assembly GCF_003667705.1 of Janthinobacterium agaricidamnosum. Classification (NCBI taxonomy): domain Bacteria; kingdom Pseudomonadati; phylum Pseudomonadota; class Betaproteobacteria; order Burkholderiales; family Oxalobacteraceae; genus Janthinobacterium; species Janthinobacterium agaricidamnosum. The sequence goes on along the minus strand of NZ_CP033019.1, from coordinate 1,704,535 downwards.
TGATGTCGGCGATCTCGCGGTACAGCGGTTGCAGCCGCGCATACATCTTGCTGTACACGCGCCGGTACAGCTGCTCATAGATTTTGCGGTGCTCGGGATGGGGCTGGAAGACCTTGCCCCTGCGCGTCATCGCTTGCACGGCGGCGGGAAAGTTTGCATGCCAGCCCAGGCCCACGCTAGCGGCGATGGCCGCGCCCAGGCCCGAACTTTCATACACGTGGGCGCGCGCGGCGGGCAAGCCGAAGATGTCGGCCGTCAGCTGCATGGCCGCGTCGCTTTGCGAGCCGCCGCCCGCGATGCGCAGCTCCGTGATGGCGACGCCGCTGCGCCGCTCGATGCGCTCCTTGCCTTCGCGCAGCGCATAGGCGAGGCCTTCGAGGATGGCGCGGTAGATGTGCGCGCGCGTGTGCACATCGCCAAAGCCGATCATGGCGCCCTTCGCTTCCGGCCCCGGCACCTTGATGCCGGGACTCCAGTACGGCTGCAGCATCAGACCCATGGAGCCGGGCGGGACGGCCTCGACCAGGCGGTCGAACAGCGCTTCGGCGGACAAGCCCGTGCCATCCTCGGCGGCCGCCGCCCGTTCGCGGTCGCCGAACTGCTCCTTGAACCAGTTGACCATCCAGTAGCCGCGGAAAATCTGCACTTCCGTGCTGTAGGCGCCGGGCATGGCGGCCGGGTACGGCGGAATAAAACGCGTCACTTCCACGTATTTGCGGCTGGTCGTGTTGATGGTGGCCGTGGTGCCATAGCTCAGGCACGCCACGTGCGGTTCGACGCAGCCGGCGCCCAGCACTTCGCACGCCTTGTCGGCGGCCGCCGCCAGCAAGGGCGTGCCCTCCGGGATGCCCGTCGCCGCGGCGGCCGACGCCGTGATGGCGCCCATGCGCGTGCCCGGCGTCACCAGTTCCGGCAGCATCGAGCGTCGTATCGCCAGCGCCTGCCACTTCCAGTCGAAGCGCCCGGCCCAGGCGTGGCGCTTGTAGTCGAACGGGATGTAGGCCACTTGCGAGCCCGTCGAATCGATATATTTTCCGCACAGGCGGTGATTCAAAAAGCCCGACAGCAGCAGGAATTTGTGCGTGCGGCGCCAGATGTCGGGCTGGTGCGCCGCGATCCAGTTGATCTCGGCCTCGCGGCGGAAGTACGTGATCGTGCCGTCGAGGCGCGTGGCGCGGAAGGCGGCGCGCCACCACGGCGCCAGCGGGGGAATGTCGCGCGTGCTGCGCTGGTCCAGCCAGGTGATGGCGGGGCGCAGCGGTGCGCCGTGTTCGTCCACGTTGACCACCGTGCCGCGCTGCGTCGTCACCGCCACGCCGGCCACCGAGGATTGATTGATGTCCGTGCTGCGCCACAGCTGCTGGCACGCCGCGCACACGGCTTGCCAGTAGCCGTCGGCGTCATGCTCGGCCCAGCCGGGGTGGTCCGAGTAATACGCTTCGAGGAACACTTGCGCCTTCGCCGCCAGTGTCCCGTCCCGGTCGAACAGCAGCGCGCGCACGCTTTGCGTGCCATTGTCGATGGCAAGAATGTACGGCCCCTGGCCGGAGACGCTGGTCATCGCTTATGCCAGGCTGGCCAGCGCGGCGCGCAGCGCCTGCAGCAGCGCCTGCGGATCTTTTTCAGGCTGCGCGCTGAAGACGGGCGCTTCCCAGTCCTGCCCGCGCACGGCCACCACGCGCAAGCGCCCCTGTTCGCTCCAGGCCGGATACCAGCCCACGTCGACGATGTCGCCATTCGCGCACGTGATTTGCAGCAGGTCTTCGCCCAGGTCGTCGACGAGGGTATCGATGGGCTGGCGCAAGTCCAGCGGCGACAGGCTGTCGTAGGTGATGCGGGCGTCGCCCAGCACCAGGGGCTGGCCAAACAGGGTCGTGTCGATGATGCTCTCCTCTTGTTTATTTTTTATGGTTTTTCAATCGCCCTGCGGCACGCTGTAATGGCGGCGCCACAGGGCCAGGTAGCGCCGCTGTTCTTCCTCCCAGCGCGCATCGTCCCAGCCCAGTTCATGCTGACAGATGGCGCGCAGGCGCGGCATGATAGCAAGCGCGCCGCCGGCCAGCTGCAAACCGAGGCGCGTGCGCCGCAGCAGCAAGTCGTCCAGGTGCTGCACGTCTTCCATGCGCGCGCCCCAGCGCAGCTGCGCCCACAGCGTCTGCGTGCCGGGAATCGGCTCGAGTTCACCGTCCCGCGCCGCATCGCACAGGGCCTGCGCCCCCGCGCCATGACGGCCCAGCAGCCGTTCGCGCTGCTCGCCGTCGAGCAGCAAGGCCTTGCCCGACAAGGGCGGCGTGGCGTCGAAAATCGGCAGCGGACGCAAATCCGCCTGCCAGCCCGGCAGCAGCGGCGCGGCGCGCCGCAAGGCATCGAGGGCAATCACGCGGAACGTCGTCAGCTTGCCGCCCGCCACCGTCAGCAAGCCGTTTTCCAGCCACAGCGCATGTTCGCGCGCTTCCTTCGACGGGTCAAGCCGGCCGCTGTCGATCACGGGGCGCACGCCGGCAAACGTGGCCAGCACGTCGTCTTCGCCCAGCGCCAGCTGCGGGAATTGCCAGCGCAGCGCCGCCAGCAGGTAATCGAGTTCGCCGCGCGTGATGGCCGGTTCCAGGTCCAGGCTGGCGCCGTGGTCGACATCGGTGGTGCCCACCAGGGTCACGCCCTCCCACGGATACGCAAACACGGGACGGCCGTCGTGCGGGTGCATCAGGCTGACGGCTTGCGCCAGCGGCAAGCGCCAGGCCGGCAGCAGCAGATGGCTGCCGCGCAGGGGCCGCAGTTTCGGCTGCTCTCCCACCTGGCCGCGCAAGGCGTCGGCCCAGGCGCCCGTGGCGCTGATCACCAGGCGCGCGCGCACGGTGCATGCCATGCCATCGAGCGCATCGTTCAAGGTGGCGCCGGCGACCTTGCCATCTTCGCGCAGCAGCGATGCCACGCCCAGGTAATTGACGGCCACGCCGCCATGACGCCGTGCCTCCTGCAGCACGCGCAGCACCAGGCGCGCGTCGTCCGTCTTGGCGTCCTGGTACAGCATGCCGCCCCGCAGCTCGTCGCGCCGGACGTGCGGCGCCAGCATGGCAAAGTCAGACGCATCGACATAGCGGCGCGCGCGCTTGCCCGCCATCACGTCGTAGATGGCCAGGCCCAGCATGAACTGGCGCCGCCCCGGCTTCCTGCCCGCGTAGTCGCCGAAGGCGAAGCCTTGCGGCTCGACCAGCCCCGCCGCATCCGCCAGCAAGGCTACCCGCTCGTGCACCGACTCGCGCGTCATGGCGAACTGTCCCTGCTTCAGGTAGCGCAAGCCCCCGTGCACCAGCTTTGATGACCGGCTCGACGTGCCCCAGGCGAAATCGCGCTGTTCCACCAGCAGCGCCTTCAAGCCGCGCCGCGCCGCTTCCAGCAGGATGCCGGCGCCCGTGATGCCGCCGCCGACGATCAGCACATCCCACTCGCGCGCCAGGACGCCAGGCAGATCCGCCCTGTTCACGATGGGCCTCCGGCCTCGGGCAGCAGTTTGCCGGGATTCATCATGCCCTGCGGGTCGAACTGGCGCAGCAGCGCACGCATGGCGGCGATGCCCAGTTCTCCCTTTTCGGCCATCAGCCACGGCGCATGGTCCGTGCCAACGCCATGCTGGTGGCTGATGGTGCCGCCGTTGGCGACGATGGCGGCGCCGGCCGCGTCTTTCAAACTGCGCCAGCGCGCCATGTTGTCTTCATACGTGGACGCCAGCCGGTACACATACGTGGTGTAGACGCTGGCGCCCTGCGCATACACGTGCGACAAATGCGTGTACGCGTGCACCTGCTCGCCGTGCTGTGCCAGCGCGCGGGCGCCCGCCTGCTCCAGCGCCGCCATCATGGGCGCCACGCGTGGCCAGTCGACAGCCGTTTCCACCGTGTCGATGACATAGCCGTGTTCCCACGCGCCGTTGCGCAGGTAGACGTTGCGAAAGCGTCCCTGCTTCCACTTGTCGCCCATGTGGCGCCCCACGTGCACGCCCTTGTGCCGCCGCGCCACAGCCAGGGCGCCGCGCAGGGCCGCGCGCGCCGGTTTCTCGTCGCCGCTGACGCCCAGCATCAGCATGCACTTGCCTTCGCCGCAGCCGCGCAGCGACAGGTAGCGCTCCAGCAGTCCCACGAGTTTTTTATGGCCGGCCAGGGTTAGCATGGTTTGCGTTTCGAGCGCGTTCGACAGGCGCAGCATGCACAAGGACAGGCGCGATTGGGCCAGCGTCCGCACGGCCGCCTGCGCCTGGCCCCAGTCGGCGAAAAACACGGCGTGGAACGCCTCATACGGCGGCAGCGGCGAAACGCGCACGGTGGCCTGCGTCACGATGCCCAGCCGCCCTTCGGAGCCGAGCACCATTTCGCGCAGGTCGATGCCGGCCGCCGAGGCGGGAAACGTGGGGATGCTCAAGGTCCCGGACGGGGTTTCCACCTCGCCGCCCGCGAACAGCTGCTCGATGCGGCCATAGCGCAGCGATTGCTGGCCCGACGAGCGCGTGGCGATCCAGCCGCCCAATGTGGAATACTCGAACGACTGCGGATAATGGCCCAGGGTGTAGCCCTGCGCGCGCAGCTGCGCCTCCAGGTCGGGGCCATACACGCCCGCGCCGAACGTGGCCAGCTGCGCCTCGCGGTCCAGGTGGCCCAGCGCGCACAGGCGCACGAGACTGATCGACAGCACGGGGCGCGGCCCCGCCGCCACCGTCAAATGCCCGGCCACGCTGGTGCCGCCGCCATGGGGAATGACGGTCACGCACGCCTGACGCGCATACGCGAGCAGCTGGCGCACCTGCAGCGCGCTGTCGGGAAAGGCCACGCCGTCGGGCACCGCGCCGATGCGGCCGTGGCGTAATTTAAACCAGTCGGGCAGGCTTTGACCGAGCGCATGGCGCACGCGCGTGGCAGGCCGGGTGTCGATCAGCGGATGCGGCGCCAGGCGCGAGGCGGGCACCTGCGCGCAGGCGTCATCGAAGCTGGCGTCGGCTATGCCGCTGCCTGGCCCCAGGCGCTCGCGCAGGAATGCCAGCGCATCCTCGTTCAGCGCATACACGATGCTTTCATCTCCCCAGCCATTCCAGCGTTGCATGGACATCCCCTGTATTCGGCCAGTTGCGCGCCACGGCGGCTTGCTATACTGTTCTTGCCTGATTTTCTTGCTAGATCAATAGCATATGCCGCCACAGACGAAGGGTATTGGTTTTTCATGACAATCGCATTGTTCCATCATGACAAGCACTGACGGCCGGGTCGCCGGCGCCTATCTGCTGCCGCTGCTGGAAGCGGCCGGCGCCCACGGCATCGATAGCGTCACCCTGGCGCAGGCGGCCGGCGTGGCGCCGCACGGCCTGGAAGCCTCCGCGCCTGGCATGGGCTTGGCCGCGCGCGACTACGTGCGTCTGCTCGATGCGGGCGCGCTGCTGGCGGGCGACGCGCATTTCGGCCTGCACGTGGGCCAGCGCGTGCGCATGGGCACGTACAGCGCGTATGGCTTGATCTTGCTCAGTTGCAGCAACGTGGGCCAGGCGCTGGAACAGACGGCCCGCTATGAACGGCTGGCGCACGACCTGGGCCGCTCGACCCTGCAGCGCGACGGCGCCATCGCACATTACCGCTGGGCCAGCAACTATCCGGGCGCCAGCCGGCACCTGGTCGACAGCGTCTTTGCCGGCGTCAAGGTGTGCGGCGACTGGCTGGCGGGCATGCCGCTGCCGCCGGCCCGGCTGGCCTTTACCCACGATGGCGGCGGCGACTTGCTGCGCCACGCGGCGCACCGCGACGAATACGTGCGCGTGCTGGGCAGCCTGCCCGCCTTCAACGCCGCCGCCAACACCGCCACCTTCGACGCGCAATTGCTGGACTGGCCCGTGCCGAACGCCGACATCAGCCTGTATCCCGTGCTGTGCCAGCATGCGGAACAATTGCTGGCGCAGCGCCAGGCCGCAGCGGACACGGGCGCCGGCATCGACGCGCAAGTCCACGCGGCCATCGTGGCGGGCTTGCGCCAGGGTTCGGCACGGCTGGCCACCGTTGCCGCCGCACTGGCCGTCACGCCGCGCACCCTGCAGCGCAAGCTGGCCGACGCGGGCACCAGCTTCCAGGCCGTGCTGGACCAGGCCCGCTATGGCCTGGCGCGCGACTATCTGCGCGAGCCGGACCTGTCGCTGGTCGACATCGCCTTCCTGCTCGGCTACCAGGAGCAAAGCGCGTTCAACCACGCGTTCCGCGTCTGGGCCGGCACCAATCCCGGCGCCTGGCGCCTGCAGCAATTACAGGAAAAGCAAGCCGGTTTACAGGCGTGCGCGGGCCATGCCTGACGCGTTTTCTGGCTATACTGGCAAAGTCTGACTTCCCACGATCACTCCAACCCGCAATGCAAAGGATTAATATGCAACTCAAAGACAAAGTCGCACTGATTACCGGCGCCGCCAGTGGTATCGGCAAGGAAATGGCCATCGAATACGCAAAACAGGGCGCCAAGGTCGTCATCGCCGACCTGGCCCTGGAAGCGGCCAGCAAGACGGCCGAGGAAATCAAGCAATCGGGCGGCCAGGCGTTTGCCGTCGCCATGGATGTCTCCAGCGAAGAGCAGGTCGACAAGGGCGTGGCGGACGCCGTGGCCCACTTCGGCGGCATCGACATTCTGATCAGCAACGCGGGCATCCAGATCATCAGCCCCGTCGTCGACTACCCGTTCGACCAGTGGAAAAAGATGCTGGCCATTCACATGGACGGCGCCTTCCTCACCACGCGCGCGTGCATGCGCGAAATGATCAAGGCGGGCCGCGGCGGCGCCATCATCTACATGGGTTCCGTGCATTCGCACGAAGGCTCGCCATTCAAGAGCGCCTACGTTGCCGCCAAGCATGGTCTGCTGGGCCTGGCCAAGGTGGTGGCCAAGGAAGGCGCCAAGGATGGCATCCGCGCCAACGTCATCTGCCCCGGCTTCGTGCGCACGCCGCTGGTCGACAAGCAAATCCCCGAACAGGCGGCCCAGCTGCACATCAGCGAAGAAGACGTGATCAAGAAAGTGATGCTGAAAGACACGATCGACGGCGAATTCACCACCACGCAGGACGTGGCGCAAACGGCCATCTTCCTGGCCGCCTTCCCGTCGAACGCCCTGAGCGGACAATCGATCGTCGTCAGCCACGGCTGGCATATGCAGTAATAGTGACGCCCGCCCACATCGGCTGCGCGGCGCCCTGTGCGGCCTGCGATGCTCGCTGTGCTCCAGCACAGCTGCGCGTCTCGGCCACACATCGCTGCCGCTCGCGATGATGTGGACGGGCGCTGTTGCGTGAGTGTTACCTCTCAGTTTTTTCCCCGAAAGTTCCCAATTGCAAGACAACACTTACCGCCACCCGCGCGCGGGCTGGCCGGGGCGCCTGTTTGCCGCGCTCGCCAATTGCGCGCATTTCGCCGAACTGCGCCAGGCCGTCATGTCGCGCCTGCCCTTCCTGACCCTGCACAGCGACGTGCGCGACGTCGTCTACGTAAGCTGGCTGGTCGATGCCGCTGCGGCGCAGACATTATTGCCGCCGGGCGTGACCCTGTGGCAGCGCGACGGCAAGACGCCGTTCACGGTGCTGACCTACCGCCACGGGCATTTCGGCCCTGCACTGCTCGGCCCGCTGCGCCGTCTGCTGCCGTCTCCCCTGCAAAGCAACTGGCGCCTGTACCTGGAGCGCACGCCGCCGGGCGCGCCGGCCATACCCTGCGTATATTTTTTGAAAAACATCATGGCCAGCCTGCCGCATGCGCTGGGCACGCGCCTGTTCAGCGATATCCTGCCCACGCACCTGGCGGCCGGCATGGCGCTGGACGTCACGGCCACGCAGGCGCACTGCAGCATCGCCAGCGGCGCCGGCAGCGCTCCGGCGCTCGATGTGCAGGCGGCCATCACGGCGGCGCATGGCCTCGATGCCGAATGGCAGCAACTGTTCGGCAACTGGCGCGACGCCGTCGCTTTCCTCGCGTGCCAGGATGGGGCCATCGCGCACGTGCCGCGCAACGGCAAGCTGGTCTTCGGCGAAATCGACTTGCCCGTTGATGTGGATCAAGTGCAAGCGCTGACAGCCTTGCGCGCCGACTGCGGCTTGCTGGGGCAGTTGCCGCCCGTATCGAAGCCGTTTGCCTTCCTCGTGCCCAAGGTTGCCTTCAAGGCGTTGTCAGAGCGCCTGCTGTAGCACCCCGGCGTTCCAGCTTGAACAGGGCCATCGCCTGTTCCAGCTGCAAGGTCTGGCCCTGCAGCGATGCGGAGGCGGCCGCCGATTCCTCGACCAGCGCCGCGTTCTGTTGCGTCACTTCATCCATTTGCGTGACGGCCATGTTGACCTGGCCGATGCCATGGCTTTGCTCGCGCGAGGCCGAGGCGATCTCTTCCATGATGCCGTGCACGCCCTGCACGGCGCCCAGCATTTCGGCGCTGCTGACGCCCGCCTGCTGCGCCAGCTTCGCACCCGCCTGCACTTGCTCCAGCGACGCCGTGATCAATTGCTTGATTTCCGTGGCGGCCGCCGCGCTGCGATGGGCCAGGCTGCGCACTTCGCCCGCCACGACGGCAAAACCGCGCCCCTGGTCGCCCGCGCGCGCCGCTTCGACGGCCGCGTTCAAGGCCAGAATATTCGTCTGGAAAGCGATGCCTTCGATAATGCCCGTGATGTCGCCGATCTTCTTCGACGAGACGTTAATGCCCTCCATCATGCGGACCATCTGCCCGACGATTTCGCCGCCGCGCCCTGCCAGGCCGTGCACCTTGCCCGCCATGTCGCTGGCCTGCACGGCGTTGCCGCTATTTTGCTGCACCGTGGCCGCCAGCTGCTCCATGCTCGACGCCGTCTGCTGCAGGGCCGAGGCCTGCGCTTCCGTGCGGCCGGACAAATCCATATTGCCGGCGGCGATTTCCTGGCTGGCCATGCTGATGCGCAGGAAATTGCCGCGCACGTCGCCAACGATGGAATGCAGGTTCACGCGCAGTTGGCGCAAGGAACGCAGCAACTGTCCCATCTCGTCGCGCCGCGTGGTGTCGAGCTCGCCCGTCAGGTCGCCGCCCGCCATCACGTCGCAGGCCTGGCGCGCCCGCTGCAGCGGTTGCAGCACGGCGCGGTGCAAGCTGTGCCAGAAATACAGCGTCGCGCACAAGGCCAGCACGGACAGGCCCGTCAGCCAGCCGTGGGCCGCAGCCGGCAACGCGCCCGCATTCCACGCCAGTTGCAGCAGTAATACCAGGCTCAGCAGGCCCAGGTTCCAGCCGATGCGCTGGCCCAGCGGCAGGTCGCGCAAGCGCGCCAGTCTGGCCAGCCAGCCCGTGCGCACGGCCGCGCCCTGGCTGATGACGATGCCGTCGGCCTGCCCCGCCTTGATGCGCGCATACAGGGCGGACGCCTGCGCCACTTGCTGGCGCGTCGGCTTGGTGCGCACCGACATGTAGCCGACGGCCACGCCGTCTTCGACCACCGGCGTCACGTTCGCCAGCACCCAGTAATAATCGCCGCTCTTGCAGCGGTTTTTCACCATGCCGCTCCACGAGCGTCCCGAACGGATGGTCGCCCAGAAATCGGCGAACGCTTCGGCCGGCATGTCCGGATGCCGGAGGATGTTTTGCGGCGCGCCGATCAATTCTTCCGCGCTGTAACCGCTGACGGCGATGAAATACGGGTTGGCATAGGTGATATTGCCTTGCAAGTCAGTAGTCGAGACGATGGTCTCGCTATCGCTCAGTGTGATCTCGGTATCGCTGACGGGAAGATTGAGTCGCATGGTCACATCCTCAAAAGTAGCCCGTACAGTGACGGGTTTGCGGACAAGGAACGGTCGCCAGCCAGCAAAGCGGGCACGGCACTGGCACCATTATTTTAATATTTTATTATTAACAAAATGCACTTTATTACGGCCCTGCCGGCCGTCATGCCACGGCAGGTTCGCCGGCCCAGTAACGGTCGATGTCCTGCAGGCGCCACTGAGCTGCGCTTTCCGTGGAAACGATGCGCTCCTGGCAGCCCGGCGCGGCCAGGTCGAGCAGAGTCGGGACGATGCAGGTGCCGGCGCGGATGGAAAAAAACACGCGCACGGTGGGCTGGGTCAGCGGCTTGCCCGGCGACTGTCCCACCACCACGGCCAGGCGCTCCGACTGCAGCCGCACCAGGGTGCCCAGCGGATAGATGCCCAGGCATTTGACGAAGGCGGCAAACAGTTGCGCGTCCAGGTGCCCGCCGCGCCAGCCTGCCATGCGGCGCAGCGAATCGGCCGGGCACCAGCCCTGCTTGTACGGCCGGTTCGAGGTGATCGCGTCGTACACGTCGCAGATGGCGCCCATGCGCGCAAACAGGCTGATTTCCTCGCCGCGCAGCCCCTTGGGGTAGCCGCTGCCATCAAGTTTTTCATGGTGGTGCAGGCACACGTCGAGCGCCACCGGGTCGATCTCGCCCACTTCCTGCAGCATACGGTGGCCGGCGGCCGGATGGGCGCGCACGGAGGAAAATTCCGCTTCGCTCAGGCTGCCCGGCTTGTTGAGGATGGCGGACGGTACGGCCATCTTGCCGATATCGTGCAGCAAACCCGCCAGGCCGGCCGAGCGCACCTGCTCGGGCGCCAGGCCCAGCTCCCTGGCCAGCGCCGTCATCAGCGCGCACACGGCCACCGAGTGCATATACGTGTAATTGTCGGCGGATTTCAGGCGCGCCAGGCCCAGCAGGACGTCGCCGCCACGCTGCATCGAGGCGGCAATATCGTCGACCAGTTCGTAAGCTTGCGCCGCGGACAAGGCCTTGCCCATGCGCACCTCGTCGAACATCGTCTGCACGGCCTGGCGCGAGCGTTCGATCAGGCGCCGGGCGCGCGCCAGCTCCTCCTCGCGCGAGCGGGGCGGGCCCGGATCGGCGATGGTTTTGCTTGCCGACACCTTCGCTGGCGCGGCCGCGGGAGCGCCTGCCGCGGCCGGCGGCGCGGCAGAAGGCACGGCGGGCGGCGCGACTTGCGGCGCCTGCCCGCGCGTCGTGTCGATCCACACTTCGCACAGGCGTGCCGAGCGGATACGCTCGAGGTCAGCCGGCGACTCCAGCAAGAAAGAACGCGTCCAGAAAGGGGTATCGAGCCAGGAACGGCCCAGACGTTCGACATACATTCCCAGCATCAGTTCGCTACTCGTTATTTTTTTCAGCACGGCGGTTCTCCAGACATTCAGATCGCAGCATTTACTTGCGCATTATCAATATCATACGCCAAAAATAACGATTACACCAAATATATTGCTTTATATGGCAGAATCACAACATAAATAAAAATAATCACCAATTCTATCATTTTCATTTCATAAAATATTGAATCAACAAATATATCAATTCAGCCATATTGCCTACGCTAAACTGTATGTCTGGTGCTGATGAGGGATGCGATATGCCTGCCGGCGGCCGCGTGGGCCGCCACGCAGGCTGGACGTGCAGGAGGGAAGTGCGTGAGCGCCAGACGCCCCGAAGTGGGGCTGGCGCTATGCAGAAAGGAATGTCAGGCCGCTGGGCGAGCGGGCTGGCGGCCGGCAGCTTAGCGCGGCACGTAGCGCCAGCCGGCGTTTTCCAGCATGAAGGTCAGTTCCGTCTTGATGCCTTCCGGACGGCTCGGCACGCTCAATTGCGTATCGCACACGAGGTAGCCCGTCTTGCGCTTGACGTCGCACTCGTTGACGGCCTTGACCTGCATGGTGCTTTGCGCTTCCTGCATCTGCACGTCCTTGGCCGCCTCCGGATTGCGCGCCACTTCTTCCTTGGCCCAGGCGCGTATCATCGCTTGCGCCTCGGCCGGCGACGGTCCCGCAAACTTGGCATCCTTGCGCTCGACGCCGACCCAGGTGCCGTTATCGTTACGTAGCGGCAAGACCATAAAACCGTCGCGCATGCCAGCGCTCATGCCGATCAGACACACCACCTCGCCCGGCACTTCCTGCGAATCCTGGCAACCCTGCAGGCTGGTGGCCTTGACGGGAATGGGAACCGGTATCGACGATTGCATCCTGGCTTGCGTTTTGGCCACGCCCGCCTGCACGGCGGCCTGGATGTGTTCGAGCGTGGGCATGGTAGCGGCCTGGGCCGGCAAGGCGGCGAACAGGGCGGCGGCGGTCAGGGCGAGGGTAGTCAGGCGCATGGGTGTCAAAAGTAGTGATCAAAGGCCGGCAGTCTAGCACTTTGCATAAAAAACAGCTGTTTCTATAGAGAACTATCCACGGCATCGTGCGCGAGAAAGGCGCCGCCCCCGTCCGCCTGTCCGCGCAGGCGCAGGCCGATGGCGCGCAGCATCTCGACCAGCTCGCGCAAGCGCATGCCCTCGTCCGTCAGCTGGTATTCCACCTTGACGGGCACTTCCGCATAGATCGTGCGCGTCAGCAAGCCCGCCTCTTCCAGCGCGCGCAAGTCCAGGGTCAGCATGCGCTGCGAGATATTCGGCACGGCGCGGCGGATTTCGCTGAAGCGCTTCGGCCCCGCCATCAGATAGCTGAGCAGCACAGCCCTCCAGCGCCCGCCCAGCAAACGCATGGCTTCTTCCACGGCGCAGCCGGAGACATTGTCCTTCATGGCGATCCCTATCTGGTATAAAAAATGTACCTATACCACATTATTCTGCCTTCTTCCAAATAGTAACTATCGCGATTAGACTGCCCTTCCCTCACCTGAATGGAACTCCAGCATGGAAACCACCCTGATCTACAGCGTGCCGTTCGGCTGCTCGTTTGCCGCCATCGCCGCCCTCGAATGGAGCGGCTTGCCGTATCGCCTGGCCCGCGTCGAAGCGCGCGACCCGGCCAGCAAGCAGCATCCGGCCTTTCTCGCCATCAATCCGCTGGGCCAGACGCCGGCCCTGCTCACGCACGCGGGCACGCCGCTACTGGAAAGCATGGCGATCCTGCTGCATATCGCCGCCCGCGCGCCGGACAGCGGCCTGGGCTTTGCGCAGGGCACGCCCGCCTGCGACCGCCTGAACAGCGCGCTCTCGTTTTTGCACACGACCTTCCACGCGGCCTTCATGCCCGCCTTCCAGGCGTCGCGCGCGGCCGATGGCGATGCGCGCGCGGCCGTCTGGCGCGAAATGGCCGTCGAGAAGGTCAACAAAAGCCTGGCGCACCTGGAACGCCTGCTCGATGGCCGCGCCTGGCTCGCTTCCGATGCCGCGCCGACGATTGCCGACGCCTACCTGGCCGCCACGGCGCGCTGGGCCGAACCGCTGCAGCTGGCGCGGCTAAGCGACTATCCGCAGGTGGCGCGCGTGCTGGCGGCGCTGGAACAGGACCCCGGCATCCGCTTTGCCCACGCCATCGAGGCGGGCTTGCCGGCCGCCAGCCAGGGCGGTTTCCTGGGCCACGTGGCGCTCGACCAACTGGCGCTGCCGGCCGGCTAACCGGCGGTCAACTCCCGCAGCGGACGCGTCTTTATTGCTATGATGTCGGGCTGCCGGCGGTACAGCCGGCCACGTTCATATCACATCAACAACGTCGCAATAACATTGGGAGTTTGAATGAGTTTACGTCTGCTGCTCTTGGGAGCATTCAGTGCCGCCATGGCCACCACCGCCGTTGCTGCGGAATCGGCGCTGGCCGCGCCGCGCGGCTTCACCGTGGAAGACATGGTCGCCATGGAACGGGTGGGCAGCCCCGTGCTGTCGCCGGACGCCACGCGCGTCGTCTACACGGTGCGCACGACCAATCTGGAGAAAAACCGCGGCAACACGCAGCTGTGGATGATCGACCTGCGCGCGCCGAACGCGTCGCCGCGCCAGCTCACGCGCGGCGACGCCAGCGCCAGCGATCCGCAATGGTCGCCGAACGGCGACGCCATCTACTTCCTGTCCGGCCGCTCCGGCTCCTCGCAAGTGTGGCAGCTGCCCCTGAACGGCGGCGAAGCGGCCAAGGTCACCGACCTGGCGCTGGACGTCGACACCTACCGCTTGTCGCCGCAGGGCGACCGCCTGGCCTTCAGCATGGGCGTCTACCTCGATTGCGCCGATATCGCCTGCACCAGGAAGCGCCTTGATGAAAAAACGAAAAACAAGGCCAGCGGCATGGTCTACGACCAGATGTTCGTGCGCCACTGGGATACCTGGGCCGATGGCCGCCGCAATGCGCTGTACTCGGCGCCGATCGACGCGGCCGGCAAGGTCAGCGCCACGCCGGTGAGCCTGAGCGGCACCCTCGATGGCGACGCGCCATCGAAGCCATTCGGCGACAACAGCGAATACCACTTCAGCCCGGACGGCAAGACGGTGGCCTTCTCCGTGCGCGTGGCCGGCCGCACGGAATCGTGGTCGACCAATTTCGACGTCTACACGATTCCTGCCGCCGGCGGCCAGGCGCCGCGCAACCTCACGGCCGACAATCCGGCCTGGGATGCGAAAGCCAGCTATTCGCCGGACGGCCGCACCCTCGCGTATGTCGCCATGACCAAGCCGGGCTTCGAAGCGGACCGTTTTCATTTGGTGCTGATGGATGTCGCCACGGGCAAGAAGCGCACCCTGGCCGACGACTGGGACCGTTCCGTGGCTGATTTCCGCTGGACGCCGGACGGCAAGGCCTTCCTCGTCGCCGCCGATGACGTGGGCCAGCACCGTCTGTTCCACATCGACGCGGCCAGCGGCAAGGTCAACGCGCTGACGGGCAAAGGCGCCGTGGGCGACTTCGACGTGCGCGGCAATACCATCGTGCTGACGCAAGCGAACCTGGCCTCGGGCGCGCAGCTGTACACGCGCAAGCTCGACGCCAAGTCCGAATCGGCACCGATGGTGCAGCTGACGAAACAGAATGCGGCAGCGCTGGCCAACGTGCGCTTCGGCGAATATGAGCAGTTCTCGTTCGCGGGCGCAGATGGCGAAACCGTCTACGGCCACGTCATGAAGCCATGGAACGCCAAGGCCGGCGAAAAGTATCCGATCGCCTTTTTGGTGCACGGCGGCCCGCAAGGCAGCTTCGGCAACAGCTGGAGCTACCGCTGGAATCCGCAAGTGTATGCGGGCGCCGGCTACGCCACCGTCTTCATCGACTTCCACGGTTCCACCGGCTATGGCCAGAAGTTCACGGATGCCATCAGCGGCGATTGGGGCGGCAAGCCGCTGGTCGACCTGCAGAAGGGTCTGGAAGCGGCCACCAGGAAGTTCCCGTGGCTGGACCGCGAGCGCAGCTGCGCGCTGGGCGCGTCCTACGGCGGCTACATGATGAACTGGATCGCCGGTAACTGGCCGGACGGCTTCAAGTGCCTGGTCAACCACGACGGCGTGTTCGACAACCGCGGCATGGCTTACGCGACGGAAGAACTGTGGTTCACGGAATGGGAAAACGGCGGCACCTACTACGACGCGCCGGCCAAGCACGAGCAGTTCAACCCCGTCAACTTCGTGAAGAACTGGAAGACGCCGATGCTGGTGGTGCAGGGCGACCTGGACTTCCGCATCCCCACCGCGCAAGGCCTGGGTACCTTCACGGCGCTGCAGCGCCGCGGCATCCCGAGCAAGCTGCTGGTCTTCCCGGACGAAAACCACTGGGTGCTGAAGCCGGCGAACTCGCTGCTGTGGCATCACACGGTGCTCGATTGGTTGAATACGTATACAAAGAAATAACCCGCAGCAAAGAAATAACCCGCAGCGCAAAGGCTGGGGTCGGCCCCTCAGGGTCCGACCCCGGTACTTCGCCTTCAGGGGTTAAAAAAACCGCGCGGTGCATCTCTGCACCGCGCGATTTTTTGTTTTGTAGGTCGGATTAGCGCCGCGCAGCGGTGCGTAATCCGACATCACCACCGCTCCCGCTCAATAGCTATTGAGCGCCTTGGCGAACTTCACGATCCACAAACGGCTAGGACGCTCGCGGTCGTCGCCGCGCGCCACGCGGATGGTGTTGGCGGCATTGCAGCCGGCCGCGCTGCTCGTGACGATGGTGCCATTGGCATCGACCGTGCACTTGGTCACGTCGGCGTCCGCCACTTCCACGCCATTCGCGTCGAAGACCTTGGTTTTCAGGCCGAAGTCATTGTCGTTGGCCAGCGCGATGGTGGAGTCGTCGATCAGGGTCAGGCCTTCGGCCTTTTCCGCCGCCCAGCCGATGGCGTTCAAGTCCAGCAGCAGCGTTTTCTTCAGCGGCGTGACAGCGGCCCAGTCGGCGCCATTGACGGCGGCGCCGCCCATGCTGCTCTTCTCCAGGTCGGACGTCGTCGTGTTGAAGGCGGCGGCCGCGATGTCCGTGGCGCCCTTCAGTTCGACCAGCATCAGCTTGTTGAAGACCTTGCCCGACGGTGCGGCGCCCTGCTCGATGACGAGGAACTTGCCGCCGCCCAGCGCCACCATGTCGCCCAGCTTGGCGTTGCCCGTGCGGCCATCCTGGTAGTCGGCCGCGTTGAGCGGATACGCGTACATCTTGCCGCTGGTGCCCGTCACCGGGTCGAATTCGATCCAGCGCGTGAAGCGGGCAAAGCGCTCGACCTGTTCATTCTTCTTCGTCACAGAATATGGTGCCGTGCCGTCGGACAGAGGGCTTTGCAGGAAGGCGTACAGCTTGTCGTTGCTCGTGTCTAAGGTCATGCCTTCCATGCCGCGGTTCGCGCGGCGCTTGGCGAACAGCGCCGGCAAGCCCTTGCCCGGCTCGTATTTCGCCTGGATGATACCGGTGGCGGCGTCGATCTTGACGATGAAGGGACCGTATTCGTCGGACACCCACAGCGCATTGCGCTTGGCATCGACGACGATGGCTTCCGAATCGAGGCCGCCCGCATTGAAGACGGCCTTGCCAGCCGCATCGAACTTCATCGCATCCATGACGGGAATCTCGGCCGAATTGCCGACGGCGCCCACGGGCACGGGCAAGCCCGAGCTGTTGACGGTGGCCGATACCTTGATCGGCGTCGACGAACCCAGCACGGCGCCGTTCTTGCCCACGGTGATCACGCCAAACGAGGGCGTAAAGCTGGGCGACGGGAAGATCTTGCTGCCGATGGTGCCCTTGCCCGATGGATCGGGCACCAGCGGGCCGTCGCCGTTCGGGCCGCGGTCCGTCAAGCCATAGAATTCCAGGTCGCCGGCCGCGTTCTTGCCCTTGTAGGCCAGGCCCGAGCCGTACGACGGCAGGAAGCCGTTCGGGAATTCGCCCTTGATCTTGGCATTGGCGCCTTCGTACGGCACGTAGAATTTGTCGGCCGCCTGGATCTGGTAGCGCGTCACCGTCACTTTCACTTCGCCGACAGGATTGGCCTGTGTCAGCGCCTCGTTGACGGGCGCGCCCGCTTTCGAGGCCAGCGTGTCTTCAAAATGCTCGCGCACGAGGGCGCGGCGTTCGGCATCGACCGTGCGGCCGGCGAATTTCCCGCCCACGCTGGCCAGGTGCGCGGCCAGGGCCGTGTTGAAGACGGCCGGAGCGGTGGCAAAGTCCAGTGTCTTGCCGGCCAGCGCGGCCTTCACTTCCGCCGTCAGCTTGATGCCGTTCGACGGATCGCTGTCGTCGTCGAGCAGTTGCAGCGCCAGCAGGCGGTTGACGACCTTGTCATCCGCCACATTCGTGCTGGCGGCCAGCGCCAGCGGCGTGACGACGGCGCCGCATGGGGCCGAACCGAGGGCCAGGCCGCCCACGCTGAAGGCTACCGTCTCGCCCGGGTTGCAAATGAATTCGCCCTTGGCATTGGTGCTGGCCTTGGGGGCGCTGCCGGCCACATAATCGAGTCCTTCCACCGCGCCGTCGAGGAACACACCCGTCTGCGCCACGGGCTTGGAAGGCTCCGCCGGCGGATTATCGCTGCCGCCGCAAGCGGCCAGGGCCAGGCCGGCGGCGATGGCCAGCAGGGTCAGTTTCGGGGTCGACGTTACAGCAGTATTCATGCATTCCTCGGCTAAGGTGGGGTTGAAGCCGTGGAGAGTAACTGCTCAAAGTGACAAGCCCATGACAGCCGTCACGCCAGTGGCGTATCCGCAACAGGTCCGCCGATGCCGCCGAAGCGGCCATCGGCCTGGCGCCGGAATTCCTTGGGCGTGACGCCCTTCACCTGCAGGAAGCGGCGGTTGAAGTTGGCCACGTTCTGGAAACCCACGTCGTAGCAGACGTTCGACACGTATTGGTCGGTGTCCATCAGCAGCTGGCACGCCTTGTTGATGCGCAGCCGGCTGACGAAATCCGTAAAGCTGTTGCCCGTCGCCTTGCGGAAGAAGCGCGAGAATTTACTCAGCGACATGCCCACCTGCTCGGCCAGCATTTCCGCCGAAATCGGCTCGCGGTAATTGTCCGTGATGTAGTTGAGGACGGAATTGACCTTGGCCAGGGTGGCGTCATCGTCGTAGGAGCGCAGGGAAGCGCTCGACAGCAAACGGTAGTTGGCCGTGCGCGCCAGCTTGCTCATTAATTGCACGAATTCGGCGAAGCGCTCGGCCCCATGCGTGGCGCGGATGCGCGCCAGGTGGCGCTCGGCCTCGTGGCCCATGTCGAAAAACTCCACGCCATAGCTGGAGCGTTCGAGCAGCGGCAGCAGTTCGCGCAATTCGGGAATCACGCGCGCGGCGCCGGCCAGCGGCGCATGGGCGAACTGCACGATCATGTCGCGCAGGGCCACGCCGCCATCCGGCATCACGTTGGAAATCCAGTTGTGCGGCAGGCGCGGGCCCGTCAGCACCAGGTGGCCGGGCGAGAATTCGCCGATATAGTCGCCCACGAACAGGCGCCCGCTGGTGGCGACGATCAGGTGCAGCTCATACTCTTCATGGCAGTGCCAGCGCACGCGCGAGCTGGGATAGCCATGTTCCAGGTAATTGATGATGCCGTCGTAGCTTTCGCGTTCCAGCTCGGGCGCCTTGCGCTCGCTGTCCTTGTGCCATAGGTGTTCCATGCTTGTCTCTCTCAGGCTGTCCCCGCCCGTGCCATCGAATGTACCTCAAAAAGCTTCACTCGCCAAAACGGCCCAGCGCCTGCTGGCGAAACTCCTTCGGCGTCATGCCCTTCAATTCCAGGAAGCGCCGGTTGAAATTGGCCACATTGTTAAAACCCGCCTCGTAGCAGATGTTGCTCACATAGCGCTCTGTCTCCATCAGCAGCTGGCACGCCTTGTTGATGCGCAGGCGGTTGACGAAATCCGTGAAGCTGTTGCCCGTGGCGCTGCGAAAGAAGCGCGAAAAGGTCCGCTCTGGCATGTCCACCTGCTCGGCCAGCTGTTTCAGCGAGAACTGGCTGCTGTAATTGTGCACGATGAAGTTGATGGCGGAGCTGATGCGCGCCAGCGCCACGTCGTCGTCGCTCGACTGCATGGGCACCGTCGACAGCAGCTGGTAGTCGCTGGTCTGCGCCAGTTCTCCCAGCAGGGTGAGAAATTCGATGAAGCGCGGCAGGCCGCTCGTGTCGCGGATTCGCCGGAAGCGCCGCAGCGACTGTTCGCTGACGCCAAAGAATTCCACGCCGTGCAGGGCGCGCTGCAGCAGCGGGAAGATGCCCTTCAATTCGGGAATGGCGGCCGCCATCGACGCCAGCGGCGCATGGCCGAACTGGATCACCATGTCGCGCAGGGCCACGCCCTCGGCCGGCGTGTCGAGCGAGACCCAGTTGTGCGGCACGCGCGGCCCCGTCAGCACCAGGTGGCCAGGCGTGAACTGACCGATGTAGTCGCCGACAAAGACCTTGCCGCTGCTCTCGACGATCAGGTGCAGTTCGTACTCGTCGTGATAGTGCCAGCGCACCAGCGCATTCGGAAAGCCGTGCTCGAGGTAGCGGATGAAGCCGAAACTGCCTTTCGGCTCGAAGCCGGGCGTGGCGTCGCGCTGCTGTTCCAGCTCCATCTGCGGCAACGACGGTGGCATGGCGCGCCCTCCCCGTCAGGCGACGATCTGTTCCAGCGCCGCGCGCGCGCCCAGCCCATACAGGCTGGCCAGCGACTGCCCCACCGCCTGCGTGAACGCGGGTGCGTCGGACAGGTCGCCGAACAGTTCGCGCAGTGACAGCAGCGCCGCGGCGTCCACCCCGCCCTGCAGCGCCAGCGCGCGCAGGCGCACCGCGTACGGGTCGTTCAAGGGCATCTCGCGCCCCGCTTCGTCGTGGCCTTCCAGGTAGCGGAACCAGCACGCCACGGTAAACGCCAGCAGCTTGATGGCGCCGCCCCGGGCCAGTGCTTCGCGCACGGACGGCAGCACGAATTTCGGGATGCGCGCGGAACCCTCCGTGCCGATGCGCGCCAGCTGGTCGCGCACGGCCGGATTCGAAAAGCGCTCGATCAGGGTGTCCTTGTATTGCGCCAGATCGATGCCTTCCACGCTATCGAGCAAGGGCGTGACCTCGTCATCCATCATGCGCCGCACGAGCGCGCGGATGCCCGCATCCTCCATCGCTTCATGCGCATACGTGTAGCCGAGCTGCATGCCGATGTAGCACAGGGCCTGGTGGCTGGCATTCAACAAGCGCAGCTTCATCTTTTCATACGGCAGCACGTCGTGCGTCATCTGCGCGCCCACCTTTTCCCAGGCCGGGCGGCCCAGCGGGAACTCGTCTTCGATCACCCACTGGCGGAACGGTTCGCACACGACGGGCCAGGCGTCGACGATGCCGAAGCTGTCGCGCACCAGCGCCCGGTGTTCATCGGTGGTGGCCGGCGTGATGCGGTCGACCATGCTGTTGGGGAAGCTGCCATGCGTGGCCAGCCAGCGCGCCAGTTCTGCGTCGCGCAAGGCGACAAAGGCCAGCAGCATCTTGCGCGTCACATCGCCATTGTTTTGCAGGTTATCGCAGGACATGATGGTAAATGGCGCCAGTCCCCGCTGGCGGCGCAGGGCCAGCGCGGCGGCCAGGTAGCCGAACGAGCAGCGCGGCGCCTCCGGGTGCGCCAGTTCCTGCACGATGTCGGGGTGCTGCGCATCGAATTCGCCCGTGCCCTGGTTGACGTAATAGCCGCCCTCGGTGATGGTCAGCGCGACGATGCGCGTGCCGGGGTCGGCCAGCTTTTCCAGCACGGCTTGCGGCTCGTCGGGCGCATACAGGTAGTCGCCGATGCAGCCGATGATGCGCGCGCTATCACCGGCCGCGCTGCGCTCGACCACCGTATATAAACCGTCCTGCGCCCGCATGGCATAGCGCATGGCCGCATCATGCGCGAGCAAGCCCACGCCGCAGTATCCCCATTCTGCGTTGCCGGGCAAGGCCAGCAAATCGTCGAGATACACGGCCTGGTGGGCGCGAAAAAAACCGCCCACGCCGATGTGCACGATGCCGGGCACGAGCGTCTCGCGCGCATACGCGGGCACGGCGACGTTCGCCGGCAGCTTGGCCAGGTTCGATTGCTTCAATGCGATGGCGTCCATTACAGCGCTCCTTTCGCCGCCGCGTAGGTCTTGCCGGCGCGGTCGAAATAATGGACGAAGCCCGGCTCGAACGTCAGGTGCGTCTGCTGGCCCGGCTGCAGGCTGCTACGCTCCGCGCCGCGCGACACCACCTGCACATTGTTCGGCAGGCGCACATAGGTCAGCGTTTCCACGCCCAAGGACTCTACCAGGTCGACGGTGACGGGCACGCTGCCCGGCTGCGCCGCGCCCAGGTGCACGTGTTCGGGGCGGATGCCGACAAAGCCGTCCGCCTGCGCCGCGCTGCCCGCCTGCGCCAGCAGCTGCGGCGCCGCATCGGCGGGCACCACGTTCATGCTGGGCGTGCCGATGAATTGCGCAACGAAGCGGTTCGCCGGGCGGTCATACAATTTCAATGGCGAGCCATGCTGCTCGATCTGGCCGTCGCGCAGCACCACCACGCGGTCGGCCAGGGTCATCGCCTCGACCTGGTCGTGCGTGACATAGATGGTGGTGGCGCCCAGCTCGCGGTGCAGCTTGGCGATCTCGATGCGCGTCTGCACGCGCAGGGCCGCATCGAGGTTCGACAGCGGCTCGTCGAACAGGAACACTTTCGGATCGCGCACGATGGCGCGGCCGATGGCCACCCGCTGGCGCTGGCCGCCCGACAATTCCTTCGGCGTGCGCTCCAGGTAACGCCCAAGGTCGAGGATGGCGGCCGCCTTGTCGACTTTTTCGCGGATGATGGCCGGATCGACGCCGGCCAGTTTCAGCGCGAACGACATGTTCTGGAACACCGTCATGTGCGGATACAGCGCGTACGACTGGAATACCATCGCCAGGTCGCGCTTGGACGATGGCAGCGCCGTGATGTCGCGCCCGTCGAGCGACAGCTTGCCGCCGTCGATCGGTTCCAGGCCCGCGATCAGGCGCAGCAGGGTGGATTTGCCGCAGCCGGACGGCCCGACGAAGACGACGAACTCGCCCTGTTGGATCTCCAGGTCGATGCCCTTGATGGCGCGGTGCTCGCCAAAGAATTTCTCGATATTGCTCAGTTGAAGGTAAGCCATGATGTCATCCAATAGTGTTTACTTAACAGCGCCGAAGGTCATACCCTGGACCAATTGTTTCTGGCAGAACCAGCCCAGTGCCATGATGGGCGCGATGGCCATCAGCGAAGCGGCCGACAATTTGGCCCAGAACAGACCTTCCGGGCTCGAATACGAAGCGATGAGCCAGGCCAGGGTGCCCGCGTTGGAGGCGCCCAGGTTCAGCGACCAGAACGATTCATTCCACGACCACACCATGCAGACCAAGGCCGTGGAAGCGATGCCGCCCACGGACAGGGGCAGCACGACGTGGCGGAATTCATCCCACACGGTGGCGCCGTCCATGCGCGAGGCCTCGAGGATTTCGCGCGGCAGCTCCTTCATGCTCGTGTACAGCAGCCAGATCATGATGGGCAGGTTCATCAGCATGAACATGATGGTCAGGCCGATGCGCGTATCGAGCAGGCCGAAGTACTGGTAGCAGATATAGATGGGCATCAGCGCGCCCACGCCGGGCATGTAGCGCGAACTGAGCATGAATTTCAGCAAGCCGATGGTGCCGCCCGTGGGAAAGAAGGCCATCGAATAGGCGGCCGGGATGGCGATCAAGAGGCCGATGGCCGTCGATACCACGCTGGTAAACAGCGAGTTCCACGCGTAGCCGAAGTAATTGTCGCGCGCCAGCACTTCACGGAAGCTGTCCAGGGTCGGCGTGAAAAACAGCAGCGGCGGCGTGGCGATGGCTTGCCCTTCCGTCTTGAAGGCCATCAGGCCCAGCCAGAAGATGGGAAAGAACAGCAGCAGCGCGCACAGCCAGGCGGCGGCCGTGCGGCCATACAGATTGAGTTTGCTATGCATCAAGGTCTCCTTATTTCGACAGATTCTTGCCGATGACGCGCATCAGGAAGAAGGCGGCGATGTTGGCGATGAGCACGGCGAACAGGGCGCCGGCCGAGGCCGCTCCCACGTCATACGACAGCAGTGCCTGCTGATAGATCATGAAGGTGATGGTCGTCGTGTCGAATCCGGGACCGCCGCCCGTGGTGGTAAAGATTTCCGCAAAAATCGACAGCAAAAAGATCATCTCGATCATCAGCACCACCGACACGGCGCGGCCCAGGTGGGGTATGTAGAGATAGCGCAACTGCTGCAGGTAGGTGGCGCCATCCATGCGCGCCGCCTCCAGCTGTTCGCGGTCCATCGATTGCAGGGCCGTCATGAAAATCAGGCAGGCAAACGGCAGCCATTGCCACGAGACCATCATGATGATGGAAAACAGGGGGTGGGCCGACAGCCAGTCGACGGGCGTGGCGCCAAAGAAGAGGCTGATCTGCGCAAACAGGCCGTAGATCGGATTGAGCAGCATGTTCTTCCACATCAGGGCATTGACGGCCGGCATGACGAGAAACGGCGAAATCAGCAGCACGCGCACGATGGCGCGCCCCGGGAACGCTTCATTGATCAGCAACCCCAGCGCCGTGCCCAGCACCACCGTGATCAGCATGACGGAAAACAGCAAGGTAAACGTGTTCTGCAAGGCCGGCAGGAACGAGGCATCGGTAAAGAAAAAGTGGAAATTGGCCAGGCCATGGAAAGGATGGCCGCTCGGATCGAGCATGGAATAGCGCATGAACGCGTAATACAGGGTGATCAATAACGGGATCACGGAAATGACGGAGACGGCAAGCACGGCCGGCGTCAGCAAAGTCCGGGGGATAATGCGTTTCATAGGATACTCTTGGGACGTGAGGGAATGATCATCAACAGAAATCCGGGGTCAGACCCGTCGGGTCTGACCCCAGTTTTAAGCCACCAATCTCTTCGCCTGTTGATAAACCAGACGGCAAGAAAAGTCTTACTTGTAATACCCGCCCTTGCGCATCTCGCGTTCCGCCGTCTGCTGCGACAACTCCAGCGCCTGCTCCACCGTCACCTTGCCCAGCAGCGCTGCCGCCATCTGCTGGCCGGCGGCTACGCCGATCACCTGGAATTCGGGAATCGACGCGAATTGCACGCCCACGTACGGCGACGGCGGCAAGGTGCTTTGCACGGCGCGCGTGGTGGCCAGGGCCTTGCCTTCGGCGGCGGCAAATTTCGCCACTTTCTGGAACTCGGGGCTCGCATACGTCGACTTGCGCGTGCCCGTCGGCACGTTCGCCCAGCTCGTTTCCTTGGCCACCAGTTTCACGTAATCGGGCGAGGTGGCCCAGTTGATGAAGCGCTGCGCCTCGTTCGGATGCTTCGAGCTCGACGGGATGGCCAGCGACCAGATCCACAGCCAGTTGGCGCCCCGCTCCGTCACGCCGACGGGCGACTGGGCGAACGCCACCTTGTCGGCCACCTTGCTCTGTTTCGGGTCGGTGATGAAGGAGGCGGCGATCGTCGCGTCGATCCAGATGCCGCACTTGCCCTGGTTGAACAGCGCGAGGTTTTCATTGAAACTGTTGGCGGCCGCGCCCGGCGGGCCGTATTTCTTCATCAGGTCGACGTACATGGTGACCGCATCCTTCCACGGCTTGCTGGTAAATTGCGGTTTCCATTGCATGTCGAACAGCTGGCCGCCGTAGGAATTGGCCATGGTGGTGATCAGCGCCATGTTGTCGCCCCAGCCCGGCTTGCCGCGCAGGCAGATGCCGTACACGCCGTTGGCCGGATCGTGCAGCTTGGCCGCCACGTCGCGCAACTGGTTCCAGCTGGGGCGGTCTTCGATCGTCACGCCCGCCTTTTTGACCAGGTCGCTGCGGTACATGATCATCGAGCTTTCGCCATAGAACGGCGACGCGTACAGCTTGCCGTCGCCGGACAGTCCCTCGCGGATGGCGGGCAGCAGATCGTCGATATCGTATTTGGCGTCCGGCTTGATCGGGATCAGCCAGTTTTTCTTGCCCCAGATGGGCGTTTCATACAGGCCGATGGTCATCACGTCGAACTGGCCGCCCTTGGTGGCGATATCGGTGGTCATGCGCTGGCGCAAGACACCCTCTTCCAGGGTCACCCACTTGAGCTTGATGTCGGGATTGGCTTGCTCGAAGAACTTGCTGAGCTTTTGCATTTCGATCATGTGGCCGTTGTTGACGGTGGCGATGACGAGGTCGGTTGCGGCAAAAGCGGACGAGCTGAGGCAGAGCGCGCCGGCGCACAGCGCGGCAATGGCGGAACGTTTCATTATGTGTCTCCAGTGTTTTTTGTCGTTGGCAATGCTCAGGTACTTAGCACCACGACCACAATGTAGCACCGGACTTTGATACTTTCTGATACTCCAAAACCGCAATTCGATACTCTTTTGCACCCCCTCCATGCACCAGAGTATCGATATTGAGTAAAAACAACACTTTGAAAGAAAGTATCGGTACTTGTTCGATTTGTATCAGGGTGGTTAAAAAAGCGCTGCTAGACTTGGTTTTCGGCATTAGACCGTGTGCGGTGACCGGCCTTTCGGGGCGCCACCGCTACCACCAACATTCTTCTGGAGACCGCATGAATCGCACTGCATTGAAAACTTTACCTGCCCTGCTCCTGGCCATTGCCAGCGCTTCCGCCATGGCCGACCCCATGTACCCAAGCGACGCCGAAGGCTTCCATGGCTACTTGCGCGCCGGCGCCGGCAGCAATACCTCGGGCGGCGGCGGTTCGCAAGGCTGCTTCGGTCTGGGCGGCAATACCATGAAATATCGTCTGGGCAATGAGTGCGACGCCTATACGGAATTCGGCTACACCAAGTCCGTCGCCCAGTCCGGCGGCGTGAACTACCTGGCCACCATCTGGGTCAACGCTTACGCGCCCAACTCGGATTTCGGCGACAACAAACTGGGCATCGTCAAGGCCTATGTCGAAGCACAGGGACTCGATTTCCTGAACGGCGGCACTGCCTGGATCGGCAAGCGCTTCTACTACCGTCCTGACATTCACATGCTGGACTTGCAGTACATCAACATGAACGGCACGGGCGCCGGCCTGGACCGCATTCCTGCCGGCCCCGGTAAATTCTCGTACGCTTTCTTCAAGGACAACGACATCAACACCGTGTCGAAGACCGGCGTCGTCAGCACCAAGTCGGCCGTGCGCCAGAACTTCATCTACGGCGAGATTCCCGTCAATGAAAACGGCACCCTGGACCTGGCCGCGACCTACATCATCGGCGAAGGCAAGGACAACGACGCTTACGGCCAGAAGCATAACGGCTGGCAATTGTCGGCCTTCCACCGCCAGGCGAAAGTGTTCGGCGGCGGCAATACCTTCGGCGTGCAGTACGGCGTCGGTCCTGGCACCGGCAAGGGCGCGCAGTTCGGCGCGTCGGGCGACACCAATTTCGGTTCGGACGTGAAACGCACGCGCATCTTCAATGACATGGCGATCCAGCCGATGGCCAACTTCGGCATGGAATTCGTCGCCCTGTGGCAAAAAGACGAATCGAACGCCAACGGTTCCTCGACCTGGACCTCGGTCGGCGTGCGTCCCGTGTACGCGTTCACCAACAACTTCAAGCTGGTGGGCGAACTGGGCACGGACCGCGTGACGCAAGCGGGCGGCCTGCCGGCCAAGCGCCTGACCAAGCTGACCATCGCCCCGACGATCTCGGCCGGTCCTGGCCTGTGGTCGCGTCCCGAGTTGCGCGCTTTCGTGACCTACGGCAAATGGAACGATGCGGCCACCGCCTCGGTCAATGCGTCGAACAACGGCGGCCCGATCTACAACAACAATACCAGCGGTACTTCCTATGGTTTCCAGGTAGAGACGTGGTTTTAAGCTGAAACAACCCAGAAGCAAAGGCTGGGGTCAGACCCGACGGGTCAGACCCCGAAAAAAGGGCGGAACCCCGGTTCCGCCCTTTTCTGTTTACCCTGCCGGATTCAACTTACGGCAAGGCCACCGGCAGTTCCGGATACTCCTGCGTCAAGGCGTACTTGGTGCCGCCGACGGTGACCGTGTAGTTGGCCGGTCCCGAAATCGGCAGGCGGTAGTTCAGGGTCAGCGCCACGGAGCCGCCCGGCGCCAGCGATTGCCAGGCGGGAATCGCAAAGCGGGCCCGGTTGTAGTTCTTCGTGAAGCCGCCGATATTGTTCGGCCCCGTGTAGCCGGCATTGATCACCGTCAAACCGAAGCCGGACTGGTCGCTCATGTCCGACGGCGCCGACACGGGATAGTCGAACTCCACCACGGTGCCGCCCGGCAGGGTCGACGCCGTGTTGTTCTTCACCGTCATCACCGGGTTGATGGGGAAGTTGTTGTCGCCCAGCTTCCAGCCGCCCAGGGTGATGCTGACGTTCGCCGCCGTGCCCGGCATGGCGATTTCGGCGCGCTTGTTGCCGTACGCGCCAGCCGTGCGGAAGGCCTGGTACAGCACGTCCGTCAGGGTGGTGCCCATGAAGTACTCGCCCTTGCCGCCATTGCGCGTGGCATCCCAGGCATAGTCGCCCGCCATTTCCCAGATCATCACGCCGCCGATATTGTTGTTGACGATGTACTGGGCCTTGGCCGCGATCGACTGCGTGGTTTCCGTCGAAATGAAGACTTTCTTGGTCGCATTCCACAGCCACGGCGCCACCATGGTGCTGCTGTAGTACGGCACATACGTGCCCACCAGCGCCTTGTCCGTGACTTTATACGCGTCCAGGTAGCTTGGAACGATACCGTTTTGCAAGTTCAACGCATGCCAGATGGGATTGCCGCCGCCTGGCGTGGGCTTGCCTTGTGTATCGAGGTCGTACCACACGTTGTCGATGCCGGTGGCGCCCGTGCCGCACGTCTTGGTGCCGGCGCAGGTGACGGTGGAGCTGATCAGCGGCGTCGTGCCCCACAAGCCATTGGTGCCGCCCGTCACATCCTTCCAGCCCCGCGTGTAGAACGGCACGCCGATATTGATGCGGCCCGCCTGCATGGCGCCCCGGTAGTAGCGGTAGGCCCAGTCCGTGTTCAGGTAGCCGATGTTCTGGAACTGGTAGGCGTTACCGGCACGCAATTCGCCATCGTTGCCATCGTCAAACAGCGCCGCGTTCGGTCCCACGTACTGATTCCACGCACCGTGCAAGTCATAGCTCATCAGGCTGGCGTAATCGAGATATTTCAATCCCGACATATTTTCCTCGCCCCGCAAGACCCAGCCCGAGGCGGAACCGGCGATGGTGAGCAGATAGTATTTATTGTCCTGCACGGCCGCTTCGTCGAGCTTCTGGCGCAGCACTTTCAGCAGCACGTTGTAGCTCGTCATCAGTCCGGCCAGCCGCGGTTTCGACACGGCGAAGTCGTTCGGATTACCCGCTTCATTGTTGGTGGTCGGGTGTTCGTAATCGACGTCGACGCCATCGAAGAAGTTGTACTGGCGCACGAACGCCACCATCGAGTCGGCCAGGGTGTTGATGCCGGCCGTGTTGATGCTGCCGTCCGCGTTCGTCGTGGCCGTGTAGAAGCCGCCGCTGCCGGCCCAGCCGCCCACGGAAATCATCAGTTTCACGCCCGGATACTTCTTCTTGTATTGCGCCAGCAAGTTGAAATGGCCCTTGTACGGCAAGGACGGGTCCATGGCCGCGGCCGGCACGTTGGGCCAGGTGAGGCCCGTATCGGGATTGGCCGCGCCGCTGCCGATGGAGATCTTCGACGTGGCCGGATCGACGGAAGCGAACGCATAGTTCAGGTGGGTGATCTTATCCCAGGGCAGGTTATTCACCAGGTAAGTCGGGCTGCCATCGACGCCCGTGCGCCAGCTGGCGAAATAGCCGACGATGCGCCGGTTCAAGCCATTGCCCAGCACTTCGCGCCCATTCGCGTCATATACCTTGCAATACGGCACATTCGGCACGGCTGAAATCAGGCCGTCCGGACGGCAAGCCGTGGGGGTTGGCGTGGGAGTTGGCGTTGGGGTTGGGGTTGGGGTTGGGGTTGGGGTTGGGGTTGGGGTTGGGGTTGGCGTCGGAGTCGGTGTCGGCGTTGGTGTCGGCGTCGGTGTCGGTGTCGGTGTCGGTGTCGGCGTCGGCGTCGGCGTTGGCGTATCGATCACGGCCCATGGGCCCCACTGGTCGGCGGCGCTGGGGACATTGCCTTGCGTCCACCATTTGGCCTTGTAGGTGACACCCTGGTACGTCACGCACTGGCCGCCCGTGTAGACGGTGGCGGCATCCCAGACGGCGCACGCTTCCACGGCGGCGAGCAAGGTGTTTGGCGTGGCGGTCGTGCCTTCCTGGCCCCCGCCGCAAGCGACGAGCACGCCGCTGAGCAGGGCCATCAATAATGCATTCGATTTCATGTTGTATTGGTCTCCGTTATGGTTTTACATCGAGAGCTGTTGCAGGCCCCTCGAGGGGCTCTTGTCAACTGTTATCCCTGGCCGGCTTTCCTGCCTTTACTGCTACTGCAACTTCACATTCCAGTTGGCTTCCACGCATTTCACGTAGTTCCCCGCCAGCAAGGCGCTGTACGGGGTTTGATAGCTGACCAGCTGGCATTGGTTCTCGCCACCGGCGCTCCAGTTCTTTTCCCAGTAGATGTTGTAGGCAGCGGAACTGGCCGGGGTGAAGCGTTGCATGTTGGCGCAGGACAGCTGTTCGCCGGAATAATCCCAGCCCATGTCGGCGGCAAACTGCTTGTAGTAATCGATACGGTTTTGCGCGGCCTGCTTTTCCGTGCCCTGCCCGCATTCGGCGTTGATGATCATGATGGTGGTGGCAAAGTTATTGCCCGCGCCTGCCGTCGTATCGGCCGCGTTCGGCACCCAGGTGCCGTCGAGCACGTGCAGCATCGATGGTTTCGGCGGTTGCGGATAGACAAAGAAGAACGTGGCCGACGCCAGGTTCAGCCAGGTCGAGGCGACAAGGTCCGGATTTTTCAGCAGCACGGACTGGTCGCCGTCATGCATCGCTTGCGAGAACGGGCCGTAGTTGTAGTTGTACGACAGCTGCTTGGCGCCGCGGCCGAAATACTTCTTGAAGCTGCCGTCGGCATTCTTGCCGCACGTCCATACCTTGTTGAAGACGGGATCGGCGCACTCGACGTTGTAGCCGCAGCCGGCGCCCGTCTCGTCGCAGCCCAGTTCGCGCAAATACTTCAAGCCCTGGCGCCATTGCGGCAGCGGGCTGCTGGCGTTATGGTCGCCCGTTTCCTGCCCGAAATGGGCGAACATGGTGGCCAGGCTGTGGCGGCAGATGGCGTCCGCGTTGCGCCCGTCGCTATAGTCGTCGCACACGGCGGGAAACTTGGCCACCGCTTGCAGGAAGCGCTGGTAGGTATAGCTTGTATCGCGCGCGGCAAAATAATAATCCCACTTCGCCGCCGGCAGCAGACGTTCGACGCGCTTGACGTTGAGCGGATTGCCGGCCAGGCCAGGCTGGACGGCTTCGACGGCCGCATTGCCCAGCGTGCGGATCGACGCCTTGACCTTGCGGAAGAAATCGTTGTTCGTCAGCGCCGCCTCGTTCGCCTCGGCCTGGGCCCTGGTGGGCACGCCCGGCGTGGGCGTGGGTGTAGGCGTGGGTGTAGGCGTGGGTGTAGGCGTCGGGGTGGGCGTCGGCGTGGTGGTATCGAGACTCCACGGTCCCCACTGGTCGTTGTTCGGCGCCGTGCCCTGCACCCACCATTTGGCCCGGTACACCTTGCCGTCGTAGACGGCGCACTGGCCCGCCGTGTAGACGGCGCTGGCGCTCCAGGCTGCGCAACTGTCGCTGGCGGCCGTGGCGGCCAGCAGGGTCGATGGGGGTTCGGTGGTGGAATTGCCGCCGCAAGCGAGCAGCGCGCTGCCCAGCAAGCCAGCCATCAAGGGCGAGGCCAGCCGGCTAATTTGCCGTGTCTTCACAATGTCTCCTGAACGTTGTACGAAAACTATCGAAGTAGCTTTTTATGTTGTACGTAAAGAAAGCACAGCGAAGCGTCGGCTTTCTGCACCAAGAATGCGACGCCGAAAATTGGTAGTCAAGTGGTTTTATAAAACGGTGTTTTTTACAATACCAGTGACTTCAGGCGGCGGGGCCACGGTGCGGCAAGCGAAGAGTGGGAAGAGGGAGAAAAGGCGTTTTCAAGACAACTGCCGGCAATACCGCGCCGGCAGCGCTGCGGCAAGTGGTATTGGCACTGCCGCAGGTGTTTTCAGGCCGATGGCGTTGCCGCACGTTGGTGTTGCGGATAATACAGGTCGTAAAACCAGCCATAGGCGCTTTCGATCTGCGCCTGGATGCGCGGCGGAATCGCATGCTGCCCGGGCGGGCTGATCGTCGCCTGCTGGCGGTGCGTGTATTTCATGCGGTAGTGGCTGTCGCTTTCCTGGATACCCACGGCAAGATCGTGCGGGTCGATCTGGAACGGTGCCAGGCCCAGCCAGGTGTACAGGTGGGACATGCATTCCACGGGCCGCGCCATCAAGTCTTCGAAGCGCACGAAATACAGCTTTTGCTGCACTTCGGCAGGCAGGTCCAGCACGGCATGCAGGGAACTCAGCGGAGCGCCGATGGTGCGGTCCTTGGCAAACAGCATGTCGGCCCGGCCCAGGCGGTCAAAATCGGCCAGATGGTCGACAAAATCGAGCAGGATGGTGCGCTGGTGCTGCGCTTCGATGGAGCCGTAGACCTGGCCCAGTTCACGCACGCAGACGATGATCTTCGCTTCCGGCGCCAGCTGCAGCAGCATTTCCACGCAATGCAGCCAGGCGCGGTTCTTGTCGACCACGCCCTGCTTGCCGCAATCGCGGTACCAGCCGCGCAGAAAGCCCTGCATGGCCGTTTTCAGGTGGCCGTAGCTGGCGTCGAAGGTGCTGTCGAGCTGCGACAGGAAAAAAGCGTCATCGCTGACCATGCGCCGCATGCCCAGCAAAGCGTTGCACAGGGGCGAGCTATTGCCTTCGCAATGCAAGTCGGGATGCTGCGCCAGCAGCTGGCACAGCAAGGTGGAACCGGCGCGTGGCAAGCCGGCCACGCCGATGAAATGGGATGTCATGCGATTGTACTTTCTGTTCAGCGCTGCGCCTCTGACGGAAAACAAGGATGATGCAGCCATTGTAAAAGTGTTGCGACGATGCGAAGGCATGAAAATGCCGCCTCGAAACACGAAGCGGCACTCCGGCGCCGGCATCTGGTGACGCGGCGGACCTTACTGGCTGTCCTGGCGCGTACCGACGGAAACCTCAACCGGCAAGCGCAAGCCGCTGTCCACCACGCTCAGGCGCAGGCCTGGCAAGACATTGCTGACGACGTTGCCGGCCAGTTGCACCAGCGGTGCGCTGC
Source organism: Janthinobacterium agaricidamnosum (assembly GCF_003667705.1). Lineage (NCBI taxonomy): Bacteria > Pseudomonadati > Pseudomonadota > Betaproteobacteria > Burkholderiales > Oxalobacteraceae > Janthinobacterium > Janthinobacterium agaricidamnosum. The sequence continues at coordinate 1,672,018 of NZ_CP033019.1, read as the reverse complement.
CCGAGCCGCCCTTCTCTCCCTCGCGCGGCGCATCCTGCGCGGCGGCAGGCTTGCCTGGCGCCGTCTCGCCGCTGACGATCATGTCGGCCTGCACCATATTGCCCTGCGACGGCGCCACGGCAACAGCCGCGATCACGTTCGCAACGGCGCTTTGCAGCGCTTCCGTCGGATTGACTTTCAGCACGCCGTCAACATAGTTCAAGGCGTAATTGTTCGACGCCTGGCCCGAGGCCGAGACCAGATAATTGCCTGCCGCGGAAGCCGTCGTCGCCGGCGTGCCGAAGGCCAGCTGACCGCTCACTTCGGCGGCCAGCGTGTCGCCGCCAAGCAAGCCGCTGTAGCTGGCGCTGAAGTCGGGATTGGCGCGTCCCTGGTCTTTTGCCGCATTGTCGACTTTCACCGTCAGCAGTGCCTGCGAGATCGTGGCCGTGGTGCTGGCCGTGGTGTTGACCACGTAATTGCCCGCATCCGCCCCGCTCAGGCGTATGCCCGCCACCGTCACCGTCTTGCCCGCGCCCGCATTCTTGTTGCTGAAACTGGCGCCATTGCTGGCAATATTGAGCTGATCATTGCCGATACGGTTGTCGCGCAAGAAAACGACGGCGTTCGTGGTGGCGTCGTACACCTTGTTGATGCCGGTGGCGCTGACCGTCAGGGCCGCCGGCGTGATATCGGCCGTGGTGCTGGCCAGGCTGCTGGCCAATACGTAATTGCCCGCATCGGCGCCGGCCAGGCCCAGGCCGCTGATATTCACGGTCTTGCCCGTTGCCGCATTCTTGTCGCTGAACGCGCCAAGGACGGGGCCGCCAGCCAGGCTCAGGACGTCGCCGGCCACCATGCCATTGAAGCTGGCGCCCGCCAGATTCAGGCTGGCCGCCGTGCCGCCGTCATACACCTTGTTTGCCGCCACGATGCCGGAAATAGCGCTGATGGACGCCGGCGTGATGCTGGCCGTGCCACTGGCAACCGTGCTGGCAAGGTTGTAGTTGTCCGCATCGGCGCCGCCGAGGGTGATGCCGCTGACCGCCACCGTCTTGCCCGTGCCCGCATTCTTGTCGCTGAAGGCGCCGTTGCCGGCCACGGTCAGGCTGTCGCCGTTCACCATGCCATTGAAGGTCGCCGCGCCGTTGAGCGTGGCCATGGCCGAGCCATCATAGGTCTTGTTGTTGACGCCCACGTTCGTCACGCCGCTGATGGTCGCCTTGCTGATGTCGGCGTTCACGTTGGCGGGACTGCTGAAGGCATAATTGCTGGCCAGGCCAGTGCCATCCTGCAAGCTGGCGCCGCTGATGGTCACCACCTTGCCGGTACCGGCATTCTTGTCGCTAAAGCTGCCGACACCGCCGCTGAAGCCCAGCGTTTCATCCGCGACCATGCCGGTCAGGGTGCCGCCCGACAAGACTGCCGCTGTCGTGCCATCGTAGACTTTATTGCCTGCAGTCACACCGGAGAGCGTGACGGCCTTGGGCGTGATACTGGCCGTGGCGCTGGCCGTATTGTTGAGGAAGTCATAATTGACCAGATCGCTGCCGGACAAGGTGATAGTCGTGATATTGACGGCCTTGTTGCTGCCCACGTTTTTATCCGTGAATGCACCGCTCGCGCTGAACAATTGCACATCGTCGCCGGCAATCTTGCCGTTGATCACCGCCTGGCCGGGACTGAGGCTGACGTTGAGGTTGCCGTTATATATCTTGTCCAGGGCGCTCAAACCGCTAATGCTGGAAATCGTTGCCTTCGCGATATCGCCCGTCATGCCGTTTGGCGTACTCAGCGTGTAGTTGCCGGCCAGGCCGCTGCCGTCGCTCAAGGTCACGCCGCCCACCGTAATGGCCTTGCCCGTGCCCGCGTTCTTGTCGCTGTAGCTTGCCCCCTGGACAGTGAAGGCCAGGGTTTCCGAATTGACCAGGCCATTCAGGGTGCCGCCGGTCAGGTTCGCACTGGCTGTGCCGTCGTAGACTTTATTGTTGCCAGTCAAGCCCGTCAGCGTCAGCGCCTTGGCGCTGATATTGGCACTGCTGCTGGCCGTGTCGCTGGCCAGGTTGTAATTGCCTGCGTCCGTGCCGCCCAGCACGATGCCGCTGACATTGACCGTCTTGCCATTGCCCGCGTTCTTGTCGCTGAAGGAGGCGGTCGCGTTCGATACCGTCAGGTTGTCGCCGCCGGCCATGCCGCTGAAAGCGGCGCCAGCCGTATTCAGGCTGACGGCCGTGCTGCCGTCATACACTTTATTTCCGGCAACGATACCGGTCACGCCGCTGAGGGTGGCCTTGCTGATATCGGCGCTGCCGCTGGCCGTGGTGCCGGTCAAATTGTAGTTGCCGGCATCCGTGCCGCCCAGCACGATGCCGCTGATGCTGACCGTCTTGCCTGTGCCCGCGTTCTTGTCGGCAAAACTGCCGCTGGCGCCCGCCACGCTCAGGCTGTCGCCACCGATCATGCCCGCGAACGTGGCGCCCGCCGCATCCAGGCTGGCGGCCGTGCTGCCGTCATACACTTTATTTCCAGCAACAATGCCGCTCACGCCGCTGATGGTGGCCTGGCTGATATTGGCCGTGCTGCTGGCGGTAGCGTTGGTAAAATCATAATTTCCAGCGTCTGTGCCGCCCAGGACCATGCCGCTGATATTGACCGTCTTGCCTGTGCCCGCGTTCTTGTCGACAAAACTGCCGCTGGCGCCCGAGACCGTCAGGTTGTCGCCGCCCACCATCCCCGTGAACGACGCCCCAGCCATGTTCAGGCTGGCGACCACACCGCCGTCGTACACTTTATTTCCGGCAACGATACCGGTCACGCCGCTGATGGTGGCCTTGCTGATATCGGCGCTGCCGCTGGCCGTGGTGCCGGTCAAATTGTAGTTGCCGGCATCCGTGCCGCCCAGCACGATGCCGCTGATGCTGACCGTCTTGCCTGTGCCCGCGTTCTTGTCGGCAAAACTGCCGCTGGCGCCCGCCACGCTCAGGCTGTCGCCACCGATCATGCCCGCGAACGTGGCGCCCGCCGCGTTCAGGCTGGCCGTGGCGGTGCCGTCATACACTTTATTTCCAGCAACAATGCCGCTCACGCCGCTGAGGGTGGCCTGGCTGATGTTGGCCGTGCTGGTGGCCGTGGCGTTGGTAAAATCATAATTTCCAACATCCGTGCCGCCCAGGACCATGCCGCTGATATTGACCGTCTTGCCATTTCCGGCGTTCTTGTCGGCAAAACTGCCGCTGGCGCCCGAGACCGTCAGGTTGTCGCCGCCCACCATCCCCGTGAACGACGCCCCAGCCATGTTCAGGCTGGCGGCCACGCCGCCGTCGTACACCTTATTTCCGGCAACGATACCGGTCACGCCGCTGAGGGTGGCCTTGCTGATATCGGCTGTGCCGCTGGCCGTGGTGCCGGTCAAATTGTAGTTGCCGGCATCCGTGCCGCCCAGCACGATGCCGCTGATGCTGACCGTCTTGCCTGTGCCCGCGTTCTTGTCGGCAAAACTGCCGCTGGCGCCCGCCACGCTCAGGCTGTCGCCACCGATCATGCCCGCAAACGTGGCGCCCGCCGTGTTCAGGCTGGCCGTGGCAGTGCCGTCATATACTTTATTTCCAGCAACAATGCCGCTCACGCCGCTGATGGTGGCCTTGCTGATATTGCCCGTCAAGCCGTTCACGGGCACCAGCGCATAGTTGCCGCCGGCGCTGCCGCCCAGGGCCGCGTTGACCGTCACGGCGATGCCGTTGCCGGCATTCTTGCTGGCAAACGTGCCATTCACGGTCGAACTGACATTGGCCAGGTCGCCCGCCAGCACGCCGTTCAGGGTGCCGCTGATGGCGGCCACGGTGGTGCCGTCATACACTTTGTCGCCCACCGCCGCGCCGCTCAGGGTGACGGACTTGGGCGTGATCACCAGGCCGCCATCGATATAGCTGATGGCATAGCCGGACTGGCCGCCCGAAGCGTACAGGCCGCTGGCCGACACGCCATAGGTGCCCGCATTGACGGCGCCGGCGGCATTGCCCGCATACACGACCGTACCGAGCAGGTTGGCGCCATCCACCGTGTTCGAGTAGGTGACGCTATTGCTGCCGCCTGCGTAGGCCACGCCGTCATACACCTTGCTGTCGTAGGAAACGCGCACGGCGATCTGCTTCATGAACGAGCGCAGGAAAGGCGCGCTCTGGCCGTCGTAGACCACCCACATCTGCGCCAGTTCCCAGCCGGCGCCCGTGTAATTCGACAGGTTTTTCAGCTGCGCCGTCGTCATGGCGGTACCGCCCATGCTGTTCGCCTGGCCGCTGGCCGTCGTGTCCCAATAGCTGCCCGCGGCGCTGCCCGTACTGGCGCCCACCAGGCCGCCCACACTGCTGGAACCGCTCACGCTGCCGTTCGCATAACTGTTGGCGATGCTGCCGCCATTGCTGCCGACGAGGCCGCCGACGATGCTGGTGCCGCCCACGGCCCCGCTGGCATAGCTGTCCGCCACCGTGCCCGTATTGCTGCCCACCAGGCCGCCTCCGGTGGACGTGCTCGTCACGCCGCTGGTGGCAAAGCTGCCGCTGATCGTGCCGGCATTGCTGCCGGCCAGGGCGCCCACATTCGTGCCGCCCGCTACGCTGCCGCCGGACAAGCCCACATTCGCCACCACCCCGCCGCTGCCGATGGCGCCGAACAGGCCCACGTTGTTCACGCCCGCCTTGGCAATGGTCAGGCTGGAAATGATATGGCCGGTGCCGTCGAGGCTGCCCGTGAAGGCCGAACCTGCCGTGCCGACGGGGATGAAGCCAGTGGTTCCCCAGATATCCTGGCCATTGGCCGCCGTCGTGGCGGCGCTGAAGCTGCTGCCCAGCGTGTAGGTGGCTGTCTTGTTCATCGCCATCAATTGCAGCTGGTGCGCCGAATTGATGGTATTTGACCACTCCGACGCCAGCATGGGGCGCGTGCCGGCAGCGCCATTGAGGGTGCCGTCGGCGCTGACCGCCACCCAATTATTGCCGGTGGCGCCGCCCGTGGCCGTGAAATTGAAGCCCACATAATTACTCGATACCAGCATCTGCGCCGTGCTCAGCCCTTGCGCATTCGAGGTGGCGCCATTGAAGCTTCGGCCGATGCCATTCAGGCCGGAATTGATCGTGCTGTCAAAATAGGCGCGGTTGACGCTACCGCCGTTGTGCTCGCCGACGATGGCGCCCACGCTGGCGCCGCCGCCCGTCACCTTGCCGGTGGTATAGACATTCGTGATGGTGCCGCCCACGTTGTAACCGACCACGCCGCCGGCCAGCCCGGTGGTCTGCACGTCGCCCGTCGCATAGCTGTTGCTCAAGGTTCCACGCAACAGGCCCACCAGGCCGCCGACATAGCCGCCGGTGGAGGTGACCTTGCCGGTCGCGTAGCTATTGCTGATGGTCGCGCTGCCGCTGTTATTGGTTCCCACCAGGCCGCCGGCACTGCCCGAGGCGTTCATCGCGCCGGTCGCGTAACTATTGCTGATACTGCCATTGTTAAAGCTGACCAGGCCGCCGCCATAGTTGGCTCCTGCGTTCACGGTGCCCGTCGCATAGCTATCGCTGATCGCACCGGAGTTGGTGACCACCAGCCCGGCCGCCACGTAGCGCGTGGAGCTGGTGGTGGCGGAGCTGGAACTGTTCTTGATCAAGCCGCCTACGGCGTTGAGGCCCACAAAGCCGCCTGCCGCGCCGTAGCCGCCCGGCCCGGGATCGCCCGCGGAGACGACCGTGCCGGAGACGCGGCTATTGCTGATCGTTCCGGCATTGATGCCCACCAGGCCGCCCAGATTGACATAACCGGAGGCGCTCACGGCACCACTGCTATACACATTATCGATCTTGCCGCTGTTGACGGCAGCCAGTGCGCCTATGCCCGCATAGGTGCTGCTATAGTTGGCGGCCGATCCGGCAACGCTGACGCCGCTAAAACCCATATTGCGCACGGCAGCGGCAGCGCCGATATTGCCGAACATCCCGACAGGCACGTCAGGGCGGTTGATCGTCAACCCCACGATTTCATGGCCCAGGCCATCGAGCGTGCCCGTGAAAGGCGCCGCATCGCTGCCGATGGGCGCAAATCCCTTGCCGCCATCCCAGCCAGAGGTGCCGCGCGCATCGATATTGCTGCCCAGCACGTACTTGCCGGACAAATTGCCCTGCATGCCCTGCACGTCGCTGCCGGTGGTGCTGTTGAAGGCGCCCAGGCTGTTGATCACCTGATACACGGTCACGCTGCCATTGCTGCCCAGCTTGGTGCTGAAGTTATTGCCCGATGGCAAATCCACTTCGGCCTTGACGTTGTACGTCGACAGATTGCCGGCGGCGACCCCGCTCTGGCCGTATTCGAGCGCCAGGCTGGCCGTGCCTGCGCCGCGCATGGCCTTGTTGATGTTGATGTTGTTCTGTGCCGTCAGGGTCAGCTTGTTGGCGGTCCAGTTGATGTTGTCGTTGACGTTGATGTTGCCCTGCGTGCCGCTGCCGCCCGACACGCTCTGGATTTGCACATTGCCCGATTTCAAGGAGTTGCTCAGGAAAGCGCCCGTCATGTCGCCGCCGGAAACGGCGATATTGAAGTCGGTCGGGTCGATCAGCCAGGTGCCGGCCAGGCCCTTGCTCGATGCCGTCGTCACCTTCAGCGCATCGTCGATCTTCACGTGCGCGGCCGAAGTATCGATGAAGCCGCCATTGCCGCCGTCGGACGCGCTGGCGTCCAGGGTGCCGGCCGCGTTCACCGTGCCGCTTTGCATGTCGCCCAGCAATTTGATCGTGCCGCCGCGCGTGGCTATCGTGTGCGCCTCGATCACGCCCGTGTTGTTGACGGCGGTTTTCAGCAAGTCGCCCGCCGCCTGCGCCGTGAGCACCACGCTGCCGCCGTCGGCCTGGATCAGGCCGCCATTGTTGACCAAAGCGCCCACGGCGCCTGCGTTGACGGCCACATTGAGCAAGCCGTCACCGGCCACGTCCAGGGTGATCGCCTTGCCCGCCGCCAGGGCTACAAAACCCAGAAGTGCCTGGATCGTGCCTTCATTCGAGACGTGCGCGCCCAGCAGGGCCACATAGCCGCCCGGCGCGCTGATGCTGCCCTGGTTCAGGACTTTACCCGTGCCATTGCCGGAAAACTGGTACTTGCCCGCCATGAAGTCGGCGTTGCTGATGTCCAGGGTGGACGCCACCAGCCCGGCCGTGTTCACGGACGCGCCCTGGCCGAACAGGATGCCGTTCGGATTGACGATGAACACCTTGCCGTTGGCCGACAAGTTGCCCAGGATGGTAGTACCGTCGCCGCCCAGCACGCGGTTCAGGGCCACCGCGTTGCTGTTGGGCTGCTGGAACTGCACCGACTCGCCCTTGCCGATATTGAAACTGGCCCAGTTGATCACGGCGTTCTGGCTGCCCTGCCTGATCACCGTGGCGCCCGGCGCGCCATTGATCGTTGCCTGGCCCGCCACCACCGTACCGCCCGCCGGCCCCGCCAGGGCCAGCGAGCCGTAACCGAGCATCAGCGCCGCCGCCATGCCGGTCAAGGCGAAATGCGCCCCGCTCCCGCTGCATCCTGGCATCGAGCGCTTGCCGGCGGATTTGACGTTTTCGGAAACGGCGGCGTAGGCGCCGGTGGCCTGGTTCCAGATGGAGCGGTAGATGCGGTTCATGGCAGTGTCCTGATTGTATTAACTTGTCTTAATTAGAAGTATTTAATGGCTTGCAGCCAGAAACGGCCTGCCGCATCCGGTGCGGAAGTCGCCTTGGCATTGCCCAGCTTGTGCGCGTAATACGCCTTCAGGACGAGCGCATTGGCGCCCGTCCACGTCACGCCCACGCCGGCGCCGCTCAGGGTGCGGCGGTTCTCGCCCGCGCCCCAGGCGTCGCGGTTCAGCTTGACGGTGCCCGTGTCGGCAAAGGCCAGCACCTGCAGCTGGCCGGGAAACGCCGTGAACGCCGTGATGTTTTGGCGCAATTCCACATTCAGCACATAGCCCTGGTCGCCATACGCCTCGCCGCCCGGATAGGCGCGCACGCCGCCCACGCCGCCGATGCCCATCTTTTCCGAGACATCGAGGTTTTTCGAGGCTGCCTGGCCACTGATGATGCCGAACAAGCTCGTCTCGCCGCCCAGGCTTTGCACGCGCGCCGCGTTGAAGGCAAGCTTGTTGAAGTGGCCGTTGCTCTTCACCGTCAGCTGATCGATCAGCAAGGCCATCGGCGTCTCGATATCGATCTTGCCCGTGGTGTAGGTCACCGAATACGTGCTCACGCCACCGCCGCCCCAGCCGTCCTTGCCATCGCCATTCAGGTTCAGCATCCACACCTTGGCTGTCTTGTCGTTGACGCTGCCCGTCGATTCCGTCCTGTCCTGGAATGTCTTGTCGTCGTAGCTCACTTGCGCATACAGATTGTTGCTGCGCGAGCGGATCAGCGGATAACTGGCATACGCGCTGGCGATCTTCGCCGTTCCCTTGGCGTCGAGCACGGCAAATTCCTTGCCCAGCTTGTAATCCATATACGTGTAGGCGCCGCCCAGGCGCAACAGGCCCGCCTGTCCCTGGTAGGCCAGGCGGCCGTAATTCAAGCCATCGGCCGAAGTAAAGGCGCGCACGGTGGCCACGTCGCCTATGCCGGCCAGCTCGTTGATGTTCAGGGTGGCGCCGATGCGGTTGCGGCCCGTGTAGCGGTTGCCCTGGTTATCCAGGTCGATGCTGCCGTTGAAACGCGAACCGGGCTGCACGTTGACGATCAGGTCGGACGCGCCCAAGGACGCCCCCGGCGCCAGGGTCGAGCTCACCTGCACGCCCGGCAAGTCCGACAACAGCAGCAAGCGCCGCTCCAGCGGCGGCGTGGCGATCACTTGCCCGTCGAGCCCGGCCAGTATCGTGCCGGCCAGGCCGTCGGACAGCGTGCTCTGATTGCGCAGCTGCACCTGACCATAACGGCCCGGCAGCACGTCGATGGCGACGACGCCATCCTCGATATCCTGCGCCGGCAGATAGGCCTGCGCAAGAAAATAGCCGCGGTTCTGGTAATAGCTGGCAATTTTTGACGCCATGGCGCGCAATTCGCCCAGGGTCAGCTCGCTGCCGGGCACGAAACCCGCGGCGGCGACCAGTTCGCTTTCGGCAAAGACGGGCGGTGCCGTGATCCGCAGGCGCTGTACGGTGATGCGCGTGGTATCGCCCACCGTCGTGGCCGGCACATTGCCCTGCTGTACGCGGATGGCTGGCGGCGCTTTCGGCAGCTGGGGCGCGGCGGGAATCTGCTGCAGCTGGCTGCCTGCGCCCGGAGGATCGACGGCCCAGGCGGTCTGGATCAGCGCCAGCAAGGTCAATGGAAGTAATGTGGTGTTCAAGGTCATCCTTTCAGGCGGCGCGCCCGCGCCAGGCAAGCCGCTGGCGGCTGTGCTGACGGGGAATACAAGAGCTGCAAAGGACGTATTTTTTTAGCATCATTGTCAAATACAATGACAACAAAAAAATAAATTCCCCTCAGCAACATTGACCCATTTTAGCCCGTCATCAGGCGAGAAAATACCTATCTAATGAGCTCTTTCACCACATTGGTGCGGTCTCGACAGGGATGCCCTTAAAATTCGCAAAACACCGTGAAAATGCGCCTTCCCGGCAAGAAATTCGTTGTCATAACACAACAAAATTGCATCGCTGTCACTATCGACATGCTATTCCATGAGCGCACCATGCATGCGAAATGAACAAGAGATTGGCATTATCACAATATAAAACAATGTTATTTTTTACATATGTGCATGTTCATCTGATGACACACTTTTTTGCTGCAAATTAACATGTCACATTCTTGCAAAAAATAGATAATCAATGAATAAATATTAGGAATGGAAACTTATTTTTGGCGGTCGCGCGGGGAGCGGGCGGCGCATATGATCGCGGCGAGGAAAACCGGCGTGGCAGGCATCGGCCACGCCGGATGCCGGCGGAAAGGAAGAGAAGATCAGCGACGCGGCCGCGTTGGCCGGGTCTTATCTGGACAGCACATATTTGGCCAGCGTGGCCGCATCGGCTACGCTGAGCTGGCTGAATGGCGGCATGGGCACGGGGCCCCATTTGCCGGCCCCGCCATTGCGGATGTTGGCCGCCACGGCAGCGACGCTGTCCTGGCCCTTGTATCGGGCGGCCACTTCCGCAAAGCCGGGTCCGACCACCTTCTGGTCGAGGGCGTGGCATGCCATGCAGCCATTTGCCGCCAGCAAGGTTTTCACATCCTTGCCGCTGGCGGCAGGGACAGCCGCTGCGGCGGGCTTCACTGCGGCGGCAGGCGCGGCGGCGCCCCGCTCCGCGCCATAGGTTTTCACCAGGTAATCGACCATGGCCGGCATGTCCGCGTCGTCAAACTGGGCGCCGAACGGCTTTTTCATCTTCTTGACGGTCGCCTCCCAGTAAGCGCGCGGCGAAGCGGGCGGCTGGCTCGATGCATACTGGGCCGCGTGGCACGTCATGCAGTTGCGCTGCACCAGCTGGTAGCCGGGCAATTCGCTGGGTTTATAGGCCGCCGTTTCGGGCGGCAAATGGATTTCCAGCGCGCCAGCGCTGCCGGCAAGCATCAAGGCCACGGCGGTGGCGAGTGTTCTGATCAGCATCCGGTTCTCCTCACACTGCCTGAATGCGCGTGGTTTCCACCACGTTGCGCATATAACCCATGGGATTCCACAGGGCTTTCATCGGCTGGCTCTGGCCGATGCGGTTGACGGCGCGCACCATCAGCACGTGCTTGCCCTTGTGCGGCGCCTTCATGACCATCGTCCACTCGCGAAACGAGAAACGTCCCAGGTCCTTGCCCAGCGTTGCTTCCTGCCACGTCTGGCCGCCGTCTGCCGACACGGTCACCTCGCTGATGCCCTGCCCGCCATCGAAGGCGATGCCGCGCAAGGCCAGGTCGCGCCCCGCCTTCACTTGCGCGCCATCTTGCACGCTGGTGATGAAGGAGCGCACGTTGAGGCGGCTGATCGGCGTCGTCTTGCCCACCGGTGTCTCCGGCTCGATGAAACCGGAACCGTTGTCGGGAATACGGTAGCCCGTGCTCATCCAGAAGCCGTCAAACGGTTTGTCGAGCACGGTGATGTCGCTCAGGTGCTTGACCCAGTAAGTGCCATAGAAGCCCGGCACGATCAGGCGCAGCGGATAGCCGTTGAGGAACGGGATGTCTTCGCCATTCATGGCCCAGGCCAGCAGGACGTCGCCCGCCATGATGTGCTCGACGGACAAGGCTTTCTGGAAGTCGGGGCCATCGCCCACGGGCGGCGTTTCCAAGCCGTTGAAGGCCACCTGCACGGCACTGGCCGCGATGCCGGCCTTTTCCAGCACGGTCTTCAGGGGGATGCCCGTCCAGCAGGCATTGCCCATGGCGCCATTGCCCAGCTGCCCGCCATTCGCGCGCGGGGAAAAAAAGCCACGGCTGTTGCCCGAACATTGCGTCACGGCCACCACGTCGACGGGGTCGGCCAGCTGTTTGAGTTCCGCCAGCGACAGTTCCAGTGGCGTTTTGACGAGGCCGCCGATGCGCAAACGGTAGCTGCCGCCATCGATGCTGGTGGGCAAGCCGCTCCAGTGGTAGCGCACGAAAAACGCGTCGTTGGGCGTGATCGCGCCTTCATTGAACACGCTGAACGGCGTTTCCAGCTGGGGCGGGCGGCTGGTCAGCAGGATCAGCGGGCGCTTTTGCGGGAAGGCCACCAGTTCGCGCTCGCCGTTTTCAAACGGCAAGGTGACAGACGCAGCCAAGGCTGACCCAGGCCCCGCCACGGCGGCGGCGCCCAGGGCGGCCGTCGTGCGCAGGAAGCGGCGCCGGCCTGCAGGCAACAAGGTCGTATCAGACATGTTTGAGCTCCACTTTAGTATCGGCCGCTTCGCCGCCGTTGCGGTCATCGTTGACCAGCTTCTTGATGTAGTACATGACGCTCATGATGGCCACGCTCAACAGGCCGAACCAGAACGACACGCGCTGCTCCGTATCGGACGACACGCTCATGGCGCCCAGGATCACCAGCATGGCGAAGATGGTGAAATACGTCAGATAGGGGAACAGCCACATGCGCACCTTGATGCGTTCCGGGCATTCGCGTTCCAGGCGGCGGCGCAAACGCAATTGAGATATCGCAATGAGCAAGTACACGAACAGGATCAGGATGCCGTAAGAGTTGACGATGAAGGGGAACACGAGGTCGGCCGATACATACGAGACAGCAATGGCGAAATAGGCGAACAAGGTGCTGAACAGGATGGCGCGAATCGGCACGCCATTCTTGCTCAGCTTGACCAGGCCCGTCGGCGCGTCGCCGCGGCGCGTCAGCGCGAAGATCATGCGCGACGAGGCGTACAGGCTGGAGTTCAGCGCCGACAGGACGGCCGTCAAAATGATGGCGTTCATGATATGGGCCGCGTACGGAATGTTCATGACGGTCAGGGCGCTGACGAAAGGCGTGGCGATGGCCGGCGAATCCCAGGGCACGATGCAGACGACGACAAACATGGAGCCGACATAGAACATCAGCACGCGCGTGACGACGGAATTGGTGGCGCGGGCGATGGCCTTGGCCGGGTCCGACGTTTCGGCAGCCGCGATGGTGACGATCTCGGCGCCCGAATAAAAGGCCGTGGCGGCCACGGCGCCGCTGAGCACGGGGCCCCAGCCGTGCGGCATGAAGCCGCCATGGCTGGTCAAAAAGCCCAGGCTTGGGATGCTGTTAGGCAAACTGCCCGTGATGAACAGGGCGCCGACGAACAGAAAGACGACGATGGCGACCACCTTGATCGAGGCGAACCAGAACTCGAATTCGCCAAACGCTTTCACCGAGAACAGGTTGAGCACCGTCATCGACACGAGCAAGACCAGGCTGATGGCCCACGAGGGCACGTCGGGCAGCCAGAAGTTGACCAGCTTGGCGCCGGCGATGGCTTCCAGGGCGACGACGACGACCCAGAAATACCAGTACATCCAGCCGCTCATGAAGCCGAGGAATTTCGAGACCTTCGGCTTGTCGTCGAAGGCCAGGCGCGCATATTCGTAAAAGGAGCCGACCACGGGCAGGGACGAAGCCAGCTCGCCCAGCATGCGCATGATCAGGACGACCAGGCCGCCCGTGAGCAGGAAGGATAGGATGGCGGCCGGGCCGGCAGCCTTGGCGATGACGCCGCTGCCGACAAAGAGGCCGGCGCCGATCACGCCGCCGATGGCGATCATGCTCATGTGGCGTTGCTTCAGCGAGTGCTGCAAGCCGGTACTGTTATGCGATTCGCTAATCATGTTTTTGTCTCCTGAAAATCTCTGAAGCCCGGTGCGCCCTCGCCTGCTGCGGCCGGTTCCTGCCGCGCGGCTTTGTTTTATTTGGGCAACACCGTCAAGCAGCATCGATACATCATCAAATCAGTCTGGTTGGCTGCATGCCATAAGTCAATCTGGAAATGCAGCGGCCCGGCGCGGCGCCCAAGGGGCAAGCGCGCTGGAGGATACGTACGGGGTATGGCTCAGTTATTGCTGGTTAAAAAATGGGAGCGGCGGCAACACTTGTGGCATTAGCGCCACTCCCGGGAACGTCTTACACCTTGCCCTTCCATGGCACGAGGGTACGTTCGAGGTAGCGCATCATCAAATCAAACAGGAAAGCGAAGAAGCCGATCACGATGATGCCCATGATCACGACATCGCTGGCGAGGAACTCGGAGGCGCTCAGCACCATGTAGCCCAGGCCGCGCGTGGCCGCCACCATCTCGCCCGCCACCAGGGTAGTCCAGCCCACGCCGATGCCGATGCGCATGCCGGTGAGGATTTCCGGAATCGCTGCGCGCAGGATCACGTGCACGATCACCTGGAAACGGGTGGCGCCCATCGAATAGGCCGCGTGGATTTGCTCCAGTGACACGGAGCTGACGCCGGCGCGGGCTGCGATCGCCATCGGCGCGAAGATGGCCAGGAAGATCAGGTAGACCTTCGAAAACTCGCCGATGCCGAACCAGATGATAACCAGTGGCAAGTAAGCAAGCGGCGGCAGCGGACGGTAGAACTCGATCAAGGGATCGAAGATACCGCGCGCCACGCGGTTCACGCCCATCATCACGCCGACGGGGATGGCAAACAGGCAAGCCAGGCCAAAGGCGCCGAACACGCGCACCAGACTGGCGACGGTATGTTCCCACAGGGTGGCGCCGCCGAAACCGGTGGTGGCCGCCATGATGAATTTCTCGTACACGGCTTGCGGCGACGGCAGGAACAGCGGTTTCACGAGGCCGCTGGCCGTCACGCCAAACCACAGCAAGAGTACGGCGATGACGGTGACGGTGGCGATGCGGCTGGAATTGCCCTGCCCCGGCGCACCAAACGCTTCGCCAGGCATGGCGCAGCGGGGAGCGAACAGGCGGCCAAAAAAGCCGGCGCGCTTGGCGGTGGCGGGAGGAAATCCCACGACGGATGGGCTATGCATGGGACACCTCCAGCTCTTTATTGACGGCGCGCTCGTCGCCATAAATGATGTTGAGCACGGTTTCGCGCATCTTGATGAAGTCCGGGCTCGATTTCACGGCGCGCGCATCGCGGCATTCGAGGAAGCGCATGTTGAAATCGAGTTCATACGTGTGCGTGATGCGGCCCGGACGGGGCGACATGACGATCAGCCGGTTCGCCAGGAACAGCGCCTCGTCGACGCTGTGGGTAATGAAGAAGAACATGGTGCTGGACTTGGCCCAGATATCGAGCAGCAATTCCTGGATGGTTTCGCGCGTCAACGCGTCGAGCGCCGCCATCGGTTCATCCATCAGCAGCATGGCGGGATTGCTGGTCAGGGCGCGGGCGATGCCGACCCTTTGCTGCATGCCGCCCGACAACTGATAGATCATATTGTCGTGAAAGTCCTTCAAGCCGACGAGCGCCAGGTTCTTCGCCGCCTGTTCGCGCCGCACGGCTTTCGGCACGCCTTGCAGCTTCAGGCCGAATTCCACGTTTTCCATCACGTTCAGCCATGGCAGCAAGGCATGTTTCTGGAACACCACGCCACGGTCGGCGCCCGGCCCTTCCACTTTATTGTCCCCGAGCATGATTTCACCCTTGGACGGGGCGATAAAGCCCGCCATCAGGCTCAGCAAGGTTGTCTTGCCGCAACCGGAAGCACCGAGCGCGACGACGAAGTCGCCGCTATTGATGGTGAGATTGATATTATTTAAGGCATGTACGCGTTCACCGGCCGTCTTGCCCGGATAAATCACGCTGACATCCTTGACGTACAGATTTTCCATCGTGTCCCCACAGTTCTGTTCAACGCACTCTGTTCAGTCAGCGCGCCCGCAGGCGCGCCATCGCACAACGTTTACTTCAGCAGGCCGGCGGCCTGTGCATACCTGGGTGTCACATATTTGGCGTAATCGGGAGCCAGGCTGTCGATCTTGCCTTCAGCTTTCAAAAATTGCGCGGTGGCCAGCAAGGCTTGCGCCACGCCGCCCTTCGCGCCGCCACCGAGCCAGGCCGGCGAGGCCTGTTCCTGCAGCGATGGATAGGCGTACAAGGCCACGGAAGCGGCCACGTCCTTGGCAGCCGCGCCCGAATGCTTGACGTTGGCTTTCACTTGCGGGGAATCGATGGTCCACGCCTTCGGATTGGCGCGGTAGTCGGCGTCGGCAGCGGCCATCACCTTGACGAACTTGGCCATGAAGTCGGCGTTCGCTTCGCCCCAGGCGCGCTCGACGGCCATGCCGTCAAACGTGGCCTTGCCCTTCTTGCTCAGTTCGCCGGAAGTGACGAGCACCTTGCCGTTTTGCTTGAGTTTGCTCAAGGCCGGGTCCCACACGAAGGCCGCATCGATGTCGCCCCGTTCCCAGGCGGCGGCGATCTGGTTCGGCTGCATGTTGAGCAATTTCACTTCCGTGGGCTTGATGCCCCACGTTTCCAGCGCGAACATGGTGTGGAAGTGTGTGGTGGAAACAAACGGCACGGCGATCTTCTTGCCGCGCAAGTCGGCCGGTTTGCTGATGCCGGCGCCATTGCGGGCCACCATCGCTTCGGCTTCGTTGATGTCGTCGATGATCCAGAACAGCTGCAGGTCGACGCCGCGGCTGACGGCCGCCGTCAACGGGCTGGAACCGATGACGCCGATCTGCACGTCGCCGGACGCCATGCCCGTGGCTACCTTGGCGCCCGAGTCGAACTTGCGCCAGTTGATTTTATAGCCGGTGGTCTTTTCCACTTCGCCGCTGGCGATCGCCACCAGGAAGGGGCCGTTGATTTCCTGGTAGGCAATCGTTACTTCCTTGCCCTGCGCGAAGGCCGTGCCGCTCGATGCGACCGCCACGCCCAGCACCAGGGTGCCGAGAACGGCGCGGCGCAGCGTTGAAAAAACCGTTTTGCTCGCGTTTTTGCTCGTGTATGTGTTCATGTCTCACTCCAAGATTTATTGTTATGTGTGAACGTTCGGGCAATCTCATCCCTTGCGGGAGGCGCCGCTGTTTGCTCTTTGTCAACCATGCGGCGGCTTAGTACGGCTACTGCTATTTAAAACACTTCATCCTTCAAGTGATACCAGCGGTACAGGAAACGCTGGCCCAGGCGGCGGAACGGGGCGAACGCTTGCGACTCGACCAGTTCCATCATGTTGGGATACGGCAATTTCGAATTGAAGATCGGCAAGCCCGTGTCGCTGGCCTTGCCCGCGATGCGTTCGGCCATGCGACGGCCCGCCTGGGCCGAGTACATGACGCCGTTGCCGCCGTAACCGAGTGAATAAAAAATCGATTGCTTGGGGTCCGGTTGCACGATGCGCGGCATCATGTCGTGGCTGACGTCGACCCAGCCCCACCATGAGTAATCGATGGGAATACCGGTCAGCGCGGGGAACTTGCGGTGCAGATCGTTGATCAAAAACTGTTTATATCTGTCGTCCGGCGCGTCGGCGCCCGTGATGGCGCTGCGGCTGCCGATCTGCACGCGGTTGTCCGGCATCAAGCGGTAGTAGTGGCGCAGGATGCGCGTATCCGTGATCACCTGGTGGGTACGGAAGTTGCACGCCTCGATTTCCGCCGGGGTCAACGGGCGCGTGACGATGGAATTCGACAGGATCGGCAGCAACCGGTTCTTCACTTGCGCATGCAGGTGGGGCGAGGTGTAGCCGCCCGTGGCCACGGCCACAGAGCGGGCCCGCACCACGCCGCCCGGCGTTTGCAGGTAATGCACGCCGTTGCGCGTTTCCCAGCCCATCACGGGGCTGGACGGATGCACCTTGGCGCCCAGCGCGCGCGCCTTGCGCAGGTAGCCGAAGGCCAGCTTGCCCGCGTGGATGCCGATGCCTTCCGGCTCGTGCAGCGCGCCGGCCGCTTCCTTGTCGTCGACGAATTCGCGCTTGACGGTGTCGGCATCGAGGATGCGCGCGTCATACTTGAAGATCTCGCGCATGACCTTGGCTTCTTTTTCCAGCGCGGGCATGGCTTTCGCCTTGTGGGCGATGTACAGGTGGCCGCCCGGCTGCGGGTCGCAATCGATGTCGGCCGTGATCTTCTTGAATGTCTGCATCGCGTCGCACACTTCCGTGTGCAATTTGAGGGCCGTGTCCATGCCGTAACGGGCGATCCACTGCGAGCGCTTCAGGCGGCCCGTCGTGCATTGCGCCTGGCCGCCGTTGCGCGTGCTGCAGCCCCAGCTGACCCGGTTCGCTTCCAGCACGGTAGCCTTGATGCCGTGTTCCTGGGCAAGGAAGATGGCGCAGGAGAGACCGGTAAAACCCGAGCCGATGATGGCCACGTCGACGTCGATGTCATGCGTGATGGGGCCGTCGTCGGCGGGCGGCTCGCCGGCCGTGCCGATCCAGTAGGTGGGCGCGTAGGCATTGCCGTGGCCGGGGCGCTGGGCCACCAGCGGATCGAAGGCGGGATCGTAGGGCGTGCGGGCGGCGGTGCTGCTGCCCAATACGTCAGATGGAGTGTCGACAGGTTTGTTCATGATCATTCCCGGTGAACGTACTGGCTTAAGCTTTGACGACGGGTGGGCGATCCTTGCGGAAGGCGTTCTTCACGGCGATCTTGCCGTCGCGGAAAGTGAAGATGTCGACCATGCGCGCCTCGATACGCGTGCCGTCCGCCTTGGTGCCGGCAAAGGTCGATTCCGTCACGCCGCGCTGGCCGCTGACGAAGTGCTCCGGGTTGAGCCAGGCGGCGTCGGGAAAGGTTTGCCAGGCCAGCTCGAAACCGGCGCGCACGGCGTCGCGGCCGACAAAACTCTTGCCCAGCAAGTCAGGGCCGGCCACGGCGTGAAATTCGCAGTCGTCGGCCATGGCGGCCATCAGGGCCTCGATATCGTGGCGGTTCCAGGCATCGCCGAAGGCTTGCAGGAAGTCGGTGGTGACGGCGTCGGTGTGCGGTACAGGGTGGTTCATGGTGGTCTCCGTAAATCGTTTTTGATACGCTACGTTCCGTTTTTTGTCTTTTATTGAATTTAAGCCTTAAGCATGGCCTTGTCAAATCAAATAATTCAATTACCGGGACGCTTTGTCTTCTTTATTGAAATTATGATGTTTTCGTGACAATCTGTGAGAATTTGGTCACAACGCTTTGTCGGATTACGCCGGGCTTTGCCCGGCTAATCCGACCTACGCCAGCACCACGCGTAAATTGCGTAGGTTGGGTAGGTTGGATTAGCCCAACGGGCGTAATCCAACAACCTCAACGCATCAAACGTAGTCTTTATATTTATCCAGATGACGAATTGGTTTACTCAGCGCATCGCGGCGGAACGGGTCGCCCAGCTCGCGCGTGCACATGATTTCGATGATGGTCGTCTTGCCTTCATTCATCTGCATGTCGATCGCCTTCTTCAGGGCCGGACCCACGTCTTCCAGCTTGTCGACCGTGATGCCTTCGGCGCCCATGGCCCGCGCGATCTCGGCGAAGCTCTGGTTATCGAGCTCGCCGGCAACGAAGCGGCGGTTGTAGAAATCGACCTGGTTCTTCTTTTCCGCGCCCCACTGGCGGTTGTGGAACACCACGGCCGTGACGGGAATGTTGTGGCGCACGCAGGTCATCGTTTCCATCAAACTCATGCCCCAGGCGCCGTCGCCCGCATACGACACGGCCGGACGGTGCGGCGCCGCCACTTTCGCGCCGATGATGGTCGGGAAGGCATAACCGCAGTTGCCAAAGCTCATCGCCGCAAAGAAGCTGCGCGGCTTTTCAAAGCGCAGATAGCTGTTGGCCACCGAGTTGATGTTGC
This sequence comes from Janthinobacterium agaricidamnosum, assembly GCF_003667705.1. Lineage (NCBI taxonomy): Bacteria > Pseudomonadati > Pseudomonadota > Betaproteobacteria > Burkholderiales > Oxalobacteraceae > Janthinobacterium > Janthinobacterium agaricidamnosum. The sequence goes on along the minus strand of NZ_CP033019.1, from coordinate 1,652,831 downwards.
CGATGTCGGTCGACACCATCACGTCTTCCGGCATGGCTTTTTCCAGCTCGCGCAAGACCTGGCGCGGGTGCAGGTAGTTGCCCGGCTCTTTCTTCTGCTCTTCGATCATGTCCAGGCTGTACGCATCTTTTTCATGGGTCCAGTTGCTCAATTCCTCTTCCCACGCCGCCTTTTCCGCTTGCACCGTGGCATAGCGCGCGTCGCGCGTGGCATCGCAGTCGAGCGTCTTGCCATCGAGGCGCGCCAGGATGGCTTTCGCGGCCGCCTTGGCGTCGCCGCAGATGCCCACCGAAATCTTCTTCACCAGGCCCAGCATCTTGTTGTCGGCGTCGATCTGGATGATCTTGGCGTTCTTCGGCCAGTAATCCATGCCGTGCTGCGGCAAGGTGCCGAACGGTCCCAGGCGCGAACCGAGGGCGACGACGACGTCGGCCTGGGCGATCAGTTTCATCGCCGCCTTGGAACCCTGGTAGCCGAGCGGACCGCACCACAGCGGGTGGCTGGCGGGAAACGAGTCGTTGTGCAGGTAGCTGTTCACCACGGGCGCGCCGAGGCGCTCGGCCAGGGCCTTGCATTCCTCGATCGCTTCACCCATGACGACGCCGCCGCCCGAGATGATCACGGGGAACTTGGCCTTGGCCAGCAGTTCTGCCGCATCGTTGAGGCTTTGCTCGCCGCCAGCGCCGCGGTCCAGGCGGTTCGGTTTCGGGATCTCGGCCTTGATTTCGCCATAAAAATAGTCGCGCGGGATGTTCAATTGCGTCGGCCCCATTTCCGACATGGCGCGGTCGAAGCAGCGGCCCGTGAATTCCGCCATGCGGGCCGGATTCGTGACGTGGCCTTGATATTTTGTAAATTCTTCGAACATCGGCAACTGGTTCGCTTCCTGGAAGCCGCCCAGGCCCATGCTCATCGTGCCCGTCTCCGGGGTAATGATCACGACGGGCGTGTGCGCCCAGTAGGCGGCGGCAATCGCCGTGACGCAATTGCTGATGCCGGGGCCGTTCTGGCCGATGACGACGCCATGGCGGCCCGACACGCGGGCATAGCCGTCAGCCATGTGGCCGGCGCCCTGCTCGTGCACGACGGGGATCAAACGGATGCCGGCGGGGGCGAAGATATCCATCGGGTCCATGAAGGCCGAGCCCATGATGCCGAACATGTCGGTCACGCCATTGGCGGCCAGGGTTTCCACGAACGCTTCGGAAGGCGTCATCTTTTGCGGGCCGGTGGGGGTGGCCGCTGCGGCGGCGGCTTTTTGCTCGGTCATGTCATTCATGGGTGTCTCCTGGTCTGTGGTAATGAACTGCAGCGTATTTATCAACTTATTTATCAAAAAACGGTATATTTTGTTCCGAAATTTGATATACAATTCAATTTAAGCGTTCAGCAATCAAAAGTCAAACAGAATTTCGAGGAAACGGTACAATTTGAGTTCGAAAATGAAATAAGCTGATGTAACACTCAGATACCCAACCGAGGCCACCATGGACATGATTTCATCCCCAAAACTTGAGCCGGAAAAACTGGAAGGCGACACGCCCACGATGCGTTTGTTTGCCTTGCTGGAAGTGATTGCCGAAAAAGACCAGTTGCTGTCGCTGCAAGCGCTGGTGGAAGAAACGGGGCTGCCGAAGCCCACCCTGCACCGCATGCTGCAACAGCTGGAAAGCGTGGGCGTGCTGCAGCGCGAAAGCGACGGCCGCCACTACAGCACGGGCGTGCGCCTGCGCCGCCTGGCGTCTAACCTCTTGATTAACAACACCTTCCATGGCGCCCGCCGCATGGTCTTGCGCCAGCTGGTCGAGGAAGTGGGCGAAAGCTGCAACCTGACGGCCTTCAGCGGCAGCGAAGTGGTGTACCTGGACCGCGTGGAAACGGCGGCGCCGCTGCGCTTCTACCTGCATCCGGGTTCGCGGGTGCCCGCGCACTGCTCGTCGAGCGGCAAGCTGTTCCTGGCGCAAATGACGCCTGTGCAACGGCGCCGCCTGCTGGGCCACATGGAATTGACGCGCTTTACGGACAAGACGGAAACGGACCCCGTCAAGCTCGAGCGCGAACTGGAACTGGTGCGCCGCAACGGCTATGCGCTGGACGACGAGGAATTCCTGCCCGGCCTGCTGTGCGTGGCCGTGCTGGTGCCGAACCCGAACGGCCGCTCGAACCTGGCCGTGGCGATCCAGGCGCCCATCATCCGTTTGACGCACGACAAGGCTTTACATTTCTTGCCAGCATTGCAACGCGCCGCGCAAGCCCTGGCCGCCATCGAATCGGAAACCATGCCGACGACGGGCGGGGACGACGACGCATTGCAGACAGGTAATTCATAACCGCTGCGGCACCCATGCTGCGGCTTGACCAGGAGAACAAGGTGCCAGATTCACGCCAACATCCCCCCGCCGCCGCAGCGCAATCCTTGCAGTCCGTGCGCAGCCTGTTCCATATCGACAGCGACCTGCTCGTGCCCGTCTTCACGGAACGCGACCCGCACGTGCCCGACATCGATCCCGCCTACCGCTTCAACAAGGATGTGACCCTGGCGATACTCGCCGGTTTCACGCATAACCGCCGCGTGATGGTGCAAGGCTTGCACGGCACGGGCAAATCCACGCATATCGAGCAGGTGGCGGCGCGCCTGAACTGGCCCTGCGTGCGGGTCAACCTCGACGGCCACATCAGCCGCCTGGACCTGGTCGGCAAGGACGCCATCGTGCTGCGCGAGCAGCAGCAGGTGACGCAATTCCAGGAAGGCATCGTGCCCTGGTCGCTGCAACGGCCCGTGGCCCTGATCTTCGACGAGTACGACGCGGGCCGCCCCGACGTGATGTTCGTCATCCAGCGCATCCTCGAGCGCGACGGCAAGTTTACTTTGCTCGACCAGAACCGGGTCATCACGCCGCACCCCCACTTCCGCCTGTTCGCCACGTCGAACACGGTGGGTCTGGGCAACCTGAACGGCATGTACCACGGCACGCAAGTGCTCAATCACGCGCAGATCGACCGCTGGAACATCGTTGCCACATTGAACTATTTGCCGCAGCACGAAGAAACGGAGATCGTGCTGGCGCGTGTCCCCGCCATGAATGACGAGGCGGGCCGCCAGCTGGCAAGCAGCATGGTGGCCGTGGCCAGCCTCACGCGCCACGGCTATGCGGCGGGCGACCTCGCGTGCCTGATGTCGCCGCGCACGGTAATCACCTGGGCGGAAAACTGCCAGATCTTCCGCGATCCGGCCCTGGCCTTCCGCCTGTCCTTCCTCAACAAATGCGACGAGGCCGAGCGGCCCATGGTGGCCGAGTATTACCAGCGCTGTTTCAACGAGGAATTGCTGGCGAGCCAGGCATGAGCACCGAAGCGACCGCGCCCGCCGCCTACACGCGCGAACAACAGGAAACGGACGAGTTGTGCGCGGGCGCGATCCGCGCACTGAGCGGCGTTGCCTCCGTCCGCTACCGGGGCCGGCGCCTGCACGACGGCCACCGTCCCCTGCCCATCCACGCGGCCCATCTGCAGCCCGATGCGGCGCTGCAGGATTTGCCCTCGCTGCGCGGCGCGGCCGACAGCGTGGCCCTGCGCCTGCTGCACACGGATGCGGCCCTGCACAAGTCGCTGTGCCCGCTTGACCCCGTGGCGCGGCTCGTCTTCGAGCTGCTGGAGCAACTGCGCGTGGAAACGCTGGCGCCAGATCAACATGCCGGCGTCATCGCCAACCTGCGCCACCGTTTTACGGTATGGTCGCACGCGTTCTACGATTCCGGCCTGGCCGAAGGCGCATCGGGCTTGCTCTTGTATACAGTGTTCCAAATGTGCTGGTCGCGCCTGACGGCCCGGCCCGTGCTGGAAAAGACGGAAGATTTCATCGAAGCGACGCGCTGGTCCGTTTCCTCGCAACTGAGCGGCGACCTGGCGGGCTTGCGCCGCCACCGCACCGACCAGGCCGCCTTTGCGCGCCACGCGCTGTCCATCGCCCACGCCGTCGATGCCATGCTGAAAGAGGCGCAAGCGGCGCGCGAGGGAGACCAGGACGACGGGGGCGACGCCAAGGCGCGGGCAGCGTTCAAGCTGCTGCTCGATTTCGACAGCGATAACGACAATGTGCCAGACGCCGCCCCGCTGGGCGAGAGCCGCGCCTTCAGCGATGGCGCTGGCGGCTACAAGGCGTACTCCACGGCCTACGACCGCGAAGACAAGGCGGGCGAGCTCGTGCGCCGCGCCCTGCTGCTCGAGTACCGCGAACGCATGGATGGTCGCATCGCCAGCCTGGGCATCAACACGGCGCGCCTGGCCCGGCGCTTCACGCAATTGCTGGCCGTGCCCCAGCGCGACGGCTGGTCGTTCGGCGAGGAAGAAGGTTATATCGATGGCCGGCGCCTGGCGCAGCTGATCAGCTCGCCCTCCGAGCGCAGGCTGTTTCGCAAGGAACAATTTCTGCCCCAGGCTGATTGCCTCGTCACCTTTCTCGTCGATTGCTCCGGTTCCATGAAGACGCATGCGGAATCCGTGGCCGTGCTGCTGGACATCTTGCTGCGCGCACTGGATCAGGCGGGCATCACGACGGAATTGCTGGGCTTTACGACGGGCGCGTGGAACGGGGGCCGCGTCAAGCGCGACTGGATGCGCGCCCGCTCGCCCGCCAACCCGGGCCGCTTGAACGAACTCGTGCACATGGTGTTCAAGGATGGCGAGACGAACTGGCGCCGCGCGCGGCCCGACATCGCGGCCCTGCTGAAGGCGGACCTGTACCGCGAAGGCGTCGATGGCGAAGCCGTGGACTGGGCCTGCAACCGCATGCTGGCACGCCCGGAGCGGCGGCGCATCCTGCTCGTCGTGTCAGATGGTTGCCCGATGGATACGGCCACGAATCTGGCCAACGACGAGTTTTATCTGGCGCAACATTTAAAGCAAGTGGTGGCGCGCCGCGAAGCGCAGGGCGCCGTGGAAATTTGCGGGCTGGGCCTGGGCCTGGACCTGGGCGCTTATTACAGCCGCAGCCTGGCCACCACCCTGCCCGCCTCGCTGAACAATGAACTGTTCAGCGAGATCGCCCAGCTGATCGCCGGGCGCGGCCGGCGCTGATCAGGTGCGGGGCTTGCGGCGGCGCGCCATCACGCCGGCCAGCGCCAGCCCCGTCAGCAGCATCACATAGGTTTCCGGCTCCGGCACGGCGCTCACGTATTCATACGTCACTGCCACGCGGCCGGAAGCGGACGTCTGGAACTGCGTCAGCAAATTGCCCGCGCCGCTGCCCGTCGAGGAGCCGACGGCGTTCAAGCCCAGGTAAATCAAACCGCCGCCCGCCGAGGAAAACAGGGCGAAGTCGCTGGCGCTGGCGCTCGTGTAGCCATTCGAGCCCGTGCTCGAGCGCAGGCCCGTGCTGGCGCCCGAGGTGCCGGCGAAATCGATGCTGCCATCAAAGGCGCTCAGGGCGAATGTCTGCGTGAACAGCGGATTGGCCACCAGCAAGGTGGAGTTGTCGGGACGGTACAAGGTCAGCAGCGAGGCCAGGCTCAGGGTCACGTTCGACGCGCTGGCGTCCAGGCTTTCCGTCCGGCCGCTGCCCTGCACGGCGCCTTCCAGATGGAATTTGATCGACGTCAGGGTGCCCAGGTTGCTGTCGAACTTGCCCAGGCCCAGGGTGTCTGACCAGTTGGTGGCGCCCAGGGCGCGGTCGGCGCTGAAGCTGATGGTCTGGGTGGCCGCCTGCGCGGAAGATGCGGCGCCAAGGCTTAGCACGGCGGCTGCGGCCAGTGCGATGAGAGATTTTTGCATCGATGACTCCTGTTCATTCAATGAGGAAGAGTGGATCACGCAGTGATTCACGCAGGAAGCGCGAGGGAAGTCCCTCGCGCCACAGCCCGGCCATTCAGCTAACCAGACAATTCATTGTAATAAATGAAAGAGTCACAATATACTCAGTTTGTTGCAATTTTAAAAATAACCATTAACATTTTGATTGCTCATGCAACTATCGCAAAAGCGGACGAACGCAGTGCGACACATTGGCGGGCGCCTCAATCGACGCAGTAACGCACGGCATGCGCCTCCATCGGCAGCGGAATTTCCCAGTTCCACAGCATCGCTTGCAGCTTCTTGTTGCTGAGCGATGTGTCGCGCTGGCCGTTGCGCCTGAGCAACTCCTTGCGCGGCTGTTCCAGGTACACGAGCTCCACCTGCGCATGGTATTTGTACAGCAGGTTGAGCGTCTTCTCGCGCATCAGCTTGGACAGATGCGTGGCATTCCACACGAACGGTTCGTGCTTGCGCAGCAGTTCGCGCGCCCGCTCTTCCGCATAGTCGCCCACCTGCCCCTCGTTCTTGCCGTGCTTCAAGCCCAAGGCCGTCCGCGCATCGTCAAACGACACGATGGGCAGGCGCGGATGGTGCTTGTCCACCCACGTGTTCTTGCCCGATGCGGGCAAGCCCGACATGACGATCACGTGCGAACCCGGCTCCTGGAACAGCGGATAATCGGGATGCGCCTCGGCGCCGCGAAAGTATTTGACGCGCGTGTGGTCGTCGACGAAGACCCTGCGCTGGCCATAGCAGCCCTCCTCGCGCGCCAGTTCGCGGAACAGCTCGATGGCGTCGAGGATGCGCTGCGGGTCGGGGCAGATGCGGCCGCGAATATCGGCCTCGGCCAGCATGGCCAGCAGGCGGATATCGACCTGCCACGACAGTTCGCGCACGGTAAATTCCGGCGTCACGCCGCGCCGCGATTGCTCCAGCGCAAAGAACGGCACTTGATGTACGTTAATCAAACGGCAGATTTCCTCGCGCACGGCAAACGGCACGTCATAGTCCCACAAGGCGATGCGCGCATCAAGGGCGCCCTTGCGCGAGTGACCGGGTTGGCCGATGGCGCCCGTCATCGGGTCGATCACCGTGGTGCTGCACTTGGCCACGTCGTGCAGCAAGGCGGCCAGGAACACGATTTCCTGTTCCGCCCGCGTGGCTTGCTGATATTCAGGCATGCCCAGCAGGGACTCCACCACCATCATCGTATGCGTCCACACGTCGCCTTCCGCGTGGTACACGGGGTTTTGCGGCGTCGTCTTCGCCAGTTCCAGCTGCGGGAAGGCAGCCAGGCAGGCGCTGAAGTCGGGCGACTGGCCCGCTGTGGGCACCAGTTGCTGCAGGGTTTTCCAGTTCATCATTGTGTACTCCTTGAGTAAGCTGCCAGCTCGTCGAGCGTGCTGCAGGTGTGTAAACCCAGGCTCTCCCACGTCACGAGCGGCTGCGGCGCGTACAGATCGACGCCGTCGGCCAGCAGATTCGGGATCAACGGTCGCGTGCTGTGGTGCGAGCCGCTGTCGAGGATGGTTTGCGTAAAGTCATGCCGCACCAGCTTGTAGCGGGCCAGCACTTGCTCGTCGTCTTCCACTTTCAGGTACAGGCCTTCCGCGTGGTCGGACTTGTCCGTCTGCTTCCAGCACAGGTCCAGCGGCAAGCGTTCGCGCGCCACCACGTTTTCAAAGGCGTCGCGCCACAACCGGGACTTGGCCAGCGAATGGCGCAGCAGCTGCCACAGCTGTTTCGGCGACGCGGGCATGGTGCCCGCATACAGCACGGGAACGGACAGCACGGGCGAGCCGGCCAGCATGGCGTGGCGGCGCGCCGTCGACAAAAACATCTGGCTGCGGCGGCAATACACGTCGAACTCGTTGAAATAATGAGGCAGGCGGTCGTAAAACACGGAATGCTTGCTGTAAGACCACTCGCCAAACAGCACATACTGGTCTTCCAGCAAGCCCAGCAAGGCGTGCTCGTGCGCATGGGCCCACGGTTTCAACAGGTTGAACTGGCGTTCACTGCCGCCGCCCGCCAGGTAGTGGCCGCGCGACTGCAGCAGCACCTCGCCCGCATCGCTGAACGACACGGCGGAGTTGGCGCCATCGATTTTTTCCTCGATGACGACGTACCTGCCGGCCAGCTTTTTCAATGGCATCTGGTCGGAACCGTCGTCGCCGTCCTGCAGGCGCGAGCCTTCCAGGTGCGGCGTGCGCGGGTATTTAAATAAGGGTAAAGATTGTAAAAACATAGCGTCCCACGCCGCGTTCACCGGGGCGTGTCCATACAGGGTCAGGGGTGCTGACGACGTGTTCGGGCGTGGACGATCAGGACGGTGGTCCTGTATACGTGCGCGGAGGGAGCAAAAACAGTGCCGCAGCAATCGGGGGCGTCAACGCGCCGAACGATGCTGCAGAGAGCATTTCGTCAGCGTTAGCAGGTGATGGCGAAGAAGCGAGGCACTTTTGGCTCCAATAAGGAAGAGGTTCGAGAAAGAACCGCGAATATAAAGGCTGTTTGATTATTTTGCAAGTGGCTCTTCCGTATCGTGCGCAACCTTGTACGCACCCCCGCTTTGCAGGCTGCGCAAAATTTGCTAAGCTGGCGGCACTTCCTGTCGCTGCTGCGTGGAAAACAAACATGGCCCTTGCAAAAGGGCCGTGCATTCGTTATTTCCGGAGCAGAATCGTGTTTCCCCTATCCAGATTACAAAAAGCCCTGCGCCGCCTGGGCATCGCCGTCGCCTATGCCGACGGTATTTATACGCTCAGCAATCCGCACGCCCAGGCGTCCGTGCTGCTGCCCCATAACTTTCCCCTCGAGGAAAAAGCCGTGCGACAGCTGATGGAATTTGCCGCCGTCGCCGTGCCCGGCCAGGATGGCCATGTGTGCAAGGCGTGCGCCACGCCCGACTTCCACCCTGGCAGCATCGCGCCCGTCGGCAGCATCGTCGCCACCAGCCCCGACATGGTGATCCCCGCCATCCCCGGCACGGACATCGCCTGCGGCATGCGCCTGATCACGACGGGCTTGACCCTGGCCCAGTTCGAAGCGCGCAAGCCGCAACTGCTCGCCAAGCTCAAACACGTGTTGCTGGAAGACGGCCGCAACGTGCCGCTGCGCTCGAAGGCGTTTGCCGCCCTGTTCGACGTGGGTCCGGCAGCGTTCATCGACAGCCTGCATGACGATGGCTTGTGGCCCCGCGTCGACAAGGAGCGTTTGCTGCGCGAGCTCGACGCTTGCATCGCCCTGCGCGAACTGGGCGGCGGCTTGCGCCATGCGCCCGCAGCGCTGGTCGGCACGCGCGAAGTGATACGCGATCCCAGCCTGGGCACGACAGGATCGGGCAACCATTTTGTGGAAATCCAGCTGGTCGATACGGTCATGGACCGCCACGCCGCGTACCGGCACGGGCTGGTACCGGGCGAAGTGGTCGTCATGATCCACAGCGGCAGCCGCGACGTGGGTTTTTTTGTCGGCAGCCGCTGGATGGATCGCGCCAGGGAGGCGTGGCCGAAAGGCGTGCGCCACCCGCAGTCGGGCCTGTACGGCTTGACGGGCGAACTGGCCGGCGAATACATGGACGCCATGGGCGTGGCCTCGCGCTATGCCTGGGTCAACCGCATGGTATTGGCCGAACTGGTGCGCGACAGCCTGTCGCAAGTGTTTGCGCAGGATCAATCGCGCCTGGTGGTCGACGTGCCGCACAACGTCATCCTGCGCGAGCATGGCATGAACATCCACCGCAAGGGCGCCACGCCGGCGCGCGAAGGCGACCTGGCGCTGATCCCCGGCTCCATGGGCGACTATTCCTACGTGGCAACGGGGATGGGCAACCCCGACTGGCTGTGGTCGTGCTCGCACGGCGCGGGACGCAGCATCCGCAGGCAAGCCATGCGCGCCATCCGGCCCACGGTGGGCGGCGACGAGATGATCTTCCAGTGCGTGACGCTGCGCGAGGAACGCCGCGTCGAGGAAGCGCCGATGGCGTATAAAAAGATCGGTCCCGTCATCGCCGCGCAGGAGGAAGCGGGCTTGCTGCAATCGGTGGCGCACTTGAAACCTTTATTGACGTTCAAGGCCTAGCGCAGCAATTGCGGCACGGCCGCCGCCATCAGCGACAGGCCGATGGCGGTCAGCACGGCAAACGCGATGCGGCGCATGCCGCGCTGGGCGATCGGCGGCGGGTAGCGCTTGCCGGCCATCGTGGCCAGCACGCCGACGGGCAAGGCCAGCGCGCACAGCAGCAAGACTTTCCCATCGAGCTGGCCCTGGCTGCCCGCCATCAGCGAGCGTCCGCCCGCACTGATGGCAAACAAAAAGATCAGGCTGTAGCGGATGGTGGTCAAACTCATTTCCTGGCGGTAAAACTGGTACACGAGCGGCGGGCCGGCCAGCGAAAACAGGCCCGAGAACAGGCCGCCGCACACGCCGCTGATGAAAAAGCTGCGTTTATCCGCCGCGCCCGGTCCCGGCGGGGCCTGCAGCAGGATGCTGACGCCGCCATATACGATGGCCGCGCCCAGCAACAGTTTCAGCACGGGCGCATACGCCTGGTCCAGATATCCCAACAGCAAGACGCCGGCCGCCATGGCCGGCAGCAAGCCGATGCTGGCGGCGCGGATGGCGCGCCAGTCCAGGTGGTGCAAGGCGCCCGGCAAGGCCACGAGGCAATTGGCCAGCGACAACAAACTGACGAGGGCCGCCAGTGCGGGCACGGGCGCCAGGCCGAGGCCGCTGGCCACGCCCATGACGATCATGCCCAGGCCAAAGCCCGTGACGGTCTGGAAATACGTGCCCGCCGCCACCACGCCCAGCAGCGCCAGCACGGGCAAGCTGAACAACTCAGCGCCCACCCTGGGCCTGCACGGCCGTCACCGCAATCACGTTGTAGACATCGTCGGCGCTGCAGCCGCGTGACAAATCGTTGGCCGGCTTGTTCAAGCCTTGCAGCAAGGGGCCGATGGCGACGGCGCCGCCCATGCGTTCGGCCAGCTTGTAGCCGATATTGCCCGCATCGAGGTTCGGGAACACCAGCACGTTGGCGCGGCCGTTGACGACGGAGTCCTTGACTTTTCTCTGGGAAATCTCGGCCACGATGGCCGCGTCGAGCTGCACGTCGCCATCGATGGCCAGCAGCGGACGCTGGGCCTTGACGCGGTCCGTGGCCGCATGCACCTTGTCGACGGCCGCATGGTGGGCGCTGCCGCTGGTGGAAAACGACAGCATGGCGACCCGCGGTTCTTCCATCAGCAAGGCTTGCGCGCTGTCGGCGGCGGCCATGGCGATGTCGGCCAATTCCTCGGCTTTCGGATCGACGACGAGGGCGCAGTCGGAAAAGATGAATCCGCCCTTCAGGCTGTGGAACGGTTCGCACAACATCATCAGGAAAAAGCTCGACACGAGCTTGAAGGCGGGATCGACGCCGATGATCTGGATGGCGCTGCGCACCACGTCGGCCGTCGTGTGCACGGCCCCCGCCACGCAGCCGTCGGCGTCGCCCAGGCGCACCATCAGGTTGGCGTAGCACAGCGGGTCTTGCACGGCGATGCGCGCCTGCTCCACCGTCATGCCCTTGGCCTGGCGCAGCACGAACAATTGCTGGGCATAGTGTTCCGACTCGTCGGACGTGGCCGGGTCGACCAGGCGCACGCTATCGAGGTCAAGCCCGTGCTCGTGCGCCAGGGCGAGGATGGCGGCCGGCTGGCCGACGAGGGTAATGTGCGCCAGCCCTTCGGCGGCAGCCCGCGCGGCCGCCTGCAGCACGCGCGCATCGCCGCCCTCGCACAACACGATGTTTTTCGGCACGGCGCGGGCTTGCTCGATGATGCGGTGCAGGGCTTTCATGGCGACTCCAATTCGGTAAAAAAAGTGCCGGAACCATGGAAGCATAAAGATGGTTCCGGCACATAAAACCCGGCAAGCCGGGGTCATACAAGGATCGGTCGGGGTGGCGTCGGATGACGCCGGGCCTGGCTACTGCCCGGGTGGTGTCGGATTACGCCGGGCTTTGCCCGGCTAATCCGACCTACACAGTCGCGTAGGTTGGGCAGGTTGGGTAGGTTGGATTAGCCCAACGGGCGTAATCCAACAACCTCAGCGCATCAAACGTAGTCTTTATACTTATCCAGATGACGAATTGGTTTACTCAGCGCATCGCGGCGGAACGGATCGCCCAGTTCGCGCGTGCACATGATTTCGATGATGGTTGTCTTGCCTTCATTCATCTGCATGTCGATCGCCTTCTTCAGCGCCGGGCCCACGTCTTCCAGCTTGTCGACCGTGATGCCTTCGGCGCCCATGGCCCGCGCAATTTCCGCGAAACTCTGGTTGTCGAGCTCGCCGGCAACGAAGCGGCGGTTGTAGAAATCGACCTGGTTCTTCTTTTCCGCGCCCCACTGGCGGTTGTGGAACACCACGGCCGTGACGGGAATGTTGTGGCGCACGCAGGTCATCGTTTCCATCAAACTCATGCCCCAGGCGCCGTCGCCCGCATACGACACGGCCGGACGGTGCGGCGCCGCCACTTTCGCGCCGATGATGGTCGGGAAGGCATAACCGCAGTTGCCAAAGCTCATCGCCGCAAAGAAGCTGCGCGGCTTTTCAAAGCGCAGATAGCTGTTGGCCACCGAGTTGATGTTGCCGATGTCGGTCGACACCATCACGTCTTCCGGCATGGCTTTTTCCAGCTCGCGCAAGACCTGGCGCGGGTGCAGGTAGTTGCCCGGCTCTTTCTTCTGCTCTTCGATCATGTCCAGGCTGTACGCATCTTTTTCATGGGTCCAGTTCGTCAATTCCTCTTCCCACGCCGCCTTCTCCGCTTGCACGGTGACATAGCGCGCGTCGCGCGTGGCGTCGCAGTCGAGGCTCTTGCCATCGAGGCGGGACAGGATGGCTTTGGCGGCCGCCTTGGCATCGCCGCAGATGCCGACCGAAATCTTTTTGACCAGGCCCAGCATCTTGTTGTCCGCATCGATCTGGATGATCTTCGCGTTCTTCGGCCAGTAATCCATGCCGTGCTGCGGCAAGGTGCCGAACGGTCCCAGGCGCGAACCCAAAGCGACGACGACGTCGGCCTTGGCGATCAGTTTCATCGCCGCCTTGGAACCCTGGTAGCCCAGCGGGCCGCACCACAGCGGGTGGCTGGCGGGGAAGGAATCGTTATGCAGATAGCTGTTCACGACGGGGGCGCCGAGGCGCTCGGCCAGGGCCTTGCACTCTTCGATCGCTTCGCCCATGACCACGCCGCCGCCCGAGATAATCACGGGGAACTTGGCCTTGGCCAAGAGCTCGGCCGCATCGTTGAGGCTTTGCTCGCCGCCGGCGCCGCGGTCCAGGCGGTTCGGTTTCGGGATCTCGGCCTTGATTTCGCCATAAAAATAGTCGCGCGGGATGTTCAGTTGCGTCGGCCCCATTTCCGACATGGCGCGGTCAAAGCAGCGGCCCGTGAATTCCGCCATGCGGGCGGGATTGGTCACATGACCCTGATATTTCGTAAATTCCTCGAACATCGGCAACTGGTTCGCTTCCTGGAAGCCGCCCAGGCCCATGCTCATCGTGCCCGTCTCGGGGGTAATGATCACGACGGGCGTATGCGCCCAGTAGGCGGCGGCAATGGCCGTGACGCAATTGCTGATGCCGGGGCCGTTCTGGCCGATGACGACGCCATGGCGGCCCGAGACGCGGGCATAGCCGTCAGCCATGTGGCCGGCGCCCTGCTCGTGCACGACGGGGATCAGGCGGATGCCGGCGGGGGCAAAAATGTCCATCGGGTCCATGAAGGCCGAGCCCATGATGCCGAACATGTCGGTCACGCCATTGGCGGCCAGGGTTTCCACGAACGCTTCGGAAGGCGTCATCTTTTGCGGGCCCACAGGTATCGCGGCTGCGGCGGCTTTTTGGTCGGACAAATCGGTCATGGCTCAGTCTCCTTACGGTTTTATAAAAAATCGGTATATTTTGTTCCGATATTTGAAATACGTGTTCAATTTAACGGTTGCGAAATGCGCTGTCAATGAAAATTCATGAAAAATCGGACTGTTTCATTCCTGAATCCGGAATCCGTGACTTAGGCCCATTCCTGAAACAACAATGGCGGCTTATCCGCAACAGACAAGCCGCCATCGCTACCTGCGCCGCCGCGTTTAGAACTTCAGGCGCATGCCGGCCGTGAAGGCGCTCGAGTTATGCCCAGGCAAGGGCACGCTGCCGCCGCTGGAGGCGTCGCCAACGAAGTTGGTGCCAGCGCCATCGTTGCTGATGCGCCCGTACGAGGTGTACAGGTTCGTGCGCTTGGACAAGGCATACGTGTAGCCGATGGCCAGCTGGCGCCCGCCGCGGCGCGCATTCGTGCGGTCATCCTTGCGGATGTACGAGGCCATCACGCTGCCCGCCGCGCCCACGGGAGCCGACGCGCCCAGCATGTAGTTGCGGAAATCCGTGCCCGCATCGTCCTTGTCCGTTTCATAGGCGGCGTGCAGCTTGGCGGGGCCGAAGTCGTAAGTGCCGCCCAGCAAGGTCACTTTCGCCGTGTTCAGCGGCGTGTCCTTGCGGTTGTCGTGCGCCAGGGTCAGCACGAGCGGGCCGTTGGCGTAGTCGATGGAAAAGTCGATGGTGCGGCCCAGCGTATTGCTGTCCGGCTTCTCTCCCAGACCGTACATGATCGATGCCGACAGGCCCTTGACCTTGGGCGTCTCATACATGATGGAATTTTTCGTGCGCAGGCTGGCCACGCTCATCAGGTTGATCGAGGCGCCCGTCAGGCCCGTCTCGAAGGGGTCGATATTGTCCAGCGCCGTGAACAGCGGGTTGTGCTGCAAGCCCAGGTTCACGGCGCCGAAGCCGCCGGACAGGCCCACGTAGGCCTTGCGCCCGAACAAGGCGCCCTGGCGGTTGGCGCCCGTGTCCACGTCGAGGCCATTTTCCAGCAGGAAATTGGCTTTCAAGTTGTTGCCCAGGTCTTCCGTGCCCTTGAAGCCGATGCGGCTGCCCGACTGCACGCCGGTGGCCAGCTTGGTGACGGAACCGTCCGCGCCGCCGTGCTCGGACGTGAAGCCCGCGTCGAGCAAGCCGTACACGGTGACGGACGATTGGGCGCTGGCGTTGCCGGCGAAGAAGGAGGCCAGGATGGCTGCCGCTACGAGTGTGTGTTTCATGTCATCTCCAGGTATTGTGGTTTTTATGGGTGCTTCAAACAGAATCAACAACGGTGCTGCAAACTGCGGTAAATGCGGCAACTCAGGCGATCAGCCCGGCCATCGGCGACGAGGGCGAAGCGCTCATGGCGCCCGCTCTCCGGGGCATGCGTCCGGCCAGATAGGCCTCGCGTCCGCCCTGCACTGCCAGTTTCATGGCGCGCGCCATGCGGATCGGCTCGCGCGCCGCCGCGATGGCAGTATTCATCAAGATGCCGTCGCAACCGAGTTCCATGGCGATGGCCGCGTCCGACGCCGTACCCACGCCCGCGTCCACCAGCACGGGCACCTTGGCTTGCTCGATGATCAGGGACAGATTCCATGGATTGAGAATGCCCATGCCCGAGCCGATCAATGACGCCAGCGGCATGACGGCGATGCAGCCGAGGTCTTCCAGCATGCGCGCCTGGATGGGGTCGTCGCTGCAATACACCATCACCTGGAAGCCGTCGCGCACCAGCTGCTCCGCCGCCTTTAACGTTTCCGGCATGTTCGGGAACAGGGTCTTTTCATCGCCCAGCACTTCCAGCTTGCACAACTGGTGGCCGCCCAGCAGCTCGCGCGCCAGTTGCAGAGTGTAGACGGCATCGCGTGCGTTGTAGCAGCCGCCCGTGTTGGGCAGGATCGTGTATTTCGACGGCGGGATGAAGTCGAGCAGGTTCGGCTCGCCCTTTTCCTGGCCGATATTCACCCTGCGGATGGTCACGGTGACGATCTCGGCGCCGCTTTCCTCGATGGCGAGGCGCGTCTCCTCGAAATCCTTGTATTTACCGGTGCCCACCAGCAGGCGCGACTGGTAGGTGGTGCCGGCCAGGGTCAGGCCACTGGCGGGCGGGCGGGGGTGGCGTCGTCTCTCATCGTGATCTCCTAAGTTAAAGCTGGGGTCAGACCCGGCGGGTCTGACCCCGGAACTCCTCTGCCGCAGACTGCGGTGCCAAGCGTTGCCCGCAAAACGCAAAATCGACTTCCGGCCGCCGTCCCGACACGAGGTCGGCGATCGCCCTGCCCGCGCCGCAGCCCATGGTCCAGCCCAGGGTGCCGTGGCCCGTGTTGAGGAACAGCTGGCGGTAGCGCGTGGCGCCGATGTAGGGGACGTTCGACGGTGTCAGGGGGCGCAGGCCGGCCCAGTAGACGGGATCGCCGTAATCGCAGGCATCGGGGAACAGCGCCTGCACGCGGCGCGTGATGGCGGCGCAGCGCACGGGGTTGAGTTCGCGCGTGTAGCCGTTCAGCTCGCACGTGCCCGCCACGCGCAGGCGCTCGCCCAGGCGCGAAAACACGAGTTTGTGGCCGTCGTCCGTCAGCGATACGCTGGGTGCGGCGGCGGAATCAAGAATCGGATACGTGGCCGAGTAGCCCTTGCCCGGATACAACATCAGCCGGATGCCCAGCGGCTGCAGCAGCGGTGCGGAAAAGCTGCCCATGGCCACCACCACGGCGTCCGCGTATTCCAGCCGGTGGCGCCCCTGCGCATCGATGCATTCCACGCCCGTGATGCGTGCGCCATTCGCACCATCTTCCAGCAGCCGCGTCACCGTCGTGCAGTACTGGAAATCCACGCCGGCCGCCGCCGCGCGGGCGGCCAGCGCCGTGGTAAACAGATGCACGTCGCCCGACTCGTCGCTGGCCGTGAAGTCGCCTCCCACGATACGGCTGCGCGCGTGGCGCAAGGCCGGCTCCAATCGAATCACTTCATCGGCGCTGACGGTATTGCGCGGACAGCCCAGTTCGCGCAGGAGCGCGGCGCCCGCTTGCGATTTATCAAACTCCTGCTCGTCCGTATAGAAATGCAAAATGCCCCGTTCCAGGTGATCATAGGTAATCCCCGTCTCGCGACGCAAGGCTTGCAGGCTCTGGCGGCTGTACTCGGCCAGGGCGACGATCTGGCGCATGTTGCGCGCCACCCTGGACGGCAGGCATTCGCGCAGGTAGTGCAAGGCCCACTGCCATTGCAGCGGGTCCAGGCGGGGACGGAACAGCAGCGGCGCGTCGTCCTTGCCCAGCCAGCTAACGACCTTGCGCAGGGTGGCGGGATTGGCCCACGGTTCCGCGTGCGAGACGGAAATCTGCCCGCCGTTGCCGAAACTGGTTTCCTGCGCGGCGCCCGCCTGGCGCTCGAGCACGCGCACGTCATGGCCCGCCTGGCGCAAATACCAGGCCGATGCCGTGCCGACCACGCCGGCGCCGAGAACGAGGACTTTCATGGCGGGCCCGATGCGCTTAACGCGTCAGCAGGACGGCGATGGCGACGAAGGCGGCGATCCACACGGTCTCCATCACCAGCATGATCACGGGACGCCAACCCAGCGAGGCCAGCGACTGGAACGAAGTTTTCACGCCCAGAGCGGCAATCGCAATGACGAGGCAGGCGCGCGAGGCATTGTTGATCCAGCCATTCACTTCCTGCGGAATCAGGCCCAGGCTGTTCGTGATGACGAGCCAGACAAAGCCGATCAGGAAGAACGGCACCAGCGGCGGCGCATCGACTTCGCTCTTGCCGTCCTTGCGCTTGAACATGATCGACAGGCCCAGCACGACGGGCACGAGGCAGGCGACGCGCGTCAGTTTCACGAAGGTGGCGACGTCGCCCGTATGGTTGCTGACCAGGTAGCCGGCACCCACCACTTGCGCCACGTCATGGATGGTGCCGCCGATGAACACGCCCGCTTCCGTCGGGTCAAAGCCCAGCAGCTTGACCAGCAGCGGATACACGATCATGGCCAGCGTCGACAGCGACGTCACGCCCACCACCGTCAGCAGGGTGAACTTTTCGTTTTCCTTGGTTTGCGGCAGCACGGCCGAGATGGCCAGCGCGGCCGACGCGCCGCAGATGGCGACGGAGCCGCCCGACAAAATACCTTCCGTGATCGGACGTTTCAGCCATTTGGCCAGCAGGTAGCCGAAGCCCAGGGTGGCGATCAGGCCGCCGACGACGATCAATAACGGCGTCACGCCCACGGAAGCAATCTGGTTGAAGGTGATGCGCGCGCCCAGCAGGGCCACGCCCGTGCGCAGCAGCACCTTGCTGCAAAACTCGATGCCGGGCTTGCAGGTGGGATCGGACGCGAGGAAGTGGAAGGCCAGGCCGAAGAACAGCGCGTACAGCAGCTGGGGCCCGCCGTAATTGCTGGAAATAAAGGTCGCCGACAGGGCGATCACCAGCGCGATGGCCACGCCGGGCCAGCTGCGCAGCACGGCGCGGGGACGCCAGATGGCGATGGCGGAAGACAAATAGGGGATGTTCTTGTCGACAACGCGCGTTATCGCTGAGGAGTTAGTTTTCATGCTGGTCCGCTCATAATGTTTTAAAAATTGGGACATTTCATCTCGTTTTTTAATAATACACGATGGGCTAGCGAAGTCCATGCTTTTCCATGAAAATCGAAACCAGATGTTCCGGAAACTGACGTTTTAATGGTATCAGCACCGTAAACGACAAGCGGCGCGGCCCTGGACAGGGACGCGCCGCTGTTTGCCGATTAACTGAAGACTTACTTTTTGTTCAAGCGGGTGATCAGGCTGGACGTGTCGTAACGGTTGCCGCCCGCCTGCTGCACTTCGCCATAGAACTGGTCCGTCAAGGTCGTCACGGGCAAGTCGCTGCCGTTGCGTTTCGCTTCGGCCAGGCAGATACCGAGGTCCTTGCGCATCAGGTCGACGGCGAAACCGAAGTCGAACTTGCGCTCGATCATCGTCTTGCCCCGGTTTTCCAGCTGCCACGATTGCGCCGCGCCCTTGGAAATCACGTCGACGACCAGCGCCGCATCGAGCCCCGCGTTTTCCGCAAAGGCAATGCCCTCGCTCAAGGCTTGCACCAGGCCCGCGATGCAGATCTGGTTGACCATTTTCGTGAGCTGGCCGGAACCGGAAGCGCCCATATAGGTGACGGCGCGCGAGAACAGGGCGATGACGGGCTCGGCCCGTGCATACGCCTGCGCATCGCCGCCCACCATCACGGTCAGCTTGCCGTTTTCCGCGCCCGCCTGGCCGCCGGACACGGGCGCGTCGAGGAAGAACACGCCCTGCTCTTTCGCCGCCGCGTGGATGGTGCGCGCCGCTTCGGCGGACGCCGTCGTATGGTCGATCAGGATGCTGCCCGGCGCCATGGTGGACAGCAAGCCGCCCTCTTCCAGGATCACTTGATACAGGTCGTTATCGTTGCCGATGCAGGTGAAGACGAACTCGGCACCCGCTGCGGCGGCGGCCGGCGTGGCGGCGCTGCTGCCCTTGTATTGCTCCAGCCAGGCGGCCGCGCGGGCCGGGTTGCGGTTGTACACGGTGACGTCGTGCCCGCCCGCCGCCAGATGACCTGCCATGGGGAAACCCATGACGCCCAAGCCGATGAATGCCACTTTTGCCATTTTGTCCGTCCTGTCGATGTGTGAATCCGATTATTGTTGCACAAACAGTCGCCGCCGGCAGCATCAAGGCGCGGGGGCGCGCCGATAATACAGGTCGAACTCTTCCTCGCCATCCGGCACGAAGCCGTGACGCATATAGAAGCGGTTCGCCTCGCTGCCGCGCAAGGCGCCCACGCGCACGCTCTTGCGGGCCGCATCGGCCTCGGCAAACACGCGCGCCAGCACGGACGCACCCATGCCTTGCCGCTGGCATTCCGGCGCCAGGTAGAGGTGGTCGAGCAGCAAATAATCCGCTTGCGGGCGCAACACATAGAAGCCGGCCAGCGCGCCGCCGTGGCGCAACTGCCAGGTGCAGGCGGGGTCGTAGGTGGACAGGAAACGCTGGCGCGCCCGCTGCGGATCATAGCGGCCGATGCGCTCCAGGCTGTCGCGCATGGCGGCCACGCGCAGGCTGGCCAGCGCCTCGCCATCGGCGCTGCTGGCTGGGACGAAGGTCAGCATGGCGTCACAGCACTGCGCGCAAGGCCGCCATCAAGGCGGCGCACTCGGCCGGGTTGCCGATGCTGATGCGCAAATACTGGCTGATGCGCGGTGCATTGAAATGGCGCACGATCACCGACTTGGCGCGCAAGCCGGCCGCCAGTTGCGCCGCATCATGCTGCGGGTGGCGGGCAAAGACAAAGTTGGCCACCGACGGCAGCACCTCGAAGCCCAGCGCCGCCAGGTCCGCCGCCAGCTGTTCGCGGCTGGCGATCACGGCCTGGCGCGTCTGCTGGAAATACGCTTCGTCTTGCAGCGAAGCGACGGCGCCGGCCAGGGCCAGCCTATCCAGCGGATACGAGTTGAAACTGTTCTTCACGCGCTCCAGCGCCTCGATCAGGTCCGCATGGCCGAAGGCGCAGCCGACGCGCAAGCCGGCCAGCGAGCGCGACTTCGAGAACGTCTGCACCACCAGCAAGTTCGGATACCGGTCGACCAGGGCCACGGCGCTCTCGCCGCCGAAATCCACATACGCTTCATCGACCACGACCACGGCGTCGGGATGCTCGCGCAGCAAGGTTTCCACGCCGGCCAGCGGCAAGTCCACGCCCGTGGGCGCGTTGGGATTCGGGAAGATGATGGCGCCGCACGGCCCTTGATAGTCTTCCGGGCGGATGCGCATGGTGTCGTCGAGCGCGACCGTCCGGTAATCGATGCCGTACAGCTTGCAATACACGGGATAGAAGCTGTAGCTGATGTCCGGGAACAGCAGGGGTGCGTCGTGCTTGAGCAAGGCCATGAAGGCCAGCGCCAGCACTTCATCGGAACCGTTGCCGACGAACACCTGCGCGCTGTCGAGTCCGTGGTAGGCGGCCAGGGTTTGCTTCAGTTCGCTGGCCGTGGGATCGGGGTAGAGGCGCAGGCTGTCGTTGGCCGCTTCGCGCAGCGCGGCCAGCACCTGCGGCGACGGGCCGTAGGGGTTTTCGTTGGTGTTGAGTTTCACCAGGTCGGGCAGTTTCGGCTGCTCGCCGGGGACGTAGGGGGTCAGCTCGCTGACGATGTTGCTCCAGAATCGGCTCATTGCTTTTATGGGTGGGGTCGGGATGGGAGGGGGTAGATTAACATAGGCTGAGCGGGGTCAAGGTGGGGGGCATCGGCAAGGGGTAGCGTGGACAGCATCGGCATCGGCCCCAGACTGTAGAGGACGTGGCATGAACAGCATGCACAAGCTGAGCGATACGCGGGTGCGGCATGACGCGCTCACGCAACAGGCACGCCAGCGCAAGATCGAGGCATGGATGCGGGTTGCCACCAGCCTCGGCGAACAGATCGCCGTCGAATTGCAGACTGCCACTGAGCAGCTACAGGGCGAGGGTATGGCCGACTTGCAGCGCGTGACGGCACTGGCACAACGCCTGGCAAACAATAGCAAAGCCATGCGCGATACCCTCGGGACACTGTTTGACAGCGGTGAAAAAAGCGAGGAGCATGCAGTGACAAGTACGGAGGATTGCGCCATGGACGAGCAAGTCAACACACTGGGAAAAGACATGGCCGGGGTGAAACTGGACGTTGCTGATTTGAAGGTTGATGTGGCCGGCATCAAGGTGGATGTGGCTGGTCTGAAAACGGATGTCGGCGTTCTCAAGACCGATGTCGGTGGCTTGAAACTGGACCTCGCTGTGGTGCGCTCCAATTATGCGACCAAGTCAGATGTGGCTGAGGCGAAGTCGGCTGTCATCCTGTCGTGTGTGGGGACGATCATTGCCATGTCGGGTGTCGCGTTTGCGGTAGCCAAGCTCGTGCATTAGCTTGGGTTCCTGGGGGCTGGCCTTTAAAACCTGAATGGAGGAAAAAACGCCTTGCGCTGCGCGCTTTGGGCGGTTTTTCTACCTGCATTGAGACGCTGACGATTTTTTGGCGTTGCGCAAATAAAAAAAGCTCCCTTGGGGGGAGCTTCTCTTATGTATTCTGGCGGAGAGGGTGGGATTCGAACCCACGGTACGATTTAACGTACGCTTGATTTCGAGTCAAGTACATTCGACCACTCTGCCACCTCTCCGTTTACTGCGGTCTATTCGCTCAAACGGGCATGCCTGTTTGAACGAGGCGCTATTTTAGCATGGGTGTTGTTGGGTTGGGTAGGGGTTTATTGGTGATTTGCAACCCAATGCTGGACGCCAACCCGAAAAACAATTTGACGATTCGGAGAGCCCGGCGCAAGGCGCGGCTCGCCTTTGTAGACGCCACCTTGGCGCACGCGTGAAAACCAATTGGACGATTCGGAGAGCCCCGCGCAAATATGCGCGGGGCTTCGAATCCCACGCGTACGCCCCGCAGGGGGCGTACTCCTCTTCGCCGCCACAAATAAAAAAAGCTCCCTTGCGGGAGCTTTCTCTATTTGTTCTGGCGGAGAGGGTGGGATTCGAACCCACGGTACGATTTAACGTACGCTTGATTTCGAGTCAAGTACATTCGACCACTCTGCCACCTCTCCATTTGCTGCGGTCTTTTCCCGCATTGCTGCGAGAAGGCAAGATTATAGCAGCCGCTTGAAAAAATGGAAGGACTATTTTAAGCCTTCCATTGCAGCAAGCTGCCTGGTCTTTTTTACGCCTTCAGATGCGTCAGGCCGCCCATATACGGGCGCAGCACTGGCGGGATTTCGACGCTGCCGTCCGCTTGCTGGTAGTTTTCCAGCACGGCCACCAGGGTACGGCCCACTGCCAGGCCGGAGCCGTTCAGGGTGTGGGCCAGTTCCGGCTTGCCGGCGGCGTTGCGGAAACGTGCCTGCATGCGGCGTGCCTGGAAGGCTTCCGTGTTCGACAGGGACGAGATTTCACGGTAGGTGTTCTGCGCCGGCAGCCATACTTCCAGGTCGAAGGTCTTGCTGGCCGTAAAGCCCATGTCGCCCGTGCACAGCGACATCACGCGGTACGGCAGGCCCAGGCGTTGCAATATCGTTTCCGCGTGGCCGACCATTTCTTCCAGCACCTGGTACGAGGTGTCCGGGTGCACCACTTGCACCATTTCCACCTTGTCGAACTGGTGCTGGCGGATCATGCCGCGCGTGTCGCGGCCATAGCTGCCCGCTTCCGAACGGAAGCATGGCGTGTGGGCCGTCATTTTCAGGGGCAATTGGTCGAGCGCGAGGATTTCATCGCGCGCGATGTTGGTCAGCGACACTTCCGACGTGGGGATCAGGTAGAAGGTCTCGCCCTCGCCTTCCACGCCGCCTTTTTTCACCGAGAACAGATCAGCTTCGAATTTTGGCAGCTGGCCCGTGCCGCGCAGCGAATCGGCGTTGACCATGTACGGCGTATAGCATTCCGTGTAGCCGTGCTCGTCCACGTGCGTGTTGAGCATGAATTGCGCCAGTGCGCGGTGCAGACGGGCGATGCCGCCCTTCATCACGGAGAAGCGCGAACCGGTCAGCTTGGTGGCCACTTCGAAGTCGAGGCCCAGCGGGGCGCCCACGTCGACGTGATCCTTGACTTCGAAATCGAACGTGCGCGGCGTGCCGACCTTGCGCACTTCCACGTTGCCCGACTCATCCGTGCCTACCGGTGCCGATTCGTGCGGCAGGTTCGGCACCGCCATGATGAAGTCGCTCAGCTTGGCTTGCACCACGGTCAGGGCCGCTTCATCGGCTTTCAGCTCATCGCCCAGGCCGGCCACTTGCGCCATCACGGCCGAGGTGTCTTCCCCCTTGCCTTTCAACATGCCGATTTGCTTGGACAGCGCGTTGCGCTTGCCCTGCAGCTCTTCGGTGCGCGTCTGGATCGCCTTGCGTTCGGCTTCGAGGGCGGTAAAACCTGCCACGTCGAGCTGGAATTTGCGCGTCGCCAGGCGTTCTGCGACGTTGGCGATGTCTTTACGGAGAAGTTGGATATCTATCATGGGTGAATGGCGGTGCCGATGTATCGAAAGCACTCATTGTACCAAGACCCGTTCAGTTCTTTATGAGTTTTGCACTCGCTCTGCCATCGTCATGGCGGCATGGCCGGGCACTCGCGCCCGCTTTACGGCGGATACTTAAATGAAAGCGGCTTTTTCGGCAGCGGTCAGGCGGCGGGCGCTGACGGTGACGACGGGCATCGTGCTGTCGGCGGCCTGGGCGATCAGGGTCGACGTGGCGCTCACCTCCACCGTGTTGGCGCCGGCGGTGGCGAAGCTGCTACCGATGGCCAGGACGGCGGCGGCGATAAAGGCGATTTCCATGTTTTTCAGTGCGTTCATGATGTGACTCCTGGTTAGTTTGTTTCGTTGACTGCTGCTGGTATGGTGCTACTTTAGCCAACGGCGGCAAACAAGGCCACCGGCTTGCGACCAGCGGCGAAAAACAGGGAGCGAACGGTGAAAAACGGGGACTGAAACGCAAAGAATAGTTACAAGGCCTCATGCACCAGACGGCCCAGCCGGCCGATCGCCTGCTCGATGCGCGGCGTCCACGCATTGCCGCAATTGAGGCGCAGATAATTGCCGAACTTGCCCGAAGCCGAGAACAGCTGGCCCGGCATATACGCCACGCCGTCGGCAATGGCATGGCCATGCAGGGCCAGCGCATCGACCTGCGGCGGCATCTGCACCCACAGCACGAAACCGCCCTGCGGCTCGGACAGCATGCAGTCGACCGGAAAGCTGGCCGCCACGGCATCGGACATGCGCGCGATGCGCTGCACCAGCGTGCGCCGCATCTTGCGCAGCTGCTGGTCGTAGCTGCTGCCCTCCAAAAAATCGGCCAGTACGGCCTGGAAAAAATGGCTGGTGGCGCCGCTCGACACGGTTTTCAGCAAGGCCACTTCCTGCGCGAAACGCCCGGCCAGCACATAGCCCACGCGCGACGCGGGCGTGATGGCCTTGGAAAACGAGGAACACAGCAGCACATTGCCGCTCGTGTCGTAAGCCTTCACGGGCCACGGGCGCTGCGGTGCAAAGCACAGGTCGCCATACACGTCGTCTTCCACCAGCGGAATATTGAATTCCGACAGCAGCCCCGCCAAGCGCTTCTTGTTGGCTTCCGGCATGACGCAGCCCAGGGGATTATTCGCGTTCGGCACGAACAGGCACGCCTGCACGAGGCCGGCGCGCAGGGCCAGTTCGAGCGCATCGAGCGACGGCCCCGTCTTTGGGTCGGTGGGGATTTCCAGCGCCTTCATGCCCAGGCTTTCTATCATCTGCAGCAGCACGAAATACGTGGCCGACTCAATGGCGATGGTGTCGCCCGGTTTGGCGACGGCGCGCAGGCACAGGCTGATCGCTTCCGTGCAGGAATTCGTCACGACGATCTCGTGCGGGTCCAGCTTGCCCCAATCCAGCGCGCGGCGCGTGACCTGGCGCAAGAAATTGCCTTCGCTGACGTCGTAGCAACTGACCTTGCTCAATAACGCCGGCTCGCGCCGCGCCACCGCGCTGATGGTGCGCTGCATGCGCTTGATGGGCAATATCTCGTCGGGCGGCCAGGCCGTGCCCAGCTGCACGATAGCGGGCGCCTCGTTTTCCTTCAGCACGCGCATCAACAGGTTGTTGATGCCGACAAAGGCCGGCTCCTTCAAATGCTGCGCGTCCGCGCTGCAGGGCCGGCGCGGCGCCCGGTGGCGCACGAAATAGCCGGACTGGGGCCGCGCATCGACCTGCCCCCGGTCTTCCATCAGGCGCAAGGCTTGCATCACCGTGCTGACGGAAATGCGCTTTTGCTGCGCCAGGTGGCGGATCGACGGCAGGCGGTCGCCGGGCGCGAACACGCGCGCGTCGATCAAGGCGCCCAGCTCGTTGGCCAGGTGCTCGTACAGATTCAAAGGCGCGCTCATGTTCATCCCTTCAGTATGCGGCTGGCGCGCGCGGCACGCACAGATACAGTTGCCCGTTTTTTTGACAAGCACAGTGTACGATGAAGCGCACTGTATGCATGACAATTTCGTTTTCCTGCATCTGTCATGGTTCAAGCCCAGCGCCTAAGCTGTTCCTGTCAGCACAACAGGAGCGATGCCATGCAAACCGACCACGAATTACGCAGCGAACGGCCCTTGCGCCTGGAAAAAGCGCGCGCCAGGGTCATCGAATGCCTGTCCGGCACGGCGTGGATCACGGCCTACGCCCAGTTCGAGGATTGCGTGCTGCGCAGCGGCGAACGCTACACGATCCCGAATGACGGCCTGGTGCTGGTCGAAGCCGTGGGCAACGGACGCATCCGCGTGCATGGGACGGCCGCACCGCGCCCCGCCCTGCTGCGCTGGCTGAACCTGGCACTGCCTCACACCTTGAATATTAGGAATACATGACTCAAGCACCACCATTGCGCGTCCTCGTCACGGGCGCCGCCGGCAGCATCGGCACCGCTTTCTGGAAGCGCCGGCACGGGGAATTCTCCCTGCGCCTGGCCGACCTGCACACAGGCAAGCTGGCCGAAGCGCCCTGCCCGCCCATGCAGCTCGACGTCAGCGATTACGCCGCCTGCCTGGCCGCCTGCACCGATACCGACGTGGTGCTGCACCTGGCCGGCGTGCCGCACGCCAGCGCCGATTTCGACGCGCAATTGCTGCAGCCGAACATCATCGGCACGCACAACATCTTCCGCGCGGCACAAGCGCAGGGAGTGAAAAGAGTGGTATTCGCCAGCAGCGCGCAAGCCGTCGAAGGCTATCCGCTGGACGTGCAAGTGCACGAAAGCATGCCGGCGCGGCCGGCGAACATGTATGGCGCCAGCAAGGCCTTCGGCGAAGGCGTGGCCTCCGCATTCGCCCACCAGCATGGCATGACGGCGATCGCCGTGCGCATCGCCAACGTGGCGCAGTTTGAGAAAGGTCAACAACACAGCGCGCGCGACATCGCCGCCTTCATCAGCGAACGCGATGTGGTGCAGCTGCTGGCCCGCTGCATCGCCGCCGACGTGCCGCCCGGCTACCACGTCGTGCATGGGGTGTCGGACAACCGCTACAAACGGCTGTCCATTGCGGCGACACGCCAGCTGGTGGGCTACGCGCCGCAGGATGACGGTTTTAGCTTGCTGGGCTTGTAGCGTCAGCCCTTGCCGGCTGGCTTGCCCGCTTTTCTGTCCAGTTCGCGCAGCCACGCCAGCTTGTCGGCGATTTTACTTTCCAGGCCGCGCGGCACGGGCTGGTACCAGCCCGGTTCCGCCATGCCGTCCGGAAAATACGTTTCACCGGCCGCATACGCATCGGGTTCATCGTGCGCGTAGCGGTAGGCGTGGCCGTAGCCGAGTTCCTTCATCAATTTCGTCGGCGCATTGCGCAAATGCACGGGCACTTCCTTGGACTTGTCCTTCTTCACAAACGCCATGGCCGTATTAAAAGCGTTGTAGCCGGCATTGCTTTTCGCGGCGATCGCCAGGTAGATCACGGCCTGGCCCAGGGCCAGCTCGCCTTCGGGCGAACCGAGGCGTTCATACGTTTCCGCCGCGTCATTGACCATGGTCAAGGCGCGGGGGTCGGCCAGGCCGATGTCTTCCCAGGCCATGCGCACGATGCGCCGCGACAGATAGCGCGGGTCGGCGCCGCCGTCGATCATGCGGCAAAACCAGTACAGGGCCGCATCCGGGTTCGAACCGCGCACGGACTTGTGCAGGGCAGAAATCTGGTCATAGAAATTGTCGCCGCCCTTGTCGAAGCGGCGCGAATTCAAGGTGAGCGCATTGTCGACGAAGGCCGCGTCGATGGTCGTCGTGCCCGTCGAGCTGGCGGCCGTCTCGGCCTGCTCCAGCAAGTTCAAAAAGCGGCGCGCATCGCCATCCGCATAGCCGATCAGGGTGTCGGCCGCCGCCTCGTCGAAGGTCAAATGCGTCAGCGCCGTGCTTTGCGCCTTGGCCAGCAACTGCTTCATCTCGTCTTCGTTGAGCGACTTCAACACATACACTTGCGCGCGCGACAGCAGCGCCGAGTTCACTTCGAAGCTGGGGTTTTCGGTGGTGGCGCCGATGAAGGTCACCAGACCCGACTCCACGAAAGGCAGCAAGGCGTCCTGTTGCGATTTATTAAACCGGTGGATCTCGTCGACAAACAATAAAGTGTGCTTGCCGAACTGGTCCAGGCTGTGGCGGGCCTGGTCCATGGCCGCGCGGATATCTTTCACCCCTGCAAACACGGCCGACAGAGCGATGAATTCGCTGTCAAACGCGTTGGCCATCAGGCGCGCCAGGGTCGTCTTGCCCACGCCGGGCGGCCCCCATAAAATCATCGAATGGGCCTTGCCCGCCTCGAACGCCAGGCGCAGCGGCTTGCCGACGCCCAACAGATGCGTCTGGCCGATGACTTCGTTGAGAGTAGCAGGCCGCAAGGCTTCGGCCAGCGGCTGGCGCGGTGCGGTGGAAAAGAGATCCGCCATAATATGTACCAGGTAAGAATGCAAAGGCCCCGCATGGTGCGAGGCCGGTCAAAAAAACAGCACGTGAAAAACTTAGTTGTTGATCACGTCCGCGCCTTTAGGCATCACGAATTTGAAATGGTTCGCGGACAGTGCCGGATTTTTCTGGAAATTCTTGAACGCCAGCACCGACGTCTGCCCGAACGAGTCGCGCAATTCCATCGCTTCCGGCACGCCGTTGCGCAGGCCGATGGTGATTTCGTCGAAGGTCGTGTCCTTCGCTTTCGGCGTCGCTTTCAGCCATTCCAGGCCATCGCGCGTGCCTGCTTCGGCCAGGGTGAAATTCTTTTCCAGGTCGTTGCTGCCGAACAAGATGGCGGCCGGCGAGGAACCGAGCGCGTCGCCCAGCTTCTTGACCGTCACCTGGCTCAGGTCCTTGTCGTAGATATACAGCTTGTCGCCGTCCGCCTGCAGCAGCTGCTCGTATGGTTTCAGATACGTCCAGATGAACTTGCCTGGGCGCGCGAACTCGAACGTGCCGCTGGCTGGCGTCGACACTTTCGCCTTGCCGCTGGCGTCCGCCTTCTTGACCTGGCGCTGCACGAACTCGCCCTTGGCCGACTTGGTGCCGGCCGCAAAGCTCTTGAATTGCTCGAGGGCACTGGCCGAGGCGCTGGCCGCGAACAGCATACTGCAGGCGACGCTGGCCGCGCCGATGATCATTTTTGCTGCGAAAGTCGTATTCTTCATTCCGTTACCCTTGTTCACTACTCGCCGCCGGCACCAGGATTTCCCGGTTGCCATTGGATTGCATGGTTGAAACCACCCCGCTCTGCTCCATCTGCTCGAGCAGACGGGCCGCGCGGTTGTAGCCGATGCGCAAATGACGCTGCACCAGCGAAATTGAGGCGCGGCGGTTTTTCAGCACTACCGCCACCGCCTGGTCGTACAGGGCATCGGCCTCGCCGCCGCCCTCGCCCGGCGCGCCGCCTTCGGCGCCGTCGCCTTCCAGGGTGCCGCCTTCGAGGATGCCCTCGATGTAATTCGGTTCGCCCTGCAGCTTCAAATGGCTGACAACGCGGTGGACTTCTTCATCCGACACAAACGCGCCGTGCACGCGCATCGGCAAGCCGGTGCCGGGCGGCATGTACAGCATGTCGCCCATGCCCAGCAGGGTTTCCGCGCCCATCTGGTCCAGAATCGTGCGCGAATCGATCTTCGACGAGACCTGGAAGGCGATACGCGTCGGGATATTCGCCTTGATCAGCCCCGTGATCACGTCTACAGATGGGCGCTGCGTGGCCAGAATCAAGTGCAAGCCGGCGGCGCGCGCCTTTTGCGCGATACGCGCGATCAATTCCTCGACTTTTTTACCCACCACCATCATCAAGTCGGCCAGCTCGTCGATGATGATGACGATGGTCGGCAGTTTTTCCAGCGGCTCGGGCGAATCCGGCGTCAGGCTGAACGGATTCGGGATGTGTTCTTCGCGCTTTTTCGCGTCGGCAATCTTCGCGTTGTAGCCGGCCAGGTTACGCACGCCCATCTTGCTCATCAGCTTGTAGCGGCGCTCCATCTCGTTCACGGCCCAGTTCAGCGCATGGCCTGCCTGGCGCATGTCCGTCACGACGGGCGCCAGCAAGTGCGGGATGCCTTCGTAAACGGACATTTCCAGCATCTTCGGATCGATCAGGATCAATCGCACGTCGAGCGGGTCGGATTTATACAGCAGCGACAAAATCGTCGCATTGATGCCGACGGACTTGCCGGAACCGGTGGTGCCGGCCACCAGCAAGTGGGGCATCTTGGCGAGATCGGCCACGACGGGCTTGCCGGCGATATCCTTGCCCAGCGCAATCGTCAGGCTGGACACGCCATCGTTGTAGACCTTGGAGCCGAGGATTTCCGTCAGGCGCACGATCTGGCGCTTGCTGTTCGGCAATTCCAGCGCCATGTAATTCTTGCCGGGAATGGTTTCCACGACGCGAATCGAGGTGAGCGACAGCGAACGGGCGAGGTCGCGCGCCAGGCCCACGATCTGACTACCCTTGACGCCCGTGGCCGGCTCGATCTCATAGCGCGTCACCACAGGGCCGGGGTAAGCGGCCACTACCTTGGCATCCACGCCAAAGTCCGATAATTTCTTTTCGATCAGGCGGCTCGTGAATTCCAGGGTTTCCACGGACACCGTTTCCACCACGGGCGGCGCTTCGTCGAGCAGCGACAAAGGCGGCAGCTTGCCATCGCCCAAGTTTTCAAACAGGTGCGCCTGGCGCTCCTTTTCCACGCGCTCCGATTTCACCACGGTCACGACTTGCGGCTCGATCTTGACGGGCGGCGCGGCCACGTGCTTTTCCACGTGCTTGGCCCGCTCGATCACCACCACCTCGTCGCGGCGCACGGCGGCCACTTCGCCCTGGCGGCGGTCTTCGCGGTCCTGGTAGCGCAGCACAAACCAATTGAATGCGTCTTCGATGGCGCCGCCGATGCGTTCGGCCACTTGCAGCCACGATACATGGAAGAACAGGCTGAAACCGAGGCCGAACAGCAGCAACAGCAGCAGGGTGGCGCCAGTAAAGCCAAACGCTTCCTTGCTAGCATGTCCGACTAGCTGGCCCAGCACGCCGCCCGGGTCGCGCGGCAGCTGCACGTGCAGGCTCTTCGCCATGCGCAGGTATTCAAGGCCCATGCTGCCGATCAGCATGATGGAGAAGCCGACGATGCGGATCAGCATCTCGACATGGTGCTCGCGCTCCACCTCCTCCTCTTCCAGCAGGAAGCGCTTACTCAGGCGGCGATAGCCATTCCACACGGTGCGCAGCAGCCACACGCACCACCACCAGGCGGAAAAGCCGAAGATATACAGCAGCAAATCGGAAAAGGTCGCACCGAGCTTGCCGCCCAGGTTGGCCACCTTGTCGACATTGGTGGCATGCGACCAGCCGGGGTCGAGCTTGTTGAAGCTGGCCAGTATCAGCACGAAATACAGGGCAAACGCGGCCAGCGCGAACCAGCGCGCCTCGGACAGCAGCCGTACCAGCCGGTTGGGCAAGGGCCGGCGTTCGACCGGTTTTCGGGTGTAGCTATTTTGATTGGCCTGGGCTGGTTTAGTCATTCTGGGAAGCGCTGCAAGGTGAAAAATGTTTCTGAAAGGGAATTTCCCATAATAAGGAAGTATTCTAAGCCATATATGCCCCGGACGGCCCCACGATTCGTCGCTACAGGCGGCTTGGTCTATAATCGTGGATTGCTTGCGCAAGCGCAATACGCCCTTGTTCTTCGCGCGTATGCCCCCAATTCGGATAGACCCCACTCATAGAGAAGCCTCATTATGACCACTACCAAACACGCCCGCGTTTTGATCCTCGGCTCCGGCCCAGCCGGCTACAGCGCCGCCGTCTACGCCGCCCGCGCCAACCTGAACCCGATGCTGGTCACCGGCGTGGAACAAGGCGGCCAGCTGATGACCACCACCGACGTGGAAAACTGGCCAGGCGACCCCATGGGCGTGCAAGGTCCGGACCTGATGCAGCGCTTGCTGCAGCATGCCGAGCGTTTCAATACGGAAATCGTGTTTGACCATATCCACACCACTTTCCTCAATGAAAAACCGATCCGCCTGAAGGGCGACAGCCACGAATACACGTGCGATACGCTGATCATCGCCACGGGCGCGTCCGCGCAATACCTGGGCCTGCCGTCGGAAGCGGAATTCATGGGCAAGGGCGTGTCCGCCTGCGCCACCTGCGATGGCTTCTTCTACCGCAACCAGGAAGTGGCCGTCGTCGGCGGCGGCAACACGGCCGTCGAGGAAGCGCTGTACCTGTCGAACATCGCCAATAAGGTCACCCTGATCCACCGCCGCGACAAGTTCCGCGCCGAAGCGATCTTGATCGACCGCCTGAACGCCAAGGTTGCCGAGGGCAAGATTGTGTTGAAATATAACCACACTCTGGATGAAGTGACGGGCAACGAAGGCGGCGTGACGGGCCTGAACATCAAGTCGACCATCGACGGCAAGGTCGAAGCATTGAGCGTGCATGGCGTGTTCATCGCCATCGGCCACAAGCCGAACACGGGCATCTTCGAAGGCCAGCTGGAAATGCACAACGGCTACATCAAGACCAAGACGGGCCTGGAAGGCATGGCCACGGCCACCAGCGCGCCTGGCGTGTTTGCCGCCGGCGACGTGCAAGACCATATCTACCGCCAGGCCATCACCAGCGCCGGCACGGGTTGCATGGCAGCACTGGACGCCCAGCGCTACCTGGAAGGCCAGGAGTAAGCGTCGCATGGCGTCGATGAAAGACTTTGCCGACCTGAAAGCGGTCAGCAAGCAGCTCAAGGAGCAGGCCGATGCGCGCGCGCAAGCCGCGGCTGAGCGCGCGCAACAGGTCAAGGTGCAGGCCGTGGAAAGCAATCTGTTCAAGGCCAGCATCGGCGGCGTCAAGCGCCTGCCCGAGTCGGACCGCTACATGCCCAGCCTGCCCAAGGCGGGCGCGGCCAGCGTCCAGCAGCCCGCGCGCAAGTTGTCCCCGGAAGAGGACGACGCGGCCGTGCTGCGCGAGTCGCTGTCGGACTTGTTCGAGGTCGACCATTATCTGGAAAACGATCCGGCCCTGAACTACGCCCGCCCCGGCGTGGGGCCGGACGTGGTCAAGAAGATGCGCAAGGGCCACTGGCCCATCCAGGATGAGCTGGACTTGCACGGCTTGCGCCGCGACGAGGCGCGCGACGGCATCGGCGCCTTCTTGAACCAGGCGACGCGGCGCAAGCTGCGCTGCGTGCGCGTAATCCACGGCAAGGGTTTTGGCTCGAAAGGCCAGGAACCGGTCTTGAAATCGATGGTGCACAGCTGGCTCGTGCAAAAGGATGAAGTCATCGCCTTTTGCCAGGCGCGCCGCTCCGAAGGGGGCGATGGCGCCCTCGTCGTGCTGCTCTCGGCAGCCCTGCAGCCCATCCGCTAGGATAGATAGCAAGAAATTACAATTCAGTAACAAGTTACACCCTGCGCACGGCCCCGTTTGTCACCATTCGGGGCCGTGTCATGTTAACCTGTGACAATTATTTCCTGCTTAGCGTCTCGTGCACGCGCTCCACCCATGATGCCACCCCAATTGCCGCCTGGCTCGCTGATCAAGATCATTGAGGTCATCGCCATCCTGGTGGGCGCGTTTTCCGGCTTCATCGAAGCGCGGCGCAAGCGCATGGACCTGGTCGGCGTATTCGTCGTGGCCTTCATCACGGCGTTCGGCGGGGGCACCTTGCGCGACATTCTGCTCGACAAGCGGCCTCTGTTCTGGGTCTCGCACCAGGAATATGCGATCCTGATCTTCGTGCTGGCCCTGACGGCCGCGCCCCTGATCCAGCATTTGCGGCAGATCGTCTCGGAACGCCTGATCGTCATCGCCGACGCCATCGGCCTGGGCATGTTCGCCATCGCCGGCGTGGCCGAAGCCATGCGCGCCGGCATGCCGATCTTCATCGCGTCGATGATGGGAGTGATTACGGGGATTTTCGGCGGCGTGATGCGCGACATCGTGTGCAACGAAGTGCCGATGGTGTTTCGCGACGGCAAACCGTACGCCATCTGCGCGTTCTTCGGCTGCTGGGCTTATTTATTGCAGATGCACTTCGGCGCCGAACACGACTTCGCGCTGTGGACCAGCGCCAGCGGCATCACGATACTGCGCCTGATCTGCTGGAAATTCGACATGCGGCTGGGGCGCTGATGCGCAATCCGGCAGCTTGGGTGGCTCAGCAGCGTCGGCTTACGCGCTGGCGCGCTAAGCCGACCTACGCGTATCAACGTGCATCAGGCCGTAGGTCGGATTAGGCTCGAAGAGCCGTAATCCGACAACATTGTTGGCTTGGATTTACACCGCGTCCGGACCCGTCTCGCCCGTGCGGATGCGGATGACCTGCTCCACGTCGCGCACGAAGATCTTGCCGTCGCCAATCTTGCCCGTGCGGGCCGCCTTGATGATGGCGTCGACCACCAGTTCCGACACGCTGTCGTCCACCACCACTTCGACTTTGACTTTCGGCAAGAAGTCGACCACGTACTCGGCGCCACGGTACAGCTCGGTATGGCCCTTCTGGCGGCCAAAGCCCTTCACTTCCGTCACGGTCAAGCCCGTCACGTTCACGTCGGCCAGCGCCTCGCGTACTTCGTCGAGCTTGAATGGTTTGATGATGGCGGTAATCTGTTTCATGGCTTTCTCCTTATTGATAATCGTCAGTTCTTCATTAGCTGGCTTAACGGAACCCCGCCTTACTCGTAAAACTTCGAGGTAATCGGGTAGCGCCAGTCGCGGCCGAAGCCACGGTGCGTGACGCGGATGCCCACCGGCGACTGGCGCCGCTTGTATTCATTGATCTTGATCAGGCGCGTGACCCGGGCCACATCGGCCGGCGGGTAGCCAGCCTCGATAATCTCGGCGATCGGCCGGTTTTCTTCCATGTACAGCTGCATGATGCCGTCGAGTACGTCGTATGGCGGCAAGGAATCCTGGTCCAACTGGTCGGCGCGCAGTTCGGCCGACGGTCCCCGCGTCAGTATGCGCTCGGGAATCACGTCCGACACGCTGTTGCGCCAGGCACACAGGCGGTACACGAGCGTCTTGGCAATATCCTTGATCACGGCAAAGCCGCCCGCCATGTCGCCGTACAGCGTGCAATAGCCGACCGCCATCTCGCTCTTGTTGCCCGTCGTCAAGACGATACTGCCATGCTTGTTCGACAGGGCCATCAGCAGGGTGCCGCGGATGCGCGCCTGGATGTTTTCTTCCGTC
Organism: Janthinobacterium agaricidamnosum; assembly: GCF_003667705.1. Taxonomy (NCBI): domain Bacteria; kingdom Pseudomonadati; phylum Pseudomonadota; class Betaproteobacteria; order Burkholderiales; family Oxalobacteraceae; genus Janthinobacterium; species Janthinobacterium agaricidamnosum. The sequence continues at coordinate 1,617,896 of NZ_CP033019.1, read as the reverse complement.
GCGTCTTCCGCCAGCCCCGCGAACTCACCGGCCAAGGTAGCGCGGAAGGCGTCGAAGGTTTGCTTGATCGGAATTTCATCGTAGCGCACATCGAGGCGTTTTACCATGTCGCGCGAGTCGATCCACGAGATATCGGCCGTAAATTGCGACGGCATCATCACGGCGCGCACCTTGTCGGCGCCCAGCGCATCGACGGCGATGGCCAGGGTCAGCGCGGAATCGACGCCGCCCGACATGCCGATCAGCACGCCCGGAAAGCCGTTCTTGACTATATAGTCGCGCACGCCCAGCACCAGCGCCTGGTACACCTGCGCCTCGGTGGTCAACGGGGCGGCCAGCGGCTGCGGCAAGGGCGTGGCGCCGTCGAACTCGACCAGTTGCAAGTCTTCCTCGAAATGGCGCAGCTGGGCGCAAATCGTGCCGGCCGCATCCATGACAAACGAATCGCCGTCGAAAATCAGCTCGTCCTGGCCGCCGACCAGGTTGGCGTACACGAGGGCCATGCCTTGCGCGCTGACGTTCTTGCGCATGGTTTCATAGCGCAGATGCTGCTTGTTCATATGGTAGGGCGAACCGTTCGGCACCAGCAGCACTTGCGCGCCGGCCGCGCGGGCGCGCATCGGCGCATGCTCGAACCATGTGTCTTCGCAGATATTGATGCCGAAACGCACGCCTTTCACGCCAAACACGAAAGCCTGGTCCGACGACGTAAAGTAGCGTTTTTCATCGAACACGGTGGTGTTCGGCAAGTCGTGCTTGCGGTAGGTGCCCAGCACTTCGCCATTGACCAGCACGGAGGCGGCATTGTGGCGCACGCCCTTCTCGTCCTGCAGGGGCACGCCCACCACCACGTGCAAATCCTTGAACTGGGCCAGGTCGGCCGCCAGCCCCGCAAACGCTTCCTGCGTTTTTGCGTAGAATGCATTGCGCAGTAATAAGTCCTCGGGTGGATAGCCGACCAGCGACAGTTCCGGCGTGAGCACGATATCGGCGCCCGCTTCAAAGGCGCGGCGGGAAAGGTCGAAGATCTTGGCACGGTTGCCGGCCAGATCGCCGACCGTACTATTCATTTGAGCAATTGCGACTTTGACTGTCATGATGATGGATATTTTCGTTCTATTAAACAAGACAGGGGCACACAGGCCGATGGTGGCGCCCCGAGAGTGATGAATGCACACTACAACAATGAATTATCGCACGGCTATCGTCACTACCCTGGCTGAAATTGGCGAAGCGGCCTGGTCTGAACTGCTGGCGTGCCAGGCGGATAGCAATCCCTTCCTCTCGTATGCCTTTTTGCACGCGCTGCACGAGTCCGGCTGCGCCAGCGCGGACACGGGCTGGCAACCGAATTACCTGGTGCTGTGGCAAGGAGACACGCTGGCCGCCGCCCTGCCCCTGTACCTGAAAATGCACTCGTATGGCGAATACGTGTTCGACTGGGCCTGGGCCGACGCCTATCAGCAGCATGGCCTCGAATACTACCCGAAACTGCTGTCCGCTATTCCCTTTACGCCCGTCAGCGGCACGCGTTTGCTGGCCCGCGATGGCGAAGCGCGCGCCGCCCTGCTGGCCTTTTTGCAGGCCCAGCAGCAAGCGGCCGACGTGTCGTCCTGCCATATCCTGTTCCCGCCGGAAAGCGAGGCGCGCCAGCTGGCCGAGGCCGGCTACCTGATGCGCAGCGGCGTGCAGTTTCACTGGCTCAATCCCGGCTACACGGATTTCGAGCAATTTCTCGCCACCCTGGAACACAAGAAACGCAAGAATATCCGCGCCGAGCGGCGCAAGGTGCGGGAAGCGGGCGTGACCATGCGCCAGGTGCGCGGCATGGACGCCACGGACGCGGATTGGAAACTGTTCCACCGCTGCTACAGCAATACCTATGCGGAACACCGCTCCTCGCCCTATCTGTCGCTGGACTTCTTCCGGGGCATCGCCGCCGGCATGCCGCAGAACATTTTATTGGTGATCGCCGAGCGCGAAGGCCGGGCCATTGCCGCTTCGCTGGTGATCCACACGGCCGACACTTTATATGGCCGCTACTGGGGCGCGCTCGAGCATGTGCCGTGCCTGCACTTCGAGACGGCCTACTACCAGCCGCTGGAATTTTGCATCGCCAACGGCATCGCCACCTTCGAAGGGGGCGCCCAGGGCGAGCACAAGATGGCGCGCGGCTTCCTGCCGCAAAAGACCTGGTCCGCCCACTGGCTGGCCCACCCTGCCTTTGCCGACGCCGTGCAGCGCTTCCTCGAGCGCGAACGGGGCGGCATCGATGCCTATCTCGATGAGTTGAACGAACACAGCCCGTTTCGCGCATAAAAAAACGCTCCCGGCCATGACTGGCGGGGAGCGTTTTTTAACTGATGCTGTTAGGCTTTTGCAGCATCTGCCTTGTAGGCGGCGACGCCGCCCAGGATTTCTTCCTTGGCCACTTCAGGGCCATACCAGCCGTCGATCTTGACCCATTTGCCTTTTTCCAGATCTTTGTAGTGCTCAAAGAAATGCTGGATCTGGCGCAAACGCAGTTCGTTCAAGTCTTCCGGCTTTTGCCAGTGGCTGTAGATCGACAGGACCTTGTCGACTGGCACGGCCAGCACTTTCGCGTCTTCGCCCGACTCGTCGGTCATTTTCAGCACGCCGATAGGACGGCAGCGCACGACCACGCCCGGGATCAGCGGGAACGGGGTGATGACCAGCACGTCGACCGGATCGCCGTCCGGCGACAGGGTGTTCGGCACGTAGCCGTAGTTGCACGGGTAATGCATGGCGGTACCCATGAAGCGATCGACGAAGATCGCGCCGCTTTCCTTGTCGACTTCGTACTTGATCGGATCGGCATTCATCGGGATTTCGATGACGACGTTGAAATCGTTCGGCAGGTCGCGGCCGGAAGAGACGTTATTCAAACTCATGGGGTTCCTCATTAGCGGATGGTGTTTTAACCACGCAATTATAGCGAAGTACAGGCAGCTTGTGCGATGCAGCAGCGGCGCGCCGGCGTTTTGCGCGTCCAGCCAGCAACACTCGCCAGCACGGCCGTCCGGCACGCGCAAGCTGCTGCCGAGAGAATAAACAGGCTATTGGGAATAATAAGTAGAAACACTTAAGCATTACTACGGTCGACCCCGAGTTAATACCTGAAATATCGTCATATTTTCATTTCAATATCACCATGCAGCGGACATGGTTATCATAACCGGCATTGCATTTATTGCAGCCACTTATAACAACTGTGTCAGGCTTATTCTCCCCGAACTGTCAGCGCGTGATGGCGCGGCCGTCTCACCATCGATGGCCATCAAGCCTGCCAGCCCGGAAACTCCCTCATCCAGCATAATCTTTGCGCTTATTTGAAGCATTTATTTGATTCAAATGACGGCCTGGCCAAAAAATGGCGCGACCAGAAGACAATCATCAATTCTGATAAACTGTCACATTCTGGTGATTCCAAACTTTGTATATTCTGCAATCGACGCCTTCCCTGAATTCAATATGGCGCTTTCAACGCGCCACCGATAAATCCTTGCAAAAAGGAATATGATGATTCCCTCTTTCCGGCCCGGGCCTTTATTAAAGGTCACCGGCGTTATTTTCATTCTGTTTGGCCTCGCCCTGCTGGGCGGCGGCATCTGGCTGGCCACGCTCGGCGGCTCCTGGTACTACTTGCTGGCCGGCATAGGCATGCTCGTCGCCGGCGTGCTGGTGTTCCAGGGCAAGCGCAGCGCGCAAGCTTTCCTCGCCTTCTTGCTGACCGCCACCCTCATCTGGTCCGTCATCGAAGTGAAATTCGACTGGTGGCAATTGCTGCCGCGCCTCGACATCTGGTTTGCCGCCGCCGTCTGGCTGCTGCTGCCCTTCGTCAGCCGCCGCCTGGCGCCACCCGCCGCCACGAAACAGGGGCAATTGGGACGCACGGCCCTGTCCGCCGCCGTGGCCCTGACCGTCATCGCCGGCGTCATCGCCCTGTTCCAGGACTACCATGACCTGCATGGCGACGTGCCTGCCGAAAACATGGCCGCCACCGCCAGCGGCGATCTGGCGCCCGGCGTCGAGCACAACGACTGGTCCGCGTATGGCCGCTCCGGCTATGGCGACCGCTACGCCCCGGCCGCGCAGATCACGCCGACGAATATTTCCGGCCTGAAAGAAGCCTGGACCTATCATACGGGCGACTTCAAGGGGCCGAACGATCCGGGCGAGATCGCCAATGAAGTGACGCCGCTGAAGGTCAATGACATGCTGTACCTGTGCACGCCGCACAATATCGTCATCGCCCTGAACCCGGACACGGGCAAGGAAATCTGGCGCCACGATCCGAAGATCAACCGCGACGCGGCCAGCTACCAGCACATGATCTGCCGCGGCGTGGCGTACTGGGACGTCAACGCGGGCCGCGCGAAGAACAATCCCGCCCCCGAAGCGGCCGGCATGGAATGCCCGCGCCGCATCCTGGCGCCGACCATGGACGGCACCATGATCGCCGTCAATGCCGATACGGGCGAGTCGTGCAAGAGCTTTGGCAACAACGGCGTCGTCAACCTGTATAAAAACATGGCCATGATCAAGCGCGGTTTCCTGATGCCGACCTCGCCGCCGGCCGTGTCGCAGAAAATGGCCGTGATCGCCGCCAGCGTGACGGACAACCATTCGACGGAAGAGCCATCGGGCGTAATCCGCGGCTACGATCCCGTCACGGGCAAGCTGATGTGGAACTGGGACCCGGCCACGCCGGAAGATACCAAGCCCTTCCCGGAAGGCAAGAACTACACCAACAACTCGCCCAACTCGTGGGGCGTGGCCAGCATCGATGAAAAGCTGGGCATGGTGTACATCCCGATGGGCAATGAAACCCCCGATACCTGGGGCGGCAACCGCAACAAGAATGGCGAGAAATTCAACAGCGCCATCGTCGCGCTCGACCTGGCGACCGGCAAAGTGCGCTGGGTCTACCAGACCGTGCACCACGATATCTGGGACATGGATATCGGCGGCCAGCCGAGCCTGGTCGACATCGACACGCCGAAAGGCAAAGTCCCGTCCGTCGTCGCCACGACGAAACGGGGCGACATCTATGTGATCGACCGCCGCGACGGCAGCCTGGTCGTGCCGGCGCCGGAAAAACCCGTGCCGACGAGCAATCCTGCCGCCGGCGACACCCTGTCGCCCACGCAGCCGTTCTCGGCCCTGACCTTCTTGCCTGAACGCAATATCAGCGAAGCGGACATGTGGGGCACCACGCCGTTCGACCAGCTCGCTTGCCGCATCATCTTCAAGGAACGCCGTTATGAAGGCCCGTTCACGCCGCAAACGGCCGGCAAGGGCGCCGTCATCTCGCCGGGCCCATTGGGTATTTTCGAATGGGGTGGCGCGGCCATCGACCCCGTGCGCCAGTTGTTGATCGTCAACCCTGACTACATGGGCTTCCTGGAGAAACTCGTGCCGCGCGCCGAAACGACGGCCAAGGGCGGCACGGGCGGCGAAATGGGCTTGCAGCCGCAGACGGGCGTCCCGTTTGCCGTGGAAATCAAGGCCTTTTTGTCGCCGCTGGGTTTCCCATGCCAGGCACCGCCGTGGGGCTATGTGGCCGCCGTCGACCTGCGCACCATGAAAAAAGTGTGGATGCACAAGAACGGCACCACGCGCGACAGCGGTCCCGTGCCGATCCCGTTGCCGCTGGGTGTGCCCAGCCTGGGCGGCATGGTCACCACGGGCGGCGGCGTGACTTTCCTCAGCAGCACGCTCGACTATTACATCCGCGGCTACGACGTCAGCAACGGCAAGGTCGTCTGGAAAGCCCGTTTGCCAGCCGGCGGCCAGGCTACGCCGATGAGCTATGTGTCGAACAAGTCGGGACGCCAGTTCGTCGTCGTCATGGCCGGCGGCCACGGTTCGCTGGGCACGAAGATGAGCGATACCCTGATCGCGTATGCCTTGCCCGAAGGTACGGCCGTACCGAAGAAGTAAAGCTCGAAGAAGTAAATTAGCAAGGTAGCAGCGCAAAAAAAAAGCCGTTCAGTCTGCACTGAACGGCTTTTTTATGTCTGAAGAAATGGTCTACAAGGCTTACAGGATGGTGGCCAGCGCGCACTGCCGGTAATGGGCGGCGGCCTGTTCCGTCTGCTGCAAGGCATCGTGCATCTGCGCCAGCTTCAGGTGGGCGTCGCGCACCATCTGCGGCTCGTTCGCGTCCGACAAAGCCTGCTCCAGGTGGCGCTGGGCCTTGCCCCACAGTTTTTGCTTGAGGCACAAGGTACCGAGGGTCAGCGCCAGTTCCGCATCGAGCGGACGCTGTTTCAGCCATTGCTCGCAATGCTCGATCTGCAGCAGCAAGGCCGGCGTGCCGCTCGGGGCCGCCGCTTCGCGGTAGGCGCGCACGACGCGCTCGTCCCAGTCGGCGGCCAGCGACTCTTCGCACACGAGGCGCGCTTCGTCATGCAGGCCGCGCGCATTCAGGGCCGTGGCGGCGCGGCAGGCGATATACGGCTTGACCCGGTCGGCGCTTGGCACGGTCGACCATACGCGCAGCAAGGATTCGGCGTCATGCGACGGGTCGGACAGCAAATGGTCGTAAGCCAGTTCGCGCAGGCGCGACGACAGGGCCGGATGCAGGGCGCGGTGCTTGTCGAGCGAACGCACGAGGCGCAGCACTTCCGGCCAGTTCTTCGCCTGCTGCTCGGCTTTCAGCGACCATTGCAGCGCGTGAATATGGCGCGTGCCGCTGGCGTTGAGTTCGCGCACGGCGGCCAGCGCCGCTTCCGGCTGGTGGTCGTCGACCAGCAATTCCGTCACCGTCATCAATCGGGCCGTCTTCAGGCTGGCGTCGCCTTCGACGCGGGCCAGCCAGCTGTCGCGGCGTTCGGACTGGCGCATGCGGTGCGCGGCGCGCGCGCCGATCAGCGCGGCCAGGCCGGCGTTTTCGTCCAGTTCGGCGGCGCGCAAGGCGGCCTTCTCTGCATGGCCGAAACGGCCTTCGAACAGGGCTTTCAAGGCTTCGCGCAAACCCTTGTTGCCATCGCGCTCACGCTTGCGCTGGCGGTAGGCCGCCACTTGCGCCGGCATGCGCACGGTGGCGCGCACGGCGCGCACCAGCAGGTACAGCAGCACGAACAGCACGACCTGCAGCAGCAGGAAGAAGTTCAGCGACAAATCGATGCGGTACGGCGGATAGAACAGCACCACGTTGCCAGGGTTGAATCGGGCCGTCACGGCGATACCGATCGCCGCAGCCATCAGGGCGAGTAACCAGAGAAATAGACGCATGGGCTCAGGACTTCGCTTTGTAGTTGCGCACAGCAGTCAGGCTGTCGGACAAGGTTGGCATTTCGATGGCCAGGTTGCTGCCCTGCACCTGGCGCAGCAGGGCTTGCGCCGTCTGCGTGCTCTTGGCGCGGGTGTCGAAATACTTGGCCAGCGCATCCTGCGCGGCGATCAAGTCGTTGCGGAACGCCGTTTCATTGCGCGACAACAAGGCCATGCGGGCATTGAGCAAGCGCAGCTTGACGTTTTCGCGCAAGAAATACGATTGCGTCGGCGACAGCATCAGCGCTTCCGGCGTATCGACTCTGCGAATACGGATCAATTGGCGCACGTCGGCCCACATGTCGCCGCTCCAGGTATTGAAGCCGTCGCGCACCTTTTGCAGCAGCGGTTCCGGCGCCGGAGGACCCACCAGCTTGCCGCTGGCATCGCGCACGGGCTTGGCCTTGCCCGGTTTTTCCGGCGCGGCCGGCAAGGCCGGCGTTTCGTCGGACAGCATCGGCAAGGAATCGACCTGGGCGATCACGGCGTCGAGACGCAGGGCCACGCCCGTCGAATCGACGCTGGGCAGGGCCTTGAGTTTTTCCATGTCGCGCCCGATGGCGCGGCGGATGGTGATGAATTGCGGCTTGTCGGAACGTGACAGGCTGCGGTCCGCGTTTTGCAGGGCGATCAGCGCGCCGGGCACGTTGCCGGCCAGCTGCAGCTGCTGGCTGGCCGTCGACAGCACTTGCTCGATTTCCGTCAGCGCCCACTCGTCGCGATTCTTCGACAAGTCGTTATACAGTTGTTCCAGGGCCAGCTGCTGGCTTTGCGTTTCGCTCTGGCGGTTTTCCAGCGCACCCACCTTGATTTCCAGCTCTTTCGTGCCTTCTTGCACGGTGCGCGCCAGCACGCCCGTTTCGGCGTTGCTGACATCGCCCTTTTGCAGGCGCTTGGCCACTTCTTCGCGCAGGTTGCGGATCTGCTTGCTGGACGACCAGCTTTGCGCCGCCAGCAGCACGGCCAGCACGATGACGGCGATGCTCATGGGCTTTTGCAGCTGTTCCAGCAAGGTCGGCGCGCGGCCGGCAGGTTGGTCGGCCGCCTGCGGCGCCGTCTTCACGGCGCTGCCAGGCGTTGCATTCGGTTCGGAGAGTGTAGGCATTTCGTTCATGGTCGTGATTGTAACGCGGCGAGCACTCCTGCGTCGCCTGATCCTGTCAGGGTGACACGGGCAAAACCCAGGGCCGCCGCCGTTTGTGCAATGCGGGCGTGCGGCACGATCAGATGTTGCTGTTGCATTTTCACAACAGCCGTCTTTTCAGCATCCAATTCCTCAAGAAGCGCCAGCAAACCGCGCAGCGCTTCCGAGCTGGTGATGATCCAGTCATTATTATGCTGCAACAGCTTTTCCAGGGTCGCCCGCAAGGCCGGCGTCAGCTTGGGCACCTGGCGGCGGTAGGCTGTGACGAACTCGACTTCGGCGCCAGCGGCGCGCAAGCCGTCGGCCAGGTAATCGCGTCCGCCGTCGCCGCGCACGATCAGCACGCGCTTGCCGCGCAGGGCCGGCAAGTCCAGCGCCAGCAATAAATGTTCGGAATCGCTGCGCGCCGTGTCGAGCGGACTGGTGATGCTGGCATTCGCATCCGTGACGCCATGCGCGGCCAAGGCCATCCGGCTGCCCTCGCCCACGACGGCCAGCGGCACGCCTGGCGGCCAGGCGGACAGGTGCGCAAAGACGCAATCGATGGCGTTCGGCGAGACGAAGGCCACCAGGTCGTAATCGACCAGACGCGCCAGCACGGCGTGCAGCTGCGCGCATTCATCTGCGCCGTCGAGCGCGTGGATTTCCAGCAGCGGCAACAGTTGCACGGGCAAGCCCAGCGCCGCGATCCTGGCGGCCAGCGGCCCCGCTTGCGCCGCGGGCCGCGTGATCACCACCGTGTCAGGCATGCGGCGCCAGGCCTTCATGGTTGTCGGGCGTAATGACGCACGAGGCGAGGATACCGGCGGCATCCTGTGCGCGCAGCAGTTCGGCCACCTGTTCGCCCAGCAGCTCCGGCGCGCTGGCCGGGCCTTCGAACTCGGCGCTGGCCATGCGCGCGCCGTCCGGCGTGGCGACCATGGCGCGCAAGCGCATGCTGTCGCCTTCGACAGTGGCAAACGCGGCCAGCGGAATCTGGCAGCTGCCGCCGAAAATCTTCGACACCTTGCGCTCGGCCGTGACGGCTTGCGCCGTATCAATATGGTTCAGCGGCGCCAGCAGGGCCGTCATGTCGACGCCGTCGGCGCGACCGGCGCGCACCTCGATCGCCATCGCGCCCTGGCCGGCGGCAGGCAGGCTGTCTTCCGGCGCCAGCACGGCGCGGATGCGCGACGCCAGGCCCAGGCGTTTCAGGCCGGCGGCGGCCAGGATGATGGCGGCGTAATCGCCACGGTCCAGCTTGCCCAAGCGCGTGTCGAGGTTGCCGCGCAGGGGCAGAATCGTCAGGTGCGGGTAGCGCGCGGCGATCAGCGACTGGCGGCGCAGGCTGCTGGTGCCGACGACGGCGCCGTGCGGCAGCTCGGCCAGGCTGGCGTAATCGTTGGACACGAACGCGTCGCGCGGGTCTTCGCGCTCGAGGATGGCGGCCAGGGCAAAGCCTGCCGGCAACTCCATCGGCACGTCTTTGAGCGAATGCACGGCCAGGTCGGCGCGGCCCTCTTCCATCGCCACTTCCAGTTCCTTGACGAACAGGCCCTTGCCGCCTACCTTGGACAGGGCGCGGTCCAGAATCTGGTCGCCGCGTGTGGTCATGCCGAGAATTTCAACGCTACACTGCGGATACAGGGCGGCCAGGCGCGCACGCACGTGTTCGGCTTGCCACATGGCAAGGCGGCTCTCGCGCGTGGCGATCACCAGGCGGGAAGGAATATTTTGGGTCAATTCGGATGCTTTCAAAACAAGTTCTTTCGCTGTGGCTGTCGTTGTCGTTGCCAATTCGCCCGTCCGATATCAATTTGTATCGGAATGGCGCCCGGCCTCGCTATAATCGTTATCCCTTAGCCTAGAAGGCCAAGTCAGGCTAGCGTCCATGTTGAAGACCACAAATTTTATCATGCGCCCCCTCCCCTCTGCGGCCAAACGCCCGGTGCGATCCACATTCCCTTGCTTTTACACTTACTTTGGTTCTTTATTATGCCCAATGACGCAGTAGCACCAGAAATAGTCCCGGCGGCCGGCTCCGACAAGGACGCGCCGCTGAAAGAAGATATCCGCCTGCTGGGCCGCCTGCTGGGCGACGTGCTGCGCGAACAGGAAGGCGACGCCGTCTTCAATGTGGTGGAAACCATACGCCAGACTTCCGTGCGCTTCCGCCGCGAAGCGGACGCCGACGCGGCGCTGGAACTCGACGCCATGCTCAAGGAACTGAGCCGCGAACAGACGATTTCCGTCGTGCGCGCGTTTTCCTATTTTTCGCACCTGGCCAACATTGCGGAAGACCAGCATCACATCCGCCGCCGCCGCGCCCACCTGCTGGCTGGTTCCCCGGCGCAAAAGGGCAGCGTCAGCTTCGCACTGAAGAAGCTGCGCGCCGCCGGCGTGCCGCGCAAGACCGTCGACACCTTCTTCCAGGACGCCCTGATCGCGCCCGTGCTGACGGCCCACCCGACGGAAGTGCAGCGCAAGAGCATCCTCGACGCCGAGCACGACATCGCCCGCCTGCTGGCCGAGCGCGACCTGCCGCAGACGCCGAAGGAACGGCAGGCCAACATGCAGCTGCTGCGCTCGCGCGTGGCCACCCTGTGGCAGACGCGCATGCTGCGCTACTCGAAGCTGACAGTCGCTGACGAAATCGAAAACGCCCTGTCCTACTACCGCATCACCTTCCTGCGCGAACTGCCGGGCCTGTACGACGACATCGAGGAAGACATCGCCGCCGAGTACCCGAACGGCAACGGCACGATCGAGCCGATCAATGCCGCCTACGTGCAGATGGGCAGCTGGATCGGCGGCGACCGCGACGGCAACCCCAACGTCAACGCGGGCACCATGCAGCACGCGCTGGCGCGCCACGCCACCACCATCCTCGACTTTTACCTCGACGAAGTGCACGCGCTGGGCGCGGAACTGTCCGTCTCGACCCTGATGGTGGGCGTGAGCGCCGAACTGCAGGCGCTGGCCGACCAGTCGCCGGACGCCTCGCCGCACCGCAGCGACGAACCGTACCGCCGCGCCCTGATCGGCATCTATGCGCGCCTGGCCGCCACGGCCCGCGCGCTGGGCGCCACCAACATCCTGCGCAAGGAAGTGGGCGCGGCCGCGGCGTACCCTGACGCGGCCGCCTTTGTGGCCGACTTGCGCACCATCGTCGCCTCGCTCGAGTCGCACCACGGCGCGGCCCTCGTGCGCCCGCGCCTGGCGACCCTGGCGCGGGCGGCCGACATCTTCGGTTTCCACCTGGCGTCGCTCGACATGCGCCAGACTTCCGACGTGCACGAGCGCGTGCTGGCCGACCTGTTCGCGAAAAGCGGCGTGGCCGCCGACTACACGACCCTGTCCGAGGAAGACAAGCAGGCGCTGCTGCTGAACGAACTGGCCCAGCCGCGCCTGCTGTACTCGCCCTACATCGCCTACGCCACGGAAACGGATTCCGAACTGGCCATCCTGCGCGCGGCGCGCGACATCCGCCAGCGCTACGGCGCGCGGGCCATCCGCAACTACATCATCTCGCACACGGAAACCGTGTCCGACTTGCTGGAAGTACTGCTGCTGCAAAAGGAAACAGGCTTGCTGCGCACCGACTGGCAGGCCGGGGGCGACGGCGACAGCACGTGCGAGCTGATGGTCATCCCCCTGTTCGAGACCATCCCCGACCTGCAGCGCGCGGCCGGCATCATGAGCCAGCTCATGGCCTTGCCGCTGGTCAAGCAATTGATCGCCAAGCAGGGACAGTTGCAGGAAGTCATGCTCGGCTATTCCGATTCGAACAAGGATGGCGGTTTTCTCACGTCGAACTGGGAACTGTACAAGGCGGAACTGGCATTGGTGGCGGATTTCCAGAAGGCAGGCGTCAAGCTGCGCCTGTTCCATGGCCGCGGCGGCACGGTGGGCCGTGGCGGCGGACCCAGCTACGAAGCCATCCTGGCGCAGCCGCCGGGCACCGTCAACGGCCAGATCCGCCTGACGGAGCAGGGCGAAATCATCGCCTCGAAGTTTTCCAACGCGGAAATCGGCCGGCGCAACCTGGAATTGCTGGTCGCCGCCACCCTGGAAGCGAGCCTGGCGCCGCAGGAAGCCAATCCGGCCCGCAACGGCCAGCTGGCGCAATTCGAAGCCGTGATGGCGCAGCTGTCGGACCTCGCCTATCACGCCTACCGCCACCTCGTGTATGAAACGCCGGGCTTTACGGAGTATTTCTTCTCGGCCACGCCGATTGCGGAAATCGCCGAGCTGAACCTCGGTTCGCGCCCCGCCTCGCGCAAGGCCAACCAGCGCATCGAAGACTTGCGCGCCATTCCCTGGGGCTTTTCCTGGGGCCAGTGCCGCTTGCTGCTGCCGGGCTGGTTCGGCTTCGGCAGCGCCATCGAAGCGTGGATCAACGATGGCGAGCCAGCGTCGAAGGATGACAGGATCGCCACCCTGCGCGCCATGTACGCCGAATGGCCGTTCTTTGCCACCCTGCTGTCGAACATGGACATGGTGCTGGCCAAGACGGACCTGGCCATCGCGTCGCGCTACGCGGAACTGGTGGCGGACCAGGACTTGCGCGAACGCATCTACAAGCGCATCACGGAAGAGCATGGCAACACCTTGCGCTGCCTGGAGCTGATCACCGGCAATACCGAGCGCCTGGCGGGCAATCCGCTGCTGGCCCGCTCGATCCAGAACCGCTTCGCCTACCTCGACCCGCTGAACCATTTGCAGGTGGAATTGATCAAGCGCAACCGCGCCCTGTCCAGCGCCAGTAAAGTCGATGAACGGGTGCACCGCGGCATCCAGCTGTCGATCAACGGCGTGGCGGCAGGCTTGCGCAACACGGGCTGATCGCGCCGCATTGCCTTCGGCAAGCAGGGGCCGGCACCGCAAGGGTCGGCCCTTTTGCTTTCCAAATGGAAAAATATTCTCAATAAAACAACATTTGGTATTACACTAGCGTCGAATACTTTTCCCACTCCGGCGCTACGTGCACCGCAGCGGCCAACGATGACGCCAGGGACGCGTATGAGCAAATGGTCGATTGAAACGCTGAGTACGGCATGCGCCGCCCTCGTCCTGGTGGTGCTGGGCTGGCTGGCCGGCGCGGCCTGGCAGGAGCTCGACTCCTGGGAACATATCTGGCTGTTGCTGCTGCTGGCGGCAGCCGCCGGCACGGCCATGTGGCTGATGCGCAAGCTGCGCGCCCACCTCGCCAGCACGCGCTTGCAGCTCGATGCCAGCACCATGCGCTACCGCCACCTGAGCGAGACGGCGCAGGACGGCATGTGGCAAACGGATGCGCAAGGCACGATATTGCATCTCAACCAGCGCCTGTGCGACATGCTCGATATGCCTGCGGAAAAGCTGCTGGGCCATAAAATGAGCGAATTCTACGATGAGGCGACCTTGCTGCGCCTGTGTCCGCTGCGCCAGACAGCCACGGATAGCTGCATGGGAGAACTGCAATACCGGCACAGCGACGGTTCGGAACGCTGGGCGATGATCAGCGGCCGCCGCCTGTACGACCAACAGGGCACGCTGACGGGCGCGCTCGTGCTGGCCAGCGACATCACCGAACAAAAGCGGGCCGAACATGCATTGAGCGTCGCCCATGCGGAACTGGAAAGCCGCGTGGCCCTGCGCACGGCCCAGCTGCTCGACGTCAATCTCCAGCTATCGGCGGAAATCGCCATGCGCGCGCAAACGGAAGCGGCCCTGGCGCGCAGCGAAGAACGGCTGCAGGACATCATCTCCATGATGCCCCTGTCGCTGTTCCTGAAAGATGCCGATTCGCGCATCGTGCTGATGAACCAGGCCTGCGAGCAGCAATGGGGCGTGCACCAGCAGGACATTGCCGAAGGGCGCGACTTGCAGCATTTCCCCAGCGACCAGAACGTGGGCTTCCACGCGGCGGACCAGGAAGCGTTTGCCAGCCGCAAGGTGGTGATACGCGAAGAACTGGTATGGAATGCGCAGCTGCAGGAAAATCGCCTGCTGCAGACGCACAAGAAACCCATCTTCGATGCCGAAGGGCGGCCGCAGATGATCATCGCCATGGCCATCGACATCACCGACAGCAAGCGCAACGAGGAAAACCTGGAACGCACCCTGGCCCAGCTGCGCGAACTGAGCGACCACCAGCAAACGATCAAGGAAGAGGAACGCCGGCGCATCGCGCTCGACATTCATGACGACCTGGGCCAGAACCTGATGGTGCTGCGCATCGATGTGTCGCTGCTGCACGCGCGCACGGCCAAGACCCATCCGCGCCTGCACCGCCACGCGCAGCGCGTGCTCGACACCATCGACACCACCATCCGCTCGGTGCGCACCATCATCAATGACCTGCATCCCAGCACCCTCGAACTGGGACTGGGTCCGGCGGCCGAATGGCTGCTCCGCCAGATGGAAAGCCGCGGCGCCATCCGCTACCGGCTCACGCTCGACAGCGAGGTGCCGGACCTGGGCCTCGATCAGCGCCAGACCTCGGCCATCTTCCGCGTGCTGCAGGAATCGCTGTCGAACATCGTGCGCCACGCCCAGGCCAGCGAAGTGGAGGTGGCGCTGGAGCAAGATGCGGATTCCATCATCCTGCGCATCAGCGACAACGGCATCGGCATGCAGCCGGGCGACGACGGCAAGCGGGCCGCCTTCGGCCTGAAAAGCATACGCGAACGTGTCCACGCGCTGGGCGGCGAACTGCGCATCGACAGCCAGGCGGGCCGGGGCACGGTGCTGACCATCTACCTGCCCCACGCCGCCAGACGCGCCATGCCGGCCATGCCAGAACACAAACATTACCAAAAACAGTAGCGAATTAAATATGCATTTTTGGCAAATAAAAGTATAGTAAGTTTTTTCCTAGAGGAAACTATCATGCTGACACGGTTCTCCCGCCTCCCCGCCCCATTGCTCGGCCTGTGCCTGCTGGCCGCCGTTTCCAGCGCCAGCGCCACCATCTATGCCGAACGGGGCTTTGGAGAAAGGGATGGCAACGGCAGCATCGCATCCGACCTGAACCCGGCTGGCCTGGTGGCCGGCATCATCATGGAAGAGGAAGGACGGCGCCGCGCCGTGACGTATCAGCATGGCCGCCTCCGCGAGCTGGGCACCCTGGGCGGCGATGAAGGTTTTACCAAGGCCATCAATATCCATGGCGCGGTGGTCGGTTCGGCGCAAACGGCCAGCGGCGCCTGGCACGCCTTCCGCTACGACGCGGCGGGCGGCATGCGCGACCTGGGCACCCTGGGCGGTACCAGCAGCTATGCCACGGCCATCGCACAAGGCGGCCAGGTGGCCGGCTATGCCGACACGAGCGGCGGCGATTTCCACGCCTTTGTGACAAAAGCCGACCACAGCCTGCAAGACCTGGGCACCCTGGGCGGCGCCAGCAGCTATGCCAGCGGCCTGAACAGCCATGGCGTGGTGGTGGGCACGGCCCAGCGCGGCGATGGCTACCGCCGCGCCTTCGTCTACCACCCCGGCGCGGGCATGCAGGAAATCGGCACTCTGCCCGGCGGGCGCATCAGCTCGGCCACCGCCATCAATGACGCGGGCCTGATCGTGGGCGCCTCGGAAACGGAAAAACGCCGCTGGCACGCGTTTGCCTGGGATGGCAAGCGCATGCTGGACCTGGGCGCCCTGATCGGCCAGGGCGACAGCTACGCCACGGCCGTCAACGCGGCCGGGCACGTCGTCGGCAGCGTCAACATCAACGGTTTTGAACCGATGACCTTTGTCTACAAGGAAGGCGTGATGACGGTACGCCGCCGCGACGACGGCCTGTATCTGACCAACAAGATCACGGACGCCGGCCTGGTGGTGGGCGCCGTCTACACAGGGCATAAATTCCAGGCCTTCGCCGTGCCCTCGCAAGCATCGCCGCCGCCGCCGCGCCGCAACCCGCTGGACTGGTTCTTCCTGACCGTCATCGCCGCCGCCTGCGGCGCGGCCCTGTTCCGCGCGCGCCGGCACGTGCGCGCCGGCCTGCTGGGACAGCGCACGCATTTTCTGTAAATCGGCACAGGTAGGGACGAAAAAAAAGAGGCTTGCGCCTCTTTTTTTATTGCCTGCTGACCGCTTAGTTTTGCGTCAGGAAAGTCTTCAGCTTGTCCGAGCGCGAAGGCTGGCGCAGCTTGCTCATGGCTTTCGCTTCGATCTGGCGGATGCGCTCACGCGTCACGTCGAACTGCTTGCCCACTTCTTCCAGCGTGTGGTCGTTCGACATTTCCACGCCGTAACGCATGCGCAGCACTTTCGCTTCGCGCGGCGTCAGGGAGTCCAGCACTTCCTTGATCACGTTGCGCATCGATGCGTGCAGCGCGGCGTCCAGCGGCGCCAACGTCGTGTTGTCTTCGATGAAGTCGCCCAGTTGCGAATCGCCATCTTCGCCCATCGGCGTTTCCATGGAAATCGGCTCTTTCGCGATCTTCATGATTTCACGCACCTTGTTTTCCGGCATTTCCATCTTGACGGCCAGGGTCGCCAGGTCCGGCTCGCTGCCCGTTTCCTGCATGATCTGGCGCGAGATGCGGTTCATCTTGTTGATCGTTTCGATCATGTGCACCGGCACGCGGATGGTGCGGGCCATGTCGGCGATCGAACGCGTGATCGCCTGGCGTATCCACCAGGTGGCGTAGGTCGAAAACTTGTAGCCGCGGCGGTATTCGAATTTATCGACGGCCTTCAGCAGACCGATGTTGCCTTCCTGGATCAGGTCGAGGAATTGCAAGCCGCGGTTGATGTATTTCTTCGCGATCGAAATCACCAGACGCAAGTTAGCGACCGTCATTTCGCGTTTCGCGTGACGCGCGCGCTTTTCGCCGGCAGCCATCTGCTTGTTGATCTTGCGCAAGTCCGCCAGCGGCAGGGCCACGCGCGCTTGCAGGTCGATCATCTTCTTTTGCAGTTCCTTGACGGCAGGCACGTTACGGCTGAGGATGGCGCTGTACGGGTACTTGCAGTCGACTTCGCGGTCGACCCATTCCAGGTCGCATTCATTGCCCGGGAACACCTTGATGAAGTGGGCGCGCGGCATGCCGCATTTGTTCACGCACAGTTCCAGCACGGCGCGCTCGATGTGGCGCACTTCTTCCATCTGGCCGCGCAGGGTGTCGCACAGCTTTTCCACGACCTTGGCCGTGAAGCGGATGCCCAGCAATTCCTGCGAAATGGCTTCCTGCGCCTTGATGTAGGCTTTCGAGTTGTAACCCTCGGGCGCCTTGCGCATCTTGTCGTACTGCGTGGAAATGACGTTGAATTTCTCCAACGCATTCTTTTTCAGCTGGGCCAGTTGCTCGCTGGAGAAACCGGCCGCGCCGCCATTGGCGTCGCCGTCTTCTTCCTCGGCTTCTTCTTCCTCTTCCTCGTCGTCACCGCTGGCGGCGGGGGCGGCGGGAGCGGCGGCCGGTGCCGGGGCATTGCTTTCGTTCAAATCCACAAAGCCGTCGACCACTTCATCAACCTTGATTTCATCGCGCGCAATTTTTTGCGACAGCGCAACGATTTCGCCGATCGTGGTGGGGCAGGCGGAAATAGCCTGGATCATGTCCTTCAGGCCGCCTTCGATGCGCTTGGCGATCTCGATCTCGCCTTCGCGCGTCAGCAGCGCCACGGCGCCCATTTCACGCATGTACATGCGCACGGGGTCGGTGGTGCGGCCGAAGTCGGAGTCGACCGTCGACAGGGCCGTGGCGGCAGCCGCTTCCACTTCATCGTCGCTGGTGACGGTGGCGACGTTGTCAGTCAACAACAGGCTTTCCGCATCAGGGGCACGCTCGTAGACGGCGATGCCCATGTCGTTGAAAGTGGCGATGATGCCTTCGATCGCTTCCGGATCGATGATGTTTTCCGGCAATTGGTCATTGATCTCGGCGTAGGTGAGGAAACCGCGTTCCTTGCCCATGTTGATCAAGCCCGTGATCTGCTTGCGGCGGCGTTCCAGGTCCGCTGCCGATGCTTCCGGATCGCCGAGCGCGTCCGCCAGGCCGCCCTTGGCCTTGCGGTCGCGCGCTTTCGACACGGCCTTCAGTTCGGCGCGCTCGACGGCGTTCAGTGCCGCCACTTCATCGTTTTCCGGCGTGAATTCGCTCGGCTTGCGGCCGCGGCGGCCTGGCACCTTGACGGTCGGCAGGAAGTAATTCGAGGTGTCGATGGCGGCCAGGGCATCGGCGTCCGTGGTCTTGCTGACCACTTGCGCGCCGGTGATGATGGTCACGGGCGCTGCCTCAGGCTTGGCGCGCACGACTTTCGAGCGGGCTGCCGTCACCACCTTGTTCGTGGCGGCGCTTTCGCTGACCTTGCGCGGCGCGGCCGGGGCCTTGGCGCCGGGGGCGACCTTCACGCTTGGCGTTTTGGCCGGTGCGGCGTCGGCCACCTCGGCCACTTCGGCAACGGCGTCGACAGCCGCCGCTGGCGCTTCGGCAGCCGCATCGGCCGGCGGCACGGCAGCCAGGCGCGAGCGGCTTTTCTTCACCACGGTGACGACGGTCGGTGCCGTCGTGACGGTCGCTTCCGGATTCGCTTGCGCATTATCGATGAAGTAAGATAAAGTCGTTTTGGGTACGGCAAGTGGCGCCGCGGCTGGGCGTGGCGCCTTGGCGGACAACGTTAAAGTTTTTGGCGTATTCTTCATGAGATATCTCTTAATGCGAGACCAGATGGTGTCGGCGCGAAGTGAATGATTCCACCTAAGCCTGCGAAACCGGACTCGATGGAGCGTATTGTTGCGGCTGCCGTGTTAACGGCAGCGGCGCCTGTCTATCGGGACGTTCAAAGCCCGCGCATCCGTCATGCGGAGCGGCGGGGCCGAAGCCGGGTCAGATAAATAAGCGATGTACATTGCGGAATGAAAAAAAGCCCGTACCAGAACGGGCTTGAATCTATTGTTGTTCAGTGAAGACACAGCGGAGAGCAAGATTATGCACGAAGGCCAGTTATCTGGATAATTGATAAGCAAAATATCTGATATCAAAAATATCAATAATGATGGCCCTGCACCGCACTGCTCCTATCCCCTGCACACCTGAGCCAGACCATCAAAAACGGGGTCCAGTCATCAGCGCAAGCCGACATTATACACATTTCCCGTATTTCGCGCTGTGTCCGCTGTAGGGCGGACCCGCTTGTTGCAGCGCAAGTTGCCAAAAAAGACAATGCACTTGCCTGTGGCGCGTGCTATGCTCCCCTTTTATAGCCCAACCAATGATGTCGATGACCAGCTCCACGCCAGACCAGCAAGCCACCACTCCTGACACGCCAGTCGATGCAGCCCCAGCGGCGGCACCGGCCGCAGCGACCACGCCGGCGCCGGCCGGCCTGACCGCACGCGCGCTGCTGAAGCAGTTCCAGGAGCAATTCCCGCCATTCCGCGATTGCCTGCCCTTGTCGATCGGTATCGACAAGCAGATCCTGGCGCGCCTGCCGGACCTGGACCGCAAGCTGATGCGCACGGCGCTGGGCATCCACACGGGTTCGCTGCGCTACCTGCGCGTGATGGAAAAAGCCAAGATCCGCTACGACCTCGACGGCACGGCCGGCGCGGAAGTGACGCAAACGCACCGCGACCACGCCACGCAAGTCTTGCAGCAGCGCTTCAAGAAGGAAGCCGAGCGCAAGAAAGCCGAGCGCGACGCGGCGGCCGCCGAAGAAGCGAACCGCTTGCGCCTGGAAAAACTGAATCAGCTGACCGCGAAATTCTCGCGCAAAGGCTGATCCGGTTTCATGGACACAGCTGCCGTACCGCCACTCCCCCCGTATCAAGGCATCGCCCTCGACCACGTCAAGCTGGTACGTACCAGCGATGATGCACAGGCGGCCATGGCCGCCCTGCTGGCAGCGGACGCCATCGGCTTCGATACGGAATCAAAGCCTACTTTTGTGAAGGGCGAGTCCTCCACGGGACCGCATCTGATCCAGCTGGCTACCGACGACATCGCCTACCTGTTCCAGGTGGGCAGCACGCCGGCGCCGGCCCTGGCCGAACTCAAAGCCATCCTCGAATCGACCACCACCCTGAAGGTGGGCTTTGGCCTGTCCGACGACGTCAAGCGCCTGCGCAACAAGCTGGGCATCGCGCCAGCCCAGGTGCTCGACCTGTCCGTCGCCCTGCGCGGCGGCCAGCGCAACGACCTGGGCGCGAAGACGGCCGTGGCCAAATTTTTCGGCCTGCATCTGCAGAAATCGAAAAAGATCTCCACCACCAACTGGGCCACGTCGCGCCTGACGGAAAAGCAGATCCTGTACGCGGCCGACGATGCGCAAGTGGCCCTGCGCGTGTACCGCCGCTGGATCGCCGAAGGCGGCAAGGTGGCGCCGCAAAAAGCGCCGCGCGTCAGCACGCCGCCTGCCCCGCCGCCAGTCGCCGCCTGAGCCGGCGCGCCTTCCTGCAACATGAGCAAGAACAAGTCCATCGGCACCACGCCTGACGCGATCACCGCCGCCGAACAGGCGCTGGGGCGTGGGCTGCCCGCGTCCTACGTGCAATGGTTATTGGTCAACAATGGCCGCGCGCTGGGCGCCTTGAGCATCTTTCCCGTCTACGATGCGGCTAATGCGCGCAAGACGTGGGAATCGATAGAACGCCATTACCGCACCGACTGGCAAGAGTGGCTCGAGAATACGGATGACGGCGATGCCGCATCCCTGCTGCCCTTTGCCCAGTTCGGCACGGGCGATTACTATTGTTTTGACTATGCGCAAACGGGGCCATCGGGCGAGCCGATGGTCGTGCTGTGGTCGCACGAAACAGGGACTGCCACCACGGTGGCGCCCGACTTTGCGTCATTCCTGATACTGCCCGGCCGCCCGGGCTGACACCCGGCGGCCGGCGCAGCCTTATTTGACCAGACGCAAGGTCAGGGGATAGCGGTAAGTGACGCCATTGCTGGCCTTGACGGCAGCGACGATCGAGCACACCAGATTGGCCAGCGCCACGATCCAGAACAGGAACAGGCCGATCAGCACGAACGACAGGATGAAGCAGGCAAAATACCAGATGATCAGGGTGATCTGGAAATTGAGCGCCTCGCGGGCGTTCTCGGCCGAGAATTTATCCGCATCGTCTTTCTTGATCAGGTAAATGATCAGCGGCGCCACCCAGCTGGTGAACAGGCCGCCAACGTGGGACAGAATGGCCAGCGTCGTATCTTGCGTACGACCCAGTTCCGGCTGCGTGTTATCCATTATCATTCCCATCATTCGTTATAGATACTTCAATATAACAGCAATATTTCCTTTTGGAATGAAACACTTGCTGGCGCAAGGACTTTTTTTCACGTGCCGCTTGCCGCCCTCTGCGCCAGCCGCCCCAGGGTGGCGATGGCCTCTTCCAGCTGCGGACTCCACGGGTGGCCATAATTGAGGCGGATGCAGTGGCGAAACGCGCGCGTGGCGGAAAAGATGGGGCCGGGCGCGATGCTGATGCCGGCCGCCAGCGCGCTGCGGTGCAAGGCCAGCGCATCGATGCCCGCCGGCATTTCAACCCAGACGAAATAGCCGCCCTGCGGCCGCGTTACCCGCGTGCCGGGCGGAAAATGCACGGCGATCGCTTGCAGCATGGTGTTTTGCTGCGCCGCCAGGGTCAAGCGCAGCTGGCGCAAATGGCGGTCGTAGCCGCCCTGCGCCAGATAATCGGCCAGCGCCATCTGCAGGGGGATGGGCGCCGACAGGCTCGTCGTCAGTTTCAAGCGCTCGACCTGTCGCGCATAGCGGCCCGCCACGGCCCAGCCCAGCCGGAAACCGGGCGCCAGGGTCTTGGAAAACGAGCTGCAATGCATGACGAGGCCCGCGCTGTCGTGGCTTTTCGTCAGGCCCGGACGCTGCTTGCCGAAATACAGCTCGCCATACACGTCATCCTCGATCAGCGGCACGCCATGGCGCGCCAGCAGTTCGACCAGCGCGCGCTTCTTTTCCGGCGGCATCAGGCTGCCCAGGGGGTTCTGGAAACTCGTCATCAGCCAGCACGCCTTGGGCCGGTGGCGTTGCAGCAACTCTTCCAGCGCCGCCAGGTCGACACCGTCACGGGGGCTGGTGGCAATTTCCACCGCCTTCAGTTCCAGCCGCTGCAGCGCCTGCAGGCAGGCATAGAAGCTGGGCGACTCGATCAGCACCGTGTCGCCGGGCCGCGTGACGGCTTGCAGGCACAGGTTCAGCGCTTCCAGCGCGCCATTCGTGATGACGATGTCGTCGCTGGAAACGGGCACGCCGTCAAGCTGATAGCGCAGGGCGATCTGGCGGCGCAGCTCGGCATTGCCCAAGGACAAATCCGTGACGGTGCTCCACGGGTCGAGGCGGCGCATGCTGGCCGACACGGCCCGCGCCAGCCTTTCCATGGGGAACAGCTGCGGGCTGGGAAAGGCCGAACCGAACGGCACGATATCGCGCGCGCCGACGGCGCCCAGCACCTCGAACACGAGGTCGCTGACATCGACTGTGGTGCTGGCGTCGAGCGGGTGGGAACTGTCCGGCTCGGGCGCCAGCGCGGCGCGCTGCGGCGCCACGTAATAGCCGGAGCGGGGACGCGAGACGATCATGCCGCGCGCTTCGAGCAAATAATACGCCTGGAACACCGTCGACGGGCTGACGCCCCTGCGCGCATGCTGCTGGCGTACGGACGGTAATTTATCGCCAGGCAGCAACAACTGCGTGGCTATCATGGCGGCGACTTCTTCCGCCAATTCCTCATATCGTTTCAACCCTGCTCCTCAAACTGATCCGTAGTTTTATTGCACAACTGATCCTGTCACAGTGACAGCACCCGGTATATGCTAGGGTAACAACATCCGGGCAGCAACACCGGCACGGCACATCGACCGACGAGACAGGTTATTTCCCCATGCAACTCCCCATGCTACTCCATTCTCCCCGCGTGCTGGTGCTGGCCCTGGCTATCGCCTGGCCCGGCATGGGGCTGGCCGCGCCCGCCGCGCTGCCAGCCGGCCACGACAGCCTGGAACAGCGCATCAAGGCGTGCACGGCCTGCCATGCGCCGAAGGAACGCCACGACGCCTTCTTTCCCCGCATCGCCGGCAAGCCTTCAGGCTACCTGTACAACCAGCTGCTGAACTTTCGCGAGGGACGGCGCCAGTATCCGATGATGAACTATATGGTCGAACACTTGCCCGACGATTACCTGCGCGAAATCGCCGAGTATTTTGCGGCGCAGCACCCTGCACCGCCGCCGGCCCAGCCCAGCGGCGCCGGCACGATGGCCCTGGAGCGCGGCAAGCAGCTGGTGCTGCACGGCGATACCAGTAAAAAGATTCCCGCCTGCATCGCCTGCCATGGCGAGAAGCTGGCCGGCGTGGCGCCCGCCATCCCCGGCTTGCTGGGCTTGCCGCGCGACTATATCAACGCCCAGCTGGGCGCGTGGAAGAACGGCATCCGCCGCGCCCACGCCCCCGACTGCATGGCGCAAGTGGCGCAGCGCCTGTCGGACGCGGACGTGGGCGCCGTCTCGGCCTGGCTGGGCACGCAAGTGGCCAGCGCCGACGCGCGCCCCGCCAGCAGCATCGCCCTGCCCTTGCCCCTGCATTGCGGCGGCGTGCCGGGCTCCGGTGCGCAGGTGGCGCCATGAAAAAATGGATGATCGCGATTGCCGGCGTTGCCATCGTTGCGGCCGGCGCCAGATTCGTACTGTACCCAGACGACGACATGGGCCCGCCCGCCGTTGCCAGCCCCCTGAGCCAGGAACAGCTGGTCGCGCGCGGCGCCTACCTGGCCAAGGCGGGCGATTGCATGGCCTGCCACACGACGCGCGGCGGCGTGCCCTACGCGGGGGGACGGGCCCTGCAGACGCCGTTCGGCAAGGTGCTCTCGCCCAACATCACGGCCGACAAGGAAACGGGCATCGGCAGCTGGACGGCCGACGATTTCTGGCGCGCCATCCACAACGGCAAGTCGAAAGACGGCCGGCTGCTGTATCCGGCCTTTCCCTACACCAGCTACACCAAGGTGCAGCGCGAAGACAGCGACGCCCTGTATGCGTATTTCCAAAGCGTGCCGCCGCACAAGCAGGCGAACGCGCCGCACGCGCTGCGCTTCCCCTACAACCAGCAGATCGCGCTGGCCGCCTGGCGCGCCCTGTATTTCAAACCGGGCGTGTACCAGCCGCTCACAAACAAAAGCATGGAATGGAACCGGGGCGCCTACCTGGTGCAAGGCCTGGGCCACTGCAGCGCCTGCCATAGCAGCCGCACGACCCTGGGCGGCAGCGACGACGGCCTGTCGGGCGGCCTGATCCCCGTGTTGGGCTGGTATGCGCCGTCGCTGACGTCCGACGCGGAAGCGGGCCTGGGCGACTGGGACACGGCGCATATCGTGGAATTGCTGCAAACGGGCGTCTCGCCGCGCGCCACCGTCTTCGGCCCCATGGCGGAAGTCGTGCGGCAAAGCTTGCAGCACATGAGCGGCGCCGACGTGCAGGCCATGGCCGTCTACCTGAAAAGCCTGCCCGGCCCGGCACAGCCCGCGCAACGGGCGCCGCGCGACACGTCGGAGCAAGCCCGGCAGCAACTGGCGCTGGGCGCAAAACTGTATGAGGCGCAGTGCGCGAGCTGCCACCAGACCGACGGCAAGGGCGTGCCGCCCGGCTACCCGCCGCTGGCCGGCAACCGCGCGCTGACGACGCAGTCGGCCGTGAACGCCATCCGCCTCGTGCTCAACGGCGGCTTCGCGCCCGGGACAAAAGGCAACCCGCGTCCCTACGGCATGCCGCCGTTCGGTCCCGTCATGGATGATACGGAAGTGGCGGCCGTGGTCACGTATCTGCGCGCGTCGTGGGGCAATGATGCGCCGGCGGTGTCGGCGCTGGAGGTAAACAAATACCGCAGCGTGCCGCTGGAATAATGCCGTTTGACGATTATCTCAAATTGAGATAATCTGCGCTCATGATATCGCTTCGTCACGGCATCGCTTCGGCATATGCGCATCGTCGCCAACAAGGCTTTGATCGATTTCGCCAGGAAACATCCCCTGGCGGGCGAGCCCATGCAGGCATGGCGCAAGATCATCGAATCGCGGCCTTTTGCCAATTTCGCCGTGCTGAAGTCGATATTTAACGCCACGGATCGCGTCGGTGATTACTATGTTTTTAATATTGGCGGTAACAAGTACCGGATCATTGCGGCCATTCACTTCAATCGCCAATTGCTGTTCATCCGGGAAGTGTTGACGCACAGGAGTACGACGCATGGAAACCTTGATGCATCGTGAGATGATTACAGAAATCACTGTCCACTATCAGGCCTTGTCCAAACTGGTCCCTCTGCAGGCGATTCCTGATGCGCCCGCTTATGAACAAGCTGTCAGCGTATTGCATCAGCTATTGGACGCGGGGGCGGCCGATGAAAAACACCCGTTGGCGGGGTTGGTTGACAGTATCGGCCGGTTGATAGCCGATTACGATCAGGAGCATTTCCCGGCTGCCCCTGTTTCGCCTGCGGCCACGCTGCGCCAGTTAATGGAACAACATGCACTGACACAGTCCGACGTACCGGAAGTCGGCACCCAAGGCGTCGTCTCTGAAGTGCTCAACGGCAAGCGGGATCTGAATGTGCGGCAAATCAAGGCCCTGGCACAACGATTCGACGTCCCTCCCAGTGTTTTTATTGCGTAATCCAATAAAAAACCGGCTCACTGAACTGAACCCCAAAAGTTGGACACCAACTTTTGGGGTTTTTCATGTCGAAGTACAGTGAGCAATTTAAGCTCAGCATTATCGAGCAATATTTGTCCGGTTCTGCGGGGTATAAACAGATTGCCGACAAGCACAATCTTCATCATTCAACTGTGAGATTGTGGATTAAATTGCATGCAGCGCATGGCATTGACGGTCTGGTAAAAAAGTTCAGCCATTACAGTGCAGCGTTCAAGCTCTCTGTGTTGCAGCATATGTGGTCCGCTGATTTGTCTTGCTGGCAGGTCGCCGCCGTATTCAATATCCGCAATCGCGGCATCATCCGTCATTGGGAGCGCTGCTATCATAGCGGTGGTCTAGAAGCCCTGATGCCACGCACACGTGGAAAGCCCAAGCAAATGCCCTTACTACCACCTACAGAGCCGTCCGAATCCCTTCCGGATCCCGCGGAACGCACCCACGACGAATTGGTCGCTGAGGTCAACCAATTGCGCATGGAGGTAGCTTACCTAAAAAAGTTAGAAGCCTTAGCTCAAGCGCAGAAGCGGCAGAGTACGACAATGCGCAAAAAACGCAAGTAGTTACTGAGCTAAGGCAGTATTTCCCGTTGCGCGCATTGCTTGAGCTCGCTGGCATGCCACGCAGTACCTTCTATTATCAGCAGAAAGCGGCCCAGGCATGTGACAAATATGCAGGACTGAAGAAGCAGATCGCTGCCATCTATGCTCGCCACAAGGGGCGGTATGGCTACCGGCGCATCACTTTGGCCATCAGACAATTGGGCGAGAAGGTCAACCACAAGACCGTTCAAAGCCTGATGCGCAAACTCGGCCTCAAGTCGCTGGTGCGGCCCAAAAAGTATCGGTCGTACAAAGGAGAGGTCGGACAAGCAGCGCCGCATATCCTGAAGCGATGCTTCGAGGCCAATGGCGCCAATCAAAAATGGGTGACCGATGTGACGGAGTTCAAGGTGCGCGGCGAGAAACTGTAACTCTCGCCGGTCATGGATTTGTACAACGGCGAAATCATTGCATTTGAGACCTCAAGGCATCCAGAGTTCGCATTGGTTGGCAGCATGCTCAGGAAGGCTTTGAAAAAGCTCAAGCACGATGAGAGGCCCATCGTGCATTCGGATCAAGGCTGGCAATACCGAATGCCGGCTTATCAGCGTGCCTTGCAAGAAAAAAAAGTGGTGCAGAGCATGTCGCGTAAAGGGAACTGTCTTGACAACGCGGCCATGGAAAGCTTCTTCGCTGTGCTCAAGACAGAGTTCTTCTATCTGAACAAGTTCGGCAGCGTCGATGAACTACAACGCGGCATCAAAAAGTACATCCACTACTATAATCACGACCGCATCAAGCTCAAGCTAAAAGGGCTGAGTCCCGTGCAATACAGAACTCAGCCCTGGGCGACCCAGCAAACTAAACCGTCCAACTATGTGGGGTCAGTTCACACGCCGGTTCTTTTCATGTCAAACAGCCGTTCTCAGCGGAACTTGCTCTTGTGCCCCGTTTTGAGGTCCAGCGCATAGCGCACGCCGTTGTCCGTCAGCATGACTTCATCGGGCGGTTCTTCGCCGGCCAGGGCGCCGTCGATCAGGGGCAAGCCTTCGCCCTTGCGCATCAGGTCGTCGCAGCGCTCATACACGTTCACGCAGCCGGTGGACGCCATCAGCGATTGCACGATGGCCACTTTCCACGCGTCGACGCCGCCGGCGTTGAATTCGCAGATCAGATAGCCCTGCACGCCGCCAAACAGTTGCACCACCAGGCCCGGCAAGCCCTCGTCTTCACCCTTGATCAGGGTCAGTAGCTGGTTTTCGCCGGCCTTCTTGATGGCTGGCAGTTTTTTCTCGATGGCGGCCTTGACCCTGCGCTTGATCAGCGCGTGGTCGACCGGTTCGTCTTCCTTGAAGCTCCAGATGCGCGCGCGGATCTGCGACTTCGAATTGTAGGCGGCGCGGGCGATAAATTGTTTCGAAGAACTCTGCACGATGGCCGTCGAGCCGGGCTTCATTTTTTCCTGCGGCTTGCCTTCGACTTTTTCAATCGCGGACGCGTAAATCCACGATTGGCCCAGCAAGCTCTTTTCCTTGCCCTGTTTGATGGTGATGATCAGCATGTAATTCCAGTAGTGTGAGCGGCGCGTGCCCCTCGTCGTATGTCCAATACCGGCATGATACCTCATGCCATCCTGTCGCATCCTCCTGCATTCCATGCCGCTGCCGGCGCAGTCTGTCGCAACGCGCTACGCAGGCGCAGCAGGCTCGCATACCATGGCTGCAGTCCAATTCAAAACAGGGAGCAAGAATGACACCGACACTTTTCCACCGCCGCCGCGTCAGCGCCGCGACCGCCCTGCTGCTGGCCGCCTGCGCACTGGCCATGCCGGCCGCGCCGGCGCTGGCCTCGCCGCTGGACTGGATTTCCGGCAACAGCATCCAGGGCAGCGGCAAGCTGCAAAAACAGACGCGCGAAGTGGGCAGTTTCCATGGCGTGGCGCTGAACGTGCCGGGCACGGTCGAGCTGCGTATCGGCAACACGGACAGCGTCACCATCGAAGCCGACGACAATATCCTGCCGCTGATCGAGACAGCCGTGGAAAACGGCACCCTGCGCATCCGCCCCGCCAAGCGCAACGCGAATTTCCGCCAGAGCAGCCTGACCATCGTCATCCAGGCGCGCCAGGTGGAGCGCGTCAGCGTGGGCGGCTCGGGCAACATCACGGCAACGGGCTTGCGGGCCGAGAATCTGCGCTTCGACGTGGGCGGTTCCGGCTCCATCAACGCGCGCGAGCTCGACAGCCGCCAGGTGTCCGTGGCCATCGGCGGCAGCGGCAACTTCAAGGCCAGCGGCAAGACCGAGCAGCTGACGGCCTCCATCGGCGGCTCGGGCAATATCCAGGCGGGCAAGCTGGCCGCGCGCGACGTGCAGGTGAGCATCGGCGGCTCGGGCGAGGCGCAGGTATGGGCCAAGGATGACTTGACCATCAGCATCGGCGGTTCGGGCGAAGTGAGCTACTACGGCGACCCGCGCATCAGCCGCAGCATGCAGCGTTCGAGCAGCATCAAGCGCCTGGGTGCCGCGCCGAATTAGGCCGTGAGGCTGGCCAGCACGGCGGCAAGCGCGCGCGTGGCCGCCTCGTCCAGCGGCTGCAGCGGCGCGCGGGGCGTACCCACATCAAAGCCCCGCAGCGCCAGCCCCGCCTTGACGGTTGGCGGCAAGCCCCCTTTCATCAGGCATTGCAGCAATGGCAATTGCTGGAAGAACAGTTCACGCGCCCGCGCCAGGTCGCCCGCCTGCACGGCCGCATACAGGGCCAGCGGCAATCCCGCATGCAGGTTGGGCGCGGCCGTGCACCAGCCGCGGGCGCCGGCCGCCAGCGCGGCGAAGGCCAGGGTATTGCTGCCGTTGTAGAACGGCAACGCTCCCCCGCTCAGCTGCGCCAGCCGGTGCATGCGCTGGATGTCGCCCGTGCTTTCCTTGACCATCGTCACATTCGGCACCTCGCGCCAGATGCGCACGATCAGCTCGGGCGACATATCGATGCCGCTGGTGGCCGGATTGTTGTACAGCATGATCGGAATGCCCACGGCGTCGCCGATGCGCGCCACGTGGCGCACAATTTCTTCCTCGCTCAATTTCCAGTACGACACGGGCAAGACCATCACCGCGTCGGCGCCCTGCTTTGCCGCAAAGCGGGCGCGGCGCATGGCGCCCGCCGTGGTCAGGTCGGAAATGCCCACCACCGTGGGCACGCGCCTGGCGACGGCGGCCAGCGAGGTGGCGGCGACGGCTTCCCACTCCGCGTCCTGCAGGTAGGCGCTCTCGCCCGTGCTGCCCAGCGGGGCGATGCTGTGCACGCCGTCGGCGATCAGGCGCTCGATCAGTTGTTGCAGGCGCGGCAGGTCGACGTCGCCGCCATCGGCCGTGAAGGGGGTGACAGGGTAGGCAATGATGCCGTGAAATGGTGTCTGCATGATGTTCCTTCCTTTAATCAGTGTGTGTGGTTCAGGCCAGGCAGTCGGCGTGCTGGCGCAGGGCGCGCCGCGCGTAATAGGCGAAGGTCACCGTGTCGCGCCGGGCCGTGGAAATCCAGTCGTGCGCCTCGCGCGCAAGGGCCGGGGGCAAGGGCAGGATGGTGCCGGCCGCCATGGCCAGCAATTGCAAACGGGCTGCCCGTTCCATCAGCAAGGCCAGCATGCACGCCTCTTCCACCGTGCGGCCCACCACCAGCTGGCCGTGATGGGCCAGCAGGATGGCGCGCTTGTCGCCCAGGGCGCCGGCGATGATCTCGCCTTCTTCATTTCCTACCGGCACACCCGGCCACGAGGGCAGGAAGGCGCAATCGTCGAACAGGGGGCAGGTATCCATGTGCGACACCTGCAGCGGCTGCTCCAGCATCGACAGCGCCGCCACGTGCGTTGGATGCGTGTGGATGATGCAGGCCACGTCCGGGCGCTGGCGGTAGATCCAGCTGTGGAAACGGTTGGCCGGGTTGGGAATACCCTCGCCGTGCACCACACGCAGGTCATGGTCGACCTCGAGCAGATTGCTGGCCGTGATTTCATCGAAGCCCAGGCCCAGCTGTTGCGTGTAGAACGTGGCGTCCTGGCCGCCACGGCAGCTGATCTGCCCTGCCAGGCCGGAATCATGTCCGCCATCGAACAGGATGCGGCAGGACAGCGCCAGGGTTTGCCGCGCCGACCAGGCACTGTCCTGCGTGACGCTGGCCAGGCGCCGCTCGGCGATGGCCACCAGTTCGTCTTTCGACAAGGCCAGGCTGGCGCCCGGTGCCGCTGCTTCATACTGAGTATTGTGTTGCATCGTTGATCCTTCACTCATGCTGACTACGCTTCCCGGCATGCACGGCAACAGCCGCGCAACCCAATCCAAGGAAACTGAGTGTATTTTAGGACACTTTGTGTCATGAGGTACAATAGTTTTTTTAAATCGACCGATGCAACCATGGCTATGCGTCTGAAACTGCTGAGAAAACACAAGGGCTGGACCCTGGAACAGCTGGCGGAAAAAAGCGGCTTGACGAAGAGTTACTTGTCCAAGGTGGAGCGGGGCCTGAGCGTGCCCTCAATCGCCGTGGCGCTGAAACTGTCGCACGCGATGCAGGTGGACGTGGAGCAGCTGTTCAGCGACAGCCACCGGCAGGCGGCCGTCACCATCACCCGCGCCGGCGATCCGGCCAGCGCGGGCGCGATGCCGCCGCTGCCGCATTTCGCCAGCATCGCCGCCGGCGTGGCACCGAAGAAAATGCTGCCCTTCATGGTGTATCCGGCGGCCGATTTCGCCGCCTCCGCCTTCAAGGAACATGCGGGCGAGGAATTCCTGTTCGTGCACCAGGGCGCGATTGAAATCGAGTTTCCCCAGGAAACCGTGCAGTTGCACACGGGCGACTCCGTGTATTTCAACGCCCTGATTCCGCACCGCACGCGCAGCATTGGCGCGCAGCAGGCGCAGTTGCTGGTCATCGTCAGCAACGACGAAGACGCGGCCCCGTAAAGCGGCGGCGCAATGCAAAAAGCCCGGAGCGATCCGGGCTTTTTGCGTTTCAGACAGCCAACATCAGCGTGCCGGCTTCACCGGTTCGCGGTCGATCAGGACCGTGTTGACGCTGTCGGTCAGCCAGATCTGGCCATCCTGGATCGTGCATTGCAGCTGCATGGTGCGCTGCGCCAGCTTGCTCATGTCTTGCGCCGCCTCGGACGGCAAGTTGATCACGGTCAAGTTCTTCGCCCGTTCCAGTTTATTCGCGATCTGCTTCCACCAGATGTGGCTGGTTGCGCCATAGCTGTAGACGATGACCTGTTCCGAACGGCCGCAGGCCTTCAGGATGCGCTTTTCGTCGGGCTGGCCCACTTCGATCCACAGCTGGATGGCGCCCGTCAAATCCTTCTGCCACAGGTCGGGCTCTTCCGTATCGAACAGGCCCTTGGTGAAGGTCAGCGCCTCGTCCGCATGGATGGCGAACGCCAGCAGGCGCACCATCATGCGCTCGTCCGTTTCGGACGGGTGGCGCGCCAGGGTCAGCGCATGATCCTGGTAGTAATTGCGGTCCATGTCGGCGATCTGCAGATCGGCTTTGAAAATTGTTGCTTTGAGGGCCATCGTGTTTCTGTCTCGGTAAAGTAAATAGTGAAGCCGGTATCAGCGGAAAACCACGGTCTTGTCGCCATTTTTCAGGATGCGATGCTCGACGAACCATTTCACGGCGCGCGCCAGCACCACGCACTCGACGTCGCGGCCGATGGCCGTCAGCGTTTCCGCATCCATCGCATGGTCGACGCGCTCGACGTCCTGCTCGATGATCGGGCCTTCGTCCAGGTCGCCCGTGACGAAGTGGGCCGTCGCGCCGATCAGCTTGACGCCGCGGTGGTGCGCCTGCGCATACGGCTTGGCGCCCTTGAAGCTGGGCAGGAAGGAGTGGTGGATATTGATGGCGCGGCCGTCGAGCGCCTGGCACAGGCCGGGCGACAGGATCTGCATGTAGCGCGCCAGTACCACCAGGTCGATCTTGTGCGTGTCCATCAGGTCGAGGATCTTCGCTTCCTGCGCCAGCTTGGCCGCTTCCGGCGCACCGGCCGCCAATGGCAAGTGGTGGAAGGGAATATTGTAGCTGGCCGCCAGCTGGTAGAACTCCATGTGATTCGACACGATGGCGGGAATTTCCACGTTCAGCAAGCCGCTCTTGTAGCGGAACAGCAAATCGTTGAGGCAATGGCCGATCTTCGACACCATCAGCATCACGCGCGGCTTGACGCGCGCATCGTGCAACTGGCCATGGAAGGGGCCATTGCGCTGCATGACTTGCGACAAGTCGGCGAAGTCGCTGCGCAACTGGGCGTCGCTGACGGCGCCGTCTTCCAGCGCGAAATGCACGCGCATGAAGAACAGCTGGGATTCCTGGTCGCCGAACTGGGCGGAATCGAGGATGTTGCAGCCGTGATCGGCCAGGAAGCCGGACACGCGGTGCACGATGCCGCGCTGGTCCAGGCAGGACAGGGTCAGGATGTATTCGGGATGCGTCATGGTCGCGGAAATAGGTAAAAAAGTAAGGCGATGCTCGGCTCAGCCACGCGCGCCGGCCATCGGCTGCGCTGCCGCGAGCCGGCTATTGTCGCACGGCCGGGCCGGTAAGCCGGCATTTTCCACACAAACAGCATGGCTGCCAGCAGCAGCGAGCTAACTGGCGTTCATTTGATCTAACACAAAGGCATCGCGTTTTTGCGCCTGCCAGCTCCCATTCTCGCGCCAAACCGGTAACTGGCGTGGAACCTGGCACGCCATCCGGCGTCTATCTCTTTGCTTGTTTCACCATACGCCGCATCCGGTGCACCGGATGTTTTCTGGATCAGCTTTTCATTGAGGTAGAACATGTTCACAAACAGTATTTTCCCCAGTCTCAGCCCGGCCCTGAAGTCCCATCTCGAGGCCCAGTGCAATTTCGCCACGGAACTATCGCGCAAGATGTTCGATACGGCGCAGCAATTGAGCGAGCTGCATCTGCGGCTGGCGCAGGACTTGCTGCACGAGTGGAGCAACGCCAGCCAGCAACTGCTGGGCGCGCGCGACACGGGCGAGTTCATGTCGCTGGCCGCTGGCCAGTTGCAGCCAAGCAGTAACAAGCTGCACCAATACCAGCAGCAGCTCGGCAATCTCGTCGCCAACGCCAATGTCGAGATGAACCGCACGGCAGAGAACCACCTGCCCGAAACGAGCCGCACGGCCGTGGCCTTCGCTGACGAAGTGGTGCGCAAGACAGCGGAAGAAACGGAAAAAGCCACGCAGCGCCAGCGTGAAATGATCGAAAAAATGCACGCCATAGGCCACCGCGACGGCGCGGGCCGCAGCCACGATAACAGCAGGCAATCCGATCAGGCGCATTGAGCGCCTGCACAGACCACTTGACCCCCACTCGACAGCAAGGAGAGCGACATGGCTAGCAATCAAGGTAATGAACAGGGCAAAGGCACTGGCAGCAGCCAGAAAGCCAGCGAATCGGGCAGCGCCAAAGGCACGAGCAAGCGCGGTTTCGCCGCAATGAATGAGGAACAGCAACGCGAAATTGCCAGCAAGGGCGGCCAGGCAGCCCATCAAAAAGGCACGGCGCATGAATTCGACTCGGAAGAAGCACGCCGTGCCGGGCAGAAAGGCGGTGAAGCCGTCAGCCGCAACCGCGAACACATGGCGGAAATCGGCAGGAAAGGCGGCGAAAGCCGGCAATCGGCCCAGCGCGCCAATGAAAACCGCAGCAGCACGGCGGGGCGCAGCGGCGGCACGGGCCGTCAGGGCGGCAAGGACGAAGACGACAAGGGCTGACCGGGCTGCGGGACTTGCCGGGCCGAGCGAGCGGCTTAGCCCGGCAACGCACGGCTTGGCGCGGGAAGGCACGGGGCGGCCCTGGCAGCTCCGTGCAAGGGGTGGCGCAGCGCGGGGCGCGGCGGTATGGTACATTCTCGCCTTACCGACACCTCCGCGCCACGTCCCGCCCCTCCCCGCATGCAGCCATCCCTGAAATACCTGAGCGCCTATTCCGAACAAACGCAAGCGCAAGTGCAGCAACTGATCGTGCAAGACAAGCTGGGCGAAGTGTTATTAAAACGCTACCCGAACGCGCACGATGTGCGCAACGACAAATCGCTGTACCAATATGTGCAGGACTTGAAGAATGAATTCCTGCGCAATGCCGAGCCGATCAACAAAGTGGCGTTCGACAGCAAGATCCATGTGATCCAGCATGCGCTGGGCTTGCATACCTCGATCTCGCGCGTGCAGGGCGGCAAGCTCAAGGCCAAACATGAAATCCGCGTGGCGACCATGTTCAAGGAGGTGCCGCTGGAATTCCTGCGCATGATCGCTGTGCACGAACTGGCGCACGTCAAGGAAAAGCAGCACGACAAGGCCTTCTACAAGCTGTGCACATATATGGAACCGCAGTACCACCAGTACGAATTCGACGTGCGCCTGTACCTGACCCAGCTCGACCTGTCAGGCCAGCGCCTGTGGTCATGAACTGCTGCGGATGACGGTCTGCGCATGAAGTCCACGTGAAAATTCCGCCCGACATACACTGGGCGGCATTGTTCGAGTGCGCTGGCTAGTCAGCATGGCCGCCCGGTAAAACGGGCGGCTTTTTTACAGGCGCGCCGGCATGGCCGGCACCACGTTCAGGCTCAGACGGCGTTCTTGCGGCGAAGCATGAAGCCCAGCAGGCCCAAACCGCCCAGCAGCATGCCGTAGGTGGCCGGTTCCGGCACGGCGCTCACAGTGGCGGCGATATTGTCGACCTGGAAGGTATGCAAGGCGCCTTCCTTCCACGTTGCCGACAGCAGATTGCTGAAACCCGTAAACGTGTAGTCGGCGAAGGTGTGGCCGCCGCCGAGGGTGAAGGTCTGGCTCACCGTGCCGCCGCCCACCTGGTGGCCGACGAAGGTCACGTCAAAGGAACCGGGCAAGCTCACGAAGTCGGCCAGGCTGATCGAGCTCAGCGAGAAAGCGCCGCCATCGGCACGGCTCAAGGTAGTCGTCGACAGGAGCGTCGCGCCGAGACCGGCCGAACCGGCGTAGGCGAGGCTATTCTGGTGTGCCGAGCTCAGCAGCCCGAAACTGCTGTCGAAGTTGTAGCCGCCTTCGGAGTAGGACTTGAACACGGAACCGAAGTAGCCGGGTTGTTCCAGCGGATCGAAGCCGATGATGGTGGTTTGTGCGTGGGCGCCGCCAGCGCTGGCCAGAATGGCGGCGACAGCGGTCGCTCGCAAGAGGGTCATAGGTTTCAAAATAGCATCCTTTCGAGATGATGAAGTAGCGTGGTTGTGGCAACTTGAAATGGACCGGCACCTTTTTTTTGGGAGTCTGTACAACGCTCGTCGGTGTCCGATATTCCTAACTTTGAACCATGCCAGTAGACCACAGCCATGCTTAAAAATCATCTTCACTTTCAAAAAAACATGCTATCACTGCAATTTTTTTGCCATATTTTTATTAATTAACTCATCAGGCCCGATCAATTTTCCCATGCGGAAATAAAAAAGCCATGCAGTGCGTACTGCATGGCCCTTGCAAGCGACAGGGAAAATAGTTGCCTGGCGGCATACGCACCGCCAGGCGAAAACGGCATTACGGCGCGCACTCCTTCAGGCGCTGCACCAGCGCTGCAGGATCGGCGTCGGCATTGAGGAACGCCGCGTGCTGCGGGCGGATGAAACCCTGCTCCTTGCCGTTTTGCACGAAAGCAATCAAGCCATCATAGAAACGGTCGACATTGAGCAGGCCGATGGGCTTGGCATGCAAGCCCAGCTGGGCCCATGTGAGCATCTCGAACAGTTCTTCCAGGGTGCCATAACCGCCGGGCATGGCGATGAAGGCATCGGACAGGCTGGCCATCATCGCCTTGCGCTCATGCATGTCCTTCACGATGAACTGGCGCGTCAAGCCCATGTGGCCCACTTCGCGTTCCACCAGCTGGGTGGGAATCACGCCCGTTACCTCGCCGCCCAGGCGCAGCACTTCATCGGCGATCACGCCCATCAAGCCCACTTTTCCGCCGCCATACACGAGCGAAATATTTTCCGCCACCAGCACGCGCGCCAGATCGCGCGCCGCCACGGCATAGTCCGGCGAGACGCCCGCGTTGGCGCCACAGTACACACATAAAGCCTTGATCACAGTCGTCCCTACCCTTTCAATTCATCGATCGCCGCCTCGACTTCGAGGCGTTCCTTGGCGTCCAGTGCCACGCACTCGGCCGCCTTTTCATACAAGGCCAGCGCTTCCGCCAGCTTTTTCTTTCCATCGAGCATATTCAATGCGCGCGCATATTCGCTGTGCGCGAGCGCCGAATACGGCGTCAGGGCCAGCGCCGTCTTGAAGTGCTGGTAGCCGTCTTCCTTGTTGGCGCCATAGGTCAGCCCCCCTATCATGACGCCGACCTTGTCGATAATTTCCGTATGATAAATCCCAAACGCGATATGCGCTTCCGCATGCATGGGCGCGATCGTCATCGTGCGGTCCAGGCTGTTGCGCACGCGCGCCCCCATGCCCTGCGCCAGCGCCTTGACGACGGAAGTGCCGAGCGCGTAGCGGCCCAGACTGTAGGCATGCCAGTAGTAGCCGGCCGGATTGTCCGGCTGCTCGCTCTGCTGGCGCTCGCAGCGCTCGGCCACTTCCTCGTACATGTCGAGTTTCTGGCTGTCGTTGCCTTCCAGGTGCGTGGCGTAGATGCAAGTGGCCTTGTGCGCCACCGCATAACCGGGCACGCCGACGGCCAGGCCCAGCTTCACGGCGCGCTCGAAGTCGCCCGCATGGAAGGCCAGCCAGGCTTGCACCAGCGCAGGATGCGTGGGAAACGGTTCCACGTCGCCCGCATGCAGGCGCGACCAGGCCGCTTCCAGGGTTTGCGGGGTGTAGACATATGCTGCGTCCGGATAGGGAAATTGTTTCCAAGCCATATATCTCTCCTGTAATTGACGACGTGGCGCCAACAGCCGCATCAGTCGTTCTTGAGTTTGGTCACATACTCTTCCGACAGTTTGCGAAACAGCAAATGCGTTTCATTGCGCAAATAGGGCCCGATCAGGGACAGCACCTGGTAGCAGCCGCGCGCCAGCGCATCGGACATCGATTGCTGCTCGCTGTACTTGCGCGGATTGCGCACGTATTCGTACGACAGCCAGTAGGTAGCGACGACCACCATATTCGTCGCCATGGCGGCCACTTCCATGTCCGACGCCTCGAGCGACTGTTCGCTGCGCAAATCTTCGCACAGCTGCGTGGCCACCTTGATCTTGTGCGCCAGGATCAGTTTGAAGTGCAATTCCAGCTTGCGGTTGCGCGACAACAAATCGTTGAGGTCGCGATAGAAAAAGCGGTAGCGCCAGATCAGTTCGAACATCAGGTGCAGGTACAGCCAGACATCCTCGATATTCGAGCGGCGCCCGTCGGGCACGGTCAGGATGCGTTCGATTTCCGCCTCGAACTGGACGAAGATCGAGTTGACGATGTCGTCCTTGTTACGGAAGTGGTAATACAGGTTTCCCGGCGAAATATTCATCTCTTCCGCAATCACGGTCGTCGTGATATTCGGCTCACCAAACTCATTGAACAGGCGCAGCGACAACTCCAGGATGCGTTCGCGGGTACGGCGTGGTGCTTTTTGTAGCATGGCGGGCAATCTCTCTGTGTTCTGCCTCAAGCATACCACCTAAGATAGCCGTAATGAAACACCGCGCCCCACGGCGGCGGCGAATAAGGCAGGCAAAAAAAAGCCTGCGCGAGCAGGCTGGAGGAATGCTGCGCCAGCTCAGGCCGGCGATGCTTTTTTCTTCGCCGCCGGCCTGACGGCTGGCTTGCTGGCGGCTGGCTTGGTCACGGGCTTGGTCACGGACTTGGCGGCGGTGCGCGGCACCGCCTTGGCGGTCGTCTTGGCCGGTGCCTTGCCCGGAGCCTTGGCGACGGCCGCCTTCGGTGCCGTTTTCGGCGCCGTCTTCGCGGCAGGCTTGGCAACGGCCTTCGGCTTGGCCGCCGGCGCGGCCTTGCCCGACAGGGCCGCTACCTGCACGCTCAAGGCATCGATCTTGGCGTGCAGCGCGGCAATGTCGTTTTGCATGGGCACGCCGATGGTGGCCAGGGCCCGCGCCACACGCTCCTCAAACACCTGTTCCAGCTTGTCCCAGGAACCGCTGGCCTGCTTGCCCACACCATCGGCCAGCTTGCTGACGCTGCCGCTGACATCGGCCACCTTGTCTTCGGCGCGCTTCTGGAATTCCGTGCCCTCCTTGACCAGCTTGGAAAACACGCGTCCGCCCTCTTCCTGCGCCTTGGCGAAGGCGCCCAGGCCCGCTTGCCAGATCTGCTGCGCCGACGAGCGCACGGCGCTCGCCAATTCCGTGTCTTCCGCCAGTTCCTTCAATTTCTTTACCATCGCCCGCTCCCGTCATGTGAAAGGCCATGCCACTACATGGATGTTTTTATTCTAGAGAGCAAAACTAGAGACGGGAGTCTAATTCGATAGCGAGCTGCGCCCCAAGGTGCGCCAGCGCACGCGGCGGCCGGTCGCTTGCGCGCGGCCAGCGCCTAAGCCGCCGCTTTCACGGGGCCATGCAGCAGCTTGTGCAAGCGGAAGCCTTCGCGGATATTCTCGCGCAGCACGGCGCCTTTCCACGGCTTGGTGTAGAAGCGGTCGACGGCGCCGCGGTTGATGGCCGCCATGATGGGCGTCAGGTCGGCAAAGGCCGACAGCATGATGCGGAAGGTGTCGGGGCACAGGTGCTTGACCCGCTCCATGAATTCGGTGCCGCTCATGAGCGGCATGCACTGGTCGCACAGGATCACCTGCACCTTGTGGCGCGCCAGGATGTCGAAGCCCTCGGCGGCCGTCTGCGCCGTCAGGATGCGGTAGCCGTCCTGCGCCAGGAAGTCGCTGAGCACGTCGAGCATGAAGACATCGTCGTCGACGATCAGCAAGGTTTGCTGCTCTTCGCTGCCATCATCCTGCGGCGCCTGCAGCAGCTTGCCCCCCATCAGCATCTGCTCGAATTCTTCCTGCGGCACGGGGCGGCTGAAATAATAGCCCTGCATCTCGTCGCAGCCGTGGCGCCGCAAATAAGCCAGCTGCGCATCGTTTTCCACGCCTTCGGCAATCACCTCCAGTTTCATGCTGTGCGCCATGCTGATGATGGCCAGCACGATGGCCGCGTCGTCCGGATTGCTCGTCACTTCGCGCACGAAGGCGATGTCGATCTTCAGCTTGTCGATGGGGAAGCGCTTCAGGTAGGCCAGGCTGGAATAGCCGGTGCCGAAATCGTCGATGGAAATCTGGATGCCCAGCGCCTTCAGGTTGCGCAGCACGGAGATGGTCTCCTCGGCGTTCGACATCAGCGAGCTTTCCGTCAGCTCCAGTTCCAGCAGGTCGGGCGCGATATCGTACTTGCGGATGGCCTTGAGCACCTCCTCTTCCAGGCCCCCGACGAAGAACTGGATGCCCGACACGTTCACCGACAGGTGCACGGGGCCGATGCTGCTGGCGCCCCACTCGCTGATCTTCTTGCAGGCCTCGTCGAGCACCCAGTTACCGACGCGTACGATGAGGCCCGTTTCTTCCAGCAGGGGGATGAACAGGGCCGGCGAGACCATGCCGTGGCCCGGACGGCGCCAGCGGATCAGCGCTTCGGCGCCGCTGATGCGCCCCGAGATGATATTCACCTTGGGCTGGAAGAACAGCACGAATTCCTCGTTGTCGATGGCGCGCCGCAAGGCATTTTCCATGTCCAGCCGCGCCATCGATTGCGCATTCATTTCCGCCGTGAAGAAGCGAAAGGCGTCGCGCCCCGCTTCCTTGGCGCGGTACATGGCCGTGTCGGCGTATTGAATCAGAGTGTCCGCATCGACCGCATCCTCGGGGAACACGGAAATGCCGATGCTGACCGTCACCGTCACCTCGTGGCCCTGCAAGTCGAAGGGCTTGCGCATCGCCTCGCGGATCTTGTCGACCACGCCCACGGCATGCTGTGCGCCTTCAGGCAGCACCAGGATGGTGGCAAATTCATCGCCGCCAAAGCGGCCGATGGTGTCGCGCACGCGCAGGCAATCGACGAGGCGGCTGGAAAACTGCCGCAGCAGGTCGTCGCCGATGGTGTGGCCCAGGGTATCGTTGATATTCTTGAAGCGGTCGACATCCATGAACAGCACGGCCACGGCCCACTGGTGTTCGGCCGCCTGGGACAGCGAATGGGTCAGCGAAGCATAAAACTGGCTGCGGTTCGGCAAACCCGTCAAGGTATCGAAATGGGCCAGCTTCATCAAACGCTGCTCGGCATCCTTGCGCTCGGTGATGTCGCGCGCCACGGCCACCAGGATCCAGCTCTGCCCCGAGCGCAGGGTGCGCCGCTGCACTTCCACCGACAGCGGCGAGCCGTCCTTGCGCTGCAGCTGCAATTCCGTCATGGGGCCGCCCTGGTCGCCGGCCAGCAGCTTGTTGTACAGCTCTTCGAGCTGGGATTCGCCCTCGTGCGCGCGGCCCGGCCCCACGCGCAGGAAATCCTCGCGCTCGAAACCGAGCATGCGGCAAGCCGTCTGGTTGACGTCGACGAAGCACATGCCGGCGCGGTCGACGAGGAAAATCGCGTCGGCCGTGGCATCCATCGCCAGGCGGAAGCGGCGCAAGTCTTCATCGAGGCGGATGCGCGCCGCCATGTCCAGGGTCAGCTGCTCGTGATGGCGCTTGATCTCGTCGTACAGCAGCAGGTTGTCGTAGGCGA
Organism: Janthinobacterium agaricidamnosum; assembly: GCF_003667705.1. Taxonomy (NCBI): domain Bacteria; kingdom Pseudomonadati; phylum Pseudomonadota; class Betaproteobacteria; order Burkholderiales; family Oxalobacteraceae; genus Janthinobacterium; species Janthinobacterium agaricidamnosum. Next base: position 1,576,574 of record NZ_CP033019.1, on the reverse strand, counting down.
CGGCGATCTGCGCCGCCACCGTCGCGGCGACGCGCTCGTCGACTTCGGAAAATTCATTCGCCCCCAGCTTGTCGACCAGGTACAGCCAGCCGTGGCTGCGTTCGCGCGAAGCGATGGCCACGCCCAGGAAGGAATGCACGGGCGGGTGCGTGTCGGGCAAGCCGAGCGCGCCGGGGTCGCCCTTCAAGCCATTGACCCGGTAGGGCTGGCGCTGTTCCAGCAAGCGGTTCAAAATGCCCGTGCGCGGCGCGCTGGCGATGCGCTCGAGGTTTTTCTCGGCGCCGCACGAGGAAAAATAGCTGAGCTTTTCGGCGCCCTCTTCCAGCACGCCGATGCAGGCGTACTTGGAGACGCAGATATTCTGCGCCACCTTGCAGCCCGCCTCGATCAGGGCGCGCGGATCGCGTTCGGCGCCCAGCTCGATGCCGAGTTCGATCAGGGCCGTCAGGCGCAGGCTCACCGCCTGCAGGCTCGACAGCGAACGCGACAGGCGCTCCGTCATGACGCCCAGGTCTTCGGGAAGCGCGGCCTGGCCCTCGCGCTGGCTGGCCAGCTGCGAAATCTGCTGGCTGCTCGATTCGAGTTCGTCGAGGTAGCCGCTGACCTGATGCTCGATGCCGGCCAGCTTGCCCGTGACGGGAAGCGCCGCCCCGCCGCCCGCGCCCGGCCCCGCCGCCATCTGGGCCGCCGCCGGCATCAGCCCCAGCGCCTCGTTGACGGTGCGCACGATAACCTCGGGATCGGACGGCTTGGGCAGCACCCAGCGCACGCCGCATGCCTGCGCCAGCAGGATCGCTTCCTGCTCGCGGTAGGTGGCCGTATAAAAGATGATGGGCACGTCGGTCAGCGCGGGATCGGCGTGCACGCGCGTGACGAATTCGTAGCCGTCCATGTTCGGCATGAGGATGTCGGAGATGATCAGGTCCGGCCGCTCGGTGCGCAGGATTTCCAGCGCGTCGGCGCCATTGGCCGCCTCCAGCAGGCGGTGGCCGCCGTAGCCCAGCAGAGCGGTGAGGAATTCGCGGTTCAGCACATGATCATCGACGATCAGGATGGTGGCTATGTCGTTTTTAACTGGCGTCGACGGCGCCCCGGGTAAAAAAGACTCCAGCTCCGCCACGAACAGGTCGGGTTCGATGGGCTTGCCGATGTAGCCATTGAAGCCCGCTTCGAGCAGGCGTTCGCGGTCGCCCACCATGGCCAGCGCCGTCACGGCCAAGGCAGGAATCTTGCGCAGCAGCGGGTCTTTCTTCAGCTCCGCCACCACGCCATAGCCATCGAGCTTGGGCAAATGCACGTCGCAAATGATCAGGTCGGGCAATTCGCTGCGCGCCATGCGCACGCCCTCTTCACCGTCATAGGCGGCCAGCGGCGTGTACCCGAAGGCACGCAGCAAGTACACCATCAATTCCATATTGGTGGCGTTATCTTCGATAATCAGTATACGTGCGGACAATTAGCGCCCCCAATAAAAACTGCATGGACTCATTTTCTGCCTGCGTTCAACTTTCCGCTTGCGCGGCCTACATAACAATCCTACAACATCTTGCCATATATCCAGAGAAATAGGTGGCCGTCATCAGGCTGCGGAACGGGGCAAGCGGCCTCAAGAACAAATTTCCACCGCCTGTCTTCCGATGCTAGCTTAATACAGTACGCCAGTGGAAAACAGCATTATCTGCCCCTTGCGTTGTTAAACAGGGGCAACAGCAGAGTCAAAACAGACAGTCTTGCCATGCAGACAAAACACAACAGGACTCAGGCGAAATGGGGGGCCGAAGGGGGCTGGGCGACTTCGTTCTTGATAGTGATTTCTGCCAGCAGCCGGCGCAGCACGCGCGCGTCGCTGGCCAGCGCCACGTGGCCGATGCCGCCAAAGGCGAGATTGCGCGCGCCCGGCAACTGCGCGGACGCTTGCGGCGCGACGATATTGTCGTGATGCGAATACATCGACGTGATCAGCGCGCGCGTCTCCGGCGTCTCGCTGGCGGCCAGCTGCGCCAGCCAGCCGCTGGGCGCATCGTCGATGCGGCTCATCTGCCGCGCATTCGTCCCCGCCGCCAGGTTGGCCAGCGCCGTGCCGTGGTGCGGCGTGCCGATGGTGATGATGCGCGCCACGCGGGCCGCGCCATGGCGGCGCAGCCAGGCGCGCGCCACCAGGCCGCCCATGCTGTGGGCGACGATGATGACGCGGTCGCTGCCCGTGCGCGCGCACAACACCTCGATCGCTTGCTCGACCTGCGGCACGAAGTCTTCGATGTCGGCGCCTATCGGCTCCAGGTCGACGCCGTCGTGCGCGATGCCGGCGCGCGCCAGCTGCCGGCTCAGCTGCGTCCAGTAGCCGCGGTTGCACACATAGCCGTGCACCAGCAGCACCGGCAGACCCTGGCCAGCGACGTTGTCGGCCGCATGCAGGCGCGGACGCAGCATGTCCCACGACGAGGACCGCAGGGTGGCGCGCAGCTCGCCGAAAAACAGGCGCGCGACGCCCCCGGCACCCAACTGATATTGCTCTGGTACGGGGCTGCCCAGGCGCCGGCTCTGCCAGAAATTGCGCGCCACGATCAGCGCGCGCACGGCCAGCAGCATGGCGCCCGCCAGCAGCAGGGCCTTGGCGGGCGAGGCGACGCCCCACGCGTGCATGGCCAGGTACGCCAACCCCAGCACGGCCAGCACCTGCAGCAGCATCAGCCACTTGAGGATGCGCGCGATCATGCAGCGCCTGCAAGAGGAACTGGCGCCGGCTTGCCCGTTAATTGCTGCGCCAGCCCGCTGGCCAGGCGCGCGGCCAGCGCATAGATCGTCAGTTGCGGATTGGCGCCTATCGACGTGGGAAACAGCGAGCCGTCGTGCACGGACAGGTTGCGCACGCCGTGGTAGCGGCCGTCGGCGCCCGTCACGCCCAGGCGCGCATCGTCCGACATGGCGCAGCCGCCCATCACGTGGGCCGATACCACGCGCGCCAGCAGCGCCTGCATCGGCAAATCGCCGATGGCCCGCTTCGCCTGCGTCCAGCTCGTGTAGTGGCTGGCCATCTCGTGCACGGGATACACGCTCCTGGCGCCGGCGGCGAACTGGATTTCCGCCATCGACAGCAGCGCGCGCCGCACGCCATCCCAGATGAACGGCGTGAGCGGATAGTCGAGCACGGGCGCGCCGAAGCTGTCGATGGAGACGCTGCCGCCGACCGCCTCATGGTGAAAGCCGTCGCGCAGCAGCGCCAGCAAGGCGTGTGCATGGGGGAAGTCGCGCATGGTGCGCGCATGCTCGTCGCCGAAGCCGCCCATGGTGGTGGCCATCAGCAGCGGGTGCAAAGGCGGCGCTTCGAGCTTGTAGCCGATGGGGCCGTCGATGGGCGCCGTGTGCAGGAAATGGTCGGAATAAATCGTCTGCGGCGCCCCCGCATAGGCGTCGACGCGCTGCGTGAACAAGCCCGCCGACACCACGGTCGGATGCAAGAAGGTGCGCTGGCCCAGCAGGCCGTGCGGGTCGGGCGCCTGCGAGCGCAGCAGCAGGGCCGGCGAATTGATGGCGCCGCCGGCCAGCACAAAATGTTTCGCGCGCAAGGTGAGGCGCACGCCCGTGGGCGCCTGCCCGGCCGCGTCCAGCCCGCTGACTTGCAGGCTGTCGATACGCTCGCCCTGGAAGCTGAAGCGCTCGGCGCGCGCATGCACGAGCAACCCCGCGCCCAGCGCCAGCGCCGACGGAATCGTCGTCACCAGCATCGATTGCTTGGCGTTGGTCGGGCAGCCCATGCCGCAGTAGCCGAGGTTCCAGCAGCCGTTCACGTTGCGCCGGATGGCGGCCGTGGGGATGCCCAGCGCCATGGCGCCACGGCGCAATAAGTCGTTGTTTTCATTGGGCGGCGCGGCCCAGTCGCTCACGTGCAGGCGCTTCTCCATCATGGCAAACCACGGCGCCATGGCATCCACCGAGTAGGCACTCAAGCCGAAATGCCGGCGCCAGTATTCGAGGGTGCCGGGCGGCGTTCGAAAACTCGAAGTCCAGTTGACGGTGGTCGAGCCGCCCACCGTGCGCCCCTGCAGGATATTGATGGCCTTGTCGCGCGTTTTGCGCGCGGCCGATTCCTGGTACAGCGCGGGATAGGCCTGCGCTTCGCGCATCTTGAAGTCCTTCGAGGACTTTAAGCCGCCCTCTTCGACGATCAAGACTTTCAAGCCGGCCAGCGCGAGGATTTCCGCCGTCACGCCGCCGCCGGCGCCGCTGCCGATGACGACGACGTCCGCCTCGAAGGTACGGTCGGTGCCCAGGGTGCTGGCGTCGGTGACGTTCCAGCCTGCAGCAATGCCGGCGGCGATGGGATCAGGAATGGGGGATGTGCTCATGGATGCCTTATGCGCTCAGTTCGGGCAGCGGCCCCGGATAGCCGATGGCGGCCCAGTGGGCGGCATCGGCGTACCAGGCGCCGAGGATCAGGTCATGCAGGGCCAGATAGGCCGTCTGCAGGGTGGCCAGGCGGTGCGTGCGCCACGCCTGCAGAAAGGCGGCCACCTGGGCCGGATCGGCTGCGTGCCAGCCATCTTTTACGCCGGCGACGAAGCGCCGCGCGGGCGCCAGCGCCAGCAAGCCAAACAAATCCTGCACTTCCTGCTGCGCCGCCAAGGGCAAGCCATGGATGGCCGTGTCCACGCCGGCGATGGCGCCATCGAGCGCCGCGGCCCGCGCGGGGGCTTCCCGCGGCAGCGCGCTGCCCAGCATGGCCGGCACGATGGCCGCCAGCGCCGCGCGCGCTTCGCCGTCGAGCACGAAACGGCCAGGAGGCGCCGGCCCGCGCACCAGGCGGTAGGCGCCGCCGCCGGCGGCCAGCGCACAGGCGCCCAACACGCCCAGTTTCAAGAACGATCTGCGTCGCATTCCCATGTCTCCCCTTGTTTTGTACCGCCTTTTGCAGGCCAGTGTACGCCAAAGGAAGTGCGCTTCCGCGCGCAAAAACTAGAGCGAGCCGTCTAGTTTGCGCGACTGTAACCACAGCGGCAGCATGGCCAGCAGCGCCGCCAGCGCGCCGCCGACGGCGATGCCTGGCAAGCCGAAGGCGACGATCAGCACACCGCCCAGCGCCCCGCCAGCAGCCGTGCCCGCATTGAAGGCGGCGATATTCAGGCCCGCCGCCACCGCATCGCTGCCCGGGCAATGCTGCTGCGCCAGGCGCAGCAGCCGCATGGTCGACAGGGTGACGAGGGCAAAGAACAGCAAGCCCAGGGTGCCGCACAGGGCCAGCATGGCCAGGGGATGCGTGCGCAGCGCATAAAACCCCAGCAGGTTGAGCGCCAGTGCGGCCAGGGCCAGCACGGTGAAGCGCAGGGCGTGGGGGCGGTCCGCGCACCAGCCGCCCAGCAGGTTGCCGCCGATGGCGCACGCGCCAAAGCACAGCATGGCGGCGCTGAGCCAGCCAGCGTCGAGCCCGCCCAGCTGCAGCAGGAACGGCGAGACATACGTGAAAAAGCTGAAGGTGGCCATGCTGACCAGCGCCGCCACGCCGGCCGCCAGCAGCAGGGGCGGCTGCAGGATGGCGCGCAGGCTGGCCAGGGCCGGCGTGGCAGCAAGCGGCTGGCGCACGTCGGGCATGGCGCAGCGCAAGCCGGCGCCGCCGCACAGGGCCAGCACGCCGATGGTGAAAAAGACCCAGCGCCACGACGAGACGGTGCCCAGCCACGTCCCCAGCGGCACGCCGCCCGCCAGCGCCAGGGTCAGGCCCAGCCAGACGATGGACAGCGCCCGTCCCGCACGGGACGGGTCGACCAGGCTGGTGGCCGCATGCGAGGCGACGGCCATGAACACGCCATGCGCGAGGCCGACGGCAAAGCGCACACCGAGCAGCGCACCCAGCGCCGGCGCGGCCGCCATGGCCATGCTGCCGGCCGCCAGCACGAGCATGGTGGCCACCAGCACCTGGCGCACGGGCCGGCGCGCCAGCAGGGCCGTCAGGACGGGCGCGCCGATGGCCGCTCCCAGCGCATACGCGGCAATGGCGCCGCCGGCCGCCGCCACGCTCGCGTGCAAGTCGCGCGCCATGGGGGTCAACAGGCCGGCGGCGATGAATTCAGACAAGCCGAAGGCGAAGCTGCACAAGGACAGCCAATAAATGGAGGAAGGTAGCGCGCGGCGGCGCGGCGTAACGTTGGACATGGCATTCCTGACAATCAAAAACGCCATGCTGGCCCCTGCACCACCATCTGTAAAATATCTTATTTATCTTGAAACGAGACGCTCAAAGTCTTATTGAGCAGCGAACAGCCGCAGCTGCGCCAGCAGCCGCTCGCGCACGGCGGACGTGCGCTGCGGGTCCCACGCCATGTACAGGTCGAGCTGGCGCAGCGGCACGGGCGCGCTGCTTGCCAGCGGCAGCATGACGACGCCGGCAGGCTTGGACGCCGCCAGGCTGGCTGGCAGCAGGGCCACGCCGAAGCCGGCCGCCACCAGTCCCAGCACCGTTTGCAATCGGCGCGCCTGCTGCACCACGCGCGGCACGAAACCCGCATGCAGGCACAGGCTGGCCAGCTGGTCGTGGAAACCCTGGCCCAGCTCGCGCGGCGAGGCGACGAAATCGTCCCTGGCCAGGTCCGCCAGGTCCACGCGCGCCTGGCCCGCGCAACAGTGATGCAACGGCAGCGCGATCACGATATCTTCGCCGGACAGGCGCTCGAAGCGCAGGCCGGGCGTGCTGCGGCCGGGCGCGCGCAGCACGGCGATATCGACCTCGCCCCGTTCCAGCCACTCGACCTGCTGCTGCGTCGACGCTTCGCGCAAGGTGAATTGCACGGCGGGCGAAGCGGCGCGGAAGGCGCGCAAGGCGTCCAGCACGTGGGCGTACGGCGTAATGTGGATGAAACTGAGGCGCAAGTAGCCTTCGATGCCCTGCGCCACGCGGCGCGTGGCGGCCACGCCCTCTTCCAGGCTGGCCAGCACCTGGCGCGCTGTGGCCAGGAAAGCATCCCCTGCCGGCGTCAGGCTGACCTTGCGGTTGGTGCGCTCGAATACGGGGTAGCCCAGCGCCTCTTCCAGCCGCAGGATCGCCTGCGACAACGGCGGCTGCGCCATGTGCAGCCGTTCGGCCGCGCGCCGAAAATTGAGTTCCTCGGCGACGGCGATGAACTGGCGCAGCAGCCGCGTCTCGATCATGGGCCTTTTTTGGCGACCGCCAGGATATGCCGCGCGATGCCGCGCAGGATATTGACTTCTTCCGTTTCCAGCCCCGTGCGCGAAAACAGACGTTTTAAGCGCGGCATCAGTTTTTTCGGGTTGTCGGCGTCGAGGAAGTCGATGGCGACCAGCGCCTGCTCCAGGTGCGCATACATGCCGTCGACCTGCGCCAGGCTGGCCGCGTCGCCATGGAAGCCGACGGGGCTGGCCGCCTGAGCATCGCCGAGCGCCGCCACGCGGCATTCATAGGCGACGACCTGCGCCGCCTGCGACAGGTTCAGCGAGGAATACTCGGGATTGGCGGGAATGTTGATCAGCACATTGCACTGCTCGACGATCTCGTTGGGCAAGCCAAAGCGCTCGTTGCCGAAGATGACGGCCGCGTGCAAGTCTTCGCTGGCCGCCAGCTGGGCCGCGATGGCGCGCGGGGCCGTGACGGGCGGCGAGAATTCGCGCAGTCGGGCCGACACGGCCGCCGCGTAATTGCAGCCTTCGAGCGCCTCGGCGATCGAGCCGACGATGCGCGCGCCGGACAAAATATCCTGCGCGCCGCTGGCGAAGGCCACCGCTTCCGCATCCGTCAAGGCATCGGGAAAGCGGGGGTTGACCAGCACCAGATCGGAAAAACCCATCGTTTTCATGGCGCGCGCGACGGCGCCAATGTTGCCAGAGCGACTAGTTTCGACAAGAATAAATCGCAGGCGTTTGAAAAGAGACGTGTTGATTTCGGGCAGATTCATTTAAAATAGCGCTATTGCGCGGTATCGATACAGGAAATTTCGGGAAACGGAGTCACAAAACGCTGACGCCAGGCCGGGATTTTAACCACTTCGGCACCGCTCCGCTCTTTAATTCATTCTTGCACTCTATCGTACCGGCGCCGCAAGGCGGCCATGGGCGGTCGCGTGCTTTTAACGGAAGCTCACATGCACCCAATGCTCAACACGGCGATCAAAGCCGCCCGCCGCGGCGCCGCCGTCATCAATCGCGCCTCTTTTGACCTCGACCGCGTCGTCGTCACGGAAAAACAACATAACGATTTCGTCACCGACGTCGACCAGGCGGCCGAACAAGCCATCATCGAGGTGCTGTCCAAGGCCTACCCGGACCACGCGTTCCTGGCTGAGGAATCGGGAGCTTCCGCCAACTCGCACGACGAGAATGAATATCAGTGGATCATCGACCCGATCGATGGCACCACCAACTTTATCCACGGCTTCCCGCAATACTGCATCTCGATCGCCCTCGCGCATCGCGGCGTCGTCACGCAAGCCGTCATCTACGATCCGGTCCGCAACGACCTGTTCACGGCCACCAAGGGCGCCGGCGCCTACCTGAACGAAAAACGCATCCGCGTCACCAAGCTGGACCGCATTTCGAACGCCATGCTGGGCACCGGCCACGGCGCCGGCCCGCGCGCGCTCGACGAATACCTGAAGATGTACCAGATCATGGCCGAACGCAGCCAGGGCGTGCGCAGTGCCGGCTCGGCCGCGCTGGACCTGGCCAACGTCGCTTGCGGCCGCCTGGACGGCTTCTACGAAAAAGGCTTGAAGCCTTGGGATATCGCCGCCGGCGCCCTGATGATCACGGAATCGGGCGGCATCGTCGGTGAATTTTCCGGCGAATCGGACTACCTGTACAAGGGCGACGTCATCGCCGCCAGCCCGAAGATCTTCGGCCAGATGATCCCCCTGCTGGCGCCATTCGCCTGATCGCCAGACGCGCCCTGATGTAAAAAAGCTGCCGGAGGAAACTCCGGCAGCTTTTTTTTGGCTCCGGCCAGCCCTCAGCCGCCCCGCATGGCCGGCAGCAGCACGCGGTAAATCTGCAGGAACGCCGGCCCCATCAGCACCACCATCAGCGACGGGAAGATAAAAAAGATCAGCGGGAACAGCAGCTTGAGGGCGATCCTGGCCGCCGTTTCCTCGGCGCGCTGGCGCCGCTTGGTGCGCAGCTGGTCGGACTGCACGCGCAGCGACGCGGCGATGCTCGTGCCGAAGCGCTCGGCCTGGATCAGCAAGGTCACCAGCGCATCGACATCCTCCACCCCGGTGCGCAGGGCCAGGTTGCGCAAGGCCTTGTCCTTGGCGCTGCCGGCGCGCAGTTCCAGCGTCACCAGTTGCAGCTCTTCGGCCAGGACCTTGCTTTTCAAGCCGATTTCCTGCGCCACGCGCGCCAGCGCCGCATCCATGGCCAGCCCCGCTTCGACGCACACCGTCATCAGGTCCAGCGCATCGGGAAAGGTTTCGAACACTTCGCGCTGGCGCTGTTGCAGGCAATGCGACAGCCAGACATTGGGCAGGTAATAGCCGAGGGCGGCCGCCGCGACCAGCCACAACAGCATATTGTGCCCGCCGTGGCGCAGCAGGAAGTACGCCAGCAGCGGCAAGCCCACGAACAAGGCCGTCTTGGCCGCGTAAAACAGCGCGGGCGCGGCCTGGCTGCGCCAGCCGGCATGGACGAAGCGGCTGCGGATGGGCGAACTTTCCCAGCCCTCGTCCGGCAGCGACAGCCTGGCCAGCGGGCGCGTCAGGCTGACGGCATGCGCCAGCCAGCGCCGCCTGGCATGGCGCCCGCTATCGCCGGCGGCACCGGCATCGCCCAGCGCCTGCAGCCGCTCCTGCACGGCGCTGCCGGCGAATATGCGCAGCACCAGCAAGGCCAGCGCGAAAACGATCAGGAACAGCAGGCCCAGCAAAGCCAGCTGCGCCGCGCTCATGCCGCTCATCGTGTTTTTTCTTTCATGTCACACCCGGATATGGATAATTTTTCTGATGCAGAGCACGCCAACCATCAGCAAGCCCAGCGCCACGCCGACCATCTTGCGCCCGCCCCCATCCGTGTACAGCACGGCGATAAACTGCGGATTCATCACGTGCATCATCAGCGCCGCGCCGAACGGCAGCAGGCCCAGGACCCAGGCCGACATGCGCCCTTCGGCCGACAGCACGCGCACCTGTCCCAGCAATTTCAGGCGGTCGCGGATGATGGCGCTGATGCTGCTCAGCAATTCAGTCAGGTTGCCGCCCGTTTCGCGCTGGATCAGCACGGCGATGACGAAATAGCGCAAGTCCGTGCTGGGCACGCGCGCGGCCAGGTTGCCCAGCGCATCGGCCATCGCGACGCCGAAACTGACTTCGTCGAACACGGCGCGAAATTCCTCGGCCAGCGGCCCCGTCATCTCCTCGCCCACCATTTTCAGCGCGGTGGGAAAGGCATGGCCGGCGCGCATGGCGCGGCCCATCAGGTCGAGCGCATCCGGCAGTTGCTGCTCGATGCGCACCAGCCGCCGGCTCCTGGCGCGGCGCACCAGCAGATACGGCAGCATGGCGCCGCCCGCGCCCAGGCCCAGGCGCACATACCAGGGCAGCGGCAGCGCGCCGGCCAGCAGCAGGCCGGCCAGCGCGCCGAGTGCGCAATAGCCGAGGAAGCCGGCCACGAGCCAGCGCATGCCCGCCTGCAGCAGCAACTGCTCGATGCGCCCCGCGCCGGGCAAGCCTTCCAGCACGCCTTGCAGAAACGGATGGACGCTCAGCGGGCGCTGCTTGGTGATCGACAGCGCCTGTTCGCCATCGCTGGCCGTATACATGGCTTGCAGGCGCCGCGCCACGCGCGCCGCGCCCGGCCCCCGCGCCGCCTGCCACGCCAGCCAGGCGCCAGCCACCAGCAGCAGGACGGCCAGGAAAATAAACAGATAGACAAGGTAGGAAAGCATGGCGGGTCAGCGCCCCGCCGCGGTGGGTTCGAACAGCGAGGCCGACACGCCGATGCCGAAGCTGTTCAGGCGTTCGAGAAAGCGCGGGCGGATGCCGCTGGCCGAGAAATGCCCGACCACCGCGCCGCCCTCGGCCACGCCCGTCTGCCGGAAACTGAAGATTTCCTGCATCGTGATGACCTCCCCTTCCATGCCCGTGATTTCCTGGATCGACGTCACCTTGCGCTTGCCGTCGATCAGGCGCGACACCTGCACCACCACCGACACGGCCGAGCTGATCTGCTGCCGGATGGCCTTGCTGGGCAGGTTGGCCGCCGCCATGCTGATCATGTTTTCCAGCCGCGTGATGGCGTCGCGCGGCGTGTTGGCGTGGATGGTCGCCATCGAGCCTTCATGGCCCGTGTTCATGGCGCCCAGCATGTCGAGTGCCTCGGCGCCGCGCACCTCGCCCAGGATGATGCGGTCGGGGCGCATGCGCAGCGCATTGCGCACCAGCGCGCGCTGGCTCACTTCGCCCTTGCCTTCGATATTCGGCGGACGCGTTTCCAGCCGTACCACGTGCGGCTGCTGCAACTGCAGTTCGGCCGCGTCTTCCACCGTGACGATGCGTTCGGTCTGGCCGATAAAGCCGGAAATCACGTTGAGCATGGTGGTCTTGCCGCTGCCCGTGCCGCCGGAAATGAGGATATTCATCTTCGCCTTGCCCAGGCCCTGCAGCACCTCGGCCATTTCCGCCGTCATGCTGCGGTAGGCGACCAGGTCGGCCAGGCGCAGCGGATCGACGGAAAAACGCCGGATCGACATCACGGGGCCGTCGATGGCCAGCGGCGGGATGATGGCGTTCACGCGCGAACCGTCGGGCAGCCGCGCATCGACCATGGGGCTCGATTCGTCGATGCGCCGGCCCACGCGCGAGACGATCTTGTCGATGATTTTCATCAGGTGGGCGTCATCGTCGAAGCACACGTCGGTCAGCTCGAGGCGGCCGCCGCGCTCCACATAGACCTGCTGGTGGCCGTTGACGAGGATGTCCGACACACTGGCGTCCGACAGCAGGGTTTCCAGCGGGCCGAAGCCCAGCATCTCGTGCTGGATGTCGCGCGTCAGGCTCCTGCGCTCGGCCTCGTTGATGACCACCGCCTCTTCATCCAGCAAGCGCTCGACCAGGCCGCGCAATTCTTCGCGGATGCGCTCCTGCGACAGGCGCTGCATGCTTTCCAGGTCGACCCGTTCGAGCAGCAGCCCATGGATGCGCAGCTTGAGGTCGCGGTAGCCGCGGTTGTCGATGACCGCCATGCGTTGCGGCGCGAGCGCGGCGATCTTGGCGCTGCCGAGCCGTTCGCGGATGGACAAGGCGGCGATGGGGGAACTAGCCATGAAATGCTCCTGTTCTGGGATGTGGATCAGGCGCGCCGCAGGACGCGGCCCAGCCAGCCCTGGCGCGCCGTGCTGGCCGCGCCGCCGGCCAGGCTGGCGGCGAATTCCTGCAGCGAGCGCGTGATCGGGCTGGCTTTGTCGAGCTGTAAAATCGGCACGCCCTGGTTGACCGAGGCGGCCGCCGAGGCGTAGTGATTGGGCACGGTGCGGTAGACGGCCGTGCCATACGCCGCTTCCAGGTCACGCAGGCGGATCTCGCCGCCCTTGTCGTGGCGGTTGACGATGATATGCACCTTGTCACTGGCGTATTCGAGCGAGCGGAACATGCCCAGCAGGCGCTTGCCGTCGCGGATGTAGGGCAAGGTCGCCTGCAGGACGGGAAAGATCATGTCGGCGTGGTCCAGCGCGCGCACGCTGACCGCGTCGAGGTTGCGGCCCACGTCGAGCACGATGAAATCGTACTGGCGCCTGGCCTGCCGGATGATGGCGTCGATGTGTTCGGGCGCCACTTCGCTGGCGTGGGCGGGATCCTCGGGCGCGGCCAGCACGCTGTAGTTGGGCAGGATGTGCAGCATGCTCGATCCCAGGAACGAGGAATCGAGCCGGTGGATGTCGCGCGTGACGTCCGACAGCGTGGCCAGCGGCTTGTTCTCGGAGACGAACAGCGAGGCGTCGCCAAAATGCAGGTTCATGTCGATCAGGGCAACGCGCTGCTGGCCGCCGGCGGCCAGCGCATAACCGAGGTTGCTGGCGATGAAGGTGGCGCCGCTGCCGCCCTTGCACGAGATGAAGGCCAGCACCTTGCCATTGCCATGCTCGCGCCGCTCCAGCTTTTCCTCGATGCGTTCGAGCGCCGCATACAGGCTGGCCGGCGCGGCGGGAAACGGCAGCACGTCGCGCACGCCCGCGCGCATGGCCTGCAGCAGGAATTCGGGCGGCTGCTGGTGGCACAGCACGATGAAAGCCATGCGCGGATGCAGGTTGCTGAGGCGCTCGATGGCGGCCAGGTCGGCGCCGTCGTTCGATGGACGGTCGAAGATCAGCACGTCGGGCGGCGACTGCGCCGCCTGCAGCGGTTCGAGCGTTTCGCCGCCCGCATCGATCTCGTCGAGCCGGTTGCGGCCGCGCAACAGCTGGCCCAGTGCGGACAGTGTTTTTTCATCCCTGGAATTGATGGCGATTTTCACGATAGGCCTTGCTGGTTCTGTGGTGACGGTGCCAGCTTCACTTGCGCGCCCCGACGCCGATGGTGAAGGCGGCCGCTTGCGGCGCGGGTGCGGCAAAGCTTTTCTGGTACGCCGCGTAGGCGGCTTGGGCGGCCTTGCCGTCCAAGCCGGCCACGGGGTCGCGGTTCGCGCCCGCCTGCGGCGACAGCATTTGGCGCTGGCGCAGCTGCGCGACGCTGTGGCCGAACTGGCGGTCCAGATTCGGCGTGGCGGCGCAGCCGCTGGCGGCCAGGGCGGCCAGCAGTACGGGGAGGAAAACGGCATGCTGCATGATGTGCTCCTATTGAATGTCCGGATCGGCCGGCGCTGTCTGCGTGGCCGCGTCCTGCCGCGGCCGTGGCGCGGCGGCGCCTTCCATTTTTCCTTGCAAGAAGAACTCGCCGCGGCTGGGCGCCACGTAGGCATCGGTCGGCAGCACGATTTCACTATCGAGTGGCTTGACCAGGTGCGGCGTGATGATGAAGACGAGCTCGGTGCGGTCCGTCTGGAAATCACTGCTGCGGAACAGCGCGCCCAGCACGGGGATCTCGCCCAGGAAGGGCAAGGCCTTGATATTGGTCGTCACATTGTTCTTGATCAAACCGCCGACGGCAAAACTCTGGCCATCGAACAACTGCACCGTCGTGGTGGTGCGCCGCGTGGTAAAGGCCGGCAGCACCGCGTTGGCGGCGGCGCCCCCGCCGGTGGTGATGCCGATGCCTTCGCGGTTCAGCTCCGACACTTCCGGCGCCACCTTCAGGTTGATGCGTCCGCCTTCGAGCACGGTGGGCGTGAACTTGACGGCAATGCCGAATTCCTTTTCTTCCAGCGTGATCTTGTTGGTGGTGCTGTCTTGCGCGACCGGAATGAAAATCTTGCCGCCCGCGAGGAAACTGGCTTCCTGGCCACTGATGGCCATGATGTTCGGTTCGGCCAGCACCTTGACCAGGCCGTCGCGCTTTTGCGCATCGAGCGTGAGACCGTTGCCATTCTTGCCGTTGACGGCGCCCAGCTGGCTGGGGTGGCCGCTGAGCAAGTTCGACAACAGGCCGTAGCTCCAGTTGCCGCGCGTGCCGCTGATCCCCACGCTGGCGCCCAGCTGGTCGACCAGGGTCTTCGACACTTCGGCAATTTTCACTTCCAGCATGACCTGCTGCGGCGCCGCGACCGTCAGCATATTGATGACCTTGACGCCGCCGGCGGCATTGGCAGTGCTGGCGGCGCCGTCGGCCGGCGCCGCCGCTTCGCCCGCGCCGCGCTTGGCATAGGCTTGCGCCATCTCGAGGATCTGGCTGGCCTTGACGCTGTCGCTGACCTGCCCCGACAGCACGATGCTGCCGCCGGCCGCGCCCACCTTGACGGCATGCTCGCCGGGGAAGACATAGGCCAGCTGCGCCTGCAAGCCCTCGACATCGATCTCGACTTCAATATCGACGATCACGGGGCGCTGCTGCCGGTCCCACAAGATCAGGTTGGTGCTGCCCGGGGCCAGGCCCCAGACGAACAGCTGGCTGGACGAGCCCAGCATCCTGGCGCCGGCCACGCGCGGATCGTTGACGGCGATCTGCGACACCGGCAGGCTCAGGCTGCGCAAGGTGGACTTGCCCACGGCGATGCGCACGGGCGCGCCCAGGCGGGCGATATCGGCGCCCAGCGACATGGGCGGCGCCGCGACTGGCGTCATGACGGCCTGCCGGGAAGGCGCCGCCGCGCCGGCGCTGCCGGGCCAGGCCAGGCCCGCGGCCGCGCCGCCCAAGGCCAGGGCCAGGCGCATGCCCGCACTCGAGGCGTGCTTACGAAATGTATTCATCGATCATCCTTGCTTGCCTGCTGATTTAAAATTGCTGGACGCTGGTATCCATGCCCTTGATGACGGTGACGCTGTCGCGCGCGGCAGCGCGTGCCGGCGCCGTCTGACGCCGCGCCGCGCGCACGGGCGCCGCCGCGGGCGCCAGCGCCTTCAATTCCAGCAGCGACTCCTTGGTGGCGCCGCCCGTGTCGGCGGGCGCCGGATCGACCTGGTTGCGCAGCACCAGCGACAGGCTGCCCACGCTGCGCGCCAGGTCCAGCTTTTCCACCTGCTCCGGCGTCAGCTCCAGGGTCACGGCGTTGACCACCTTGGGCTTGTTGTCGTCGCGGCCGGATTCCTGCGCCACGGCCAGCACCAGGATGCGTTCGAGCACGATCTTGGAAATGGCCAGCGGCCCGCCACCCGCCGGTCTGGCGCGGTCATCCTGCGTATGCACGAGAATGTCGACGAAGTTGCCCGGCAGCGCGAAGCCGGCCACCCCCACCACGTCGTTGACGCGCACGGTCATGGCGCGCTTGCCGGCAGCGACGATGGCCGACAGGCCACCGGTGGCGCCGGGCGGCGCGAGCTTGCTTTCCAGCACAGGCTCGCCCCTGCTGACGGCGCTGCGCGTGATGCGCCCGTCCAGCGCGCCGGCCTCGCCAAACGCCCCCGGCGGCATGGCACCCGCCGGCCAGTCCATGCCGCGCAGCATGGCCGGCGTCACCTTCGCGCCCACGCCGATATCGACCAGCGCGACCATCACCGTCTGGCTGGCCGGCGCGCCCTGCCCTGACATCCAGCGGGCGGCCGCCAGCACGGCGCCGCCCGCCATCAGCAACGCCAGCAGCAGCACGATCGCAACGCGGCTATTTCTCATGATTTATCCTCTTGGTGAAACATGGGTTTCCGCGCGCACGCGGCCATATCGCTGCCCGGCGCGTCATGCATGGCCGCCGGCCGCCAAGGCCAGGCTGATGGCGGTGCCGGCGGCAATGGCGATCGCGTACGGCAGGCTGCCGCTTGCCAGCGCGGGCGGGCCGACCTGCGGCGCCTCGCCTGCCGCGGCGCGCAGCCAGCCTTGCAGCAGCAATTGCCGGGCATTGGCCAAGGCCTGGCGCAGCGTGCCCTGGCACAGGGCGACGGCCAGCGCCAGCACGCCGCCAGCAAGCAGGCTGCACAGCACGGCAAACACGGCGGGGCGCGGGCCCAGAAACGCCCCCACCATCGCCATCAGCTTGACGTCGCCCGCGCCCAGCGCCTTCAGCGCATACATGGGCAGCAGCAAGCCCAGGCCGACGGCCAAGCCGCCCAAGGCCAGCCACGGCCCGGCCGGCGTCAGCCCTGGCAACGCCAGGCTGTTGAGCAGCACGCCGAGCAAGGCACCGGAAAAGACCAGCCGGTTGGGAATGCGCCGGCGGCGCACGTCATGCCAGACAGCGGCGGCCAGCAGCCCCCACAAGACTATGGCGGGGCTGAACGTCCAGAAAGAATGAGGGTCCATCGTGTACCTGATGCAAGCCGAGCGCATGACGGGATGCGCATCGTTGGGCGGGAAGCCGGCAGGCCAGTGCGCATGGGCAGCTGGCATGCCGGGGTGCAGCGCGGTGGGCGGGCGTCTTAGATCGCCGCGCCCGTCAACTTGGTGCCGATGGCCTTGAAGGCGCCATCGAGGCCGGTGGTGAAATAGCCGACGGCCGTGACCAGCGCCGCCGCCACCAGCGCAGCGATCAGCGCATATTCGATGGCGGTCACGCCATCTTCTTCGGCGATAAAGTTTTTAATGAAATTCATATTATTCCCTTTCAGGTCAAGTTTTAAACATGATAAAAACTGAAAATACAGTCTGAAAATAAAAACATTCACCTTGTTTTTATTTGCCAATTTCTGATGCGTGTATTTTATATAAACAAACATTAAATCGAATCAGAGAAAAGTCATTTTATGCGCAGTACAAACCATCTTAATTTTTTGTCCACATTCAGGACATATGTACTATCCCTCCGCAGGCAGGGACTCGGCCAGCCGGTTGCGGGTGGCGTACACATATAATTCCAGGCGGTTGGTGACATCGAGCTTGCTGTAGATCGATGTCAGATGATTACGCAAGGTTTGCTCCGAGATAAAAGCGCGCTGGGCTATTGCACGGTTCAGCGCGCCATTTCCCTCCACCATCATGGCAACGATCTTGCGCTCCTTCAGCGTCAGCCTGGCGATCCGCTGCTCTTCCGGATCGGGTGCCGCTTCCGGCTTGTTGAGCACCCCCAGCATGCTGTCGAGCAGCGCCGGAGCCAGGCACAACTCGCCCTGATGCAGGCGGGCGATGGCGTCGACCATTTGCTTGACGGGCGTCTCCTTGCCCACCACCGCACGCACACCGCTGCGCACGGCGCGTCCGCACTCGGCCTGGTCCTGCGTGCCGCTGAACAGCAATACGCGCGAGACGCCATTGCCGAGCAGCTGCGGCAGATAATCGATGGCGCAGGCGCCGCCGCAGCCCAGATCGGCGTCAAGCACGATGACGTCGGGACACAGGGTCCGGGCCAGCAGCAGCGCGCCGTCGATCTCGGTGGCGCTGGCCACCACCTGCATTGCCGGCTGGGCGCCGGCGAGCAGCTGCTCCAGGCCCCACAGCCAGGTTTTGTGGTCCGACACCAGCATGACGCGTATGACATTTTTTGTTGACATGCTTTACCTCTTAACGTGTAACCCATTCCCTTCGGGGAATGTTGTTGATCCGAATCGGATTGCCAGCCTCGCCCGCGCGCGCCTCTGTTGCCGCGCGCAGGGGAGGAAGTCATGGGGGCACGAAGGAAGAGGCCTTGGGCCGGCACGCGCAAACGCGGTGCGTGACCCACGCCAGCGGTCGCCGCACGCCGGGCGAGTGCCGATGGATGGACAGCGCGGCCAGGGCGGGCGCACCGCCGGCGCGCCATCGCTGCTGCCATCGCTGCTGTTGCTTACATTGCAGCATTTTTATTGCATCACCTTGCAAAACAAGTCTTTGCCTGCACGCAGGACAATCCTGACACCAAGCCTGTTTTCATACCCGCGCATATTACTCCCGGCCCTGTAGGGACGGGGGCCGCACACTTGAAATAAGGCGCTTAATTACGATTATCTTGACCTGTAATAATTTAATGGGAAGACATGCCCTTGAAAATCGATATAGAATAATCGCCAGTCAAATGGCGTAATACCATCCGCTCGACATTCTTCATCGCGGCACCTAACCGGATTAATCCCATGCGTTTAAAACAGGCCGATTCCCCTATATTCCGCAAGCAAAGCGGACAGGGCGGCGCCACCTTGCTGGAATTGGCCCTGATAACGCCGGTGTTTCTCATGCTGATAATCGGCATCATTGAATTGAGCATGGCGTATTTTGCCAATATGACCATGCAGCACGCGGTGCGCGAAGGCGCGCGCTATGCCGTCACGGGGGCCAAAGACCTCGACCCCGACAGCGCCAACCAGCAGCGCTACCAGGCCGTGATACAAAAAATACGCGACAGCTCCATGGGCATGTATGACAAGGTCAGCCCCGTGATCTCCGTCAACGGCAGCGATGCGGTCGGCGCCGCCATGTTCGGCCAGGCCGGCGATATCGTCGTCATCTCCGTCGATTGCCGCTGGGCGTTTGCCACGCCGATGATCCGGGCCCTGTTCCGCGACGGCCAGGCGCATTTCGTGGTGGCCGCCACCATGCGCAATGAAAGCTTTGGCGGCCTGTGATGCGCGCCCGCCCTCCTGCGCCGCGCGCCGCGCGCGGCATCGCCGCCGTGGAATTTGCCATCGTTCTGCCGCTGCTGGCGCTGCTGCTGTTCATGCTGGCCGACCTGTCGCGTGCCATCCAGGCCAAGACCATCCTGCTCAACATCAGCCGCGAAGGCGCCAACCTGGCCTCGCGCTCCACGTCCGACCTGAGCGGCTCGGGCCAGGCCATCATGAATGCGCTGGCCGCCAGCACGCCGCCGCTGGACATGAACAAGCGCGGCATGATCTACATCACCAAGATCATGGGCTACACGGCAAAGAACGGCTTGCGCAATATCGTGCTGGAACAATACCGCTGGGATGCCGGCGCCAGGGCCAGCGGCTACCTGCCCGCCAGCCAGGTATGGCAATGCGGCAGCTGGAGCAACGGCACGTGCACCGGCATCGCCAAGGACGAGCATGCCCCCACGGTGGCATTGATGCAGAACCAGCTGGCCGATGGCGAACTGATCTACGCCGTGGAAACGTTCTACGATTTCGACATGCTGTTCGGCACCCTGAACTTTGGCAACAGCACGACGCCCGTGCTGGGCCCCAACCTCACTTCGATGACGGTATTCTGATGCGCATTCCACACAAGCGGCAAGGCGGCCAAGTGCTGATCATGGTGGCGCTGTCGGCCGTCGTCCTGATCGCCTCGGTGGGCCTGGCCGTCGATTCCGCCCTCGGCTACTTCGTCAAGGCCAAGCTCAATGCGGCCGTCGACGCGGCCAGCCTGGCGGCGGCGCGCGGCATTACCGCGGGCAATTCGGAAGCGGAACAGCGGGACAGCGCGCGCCAGGCGGCCAGGGAGTTTTTCGACATCAATTATCCGGACAACTTCCTGCTCTCAACGCCGGTCCTCGATCCCGTCGGCGTGGTGTTCGACAGGGGTACCGTCACCATCGACGTCTCGGCCACCGCCTCGCTGCCCGTCTCGCTGATGGGCGTACTCGGTTTCAAGACCCTGAACGTGTCCGCCAGCGCGCAAACCATCCGCAAGGACCTGGACATGGTGCTGGTGATGGACACGTCGCGTTCGCTGGAAAACAATGCGGACGCCGTGCGGGCGGCAGGCAAGTCCTTCCTGAACAAATTCAATTCCACGGTCGACCGGGTCGGCTTGCTGCATTTCGCTTCGGAAGCGCAAATCGATATCCCGATCAGGCAGGTCGAGCGCGGTTTCGACCGCGACAGCATGACCATGAAAAATGGAAAGATCGATCAATTCTCGTTTGTCGGCGGCACCAATTCTTCCGCCGGCATGTTCCAGGCGCGCAAACAGCTGAACGACATCGCGCAGGTCAACCGCTCCAGCCTGCGCGTCATCGTGTTTTTTTCCGATGGCTCGCCAGCGGCGTTTTCCGCGTACTTCCCCAACAAGGACAACAAATGCAAGGACGCAGGCGGCCTCGCCACCTTTCCGAAACTGCAAAACCCGGCATTGGCGGGCCTGTACAGGATGAAAGTGAGCGACTCGCTCCAATACGGCGATTGCGCCGCCAGTCAGATCACCGGACTTCCCGCATGGTATAACGCGAATAATGACGCGGCGCTGCGCGAGTTTCCCATCGTCACCAATACGCCCCGCGTCGTGACCGCTTCCACCGCAACGGCGCAAGCGCAATGGACGAATGTGCACCGCGCCTCGCGCAACCTGGTCGAGGCGATGGCGGCAAAAGCGCGCCAGGAGGGCATTTTTGTCTTTACCCTGGGCATGGGCGCCTCGCTGAAGGCCAAGGAAGGGCCGGACAACGAGCTGGGCGAAGACTTGCTGCGCTGCCTGGCCAATACCACCGATGCAAAAGCGGCTTGCCGCAAGCCGGCCGAACCCGTGGGCCTGTACTGCTATGCGGCCACCGAAAGCGAGCTGAGCCCATGTTTCACGCGGCTCGCCTCGGCCATCCTGCGCATTTCCAAATAAGGCCAGGCCGCCCTCTAGAAGGCGAAACAGCTGCAGCCCAAGGTGCCCCAGAAGCCGGAAAAGTCACTGATCGGCACGGCCGACTTGCGCGCCCAGTCGTGCGCATGCGCATGCACGCCGCAGGCGCCCGCGCACTGGTGCGGCAGCATGGCTTGCGCCGGCCTGGCCGCGGGCCGGTAATGACCGGGCACCGTGCGCACGGGCGACCACTCGGGCAGCACGGGAATGGGCGGCGGCGCCAGGGTCGTGAATTCCGCCTGGCCGTAGACGACCTTGCCGCCCACCATGGTCAGCACGGATTCGATGGACTTGATCGCCTCTTCCGGCACCGTAAAGTAATCGGCCGACAGCACGGCCAGGTCGGCCAGCATGCCCTCGCGGATGCGCCCCTTCTTGCCTTGCTCGCTGGAAAACCAGGCGCTGCCCGCCGTCCACAGTTCCAGCGCCGTGTCGCGCGGCAACCTGCCCGCCGCATCCGTCAGGGCCAGGCCGCCCACGGTGCGCCCCGATACCAGCCAGTACAGCGCCGTCCACGGGTTGTAGCTGGCCACCCTGGTCGCATCCGTGCCGCCGCCGACGGGCACGCCCGCGTCGAGCATGCGCTGCACGGGCGGCGTGGCCTTGGCCGCCTCGGCACCATAGCGCTCGACGAAATACTCGCCCTGGAAGGCCATGCGGTGCTGGATGGCCAGGCCGCCGCCCAGCGCTTTCACGCGGTCGATATTTTTCGGGCTGATGGTTTCCGCGTGGTCGAACAGCCAGTGCAGGCCGCCGAACGGCGTGTCGCGGTTGACCTTTTCAAACACGTCGAGCATGCGGCCGATCGATTCGTCATAGGTGGCATGCAGGCGGAACGGCCAGCGCTGTTCGACCAGGTGGCGCACGACCTTTTCCAGCTCATCCTCCATGCCGGCCGCCAGCTCGGGGCGCGGTTCGAGGAAATCCTCGAAGTCGGCGGCGGAAAACACCAGCATTTCGCCGGCGCCGTTGTGGCGATAGTAATCCGTGCCATCGCCGGGTTTCACCATGCCCGTCCACTTCTGGAAGTCCTGCAATTCCGCGCCCTTGTTTTGCGTGAACAGGTTGTAGGCGATGCGGATGGTCAGCTGCTCCTTTTGCGCCAGCTCGTCGACGACCGCGTAGTCTTCCGGATAATTCTGGAAGCCGCCGCCCGCGTCGATGGCGCTGGTCAGCCCCAAGCGATTGAGTTCGCGCATGAACTGGCGCGTGGAGTTCACCTGCAATTCCAGCGGCAGCTTGGGGCCTTTCGCCAGGGTCGCATACAGGATCATGGCGTTCGGCCGGGCGATCAGCAAGCCCGTGGGATTGCCCGATGCATCGCGCACGATCTCGCCGCCGGGCGGGTTCGGCGTATTTTTATCGTAGCCGACGGCGCGCAGGGCCGCGCGGTTGAGCAAGGCGCGGTCGTACAGGTGCAGGATGAAAACGGGCGTGTCGGGCGCAGCTGCATTGATCTCATCGAGCGTGGGCATGCGCTTTTCCGCGAACTGGAATTCCGTCCAGCCGCCCACCACGCGCACCCATTGCGGGTTCGGCGTGCGCAAGGCTTGTTCCTTCAACATGCGCAGGGCGTCGGCCAGCGAGGGCACGCCTTCCCAACGCAGTTCCAGGTTGTAGTTCAAGCCGCCGCGGATCAGGTGCAGGTGCGAGTCGTTCAGGCCGGGAATCACCGTGCGGCCAGCCAGGTCGATCAGCTGCGTGGCGGGACCACGATGACGGATCACGTCTTCGACGTCGCCCACGGCGAGGAATTTGCCATCGGCGATGGCGACGGCGGACGCCAGCGGCTGCGTCCTGTCGACCGTGTGGAAACGGCCATTGAGCAAGATCGTGTTTGCGTGCATGGGAACTCCCGGATCAGGTGAAAACACGGCCCCGCCGGCGGGCGGCAGAGCCGGAGTCAGTGAAAAATCAATGGCCTTCGCTGGCGTTGAACATGGATTTGGCGTAGATCAAGCCCAGGCCATAGCCGCCGCCGTGCGCCACGGCCGTCGCCACCGTCTCGTTGTAGGTCTCGCCGCGGGCCCAGTCGCGCTGCAGTTCCAGCAGGTATTGCACGGACGTCATGGGCTGCGCGCCCGCCTGTATCATGCGCTGCATGGCCATCGCATGGGCTTCGTCGGAGACGTCGCCGCTGGCGTCGGCGATCACGTACACCTCGAAGCCCTGCTCCAGCGCCGACAGCGCAGGGCCCACGATGCAGACGGATGTCCACAGGCCGGCCAGCACGATCTTGCCCTTGCCGTAGCCATTGACCTTGTCGGCGATGCGCGCGTCTTCCCAGGTATTCATGCTGGTGCGGTCGATCGGCGCCTGCTCGGGGAAGACGGACTGGATCTCGTCAAAAATAGGGCCGGAGAACGATTTGGCGGCCACCGTCGTCAGAATCGTCGGCACCTTGAATTGCGCCGCCGCCTTGGCCACCAGGGCCGCATTGTTGCGCAGCAAGGCCAGGTCGATCGAACGGGTGGCGAACGCCATCTGCGACTGGTGGTCGATCATGATCAGGGTATGATCGTTTGGAGTCAGCAGTTTGTGGGCGGCTTGGGCGGTGGCGATAGGCATGATGTTTTCCTTAGTGAAAATAATTGAATATAAAAAAGAGAGGTCCTTGTACGGCATTTCTGCTCCTGCCCTTGCGTCACGCTGTGTGTGCCGGGCCAGTGCTATGCAGTATGGACGAGATACTTTGAAAACAAAAACGGAAAGAATGCCAAGATATGTGCAATTTTTTCGATAATGAAAAATAGCCGCTGCGGCGGCCTGTCAATCAAGGAGAAAACATGGGATTTGAATTCAGGATCGCGGCCAGCCTGGCGCCGCGCCAGCGCCAGCACCTCGAACAGCTGCTGGCGGCACTGCCGCAGGCGCCGCGCGTAACCGGCGCCGCCATGCCCGACACCGACGCCAGGCTGACGGACGCCGGCCTGTATATATGCCAGCACCTGCGCCCCGACCCGTGGCACGGCCTGGACGCCGTGCGCGGCTACCTCGAGGCGCAGGGCGTCAGCTACACCGTCGACGAGATCGACGACTAGGCTGGCTACAGCTGGCTACAGGGTTCCCTCGAGCATCAGCCGCCAGGTGCGGTAGCTGCCCGTATCGACCGTGCGCAGCAGGCTGCGCGCGCCATCCGCATACAGGCTGCGCGTGCGGTAATCCTGCCCCAGCAGGTTGGCGCCCGACAGGCGCAGGCGCAGCCTGTCGCTGACTTTCCATAGCGCGTACATATCGAGTTCGCGCTTGCCGCCCTGCCAGGCCAGCAGCTGGCCGGACTCGCGCGAGCGCCCGCCCGCCTGGTAATTCAGGTCGACGCCCAGGCTCAGGGGCAGGCGGGCCAGCTGGTAGTCCCCTCCCACGTTGGCGCTCCACGGCAATTGGCTGTCGAGGCGGCTATCGGGGCCGGGCACGGCATCGAGCCTCGACCAGTTGCGCGCCACGTTGGCCCGCAAGTCCAGCGCGGGAGCGCCCGCCCACAGCGCCGTCAAGGGCAGCTTCGCTTCCAGCGCGATCGAGCGCACGCCGGCATGGCCATGGTTGACGGGCGTGCTCACCCAGCGCCCGTTGTCCTGGTACAGGCGCTCCAGCATCACGTCGCTGATGCGCCGCAGCGAGGCGCTGGCGCCCAGCATGGCGCCCGCGCCCGGATAGTATTCATAGGCGGCATCGAGGCCCCACGCCAGCTCCGGGCGCAGCGCCGGATTGCCCTGGGTGTCGGGATTCGTGGGGCTGTTGCCATTGTCGACCGTGTACGGGCGCGGGATCAGCTCGAAAATCTGCGGCGCCTTGTAGGTGCGCGTAACGGCCAGGCGCACCTGCTGCTTGCCGCCGGACTTCCACAGGCTTTGCAGCAAGGGACTCCATACCTGCGCGCGCACGTCGACCGGCTCGCCGCCGCCCGTGGCGCTGGCCGTGCGCCAGCTTTCCCAGCGCAAGCCCAGGTACAGCGACCAATGCGCGGACAGTTCCCATTCATCCTGCGCGAACAGTGCCAGGCGCCGCACCGTGGCCGCATAGTCTTCGTCCCTGAGCACGGGCCGCCCGCCCGGCTCCAGCTGGCGTTCGCGGCGAAAATCCGTGCGCCGCCGGTGCCCGGCATCCCAGCCCGCCGCCAACGTGTGGTGCTCGCCCAGCGCGCGGCGGTAGGTGCCGCTCGCCTGCACGCCCACCTCGTCCAGGCCCGAATCGACCAGGCGCGTGATGCCCTGTCCCGGCGCCGCGCCGCGGCCCAGGAACTGATAATCATTGGCGCGGTGATTGATGCTGGCGCCCAGCTTCACGTCGAGACTGGCGCCATGGTCGAGCTTGCGCAGCCAGTGCAGGTCGCTGCGCACGGTGCTGCTGTCCTGGTTGAAATGGGCCTGGTTCTCTGGATAGGCGGTCGTGCCGCCCAGGTAAGCCGTTTCCTGTGCATGGCGGCGGCTGGCCAGGCGGCGCACGTTGACCAGGCTTTGCCAGGCCAGGCTGCCCTCCCCCGCCAGCGCCCATTGCACGCGGGGCGCCAGTTCGATGGCGTCGCTCGTCACGCGCTCGGTGAGCGGCACGTGGCGCACCACCGTGGGCGCGCCCGCTGTGTCGAATTCGCGGCTCCACTCGTCGAGCAGCGCTTCGCGTCCCGTATGGCTGAGCGTGCCGGCCAGCGCGTACGACCGGCGCCCATCCTTGTCCGACCACTGCACGGTGGCGCTGCCGGCGGGCATGCCATGGCTGGCGGACGCGCCCAGCTTGAACGTGCGTTCGCGCCGCCCGCCCGACTTTTTCAGCACGATGTTGATGGAACCGGCGATCGCCTGGGTGGAAAATTCTGCCGTGGCGGCGCGCATGATTTCCACGCGCTCGACCAGTTCCGGGTCCAGCGCGTCGAGCGAAAAGCCGGGCGCCACGGGCACGCCATCGAGCATGATCAAGGTATAGCCCTGGCCCAGGCCACGCATCTGGATTTGCCCGCCAGCGGCGCCCGCAGCCGCGCCGGACGGCCCGCCGATGGAAATGCCGGGCAGGCGCTTCAGGGCGTCGGACAGCACGCGGTCGCCCTGGCGTATCAATTCATCGTGGCCGACGACGATGGCGGCGACGGTGTCGTTGCGGCGCTGCTCCACTTTACCGGCATGGACCGTCACGGAAGGGAGAATGTCTTCGGCACGGACGTGCGCCGTCAACGGCAGCACGAAGCTGCACAATACAATACTCAATCGCATGGAGAATCCTGAAAGGGTTGTGGTGGTGTCGGCTTGCGCGTTCCCGCGCTCACCCGACCAGCGGCCAGCTCACGCTAATGGCCGAACTGCTCCTTGCGCGTGCGCAGGGCGCGCGCGGTGGCGTTGGCATCGAGACCGGCCAGCCACTGTTGCGGGTCCTGCAAGCGCCCGTCGCGGATCACCTCGAAATGCAGATGCGGCCCCGTCGCCAGGCCGGTGGCGCCCACGGTGCCGATGGCCTGCCCCGCCGTGACGGCCATGCCGGTCGTGAGCGTGACCCGGTCGAGATGGGCATACAGCGACTCGACGCCGCCGCCATGGTCGATGCGCACGACCTTGCCGAGGCGCGCATCTTCGCTGACGCTGGCGATGCCGTCGGCCGCCGCATGCACGGGCGTGCCGCGCCTGGCGCCCAGATCGATGCCGCGATGGCCCTGCGGCGTCAGCTGGCGCACCACGCCAAAGAAGCCGGTCACGCGCATGGTATCGAGGGGATTGCGCCAGAGCGCTGGCGCCGTCGCCGGCGCAGCGGGCAGGGTTGCCGGTGCGGCTGCCACGGCCCACGCCAATGCCGGCTGCAGCGCCAGGCTGGCCGCGCCGATCGCGCACAGCAGCAGCGGCGTCAGCACCCGCAGGGCCGCAGGCGGGCGTGTCTGCCCGTCACGCATGCGCAGCAGGCGCTCGGCCATGCTGCCGCCGCCGAAAGCCAGCCCCGGCAGCGGCTGCGCCTGCAATCCCAGCTGCCGGACCAGGGCCGCCGCATATTGCTGGCGCTGGCGCGCGGGGCGGCCGGCCAGAACCTGGCGGTCGCAACCGAGTTCTTGCGCCCAAGCCAGCTGGCCGGCCAGCCAGCGCGCGGCCGGATTGAACCACAGCAGCGCCTGCAGCAGATTGGCCAGCAGCAAGAGCACGGGGTCGCGCCGGCGGGCATGGGTCAGCTCATGGGCGATCACCAGCTGCCGCTGTTCCGGCGTAAATTGCGCCAGGTGCGCCGGCAACAGCAAACGCGGCCGCCACACACCCACCAGCATCGGCGAGATCGGCGCGTCCACTTCCAGCACGTCCATGCCATGCAGGCGGCGGCGCTGCGCCAGCTGCAGCAAGGCGCGCAACATGGCGTGGCCACGCTGCCAGCGCCAGGCTGCGCAAGCGACGCCCAGCAGGTAGATCAGGCCCCAGGCGGACGGCACCAGGGCCAGCCAGGAAGCAGCGGATGGCAGCCCGGCAACCGGCGCAGCCACGGCCATCGGCGCGTCGGGCGCCGCGCTGGCCAGGAACACGGGCACGCTTAGCTCGGGCACCACGCTCAGCTGGCGCGTGTCGGGCAGCAGCGGCAGCACAAACACGGCGGCCAGCACCAGCTGAGCGCCCAGCCACACGCAGCGCTGCGCCGCCAGCGCGGGCCAGCGCCGTTGCGCCAGGCTCAGCAATGCCCACAGCAGCGGGCCCGTCACGAGACAGACGGCGCTGGCCTGCAACAGCGTGAGAGAAAACAGCAGCATCGCTTATTCCTTTCCCTCGAGCGGCCAGTCCTGCAGCAGCAGCTCCAGCGCCGCCAGCTCCTGCTGGTCCACCAGTTTGCTGCCCGTAAACATACTGACCGGCAAGGGACTGTCGATTTCCATCACGCGCCGGCCAAAGTCGTGGGCGAACGCGGCCAGGGTGGCCACTTTGTCCACGTTCGCTTCATACACGAGCACGCCGTGCACGCTGCGCTGCAGCAGCATGCCCTTGTCCAGCATGCGCTCAAGCGTCTTGCGCGTGGACGAAAAAGACCAGCCCAGCTCTTCTTCCACGCGGGCATGCAATTCGCGCGCGGACAGCGGGTGGTCTTTCCACAAGGCTTTCAATAACGACAGTTCGGTGACGGAGGGCGTGCTCATGGTGCATCCTTTGAGTGACTGTTGACACAATTATGCGACAACAGTCACACGCATGCAAGCGGTATTTGCGACAACTGTCGCATGCACTGGGCGCCTGTGCTAAAACTCGTCCCACTCATCGTCCCCCGGACGCTGTTTGCCGGCTGGAACTTGCGGCGCATGGGGCGCTGCGGGCTTGACGCTCAGGCGGGCAGGCGCGCGCGCCGCCTTGGGCGGCACGGGACGGCGCACGGCGGGCCGGGGTGCCGGCGCCGCGATGGCGTCCACCTGCGCCGTCCTGAACACGCTCACCGCATCGGCCAGCCGCGCCGCCTGCTCCTGCATGGCTTCCGCAGCCGCGGCGGCCTCTTCCACCAATGAAGCGTTTTGCTGGGTCACATGGTCCATTTCGCTGATCGCCTGGTTGACTTGCTCGATACCGGCCCGCTGCTCATCGCTGGCAGACGAGATATGCCCGACGATGCTGCTGACCTTGTGCACGCTGTCGACGATCTCGTGCATGGTGTGGCCCGCCTCGTCGACCAGGCGCGCGCCGCTCTCCACCTGCGCCACCGAGTCGTTGATCAGGGCCTTGATTTCCTTCGCTGCGCCGGCTGATCTTTGGGCCAGGTTGCGCACTTCCGTGGCGACGACGGCAAAACCGCGCCCCTGCTCGCCCGCCCGGGCCGCCTCGACGGCCGCGTTCAGGGCCAGGATATTCGTCTGGAAGGCGATGCCGTCGATCACGGCGATGATGTCGACGATCTTGCGCGACGAGTCGTTGATCGAACCCATGGTATCGACCACCTGCGCTACCACGCTGCCGCCCTTGCCCGCCACGGTGGAAGCCGACGCGGCCAGACCGTTGGCTTCATGGGCATTCTGCGCGTTCTGCTGTACCGTGCTGGTCAGTTCTTCCATCGACGAGGCCGTCTCTTCCAGCGAACTGGCCTGCTGTTCCGTGCGCGCCGACAGGTCGAGGTTGCCCGAAGCGATCTGGCGCGAGGCCGTGGCGATGGCCTGCGTGCCGCCGCGCACCTCGGTGACGATGCGCAGCAGGCTGGCCGTCATCTCCTTCAATGCCTGCATCAGTTCACCCGTCTCGTCCTTCGAGCGCACTTCCACCTGTACCGTCAGGTCGCCCTGCGCCACCTGCCTGGCCACGTCGATGGCTGAACGCAACGGCCCGCTGATGTTGCGCGCCAGCCACCAGGCGATCAGGGCGGCCAGGATCAGCGCCGCCGCGCCGCCGCCCAGCAAGGTCCAGTGCGTGCGCGCCTGCAAGGCCGCCGCCGCTTCCGAGCGCTGCGCCAGCAGCACCGTTTCCGCCTGGCCGATCTCGCCCAGCAATGCGCGCATGGCATCCATGCCCTGCTTGCCCCGGCCCTCCTTTTCCAGCGCCAGCACGGGCTCGATGGCCGCCGTGCCCTGCGCCACGGCGCGCCGCATGGCGATCACGGGTTCGAGCGCGCCGGCCAGCCAGGCTTGCTTGGCGGCATCGAGCTTCGCCAGGCGCTCCTGCTGGGCAGGATTGTCGCTGGTCAGGGCGCGCGCCTTGTCCAGGTGCGCGCCGAACGCGGCCTGCCCCGCCTTGTACGGTTCCAGCGAGGCCTCCGCGCCCGTGATCACATAGCCGCGCTGCCCCGTTTCCATATTGATCAGGCTTTCCAGGATCGCGCTGTTTTCAGCGAGTACCTGGTAAGTGTGGGTATTGATGGCATTGGCGTCGGCCAGCCGCGAGACGTTCAATGTGGCGACGGTGACCAGGGCGGCCAGCAACAGGACGATGGTGGCAAAACCGCCGTACAGGCGGGTGGCGATGCGAAGATCGGCAATACGCATGATAGTCCTCCGGGAGTGAACACCCCGGCGCCACGGCGAGTCCCGCAGATGGAGTGCTACAGGCAATAATAATGAAAAACGGCATGCAAAGGCGCACCGTGGCCATGTATTTCTTTTACCTGTGGTATTGCATACTTTAAACAAACTCGGCGGTTTTTTGCCATGCTGTTATACTTCGCGTGTGCGGCACATATGACCAGTCCCCTTGCCGCTGTCTTTCGACCCCTAATCTGATTGCCTGCGACTGGCGCCCCACGATGGCGACAGGCCGATCTCACAATAAAGTTACCATGTCCTTTTCCTCCCTCGGATTGTCCGACGCTATCGTACGTGCCGTTACCGAACACGGCTACACCGTGCCGACCCCGATCCAGTCGCAGGCGATTCCCGCCGTGCTCGCTGGCGGCGACTTGCTGGCCGGTGCACAAACCGGTACCGGCAAGACGGCCGGCTTTACCCTGCCCGTGCTGCACCGCCTGTCGACCGACACGAATGGCGCTGCCATCACCAGCAACACCTCGACGCGCCCGATCCGCGCCCTGATCCTGGCACCGACGCGCGAACTCGCCGCGCAGGTCGAGGAAAGCGTGCGCGCCTACAGCAAGTACACCAAGCTGAACTCCACCGTGATCTTCGGCGGCGTCGGCATCAACCCGCAAATCAAGCAGCTCAAGCATGGCGTCGACATTCTCGTCGCCACGCCTGGCCGTTTGCTCGACCACATGGGTCAGGGCACCGTCGACCTGTCGAAAGTGGAAATCCTGATCCTGGACGAAGCCGACCGCATGCTCGACATGGGCTTCATCCGCGACATCAAGAAAGTGCTGGCCGTGCTGCCGCCGAAACGCCAGAACCTGCTGTTCTCGGCCACGTTCTCGGAAGAGATCAAGGCCCTGGCCGACGGCTTGCTGAACAAGCCGGCCATGATCGAAGTGGCGCGCCGCAATTCGACCGTAGAAGTGATCAAGCAAAAGATCCATCCCGTCGACCGCGACAAGAAGCACCCGATGCTGTCCTACCTGATCAAGTCGAACAACTGGACGCAAGTGCTGGTCTTTACGCGCACCAAGCATGGCGCGAATAAACTGGTCGAGCAGCTGGGCGCGGACGGCATCGGCGCCCTGGCCATCCACGGCAACAAGAGCCAGTCGGCGCGCACGCGCGCCCTGTCGGAATTTAAAGATGGCACCCTGCAAGTGCTGGTCGCCACCGACATCGCCGCGCGCGGTATCGATATCGACCAGTTGCCGCACGTCGTCAACTACGACTTGCCGAACATTCCGGAAGACTATGTGCACCGTATCGGCCGCACGGGCCGTGCCGGCGCCAAGGGCGAAGCCGTGTCGCTGGTCTGCGTGGATGAGCACGAAATGTTGAAAGACATCGAAAAGCTGATCAAGCAAACCCTGCCGCGCGAAGTCATCCCGGGCTTCGAGCCGGACCTGAACGCCCGCGCCCAGCCTGTGCAATTGCGCAGCGGCACCGGCGGCCACCGCAACAACAGCCGCGCGCCAGCCGGCGCCGTGGTGCGCGTGAAAACGGGCGGCAGCGGCGCCAAGCCACGCAGCGCCGGCCCATCGGGCGGCGGTGGCGGCCCATCGGGCGGCGGTGGCGGCGGCAACCGTTCGGGCAATGCGCCGCGTTCGGCCGCCAACCACCGCTCCGGCGGCCGCGGCCGCTAAAACGCGGCCTGAAAGCTACTGCGCGGGGCGCTATTGCGTTTGCGTTGCTCGCCGTACTCCAGTACGGCTGCGCTACTCGACGCAATATCACTCCCGCTCGCTACGCTTTCAGACCCCGTTTATCTTTCTTGAGATGCGCTCCCCAACCTGGTTGGCGGGCGCATTTTTCATGCACGCCACTGATTGGCAATTTGGGCTAGGATAGTATCCATCTTCCTCACCTGCGTGCCGCCATGCCGAACTTCGCTGCCAACCTCAGCATGATGTTTACCGAACTGCCTTTCCTCGACCGCTTTGCCGCCGCCAGGGAAGCGGGCTTCGATGCCGTCGAGTTTCTGTTTCCCTATGCCGTCGAGGCGCGGCAGATCGCCATGCGGCTGGAACGCCACCATCTGCAGCTGGCCGTGTTCAACTTTCCGCCCGGCGACTGGGAGCACGGCGAACGGGGCATCGCCTGCGACCCGCGCCGGGGCGAGGAATTCCGCACGAATGTGCAGCTGGCGCTCGACTATGCGCTGGCGCTGGGGGCGAAGCAGCTGCACTGCATGTCCGGCATCGTGCCGCCCGGCATGAGCCTGGAGCGTGCGCGGCAAAGCCTGATCGGCAACCTGCAATTTGCGGCCGACGCATGCCGTCCGCACGGCATCAACGTGCTGATCGAGCCGATCAACCGCTTTGACATGCCCGGTTACTTTCTGAACCATAGTCAGCAGGCGGCCGACGTCATCGCCGACTGCCAGCGCAGCAATATCTTCCTGCAGTACGACATTTATCACATGCAGCGCATGGAGGGCGAGCTGAGCAACACTATCCGCGCCCTGCTGCCCCTGATCCGCCACATCCAGATCGCCGACACGCCGGGCCGCCACGAACCGGGCACGGGCGAGATCAATTACCGCCACCTGTTCAAGCTGCTCGACCAGGTCGGCTACGTGGGCTGGGTCGGCTGCGAATACCGTCCCGCCAGCGACACCGTGGCTGGATTGGGCTGGCGCGAACAATTGACCACCACCACGGGCACAACAGGCGCCTGATCGCAGCGCGCTTGCGCCCGCACAAGGCGGGCAACACAGGCCGGCACGACAATACCTTTCCATACAGTATTTCCTGTCGAGAGGTGACGTGTCCACCCTGCCCGCCCGCCATCGCCGCGCCCTTTGCCTCAACCTGTACCTGAGCCTCTTCCTGGCCGTCGTGCTGTGCGGCTGCGCCAGTGCGCGCACCGACCTGGCGCAAGTGCGCGCCCTGGCCGCCGGCACCGATGCCTTGACGGCCTTCGGCGAACTGTCGCAGCGCCACGTGGACAGCTACCAGCGCGCCCGCCCCTATCTGTCGCCCGCCGAAGACGCGCGCGAGCGCCTGCTCGATGCGCAGCGCCGCGCCGCACAAGCGGACGTCGCGCGCCTGGCGCAGGCCGTGCGCCTGTATCTGCAGGCGCTGGGCCGGCTGGCGAATGCCGATGCGTACGACGTGCAGCCGGAACTGGCCGGCGCCGGCGCCGCCATCCGCGCCTGGCCCGGCAGCGGCATCGACGACCGCCATGTCAGCGCCTACACCCTGTTGCTGCAGCAACTGTCGCGCCTGGGCGGCGCGGCCAGCCAGCAGGCGCACCTGGCGCAAGTGCTGCACGACGGCGACGCGCCGCTGCAAGCCCTGCTGGCAGCGCTCGACAGCTTGCTGGCGCTGTACGACAAAAGCGGCGACAACGAGCGCGACATGGTGCTCGGCCTGCTCGACGTGGAAATCGCGTTTGCCGACACGCCGCAGCAGCGCCTGCTGGCCGTGCTGGCGAAAACCATGCAGCAAAGTAAAACCGAAGAATACCGGCTGCTTGGCTTGCGCCACACGCTGGCGCGCCGGCAACTGGCGGCACTGGCGCGCGACCACGCACAGCTGGCCGCCGCCCTCACCACCACGGAGGCAAGATGGACGGATCGGTAGGCAGGAGCAGCGGCAGCGAACGCCGCGAAGCGGCTCTCAGCAGCGCCATGCGCGTCGAGCAACTGGCCGACAGCCTGTCGCAGGCGGCCGTCACCTTGCACGGCGCCGTCATGCGCGCCATCCGCAAGCGCGCCAGCCAGGGAGAAAACGGCATTAGCCACAGCCAGGCACAAGCCGTCTTCGCCCTGGAAGTAGCCTTGCGCCAGCAAGCCAACCAGCTGTATGCCGATGCCGCCGGGCATACGGTAATGGGCCTGGAAACGGCGCAGCGCCAGCTCAGCGGCCTGCTCGACACGGTGCGCCTTCGCATCGCCCGCAACGACGATGTGCGGCACTGGATCAGCCTGTCGACGAGTTTGTTACATCTGGGCAGTGCCGTCCTGGCCGGCAATCCCGAGCGCATCCTCAGCACGCTGGGCAAGGTGCGTGAGCGGCTGCAAGAGATGGCGCCGGACTGATTGAAATCGGCCGGCGAGCGCCTATACTGGGACGTCCCCGCCTGGCAATCGTGCCTGCGGGGCGATTGCCAGAGGAGACCAACATGCGTATCGAACCGTATTTGCAATTCAATGGAAACTGCGCGCAAGCGCTGGAATACTACCGGCAGCACCTGCATGGCACGGACCTGTGCCTGATGCCGTATCGCGGCACGCCGATGCAGGAGCAAGTCAAGGAAGACTGGTATGACAAGATCATGCACGGCTCCGTGCAGCTGGGTCCCACCATGCTGATGGGCTCTGACGGCGGCTGCGACGAGGGCGCCAAGGGCATGAGCGGCAGCTCGATCTGCCTGACCGTCGACACGCCGGAGGAGGCGGAACGGGCCTTCGCCGCGCTGGCGCGTGACGGCGCCATCCAGATGCCCATGGAAGAAACGTTTTGGGCCAAACGCTTCGGCATGCTGAAAGACCAGTTCGGCGTGGCCTGGATGGTCAACTGCCTGAAAGAGCCAGCATAGAACGGCCCGCGCCTGCCTGCGCCGCGTCAAACGCGGCGCGGGTAGTAGCGCAAGCAGAAGCGCCCATCCTGGACTACCATAGAGGAGAGACTCCTATCGGGGACAGCCATGAATGGATTGCCGCAAGACCAGCTACAGCGCCTGCAAGGCGTGCTGGAGCAACGCAAGCTGGCGTTGCTGGAACAGATAGAGAACGAAGCGGCCGAAGCGGACGCGCGCGCCTCGCTGCTCAATGAAATCGAAGCCTCG
Organism: Janthinobacterium agaricidamnosum; assembly: GCF_003667705.1. Taxonomy (NCBI): domain Bacteria; kingdom Pseudomonadati; phylum Pseudomonadota; class Betaproteobacteria; order Burkholderiales; family Oxalobacteraceae; genus Janthinobacterium; species Janthinobacterium agaricidamnosum. Next base: position 1,541,891 of record NZ_CP033019.1, on the reverse strand, counting down.
CCGGCCGACAACGCCAGCGTGCGCACCTTGAACGCCCTCGTCAGCGAAGCGGCCGAGCACAATCAGGCGCAACTGGCCATCATCAAGCACGCGCTGGCGAAGTTTGCCGACGGCAGCTACGGCCTGTGCGACAACTGCGGCGAAGCCATCGGCCTGTCGCGCCTGAACGCCCGCCCCGAAGCGCGCCTGTGCATCGATTGCCAGACCCGGCTGGAAAAGGCCCGGCGCGCCATAACATGACCCTAGCTTAACGGCGGCACGACAACAAAGGGCAAGGCATCGCTGCCCTGCCCCCTGTTTTCCAGCGTAATTACCATGCTGCCTGCCGTCCTCCGCCAGCGTCTATGCGCCGGCTGGGTGGATGGGTCTCCTCTACTGCCATTGCCTCTATGCAAGCTGTACGCTTGCTTAACTCATGTGCTGTCCGCCATTGATGGCGATGTTGGCGCCCGTGACGAATGCCGCCTCGTCGGACGCCAGGTAAGCGACCAGGGCCGCCACCTCGTCCGGCTCGCCCAGGCGGCCCAGGGGGATTTGCGGCAAGATCTTCGTTTCCAGGATATCGGCCGGCACGGCCGTCACCATCTGCGTGCGCAGGTAGCCGGGCGACACGGTGTTGACGGTGATGCCGTGGCGCGCCACTTCCAGCGCCAGCGCCTTGCTGAAGCCATGCACACCGGCCTTGGCGGCCGCGTAGTTGCACTGGCCAAACGCGCCCTTCTGGCCATTGACGGACGAGATATTGATGATGCGTCCCCATTTCTTTTCCAGCATGGGTTCCAGCACCTGCTTGCTCATGTTGAACAGGCTGTCGAGATTGGTCCGCATCACCTCGGACCAGTGCGGCAACTCCATCTTGCGCATGCTCTGGTCGCGCGTGATGCCGGCGTTATTGACCAGCACATCGATGCGGCCGAACTGCGCCAGCACCTTGCCGACGGCTTCGCTGCAGGCAGCAAAGTCCGTCACGTCAAGGGCCAGCGGATGAAAATAATACTGCTGCGCCTGCTGCTCGTCGAGCCAGCTTTCCACCCGCGTGTTGCCCGGCGTATGCGCCGCCACGACGGCAAAGCCCGCCGCATGCAGGCGCCGGCACAAGGCCGTGCCCAGGCCGCCCATGCCGCCCGTGACCAGCGCTACCTTTTGTTCCTTCATGACTGTCTCTCCCCGCTTGTTATGGTTGTTCTGCGTGGCATCAAGTGTAGGAGCAGTTTTTATTGCCAGCCTTGCGCCAGATCAAGTGCCCAGCCTGATGCAGTCGTGCGCGGCCGGCACCCCGGACTGTGCCAGAATGGCCCCTACTGCACAGCGAGAGGACAGGCCATGACGTACAAAACCGTATTGCTCCACATCGACGACAGCGCCGGGCGCGCCGCCCGCATCGAAGCGGCGGCCAGCATCGCCCAGGCGTGCGGCGGCCACCTGACGGGCGTGGCGCTGACGGGCGTGTCGCGCCTGCTGTACCAGCACCAGCCCGACCTCGATGCGGACCCGAACCTGAGCTTGCATCTGAATTTCCTGCGCGACCGCGCCACGCGCGCCCTCGACGGTTTCGAGCAACAGGTGCGCGCGGCAGGCGTCGCCTCGTTCGAACAGCGCGTCGTCGACGACGAAGCGGCGGGCGGCATCAGCCTGCTGGCCCGCTATGCGGACCTGGTCGTCATCAGCCAATACAATGCCAAGGATAAATCGCCGTCCGTGATGCGCGACTTTCCCGCCTATGTGCTGCTGCATTCGGGCCGACCCGTGCTGATCGTGCCGTATGCGCCGCCGCTGCCCCTGCTGGCGCCGCCGGCAGCGGCGCGCAATGTGCTCATTTCCTGGAACGCCAGCAAGGAAGCGAGCCGCGCCGTGACCGCCGCGCTGCCCCTGCTGCAGCGCGCCGGGCAAGTCCACGTGGCCATCTTCGACGCCCAGGTGCATGCGGCCGAGCACGGCGAACAGCCGGGCGCGGAACTGGTGCACTACCTGGCGCGCCACGGCGTGGAAGCGCGGCTGCATTTGCTCGATGGGGGTGGCGTGCGGCGCGGCGATATCGGCGAAGCGCTGCTGTCGCAGGCCGCCGACCTGTCGGCCGACTTGCTGGTGATGGGAGCATATGGCCATTCGCGCCTGCGCGAAACCATCCTCGGCGGCGTCACGCGCACGATTCTGCAGAGCATGACGATCCCCGTGCTGATGGCGCACTAGGCCGTTGGAAAGACGGCAGGGCTAGCTACCCTGCCAGGGCTGGCTGCGGATCTTCGCCACCTGGCGCTGCGCCAGCCACTGCCACAGCTGCAGCGCGTCGTGCTGCGGCAGGGCCGACATGTGGCGCGGACTGGCCAGGGCAATTTCGCAATCGCGGTCCGACCATTCCTCGAAAGTGACTTCGCCTCCGCTAGCGACTTCGACCTGATACATCAAGCCGTCGTCGTAGCCAAAGCGCAACAATACGGCGGCCGGGCTGCCGTCCGGCGTGACGGCGCCGCCGCGGTACACCTCGGCCAGCGCATCGGCCAGCTGTGCCGGCGAGGGCGCACAGATGTCGCGCCCATCGGCCCGTGTCAGAATGAACCATGCCTGTGTCATGACGCGCCCTCCTATCCATACTCGTTAGCATGCGAGGCAAGTACTACGGGCAGTCACCTTGGTCCAGTGTCACTTCGGGCGCGCGGAAACTATCCCTGTCGGCATTGTTTACCAATAATTACTCATACTAACAAGGATCATACCTAAATTTCGTGCAGCGCGGAATTTATGCATATGGCACCACAGAGGCGTTGATTCACGCCACCAGCACGGGAATGCTGAGCGGATCGAAGTCATGCCAGTCGCCATTGGCGATCGTGCCTTCCGCTTCCTCGATATGCTCGGCGCCCAGCCGGTGCAGTGTCTCGAGCGCCCGTTCGCGCTCTTCGAGGCCGCCCAGCGCCACGGCGATCAGCATGCCCGGATGGCGCGGCTGGCGGTGATTTTCGCCATGTTTCTCGGGCTCGCCCGCCTCCTTCATCTTGTTGAAACTGTAGAGTGAGCCCACATGGGCGCCCACCAGCGCGCCCACCACCGGCCCCAGCGGCCCCGTCGCCAGCGTGGTGGCAGCGCCGATGCCGGCACCGACGGCGGCACCGACGGCCACGCCCTCGACCACGCCTTCCGGCGTCTCCTTGGCGCCCGGCGAGACGTCGCGGTCGCCGCCGAGCGCATGCAAATCATGCTGGCCCGGCTGGTTGACAAAGAAGGCGCTGATGCGGCTGTCAGGAAAACCCGCCTGGTTCAGGGCGGCGCGCGCGGCGTCTATCTGCTCCTGCAACTGAAAATGACCTGCGATGATGCGTGACATGATACGGCCCTCCTGGTCGGCTGCGGGCGCCCCGTGCGCCACTCCGATAGCGTGCGCCGGAGAACGCCAAGATACCGTTCGCTTGCGCACACAGCCCAGAAATCCTCAGGCCGGTGCCCCATATGGGCTGCGGATATCGGACAGGAATTGCTGTGCGCGCACATGTTGCGGCCGCGCAAAGAAATCGTCGGGCGTGGCCCGTTCCAGCACTTGCCCGTGGTCCATGAACCAGACGCGGTCCGCCACTTCGCGCGCGAAACCCATCTCGTGCGTCACGCACACCATCGTCATGCCGCCGTGCGCCAGGTCGCGCATCACTTGCAGCACCTCGCCCACCATTTCCGGGTCCAGCGCGCTGGTCGGCTCGTCGAACAGCATCAGCGGCGGCTGCATGGCCAGCGCGCGGGCAATCGCCACCCGCTGCTGCTGCCCGCCCGACAAGGCCGCCGGCATGGCGCGCGCCTTGTGCGCCAGGCCCACGCGCTCCAGCAGGGCCAGCGCCCGCTCCTCGGCTTCGCGCCGGGTGAGGCCGCGCAAGCGCTGCGGCGCCAGCGCGCAATTGTCCAGCACGGATAAATGGGGAAACAGGTTGAATTGCTGGAACACAAAGCCGATATGCGAGCGGAAGGCATTCACGTCCAGCCCCGGCGCGTGGATATCCTGGCCCGCCACCGCGATGCGCCCTGAGGCGATCGGCTCCAGGCGGTTGATGGTGCGGATCAGGGTCGACTTGCCGGAGCCGGACGGTCCGCACACGACCAGCACCTCGCCCTTGGCCACGTGTTCATTGATCTCGCGCAAGGCGTGATAGTCGCGATAGTATTTGTTGACGTTGTCAAAGGTAATCATGCTGCCGCTTTCAGGAGACGCGCCTGGCGCCGCTCGAGCCAGAAGGCGGCGCGCGACAGGCTGAAACACAAGACAAAATACGTCATGCCCAGCAGGAAATACACTTGCACGGGCTTGGTCAGCACGAGGCCGTTCACTTGCGAAGCGATGAACGACACCTCGGCCAGGCCGATGATGTACCCGAGAGAGGTTTCCTTGATGGTCGAGACGAACTGGTTGACCAGCGAGGGCAGCATGTGGCGCAGCGCCTGCGGCAGCACCACCGAGCGCATGCTGTCCAGATAATTCAGGCCCAGCGAGCGGGCCGCCTCCACCTGCCCGCGCGGCACGGCTTGCACGCCGGCGCGCACAATTTCCGCCAGATAAATGCAGTCGAAGATGACGAGGGCGGCCAGCATGGTGCCGAATTGCCCGCTTTCATGTCCCGTGATACTGGGCAGGAAGAAATACGCCCAGAAGATGACCAACAGCAAGGGGATGCCCCGCACCACGTGGATCAGTAAGGCGACGGGCCAGCGCAGCAGGTGCCAGGGACTCAGGCGCGCCAGCCCCAGCAGCAGGCCGAAGGGCAGGCTCAGCACCAGCGCCAGGCTGGCCAGCACGACCGTCAGCGCCAGGCCGCCCAGCGGCCCCTCGGGATAGCGTCCCACGAGGAAATACAGCCAGTAATCATGGAGGAGTTCCAGCATCAGGACACCTTCTTTTGCAGCAAGGCCGCCAGGCCGGCGATCAGCAGCGAGACGGCCAGGTAGGCCGCGCTGGCGAAGACGAAGGCATCGACGCTGCGGAACGAGGCCGCTTCCACGCGCTGCGTCTGGTACATCAGCTCGGCCACGCCGATGACGGTGGCGATGCTGGTGTTTTGCCACAGGGTCAGGGTTTGCGACAGCAGCGGCGGCGCGGCCAGCCGCAGCGCCTGCGGCACGATGCACAGGCGCATGGTGGCAAGAAAACTGAAGCCCAGCGCCCGGCCCGCCTCGAATTGCTGGGCGGGGATGGCGCGGATGCCGCTGCGGATGTCTTCCGCCATGTAGGCGGCCGTATATAAAGTCAGGGCCGTGACGGCGCTGACGGCTTCGATATTGCCGGCATACAAACGCTCCTTCCAGGCATCGGGCAACAATTCGGGCGCGCCGAAATACCAGAACAGGAAGTGGGCCAGCAAGGGCACGTTGCGGATCAGCTCGACATACGCGGCGCCCAGGCCATTGAGCAGGCGCGACGGGGCCAGCCGCAGCATGGCCACGCCGCAGGCCAGCGGCAAAGACAAGAGCAAGGTGATGCCCATCAGTTGCAAGGACAGCAGCAAGCCGGAAACGAGCCAGTCGCGGTAGTCGCCGGCCAGCAAAAAGGTCAGATCAAATTGGAACATGATGGTGAAATATCATTGATGCTTAAGAAAACCGTAGCGAGCGGCAGTGATTTGTGGCTGAGAAGCGCAACCGTGCTGGAGCACGGTGAGCATCGCAGGCCGCAAAGCGCGCCGCGCAGTAGGTTTGCTTAGGCGTCAATCTTGTCCGACTCAATCTTGAATGTGCGCTTCTGAAATTTCACATTGCTCGTCGGGCCATACCATTTGAAGAACAGTTTTTCCGCCTCGCCCGATTTTTCCAGTCCGCGCAGCACCTGGTCGACGGCCGTTTTCACGCCCGTCTCGCCCTTGCGGATGCCGAAGGCAAACACTTCCTGGCTGATGTTTTGCGGCAGCACAAGGTAATCCTTTTGCGCGGCGCCCAGCTTGGCGTAATTGTTCAACAAGGAGACTTCATCGTCGACATAGCCGGCGCCCTTGCCTTGCTGCAAGCCCAGATAAGCCTGGCCCGCCGTCTCGAACGTCACCACCTCCACGCCGGGCACGGCCTTGCGGATATTCGGTTCCTGCGTGCCGCCCTTGACGGTCAGCACTTTCTTGCCGGCCAGGCCAGCGACCGTCGTGATATTGCTGCTTTTTTTGACCAGCACGCGCTGGCCCGTGTAAAACGTGGACAGCGAGAAATCGACGAGCGCTTCGCGTTCCTTGTTGTGCGTCAAGGACGCCGTCAGGATATCGATGCGGCCCTGCTGCAGTTCGGGAATGCGGGCGGCCACGGCCAGCTGCCTGATCACGGGCTTGACGCCCAGGCCCTGGGCGATGGCGCGGCACAGGTCCACTTCATAGCCGACCAGCTGGCGCGACTTGGCGTCGATGAAACTGTTCGGCTCGTCCGTGCCCAGGGTACCGCAGACCAGTTCGCCCTTCGCCTTGATGGCGGCCAGCTGGTCCGCTTGCGCCACTTGCGTGAAAGCGATGGAAGTGAAAAGAAGCGCTGCGAAATGAAGGCGGGTCTGCATGGAATTCCTCTGGTGGATAACGAATGCCGCCATTAGACCGCAACGTTATTATTTCCAAAAAGGAATCTTTTCAGCCTTGCTTATGAGTAAATCATGTAAGGCGCTGCCGCTACCAGTGGGGCGCGTAATTGGGAAACGGCGAGGCCATGTGTTCGGCTTCCACCGGTGGCGCCATCCAGTCGCGCGGATCGACCTTGTAGTACTGCAAGAATTGCGCGTACAGTTCTTCGTGGTGCTCGGCCATCTGGTATGGCTTTTCAAAGAAGGTTTCCGTCGCCACGGCAAAGAATTCGGCGGGATTCGTGGCGCCGTAGTGGTCCATCACGCTGTGCTGCTGATAGATGGCATCGTGGCGCAGGTTGTCGAAGTCGCGCGACAACACGGTGGCCCAGCTGCGGTAGCTCGACACGCTGGGCAGGTAGGGCGCGCCATTCGCGGCGCCCGATTCGCTGTCGAGCTGGTGGGCGAATTCATGCAGCACGACGTTGTGGCCATCGGTCCAGTCGGCCGCACCGCGCTGCACGTGGTCCCAGGCCAGCACCACGCGGCCATCGCCCCAGGATTCGCCCAATAAACCATTGGCCGATGGCGTGACGACGCCGCCCGGCCCCACTTCATCGCGCGTAACGATGAATTCCGTGGGATACACGAGGATCGTGTCGAGTTCCGGATACACCTGGGTCTGGCGATTGAGCAGCAGCAAACACGCCTGGCCGGCAATCGTGTAGCGCATCTCGTCCGTGATCTCCAGGCCGCCGCAACCGACGAATTTCTTCTGGTACAGGAATTGCACGACCAGACGGCGCAACTGCTGCTGCAGCGGGGCCGGCATGCGCGGATACACGGGGATATTCTTTTCCAACACGGCCAGGCCTTCCGGCGGCAAGGGCCTGGACAGGGCACGCTTCAAGCGCCAGCGGGGGAACCATAATGAAAAGACGATGGCGGCCGTGACGAGGGCGATCCACAGCAACGGGTTCATGCGGCGGCCCGTTTCAGGCAGCGCAATGGCGGGAACGATAACAGGGCGGCGTAGGCAGACAAGGACAAGCTCCTTCAAGTGAACCCGCGCGTTGCGGGCAGCAGTCCAGCCCACATGGGGTTGATTAATATCTTTTCAATCCGCCCAGCTCAAAGGGCTTGCCCCAACGCCAAAAGCCGGGTTGTAACCCGGCTTCTATTACGTCCCAACGCCTGACAAAACCGTAGCGAGCGGCGATGATTTGTCGCTAAGAAGCGCAACCGTACTTTAGTACGGTGAGCATCGCAGGCCGCACGCCGCGCGAGGTTTGGTCAGGTGTTACTCGGCCGACTTTTGCTGTGGCGCGCCAAACAGGGCGGCGACCAGCGGATCGCGCGTCACGGGACCGCGGTTGACGCGGATGGCGTAATGCGTGTCATCGGCCAGGATGTGGAAGTGGCGGCCGCTGCCTGCCATGCTTTGCTCGCGCAAGCCGGGACGGTCCTTGCGCGGTGGCGCGCCTTCGCGTTTCGGCTGGACGATGGCGGCCAGGAAGGCGCGCACGCGCTCGGGATCCGGCGTCAGCTGGTACACTGCCTTGCCCAGGTAGGTGGCGGTGCCTTCGATGTAGCGGGCCAGTTCGATCACGCCCGCTTCGCGCAGGTCGCGGATGTATTTGCGGGCGCCCGATGGCGAAAACTTGAGGAACCAGGCGATTTCGTCAGCCAGCATCTCGTGCAGCGACAATTCGCCGATCAGTTTTTGCATGTTTTCGATGCGGCGCAGGGTGGCCGACGTCGAGCGCACGCGCTCGATCGGTGCCATGGAAATAGGATTCATGCGTTCCGGGGGGATAGGTGCTGCGCGTTCGACCATTTGCGAGCCTTTTTCGGGGCTACGAAGTTCCTGGTGCGCTGCCTTTAATTCGCTCTTCACGTGAGACTGAGTCATTGCATGCATTTGAATACTCCTTTTAAACGATTGCCGGTAGCCCGGATTGTTAAGTTCTTGGCAATTTTTATACCAGAACACCACGAATCCTGAGCGTCTGGGCACAGAATGCCATCCTGCTCCGCACTGGTCTGTGCGTTAACGAACATTAGAAGCAAGAAAGTGAAAAATATTGCCTTGTTGAATTATTTCTCTTGATGCATCTATAAAAGACATTTAAACCGCTGTGCCTCGATGCGCGCACAAAGTGAAATAGCGAACAGAAGCGTCGGCATTCTTGCAATAAATTCAAGCTTCGCGCGCGGCACCCGCCGTCCGCATCGCGCCAATCTTGATACTTTGCAAAGGAACCATCATGAACATGCCTACTCTGCTGGCCGCCGCCGCCCTGATCACCTTGTCCGCCTGCAAAAAACCGGCCGAAGCACCGCTGCCTGAAACGGCGCCCAACCCTGCTTCCGCCCCACAAGTGATGCCCCCTCCCGTCACGCCAGCCGCGCCGGAAACGGGCCCGGGCAGCACGACGCCGCCTGCCCCGCTGACCGATCCGGCCACCGCGCCGGCCCTGCCGCCCGCCACTGCGCCGAAATAAGGCCCGCCAAAGGCGACCGATCAGGCGCCCCTGCGGCGCCGCCCCTACTCCACGGGGGAGTTACGCGTTGCCAGCCTGTTTGCAACGCGTTTTTTTACGATTGGAGTCGGCCGCGCCCTGAAGGTTCACCGGCATGCGGCACCGCAAGCCGGCACCGGATCAGCCAATCAAAATGCGGCAATCCGCACAGTCTTTCCCTTCGCCGTGCGGAAAGACGGAATCTCGTCATTTCCCATTTTCAATAGATTCAAATTAAACCTTTATAAACAATCACTTGCAATAAACGCCAAAATGCGCTCCACTGGCACGGAAGATGCTTTTATATTTTCATAACCGCCACCAGAGCGGCAGCCTCACCCAATATAAAAACCATCTACCTTTTTTTGGAGACAACAGCATGGCACGCACCTTCCGCATCTCGTCCTTCCTGAACACCAAGGCACTGGCCGTGGCCGTCGCACTGGCCGCGCAATTCCCGCTGGCCGTCCATGCGGCCGACCTGGTCCGTCTGGGCAACCTGAAATTCGCCCATTACGGCGCCGTCGCCTACATGAAGGAAATCGCGCCGAAGTACGACCTGAAAATTGAAGAACGCATCTTCGCCAAGGGCCTCGACATCGTGCCGGCCATGATCGCCGGCGAAATCGACGTGTCCGCCAGCGCGCTGGAAGCGGCCATCACGGGCCGCGCCACGGGCTTGCCCGTGTACCTGGTGGGCGGCTTCGCCAAAGGCGGCGTGCAGATCGTCGGGCGTCCCGACCTGAACATCAAGGATATTGCTGGCCTGAAAGGCAAGAAAGTCGGCGTCACGCGCGGCGGCCCGCAGGAAATCCTGCTGTTTGCCGAATTGACCAAGGCCAAGCTGACCTGGTCCGACAAGCCGGGCAAGGACGTGCAGATCCTGTACATGGGCTACCCTGACCTGAACCAGGCGCTGCTGACCAAGGATATCGACGTCATGAGCCAGTCCGAACCGTACTCGACGCAGGCGATCCACAAGAAATACGGCGCGGCCATCATCAAACCGTATGACACGCCGCTGGGCGAGCCCGTGCGCGCCCTCGTGATGACGGAAAAGATGTACAAGGAAAAGCCGGCCGTGGCCCAGCGCTTCATGGATTGCTTCGTCGCCGCCACGCGGGCGTTTTTGGCCGACCCGAAACTGGCGGAAAAATACGTGCGCGAATCGATGTTCAAGAATCAGATCACGACCGAGGATTACCGCGATGCCATCGACAACGCCATCTTCACGGAAGACATCACGCAAAGCCACGTGCAGCTGACCACCGACTACATGGTGAAATTCGGCGTGGGCCGCATGGCCAAGGCGCCTGCCGCCAAGGATTGGGTCAAGCTGGACCTGCTGGAAAAAGCCAAGAAGTCCTATGTCCCACGCTAACCACGGCCACGCTAATCTGAAAGTATCACAATGAATATGCAAATGATGAAACGCTTCGCGCACGGCGCCGCCGTGCCCGCTGCTGCATTGCTTCTTTGGCAAGCCATGTCGACCTTCGGCTGGATCAACCCGCAAATCCTGCCCTCGCCCGTGGCCGTGCTGGTGAAGTGGTATGAATACCTGATGCCGATGCAAGCGTACACGCCCGAAGCGGGCAACTACCTGGTGTGGATGTTCTCCGGCGAATTGCCGCACGACGCCTGGGCCAGCCTGTCGCGCGTGCTGGGCGGCTTCGCCATCGGCGCCGGCCTGGCCTTGCCGCTGGGCTTGCTGATGGGTACCAACAAGACCATCTATAAACTGTTCGACCCGCTGGTGCAGGTGCTGCGCCCGATTCCGCCGATCGCCTACATTCCGCTGGCCATTTTGTGGTTCGGCCTGGGCAACCCGCCCGCCTTCTTCCTGATCAGCATCGGTTCCTTCTTCCCCGTGCTGATGAATACCATCGCCGGCGTGCGCCAGGTCGACGGCATTTATATCCGCGCCGCGCGCAACCTGGGCGCCAGCCAGATGACCATGTTCCGCCGCGTCATCTTGCCGGCCGCCACGCCGTATATCCTGGCCGGCGCGCGCATCGGCATGGGCACGGCCTTCATCGTCGTGATCGTGGCCGAAATGATCGCCGTCAATAGCGGCCTCGGTTTCCGCATCCTCGAAGCGCGCGAGTATTTTTGGTCTGACAAGATTATCGCCGGCATGTTTACCATCGGCCTGTTCGGCCTGGCCATCGACATGGCCATGAATGCCCTGAATAATCATTTGCTGCAGTGGCACCGCGGCCTGGAACACTGAGAGGAACGGCCATGACCACGATCAATATCAATGCAGTCAATAAAATCTTCACCACGGGCGGCGCGGACGTCATCGCCCTGAAGGACATCAACCTGGAAATCGCCAGCGGCGAGTTCATCTGCCTGCTGGGGCCGTCCGGCTGCGGCAAGTCGACCTTGCTCAACGCCATCGCCGGTTTTTCGCAGCCGACGTCGGGCCAGATCCTGGCCGGCGGCAAGCTGATCAGCGAGCCCGGCCCCGACCGCGGCATGGTGTTCCAGGAATACGCGCTGTTCCCATGGATGACGATTGAAAGCAATATCGCTTTCGGCCTGGAAATCGCCGGCAAGACGCCGGCCGAGATCAAGGAACGGGTCGACATGCTGCTGAGTATGCTGGGCTTGACGGAATTCCGCGCCCGCTACCCGAAAGACTTGTCCGGCGGCATGCGCCAGCGCGTGGCGATTGCCCGCGTGCTGGCCCTCGATTCGCCGATCATGCTGATGGATGAACCGTTCGGCGCGCTGGACGCCTTGACGCGGCGCAACCTGCAAGATGAATTGCTGAAAATCTGGAAAGTCTTCGGCACCACCATCGTGTTTGTCACGCACTCGATCGAGGAATCGATCTACCTGGCCGACCGCACCATCGTCATGACCTACCGTCCCGGCACCATCAAGCGCGACGTGGCCATCGACCTGCCCCGCCCGCGCGACCCGAGCGACCCCGAGTTCAACCGCCTGAAACGCATGCTGGGCGAGATGGTGATGGAAGAGCAACAAAGGCATCATAATGCGGAGACGATGGCAAGTACGGCAGACTAAGTAATGGGGTCAGACCCGGCGGGTCTGACCCCAGATTGACCACACACGGGCATAAACATACACACGGAGCACCATGGCATTCGGCAAATGGCCCCTGAGACAGCTGCTTGCCCCCCTGCTGGCCGTGGGCTCGCTGGTCGTGCTGACATGGGCCTCGTATGCCTGGGTCAAGCAGCGCCAGCTCGATGAATTGCACCGCACGCTAGATTCGCGCGCGGAACTGTATGCGGCGTCCATCGGCGGCGCCCTGAACAAATACGAATTCCTGCCCCTGGCCGTGGCCCAGAGCGATGCCGTGGCGCAATTGCTGGAGCAGCCCAGCGCCGATAAAGTCACGCAGATCAACGCCTACCTGGTCGACATGAACCGCCGCGCGGGCGCCTTTGCCGTCTACGTGCTCGACGACAAGGGCACGACCCTGGCGTCGAGCAACTGGCAAGACCGCAGCTCCTACGTGGGCGTCAACTACGGCTTCCGCCCGTATTTCAAGAACGCCATTGCGGGCGGCATCGGCCGCTTCTACGGCATCGGCTTTTCCACCTTCGAAGCCGGCTACTTCATTTCGCAGCCCGTGCAGCGCGACGGACGCATCATCGGCATCGTCGCCGCCAAAGTCAACCTGGACTGGATCGAGCAATCGTGGCGCACGCCGGGCGCGGGCGAACAGATCTGGGTCAAGGATGCGAATGGCGTGATCATCCTGGCCACCACCCCCGCCTTCAAGTTCAAGACCCTGGCGCCTTTGTCGCCGGCCGCCAAGAAAGACATCAGCGAACAGCGCCAGTTCCTGCAAGAAAATCTGCCCATCCTGCCGCACAAGGTGCAGCGCCAGTTCGCCGATGGCGCCAGCGTGATGACGCTGGAACGCCCGCAGACGAATGACTCCCCCGCCCTGTCCGGCAGTGCCGACAAGGTGAGCTATCTGGCCGTGAACCGCGCGCTGGGCCCGCTGCAATGGCAAATTACCGTGCTGGCCGAGCTCGACCAGGTCGATGAGGCGGCGCGCAACGCGGCCATCGCCGCCGCGCTGGGCTGGGCCTTGCTGCTGCTGGCCCTGATGTATGCGCGCCAGCGCCGGCGCCGCATCGCCGACAAGCTCAATGCGCAGCAGACGCTGGCCCGTGCCTATGAACAGCTGGAAATCAAGGTCGAGCAGCGCACGGCCGACCTCGTCCACGCGAACGGCCGCCTGCAGGCGGAAGTGGCCGAGCGCGAGCGGGCCGAGCAGACCTTGCGCTACGCCCAGGCGGAACTGGTGCAAAGCGGCAAGCTGGCGGCCATCGGCCAGATGGCGGCCGGCGTCACGCACGAGCTGAACCAGCCGCTGGCCGCCCTGCAAACGTTTTCCGACAATGCCAAGGTCTTTTTGGCACGCGGCCAGATCGACGACGCGCTCGACAACCTGTCGACCATTTCCGACCTCGTCAAGCGCCTCGGCTACGTGACCTCGCAATTGAAAGGCTTTGCGCGGCGCAGCGACGATGCCCGCAAGCCCGTCAGCGTGCGCCAGGCGTTTGCGCAAACCATGCTGCAAATCCGCACGCGCAAGGGCTCGCAGCGCCTGACCCTGCATGAAAGCTGGCTTGAGGACGACATCATCGTGCTGTGCAACGCCATCGGCCTGGAACAGGTATTTACCAACCTGATCACGAACGCGATGGATGCCGTGCCGGAAGGCGAGCCCGTGCAAATCTGGTTCCAGGTACGGCGCGAAGGCGGCCTCGCCGTGCTGCATATCACCGATAATGGCCCCGGCATCCCGCTGGCCTCGCTCGACAAAATCTTCGATCCCTTCTATACCACCAAGGAACACGGGCTGGGCTTGGGATTGTCGATCAGCGCTGGCATACTGCGCGCGGCCGGCAGCGCCCTGGCCGTGCGCAACCGCAGCGCGCAGGAAGGGGGCGGCGCGCAATTTACCATCACCCTGAGCTGCGCCCCGGGGGAGAATAAGATAGAGACGAAGGAATAGGGAATGCACGAGAATAATTTTGAAGGCATGCAAGTGCTGCTGGTGGAAGACGACGCCGTCGTGCGCAAGGGCGCCCGGCAATCGCTGGAACTGGCGGGACTGCAAGTGACGGCCGTTGCCACGGCCGAGGAAGCGCTGCCTTACCTGGTGCCCGAATTCGCGGGTATTTTATTGAGCGATATCAAACTGCCCGGCATGGATGGCTTGAAACTGCTCGATATCGCCGTGGCACAGGATGCCAGCCTGCCCGTGATCCTCGTCACGGGCCATGGCGACGTGTCGATGGCCGTGGGCGCCATGCGCCGTGGCGCCTACGATTTCATCGAAAAACCGTTTTCCGCCGACTTGCTGGTGGAAGTGTGCCGCCGCGCCCTGGATAAACGCCACCTGGTGCTGGAAAACATGAACTTGCGCCGTCAGCTCGAGCAGCGCGTCGGCATCGAGGCGCGCATCGTGGGCCGCAGCGCGGCCATGGCCAAGGTGCGCCAGCTGGTGCTGAACCTGGCGCCGAAGTCGGCCGACATCATCATCCTCGGCGAAACGGGCACCGGCAAGGAACTGATCGCCCGCTGCCTGCACGACTTCAGCGAGCGGCGCGACCACCCGTTCGTGGCGATCAACTGCGGCGCCCTGCCCGAGTCGATCTTCGAATCGGAACTGTTCGGCCACGAGGAAGGCGCGTTTACGGGGGCGCAGCGCCAGCGCATCGGCAAGATCGAGTACGCGAACGGCGGCACCCTGTTCCTCGATGAAATCGAAAGCATGCCGCTGGCCCTGCAAGTGAAACTGCTGCGCGTGCTGCAGGAGCGGCAAGTCGAGCGTCTCGGTTCCAACAAATTGATATCCGTCAATTTCCGCGTCATCGCCGCCGCCAAGGAAGACTTGAATGTGCTGGCCGAGCAGGGGAAATTCCGGCCCGACCTGTATTACCGGCTGAACGTGGCCAGCCTCACGCTGCCCGCGCTGCGCAACCGGCGCGAGGATATCCCCCTGCTGTTCGAATTTTTCGTGCTGCAGGCGGCCCTGCGCTATGGCCAGCCGGCCGCGCTCGTCAGCGGCGAACTGATCGCATCCCTGATGGCGCAGCGCTGGGCCGGCAATGTGCGCGAACTGCACAACGTGGCCGACCGCTTCGTGCTGGGCCTGCTCGACGACACCCTGAGTCCCGCCGGCTGCCGCGAAGCGTCGCTGGCGGAACAGGTGGACACCTTCGAGATTTCCATCATCGAGGAAGCCTTGCGCCGACACAATGGCAACGTCATCGACGCGGCCGCCGCGCTGAATATCCCGAAGAAAACCCTGTACGACAAGCTCAAGCGATTTGATATCTCGACGGAGCAGTTCCGCTAAGGCCTGCGCCACGGCCAGCCATCCCCCCACATCGGGTGGCGGCGGATTCCTACTTGCGGGCCAGCCCGCGCGTGGCAGAATCGGTACTCCACTTCATCCGAAGGAGTTCCCATGAAACCATCCGCATTCATGCTCGCGGCCATGCTGCTGGGCAGCGCAGCCGTCCTGGCGCAGGCGCAATCGACCGGCAATAGCAATACCACGTCGAATAACACGGGCAATACCGACACGGCGACACAGCAAAATCCGCAAGTGAACCAGAATGACAAGGCCAAGCCGCGCAAGCACGACAAGAAGCAGGCGAAGAAATCGGGAAAATCGCGCAACCATGACACGACGGGGCAATCGACCAGCGGCACGAATTCGGGTGGCGGCGCCCCTGACAGCGCCGGCCAGTCCGCAGCTAACGCCACGCGCAGCGGCACGCAAGACATGAATGGCAATACGGGTGGCACGGTTCCCCCGGGCACGACAGGTACCACAGGCAATACGGACACGCCGGGCAACGCTGGCACCACCGGCAATACTGGCAATACTGGCAATACTGGCAATACTGGCAACACCGGCGTGGTGCCGCCGCGCCCGCCGGGCCGCTAAGCGCGGGCAGCCCGCCCCGGCCATGACGGCGCTGCAAGCCATGCTGCTTCTGCACGGGCTGCTGGGCGGAGCTGACGTGCTGCTCAACCACGAGTTGCTCGTGCGCTTGCCGTCGCGTCCCGGCGCGGCGGCCGAGCAGCGCCTGCACAGCTTGCGCGAAGCCATCTTCGGCCTGCTGTTTCCCTCGCTGGGCCTGTTTGCCTGGCAGGGCTGGCTGGCCTGGTGGCCGGCATTGCTGCTGTTGGCGGAAATCGGCGTTTCGCTGCGCGACACGGTCGTGGAAGGCCGCACGCGCCGCCTGCCCCTGCCCGAGCAGATCCTGCACGTTTTGCTGTTCATCAACCTGGGCGTGATCGCCACCCTGCTGCTGCAGGCGCTGCCCGACTGGCTTGCCCTGCCATCGGGCGTGCATGCGCTGCCTGCGGACGGCCCCGGCAGCTGGCTGGCGGCCATGGGCGCCATATCGCTGACATGGAGCATGCGCGATGCCCTGAGCGCCCGGCGCCTGCGCCTGCGCGCGAGCGGCGCAAGAGCGGCTTGAACATTGGCAATACGCCCACACAAGGATGAGGCGTAATCCTACTTGCGCGCACGGGTCCGCGTGTGACAATGCATTCTCGACAGCGGTATCCACCGCCCTCTCACTCTCTTGCACAGGAAGACGCACCATGAAAACCGCCGCTCTCTTGCTGGCCGCCACCCTGATGACCATCGGCGGCGCCTGGGTGCAAGCCCAGTCGACGACGAACGTCAACCAGACGGGCAACCACACCAACAATGCCAACGATCCGGGCCAGCAATCGGACCAATCCGACAAGCTCGACAACAAGGGCAAGCTGATCCACGACGGCAAGCCTGCCAAAACGCGCACCGACAAGCGCACGCGGCGCGGCAAGCCGACGGCGCCGCCAGCGTCCACACCCGCTGTGCCCAGCATCCCCGTCGCCCCTGCGAAATAAGATCAGCGCTGCGCCACATTGCTCCAAGGCACGCTATCATCACGCCTTTACAAGATAGCCGGGATGACAATGAAAGCAGCATGGCAAGTGTTGGTGGCGGCAGCCGTATTGGCGGCCGCAGGCGTACAGGCGGCGCCCACGGTGGGCGAGTGCATGGAACTGACGACGGGTGTCAAGTTCAGCAAGAACAATGGCGACGCGCAAGTCAACGTCGAGGAAGTCTTCGAAGGCAGGAAACTCAAGGGCATCCAGCTGATCCTCGACGGCGGCGTCTTGCTGGCCACGTCCTACCAGGACATCCGCGACGGCCAGGTCTTCCTGACGGGCACGGTCCATTACAACGAAGACGGCACAGTGCGCAGCAAGAACGTCTACGCGCCGCAGTCGGCCATCCCTGCCAAAATGCGTCCGGGCCAGGAAGTACGCGTGCAATTCACCGACACGCAAACGAGCACCCACTACCCGCTGGCGGGCCTGTCCGACAAGATCACCACCTCCACGCGCACGGACCAGCGCGATTTCTCGATCACCTTCCTGGGCTGGGAACGCCTGGAACTGGGCGGGCGCCGCTTCCCCGACGCCTGCAAGTTCGAACTGCACGACGTGGGCGGCAAAAGCAAAGGCAAAAGCGGCGAATACGTGTGGTATGCGCAGGGTTTCGGCGTGATCATGACGGACAAGATTGACCAGGCTGGCGACGTGCAGCCCGCGTACCGCATCGCATTGACGAAAATTATCAGCGCACCATAAATGCCTTGACAATATTGCGCTAGAATCGGTGACACACTTCTTACTAGGAAATCATGTCGCCGATCGAACGCAAATGGTGGTTCATGCTGCCCGTCATGACGGTCGCCGCCGTCGCCACCCTGTTTCTGCTCGACAGTGCCAACGTACCAAACACGAACCTGTTCGCGCGCAGCCTGATTTTCGGCCTGTGCTTCGCATCGCTGCACCGCGGCCTGTCGTTCTGCATCTGGATGGGCCTGTTGTGGGGCGCGCCGGGGCTGGCGGACAGCAAGCTGACCGAGGGCAAGCCGGCCAGCCGCTAGCGCCTGCACCTACGGCATCGCTGCCTTCTTTCCCGCAAAGTTTGCGTAAGCGCAACTAATCCGCCATCGCGCCTCTCTACACTGTCCTGACTGGTCAGCATGGAGCGGCGATGGCGTATCCCAAACTTCCCTACACCAGCGGCAAGAGCACCGCCCTGCTCCATTGCGGCCGCTTAAACGACGCCATCGTGCGCATCCGCCCTGAGCTGCCCGGCAACGTCATCGTCATCCATGGCGTCAACGACGTAGGCACCAGTTTCGGCGCCGTGGAAAAGGGTTTATGCCAGGGACTCGATGCACGCATGTATGGCGGCGGCCACGTGTTCATGCCAGCCGCCTACCGCATGCCGCAGGCGTCCGACAAGAAGGAAGCCCTGGCCGACCCGGACGACGTGTTTTTCAAGCGCCAGCCTGATGAGACCACGTACAGCCCGGTGATCCCGTTTTACTGGGGCTTTCGCGAACGCAGCAACGCGAGCAAAGTGGTCAACGGCCAGAACACGGACCGCTACGGCAACCGTCTGGACAAGGACATGTCGAAGAACGGCGGCCCGTTCGGCAATGCCACCAACACCCTGCCCGACATGTGGAACAAGGGGCTGTTCTCACCCTACGACGTGGGCGGCGACCCCGTGCGCCCGTTGAAGACGGCGCCGGGGCGCATGTACATGGTACTGGCCGCCAAGCGCCTGGCAGCCCTCATCGCCATGATCCGCGATTACGACAGTAACGACGTGGTCTCCATCGTCGCGCACAGCCAGGGCTGTTTGATCTCGCTGCTGGCGCAGGCCTTCCTGCTCGACGAGGGCAAGCGGCCCGCCGACACCTTGATCCTCACGCATCCTCCCTACAGCCTGGTGGAGGACACCACGATGTTCTTCGGCGCGGCGGAAGCTAGCCGCATCTTCGGCGGCGGCCGGGATGCGGTGATGGAGGAGCAATACGATGCCATCGACAACCGCCAGACCCTGCATGCGCGCCTGCAGACGCTGGTGCAGATCGTGCAGGGCGTGGTGGCAAAAAAGCATGCCAGTCCCGCCTTTGCGCAGATCAAGGATCACGCCGTCTGCCATGGCATGGCGGGCGCGGCATGGCGGGCGGAAGCGGACCGCGACAACCGGGGTAAGGTCTACCTGTACTTCTGCCCCGAAGATATGACGGTAGCGCTGGACAATATGCAGGGCATCGGCTGGCAAGGCATACCCGACTACATCGACGGCCATCGTCTGTCCAAGACCAAGGGCAAGACGGACAAAAGCATCTGGGGCGACGGCCCCACCTGCTGGGAAAAGGAATTCCAGCGCCGGCAACCGCTGGCGGAACTGGGCAAGGGATTTTACCAGCGTGTCTTTACCAACAAGCAACGTCCCGATGCGACTGGAAAGAACAACGGTCCGGTGCTGGTGGGCCAGCCGCCGCACGACTTCGCCCTGCGCCTGGAAGGCGAGGACGATCACGCCCATGTGGCCGGTGCCAATCGTGGCCATCGCGGCAGCCATGCCGAGGCACCATGGCCGCCCGTCAAACCCGGCAAATGGAATATCTTTTCAACGGAACCAGGCCGGCGTGAAGGCTTGCGCACGATCAATGGCGAAGCGCTGCGCGCGCCCAGGGCGGCCGTGCTGGACGGCGGCGAGATCCGCCCTGGGCAATTCCCGAAGGATTCCGACCAGGCCAGGCTGCCGCGCGACCAGCAAGGACCGTGCGAAGAAGTCGACCCCATCGATGCAGCCATCGCGGTGACCAGCACGAAAGGTTTGCGGATGCGCAAGCAGGAAATCATCGCCGACCCGCGGCCGAAGCAGCATCGCATCCCCGAATTCGGTGCCGGCATGTTCGGCGCGGGCGAGCGCGAGCAGGTGGAAAAAGCCCTGAACCTGGGCAAGGAAGCGGGCGACCAATGCAGGATAGACCGCGTTTCGCGCCATCCGGGCAGTGGCGACAAGCTGATTGTCGACCGCGAAGAGACCCCGAATGAGGCGCGCAAGCGCTGGCAGAACGAGGTCAGCCCCAAATCCTTCCACGGCGCCATCATCGGCAACGCGGAAAACCACCGCAACGTGACGGCGTATGACGTGGCCATTGGCAGCGGGAAGGCGAGCAGCGATCCGCAGTTTTATCAGTATTTGTGTGCGGTGGCGGATTGGCGGCTGCAAAACGACAAAA
This sequence comes from Janthinobacterium agaricidamnosum, assembly GCF_003667705.1. Lineage (NCBI taxonomy): Bacteria > Pseudomonadati > Pseudomonadota > Betaproteobacteria > Burkholderiales > Oxalobacteraceae > Janthinobacterium > Janthinobacterium agaricidamnosum. The sequence goes on along the minus strand of NZ_CP033019.1, from coordinate 1,521,735 downwards.
AAAATCCTATAAGAAAATCCATCCTGAGATGGGAGGATTTCATGAAAAAATTTGCAATCTATTGGGCTGCAGAACCTCTACAACGCAAGCAAATCATTGAAGGTAATGCACATTACTACAGTTCGGGAGACTTACCTGCCTTTGTGCCCGCACTGCAAACAGGCCTGCCGTCTACCGTCGTTTGTGAAACAGTGAATGGCAGGCGTACCGAATCGGTCGTCACTCCTTTTGTACATAAAGCCAGCGATGACATTCCACGATGAAAAATTTTTTCCCAAACTTGCTCTCTCCCTTCTGCGTAACCCTCGCATTGATGACTCTGCTATTGCTTGGGTTTGTATTTATCAGTCCTACTTATTTACAGGAGTCCACGATGAGCAGCAAAATATGGCGCCACCTGCAATGGCTGTTGCTGATCCCGCCCATCGTCGCGGCTACATTGCTCGGTTCTCGCTGGCTGCATTCGTCCAAGCCTGTGGCCGTCGCACAGCCGCAAGTGCAACAGGCGGCGCCCAGCGAACAGGACAAGCGGGAATATGTGCTGGAAGTCATCGGTCTCGGCGTCACTCTGGACAAGTATCGCCAAGGCAAGCTGTGGGAAGTGCTGCAGCAGGGAAATGCCTATGCCAGCATCCGTGAACTGGACAAGGAAAAATACACCTGGGATGCCATGCAGAGAGCTGGGATAGCAGGTGGCCGCGGCGGTGACACGCTGGAAAATGGGGCAAGGGACATTCCCATGTATTTTGGCGTGCCCGTTTTCAATGCCGAACCGCCGATCTTTAATTCGCACATGCTGGACAGCCCCGACTCGCCGGCCATAGGTCTGGCCGGTGGCGCTGCGTCATCCGGCCTGCACTGGCATCTGTTCGCCAGTGGTCCGCGCCGCCTCAGTGAACATCCGGACCGCATCCTGGAAGATGTATTTGCATTTTTCGATGCCCATCCCGACGTGCCCTACATCGTGCTCAATTCGGAAGACAGCATGCCCACGCGCGATCTGTACAGCCCGGACAACTCGCCACCGCTCACAAGAGACGGCCGCTACATCCCCGAAATGCCCGACGCCTCCGCCCTGTTCGTGCTGGCCCGGCGCGAACGCATCGATGCCGTACGCAAGTTTGCGTATGACGATGCGCCGCCAGAGGACAGCGTCGACGATTTGAATACCTACGGCGTGGCGCGGCGCTTGTATTTGGCCTACTATGATTTGATGGGAACCGTGCCACAGGCACGCCTGGAAACTGATCCCACAGCCATCACCCGGCGCCAGCCCAGCATCGCCGAATGGCTGCCCGTCGCCGCGCAATTCGCCCGGCGCCCCGACATCCGCGGCACGGGCAGCTTCAGCATGCTCGACAGGCTCCAGCACAAGACTTATCACCCGCCGAAAGAGTGGCAGCCCACGCCCTGGTTTCCCCTGCCGTTCAACAAGGAACAGCTGGCGCAGCTGGACCGCCTGCCCACCTTCGGCTTCCTCCACCGGCCCACTTTTATCAGGTTGACGGATGAACACGGCAAGCCGCTGACGCGGCGCGACCAGCGCGAACGCGCCCTGCAGGCGGGCTGGCGGCAAGCCTTGCACAGCTTGCCGGAAACCGAACGTCCCGCCGCACCGGCACGCCTCGTCGCCGCCACGGGCGGCAATCAGGCGCAGCTGGTGGCGCTGCACAAGACCTTGCTGAAACATGCGGAAGATGGCGGCACGGAACTCGACAGCGGCAACACGGCGCAATGGATAGACACGGACCGGCGGCTGGGCAACACGGGCGCGGCCACCCTGTTCGTACAGATGGCCATAGCCGTGATGGGCAGCTACCGCGATGGCGGCGTCAGCGCCGTGGTGAATTTGCGCAATCCGGACGAGGCGACCATCGTGCTGGTCAGCCCGCCATCGGACGAAAAGCGCCGCACGCAAAAACACCCGCACGGCGGCGATGTGCTGCGGCACTACGTCACGCCGGCCATCGACCCGGCGAATTATCCATCGAACTGATTATTTTTCCTGTGCGGCAAGCTGCGCCAAGGCATTCCCCCGCACCTGGAACGCCACCCGCGCCACCGTCTTGCCGGCGTCATCGACGAGGGCCAGCGCGTGCTTGCCCGGTACGGGGCGCCAGCTGATGCTCTCGGCTGCACCGCCCATATCTTTGCCGTCGAGCACCCAGCGCAAGCCGTGGCTGCCTTGCGCCTGGAAGAACACGCGCTGCAGGGCGGGCGGGATGTCGGGGTCGATGGCGAGGATGCTGTCCTCGGCCGGATACACGATGGCGGGCGGCTTCACGGTGTCGCCCAGCACGGCGATGACGGGGCTTTCCGTGCCGGAGATAAACCATTCGCGGCGCGGCGCTTCCAGTGCGGGTTGGTACGCCACCATTTGCTGCAGCACGCCGGGCGGCGCTTTCGGTGCATGGCTGGGCACGTTCTTGTGCAGATAATCCATGACGTCGCGCCACACGGGCGCGGCGCCCGTCACGCCCGACACGTCCCACATGGGCTTGCCGTCGAAGTTGCCCACCCAGACGCCCACCGTGTAACGCTCCGAGTAACCCATGCACCAGTTGTCGCGCATATCCTTGCTCGTGCCTGTCTTGACGGCGCTCCAGAAATTCGTCCCCAGCTCGTTGCGCAAGCCAAAGGTCATGCTGCGCGCGGCGCGGTCGGCCAGGATATCGCCGACGATGAAGGCGGCGCCCGGCTCCATCACGCGGCGCCGGTCCTTGCCAGCCTGCCCCGGCTGCAGGCTGGCCGTGCTGTACAGGCCGCCATTGGCCAGCGCGCGGTAGGCGTTGGCCAGTTCCAGCAGGGTCACTTCCGACGAACCCAGCGCCAGCGAGGGGCCGTAGTATTCTGCCGGTTCCGTCAGGCTGGACAGGCCCACGTCCTTGAGGCGGTTGTAAAAGCCGTCCTGTCCCGTCAGCAGCACCGTGCGCACGGCGGGAATGTTCAGGGAACTGGCCAGGCTGGTGCGGGCGCTGACGTAGCCCTTGAAATTGCGGTCGTAGTTTTGCGGCGCATACATGCCCGACGCCGTGGCGACGTCCAGCGGCGAGTCGTCCATGACGGAGGCGGCCGTCATCAGACGGCGCTCGATGGCCAGTTCATATAAAAACGGTTTCAAGGTGGAACCGGCCTGGCGCAGGGCCGTCACGCCATCGACGTGGCTGCCGCCCGCATTGCCGACATAGGCGAGGATCTCGCCGCTGCGGTTATCGAGCACGATGATGGCGCCGTCGTTGACATTGCGCTCGCGCAAAGATCCCAGCTGCTGGCGCAGGTTTTCCTGTGCGAAGCGTTGCAAGGGACCATCGAGCGTGCTGGCGACCTGGGCGCCCGGCTGCTTCAGCAGTTGCTGCGCCACTTGCGGCGCCGGCGCCAGCTCCGCATACAGCGCATTGCGCTGCAAGGCCGTCTGCACGCGCTGGCCGATCAGCTGGCAGCTGCTGTCCATGCGCCATTCCTTTGCCAGCGCGCAGGCGCGCCGCGTGACGGTGGCCGGCGGCGCATTCGGCGCCCGCACCAGGCTGGCCAGGATGATGCCGTCCGTCTGGTTCAGGCCCGACGGCGCCTTGCCGAACAAGCTGTACGAGGCGGAGGCGATACCCTGCAGTTCGCCGCGGAACGACACGAGGTTCAGGTACGCTTCGAAAATCTGCGCCTTGCTCCAGCTGTCTTCGATCGCCTTGGCGGCGCGCATCTGGTCCCATTTCTGGCGCAGGCTGCGGCCGCCCGCTTGCGCCTGCAAGTCCGCATCGAGCTGGCCCGCCAGCTGCATGGTGATGGTGGAAGCGCCGCGTGGCTTTTTCGAAAACAGATTGTCCCAGGCGGCCGTGGCCAGCGCGGACACATCCACGCCGCCATGGCGCATGAAGCGCTGGTCTTCCGCCAGCAGCACGGCCTGCTGCACGGCGGGAGAAATATCGGCCAGCGGCACCCACGGCAGGCGCCGTACCTTCATGTCCACGCGCAACGATTGCAACGGTGCGCCGCTGCGGTCCAGCAACTGCGCTTCCGAACTGCGGTAGGCGGCCTGCACCTGGGCCGGCGTCAGGACCGCCTCGGCGAAGACCGGGCCGGACAGCAGGCCGCCCATCAGTAAAACTAACCCTTTCACTGCCCCACCTTCACATTCGCGTTCGGCGCTTCGCCAAACATCTCGGGCGAATACATGGCTTCGATGCGCGTGGCCGGCAGGCTGAAATCCCCGGCATTGTTCAGGCGCACCGTGTATTCCACGCTCCAGTTACCTTTCGGCACGAAGGCGTAATAGGCGCGGAAAGCGTCAAACGCCCGTTCCTCGAACGTGGGCCAGACCCAGCCCGTGGATTTTTCGCCGGCCGTCAGCAGCTGCGAGTCGCGCCCCAGTCCATTGCCCAGCACCGTGGCGCTGGCCGGTATCGGGTCGTCGACCACTACCCAGCTCATGTCCGCCTGCGCCGACAACTCCAGGCGCACGCGGTAGACGTCGCCGCGCGACCATTGGCCGGTGGTTTTCTGTTCCACCGGCGTTACGGTTTTCTTGATCGTGTAGCCGCTGGACACGGGCGCCTTGAGCGGAATGGCCGCCAGACTTTGCACGGTGGCCCACGGCTTGCCCGTGCCGCTGTGTGCCAGGCCCAGGGTATCCGTGCCCGTCGGCCACGCCTGCAGCACGGGGCCGACTTTCGCCGCGCCATTCCACACGAGCGCTTGCGTATCGCCGCCCAGTTTGACGGCACTGGCGCCCGTCACTTGTGTCGACTCGAATTTGGCCGAGAATTTGGCGATGGCCAGGGTGCCCCAGGCATTGGCCACCGTCGTATCCCAGCGGCCCTTCTTCTGGCGCCCCATGCTGCCGCGCACCAGGCGGCCGATGTCGTCCTTCCACGCCGGGTCGTCTATCACGGCCAGTAATAAACGGTTGGCGTTGACGTCGCCGGACACCATCAGCCACCACCAGTTATCCTTGCGCTCGGTGGAAAAGCCCATGGTGGTGCCCTGGAAATTCAGGCGCGAACGCAAGATCTGCTGCGCCTCGGCCAGCAGCGCATCGCGGCGCGCCAGGCCAGGCGTGCGTTGCAGCAACAAGCTCCAGTCGATGACGGCGGAGGTCGGCCACAGGTTCGGGCTGATGCTGATGCTCTCGAGCGCATCGGGCGGCACCTTGTTCGAACGAGACAGCGCTTCCAGCGCGGCCAGCTTGCGCACGGCCAGGTCGGTCGTGGCCAGCGCGGAGCGGCGCACGATCTTGCCCTGCACGAAGGCCGTCAACGCTGCTTCCATGCGGTTTTTCGTCTGTTCAGGAATCGCATAGCCCGCTTCCCTGGTGGCCGACAGCACGTAGGCCGTCAGGCTGTCGCTGCCCTGCTCCATGATGGGAAAGTATTTCAGCAAGCCGTCGCCATCGAGGTAGGCGGGCAGGCTGGCGGCCAGCCGGTTCCACGCGTCCTGGTCTTGCAGGGCGATGGCCTTCGACGTGTTTTGCTCGAAGCAGGTGTACGGGTAGGCGGCCATGTACTCGCGCACGCCGGGCAGCTCGCCGCCCAGCTTGGCGACAAAGCTGGTCTGGATGCCGCCCCGGCCCGGCAAGGCGCCGGCCGGCATTTGCACGGACATATTGACGGGCTTGTCGATCTGCATCAAGGTGGCCTGGTACGTGCGCACGGGCGTGGCCTGGCCGACTTTTTGCGTGATTTTCAGTTTATCGGAGGTGTTGCCAAGCCCGCTACCCGCCTTGGCGCTGATCTCCCAAACGACCGTTTGCGCACCGAGCGGCACCTGGTAATCCCAGCCCGTCTCGCGCGCTTCGCCCGCCGCCAACGTCAAACTCTGGCGCGGCAAGGACTTGCCAGCCGCCATGGCATTGAGGTCCACGTTCAAGGATGCGGCCGAGGTGTTGCGCACCGTAAAGCCCGCGCGCAACTGATCGCCTTCGCGAACGAGGGACGGCAAGCCCGACATCAAGATCAAGTCTTGCGAGCTGCGGATATCCGTGCTGCCCGTGCCGAACAATTCCTTGCCGGCACTGGCAATCGCAACGATGCGGAAGCCCGTCAGGGAATCGTTGAGCGGCACCTGCACCGTCGCTTCGCCCTTGGCGTCGAGCTTGACGGTGCCTTTCCAGAACAGCAGGGTGTCGAACAGCTCGCGGCTGGCGCCCTTGCCGCCGCCCCCGCCGGCCGGAAACGCCTTGCGGCCGAAGTGGCGCTTGCCGATCACCTGCATCTGCGCCGTCGCCGTTTCCACCTGCAAGCTGCGCTGCGCCATCATGGTATCGAGCAACTTCCAGCTATCGTTGGGCATCAGCTCCAGCAAGCCCGTGTCGACGGCCGCCAGCGCCACTTCGGCGCCGGCCGGCAGCGGTTTTCCGTCGGCGCGGCGCACGCGCACGGACACTTCCGCCTTGTCGCGCGTTTTATATACTTCCTTGTCGGACACGACCATGACGTTCAGCTCGTGCGCCTGCCAGCCCACGTTCAGCGGCGCGATGCCCATCTTGTAGGCCGGCTTGCCCAAGTCGACCAGGGCCGTCGGCTGCACGCCATCGACCCGGCCCCGCACGACAAACACGGACACATACACATTCGGTGCGTAATTCGGTTTGACCGGGATGTTCACCACAGGTTCCCGGCCGTTCAACTGGCGCACATAGGTGTCGAGGATGCCTTCGCGCTCGACCGTGATCAGCGCCGTGCCCGAACGGAACGGCATGCGCACCTGCAAGCTCGCTTCCTGGCCCGGCTCATAGCGTTTCTTTTCCGGCAAGACGTCGATGCGGTCGTTGTCGCTGGCATTGAACCACCAGTCGCCGCTGCCGGCCACCCACGTTTCGCGGTTGGCGACGGCCGCATTGCCGGCACTGTCCTGCGTGCGGGCGCGCAACACCAGATTGCCGCTGGCGGGCGCCTTCACGTCGCAAGTCAAGAGGCCCTTGTTGTCCGTCTTGCCCGAGCACGCTTGGCCAAGCTTGACCACTTCGCTGCTGTTTTCATACGCATAGAAGCCGCCGATCAGCCGCCGGCGGTGCGAATAGCTGTTGCGCTGGAAGAAGTCGACGGCCACGGGGGCATTCGCCACGGGCTTGCCATAGGTACCGAGCACGGCCACCGTGAACTTGAAGGCATCCTTGCTCAAGGCCCAGGCGTCGGGCTTGATGCCGATCACGTAGTTCGACGGCCACAGCGGCACGCGCGTGGCGACGGATGCCGTCTCGCCATTCGCATCCTGGAACGCCATTTCCGCCACCAGGTCGCGCGGCACGGACAGCTGCGGCAACTGGTCGATGACGATGCGCGCGCCGCCCGCCTTGTCCAGAGTCAAGCTTTGCGTGCGCGCAGCCGTCGCGCCGGGGCCGGCACGCCCGCCATTGCCCTCGTCCTGCCACTCGCCCTCATCGTCGTCGTAGCCCGTGCCCTGTTTCACCAGGCCTTCCTTCACGTCGCCGTTGCTGAAGCTGAAATCGGGATAGTCGGCAAACGTCACGCTCTTGTCTTGCAGTACCGTGCGCAGCTTGACGGGCGCGTTGGTGGCGGCGCCGCCGGCCAGATACGTGATTTGCGCATCGAGGGCCAGCTGCTTTGCCTGCACGGCGGGGGCCTTCGGTCCCTGCAGCACGGCTTTCATGGTCGGTACGCGAAACGCTTCCACGCGGAAACTGCCGGACGGGCGGCCCGCCATCGTCACGCTGTATTCGCCCTGCTTGGCGTCGGCGGGGATGAGCCAGTCGCTTTCCGCCGTGCCGCCGGCGGACCAGCGCAGCGGTAATTGATAGTTCTGGTCGCTGCCCTGGTGCGTGATGACGACGGAGGTGGCGCTGCCGGGACCGTTGTTCTTGTCGACCAGGCTCATGCCTTCGGCCGTGTGCTTGCGAATAAAGTGCTTCATGTGCACGGTTTCGCCGGCGCGCAGCAAGGTGCGGTCGAATACCGTGGCCAGCAAGGTGTTGTCGGCGCGCGTGTCATCCGTGGGCAAGTTGAAACGCCAGGCTTCGATGCCGCCCACCCAGTCCGACAGGGTGAACGTCATGTCGCCGCCGCTGCGCGCACTGATAAAGTAGCGGCCATTGTTCTTGCAGCTGGAATTGGCCAGCTCGCCGGGAATGTGCGCCACGCCGTCCGCGCCCGTGGCGCCTTGCCACAGCAGCTTGCCGGCGCAGTCGCGCACGGCCACTTGCGCTTTCGCAACAGGCACGCCCTTGTCCAGCGACGTCACCCACACGAGCGACGATTGCGCGCCATGCTTGAAGTGGGCGGCCAGGTTCGTCACCAGCGCGGCCGTGCGGATATACGCGGTCGTCGGTTTGCCCAGCAACGCCTTGCCGAGGATGGGGCTGGCCAGCTCGACCACATAAAAGCCCGGCTTCTGCAATGGGATGCCGATCACTTCAAAGGTTTTCCGGCCATCGGGACGCGGCAGGCTGATGGGGCGCGTGCCGGCAGCGCCCGCCAGCACGGATTTGCTCATGTTGCCCGCATACTGGGCGTAAGGCTGCCAGTATTCGCCCCCGTCGCCATTGCCGGCCAGGCGCTGCATCCACTCGATGATGAACTTGTCGTCATTGTCGGGCACGCGCAAGCTGGCGCCCGTGGCAGCAGCCGAGGCTTGCGCGACTTCCTTGCCCGACAGCACAGGCTCGATATTGCGCACGGTGACGGGCAGCAAGCCGTCGCCCTTCGCTTCGATGATGCCGAACGGGGCCGGGAATTTGAGCAGCGGCGGCTGTTCGCCCGTGCGCACCGTCATGGGGAAGCGCGCGCGGTTGAGCAAGGCGCGGCCCGCATCATCCGTCAGTTTCGGCGGCAAGTTCAGCACAAAACTGGCCTGCACGGGAAATGGACCATTGAAGGTGGCGCCATACAGGAATTCCGCCTTTTCTTCCTCTTTTGAAATCGTCGGCGCATAGGTCTTGCCGCCGCCGTTCAGGGTCATGGCGCGCACCTGCGCCGCGCTCACGGGCGCGGAAAACTGCACGCGCATGGGCAGGAAGGGAATGCATTGCTCCTTCGGATTGCTGCGCTCGCAGCTGAACTTGGCCGTGAAGTCGGGACGCGTCTTGAACTGCAGGGTTTGCGCCTTGTCCGTGGCGATGCCGCCGGCGCTGGCGATGCCCTCGCCCCACACCAGCGACACCTTGGCATTGGCGGGGAAGCTGCGCTTGCATTGCAGCACGGTGACAGGCAAAGGCGGCGCGCCCTTGCTCGCAACGGGCATACCCGCTTTCCACACGACGCCCCGCTTCTTGAAGTACACGGTCAGGTAGCGGTCGAGAAAGCTCTTGCGCAAAGTCAATACCTGCTCCAGCTCCTTGCCTACAAGCCGCCGCACGGGAATCTTTTCATTGATGCCATCGGCGCGGCAATACGCGTTGGCGGCCACGCTGGCCTCGTTCGGTGCGGCATCCAGGCCCAGCACGAAGATCTGGTTTTCATCGATGTAGGGCTGACCGTCATACGGTACGGCCTCGACGATGGCTGGCCCGCCCGTGGAAAAACGGTAGGACGTGCTTCCCTGCAGGGTCTGGCCCGCCAGGTCCTTGAGTCCCGGCTTCAAGGTAAAGCTGCAGGCCACGCCGGCCGGCAAGTCGCGCTCGAAATCGAAGTTCCAGTTGCGTTCGTCGGCCCAGCGACCCGCGCCCGCCACGACGGCCGGCTCGGCCTTGCCGCAATCGATGGCGAACGGCGCGGGCAAGCCCATGTCGCCGAACGGCACCATCGGCGTGGCGAACTGGGCCCGCACCTGGCGCACGGCCTTGACCGTGCCGCTCGGTGAAAACAGGGACACGCCGCTATCGGCCCAGGCTGGCGCCGCCAGGCCCAGCGACAGCAGCAGGCACAGCGGGCCCAGCTTGCCGGACAGCGGGGAAGTAAGAACACGGGACAGGTCAGGCACGGATGACTCCTTGAGAAAAAGTGGCGGAGCTGGCTGAGGCGCGCAAAAGTTGCCTGGCGGAAGCCCAGAAAAACAACAGAACGCGGCCGGAATACAACATCAATGTATTATTAGTTATCAAGCTCATCATTGTTGCTAATATACAGTGGCATGCAGGTGACAAGTCGTACGATTGCCTGTCGCCGCGGTGCCAGGCAATGACCGTGCTTGTAAAAGTTTCACCAATAAAATTAGTTTTTTTCAACACCAAAATCTTTGTCGTGAATCTGCAACACTATTGATATACCGCAATGCTTTGTGCGCCAGCGCACCGACCACCTGAACCTGCAATCGTATTCTCTAGTCCAACAGCAGTGCATTTATCACAAGAATGCGCACCTGGAAGTGTGGTCTATATCTAGCAATAGCACGTGTAGCAAGATGTGTCTTTGATGCCGTAGAGAAAATCTCTTATCAACGTTGGGAGTTACTTGTGAATAATCTAAAAAAAATCGCCGTTGCCGCCGCAGTCCTGTGCTCCGCCCTCGGCGCACAGGCCCAGGAAATCAATCCCTCCTGGTATATTCAACCTAGCATCAACGCACTCAAGCCAGATTCCGACTTCGCCACGGATAAAACCGGTTATGGCGCAGGCTTGCGTTTCGGTAAGCCTGTTTCCCAGGACTGGGATATCCAGCTGGGCACCACGTATGCCCGTTCCAAGGATGGCGGTCAGCGCTACCAGCAAAATACGCTGGGCGTAGACGGCTTGTACATGTTCTCGCGCAAAGCCTTCCGTCCTTTCCTGCTGGTCGGTGCCGGCATGCAGCGCGACAAGGACACCAGCTTCGCCTTCGGTGAACGCACAAAGAGCTCGCCATACGCGAGCGTGGGCCTGGGTTTCCAGTCCAGCATTACGGAGCAGCTGTCCCTGCAGGCTGACGTGCGCAATGTGCACGGTTTCCTGCGCGGCAATACGTTCGACCCGAGCAGCAAGTCCAACAACTACTACGTCACCGTGGGCTTGAACTACGCGTTCGACAAACCGCCTGCACCGCCGCCACCACCGCCACCGCCGCCAGTACGTGAAGAAGTCGTCGTGGTCGTGCCGCCACCACCACCGCCACCGCCGCCACGCTTTGAAAAAGTGACGATGTCGGCAACGGAACTGTTCGCGTTCGACAGCGCCAAGCTGGGCCCGACGCAAACCAAGCTCGACGAAATCGCACGCGTGCTGAACGCAGCGCCGGACGTCAACAACGTCGTCATCAGTGGTTATGCCGACCGTATCGGTTCGCCCAAGTACAACCTGAAACTGTCGCAGCAGCGCGCTGACGCAGTCAAGGAATACCTGGTCGCGCACGGTGTCGCCGCCAACCGCCTGACGGCTGAAGGCAAGGGTTCGACCAATCCGGTCGTGGAGTGCAACAACAAGAAACGTGCCGACCTGATCAAGTGCCTGGAACCTAACCGCCGCGTTGAAGTGGAACAAATCACCATCGAACGCCGCGTGCAGTAAGCTCGACAGTGGTACGCCACTTGTGAATTAAAAAAAAGGGGCTCGCGCCCCTTTTTTGCATTGAAAGCCATCATGAATTTCTTTACCCGCTATCCCAGACTGGCCGGTCTCGCGCCGTTAAGCAAGCAGATGCGCAGCGTCGTCTACTGCTCCGTCACCGAATGGCTGGAACACCGCGCCTCGAGCAAGGGCGCCGCCCTCGCCTATTACACCCTGTTTTCCATCGCCCCCATCCTCGTACTGGTGATCGCCATCGCCGGCTTTTTCTATGGTCCGGCCGCCGCGCGCGGCGAGCTGATGGGGCAACTGCAGGGCTTGCTGGGCACGCAGGGCGCCGAAGCCATCCAGCTCGTGCTGGCCGGCGCGAAAAACCATGAACAGGGCCGCATCGCCACCCTCATCGCCAGCGCCCTGCTGCTGTTTGGCGCCACCAGCGTATTTGCCGAACTGAAAGCCAGCCTTGATGAAATCTGGCAAGTGCCACCCTTGAAGGAAGCGGGCGCCTGGGACATGGTGCGCACGCGCTTGCTGTCGTTTGGCCTGGTACTGGTGCTGGCCTTCCTGCTGATGGTGTCGCTGGTGGTCAACGCCGCCATGGCCATCCTCGCCAACTTTTGGGAAGGCGTGTGGAAAGACACTGCCGTGCTGTTTACCATCCTGTCGAACCTGATCGGCTTTGCCGTCATCGCCAGCCTGTTTGCCGTCATCTATAAAATGCTGCCGCGCGTGCGCCTGTCCTGGCGCGACGTGCTGATCGGCGCCATCGGCACGGCTTTCATGTTTTCACTGGGGAAATATGCGATTGGTGTGTATATCGGCAATAGCGGCGTGGCCAGCAGCTATGGCGCCGCCGGTTCGCTGGTCGCCCTGCTGCTGTGGGTGTATTACTCGGCGCAAATCTTCTTCCTGGGCGCCGAGTTTACGCGCCAGTTCGCCCTGCAGCTGGGCAGCATGAAGGATATGCCGAAGACGGAAGACGGCGACGTGCAAGTGAAGATACTGAAACGCCACCAGTCGTAAGGTGTCGCTCCGGATGCAGCAACGGCGCCCGCGGGCGCCGTTGTTCTTGGCCTTGCCGCAAGCTATTCGCCCAGCAGTTCCGCCACCACTTCCATGCCTTGCACGCGCTCGGCCACGACCTTCACCATGACGATGATGGGCACGCCCAGCAGCAATCCCCAGACGCCCCACAGCCAGCCCCAGAACAGCAGGCTGACGAACACGGCAGTGGGATTCATGCGCGCGATACGCCCCGTCATCCAGGTGGTGACAAAGGTGCCCACCAGGGTGGCGATGGCCATCGACGTGCCCGTCACCAGCAAGACCATTTCCAGCGATTCGAACTGCAGGAAGGCGACCAGGCCCGTGGCGATGGTGATGAGCAAGGGGCCGAAATACGGCATGATGTGCAGCAAGCCGGCCACGATGGCCCAGGCGCCCGCGTTTTCCAGCCCGATCACGCGCAGGGCGATCCACATCAGGACGGCCAGCAAGACATTCGTGACGAGCAGCATGAACATATAGTTCTGGATTGAAGTGTTGATGTCTTCCAGGATGTGCACGGTGACCTTCTTGCGGCTCAGCGACGGTCCCGTCAGCTTGACGAGCTTGCGCTTGAAGGTGTCGCCCGACAGCAGCAGGAAGAATACGAGGAAGATGACCATGGTGGCCTGGCTGAGGAAGCCCACCAGGCCCAGCGAACCGGCCCAGACCCAGTCCATGATCTTGAAGTTGGGCGCCTCGGCCGCGGCGGCGCGGCGGTTGTTGCGGCGCGCTTCGGCGCCGGCGGCCACTTGCTCGATTTCATTGGCCACGGCCTGCATCTTCTGGAAGGTGCTGTTCTTGCCGCCCGTATTGGCGGCGATCAGCCGCGACAGTTTATGCGTGGCGGCCGGCAACTCTTCAACGATGGATTCGAATTCGCCCTGCACGCGCTCGACCACGACGATGGAGCCGAACAGGATCAGGGCCGTGACGGCCGTGGCGCCGATGGCGCGCGGCAGGCGCAGCTTTTCCAGCCAGGCGACAACGGGATTGAGGGTGTAGGCAATGAAAATGCCGAAGATGACGGGAATGAGGAATTTCTGTGCCCACTGCAGCGCATAAATAAAGCTGACGGTGGCGATGATGCCCAAGGCCATGCCACGCGCATTGACATGCAGCGGCAAGCGCAAGGTTGAGTCTGGCTGCTCCACGGGCGCGCCGGGAGGAGGCCCGGCAGGCTCGGTGGAGGCAGCCGCCACCGGATCGGGCGGGGTATCTGAAGGCTGGGTATGCATGCGATTCCCGCGACGGTCGGTGGAAGGCCACAGGGCCAGCCGTGAGGCTGGCCGCTGCGGCAGGTCAGGCCATTACTTGACGCGGATGTCGTTTTTCACCGACTTCACGCCCTTGACGCCACGGGCGACTTCGCCCGCTTTGGCGGCATCGGCTGGCTGGGCAACGAAGCCGCTCAGCTGAACCACGCCCTTGAAGGTTTCAACGTTGATTTCCGTCGATTTCAGGGTAGGCTCATTGAAGATGCTGGCTTTCACTTTGGTGGTGATCGCGGCGTCGTCGAGGTATTCGCCCGTGCCTTCCTTGGTTGGGGTCGAAGCGCAGCCTGCAACGGCGAACAGGGAAGCGACGAAAAGGCCAGTAGCGATAGATTTAGTAAATTTCATGGTTTTTTCCTTAGGAGTGGTCAATCAATGTGCTCACAATGAGCTTCTTATACCAGTGTGGTGACTGCGCGCCGGAGGGAGCTCAGTAGCCAAACTGGGTTTTTGCAGCCTTGATACAGTCATCCTTGGCTGCGCCGGCCAATGCATCGCATTTTTCTGTCGCGACCTTGTACTCGGCTTTTCTTTTTGCTTCACGCGCATCGCTGCGCGCTTCGATGACTTTCTTGTCCGCCTTGGCGTCGGCCAGGGCCGCCACTTTGGTGGACTTGGCCAGCTTGACGCAGACATCCTTGTCGTTGCCCGTCAGCGCATTGCAGCGGGCCAGATCGACATCGTAATTGGCATCGGCAATCTTGATGCGCGCCTTCGTGTAGGCACGCAGCGTATTCGTGTATTGCGCCTGGGCCACGGCTTCATCGTAGGTGCGCACGGCCTTCGCTTCGGCGATGCAGACATCCTTGGGGTTGCCCGTGATTTTTTCGCACTCGGCATGCGCCAGTTTGTAATTCAGGCCAGCCTGTTCATTGGCCGCCTTGTAAGCTGCTTTTGCTTCCGGCGTGGCCGCCACTGCCTGACCGCCCCATGCGGCGCATGCCAGGCTGACGACGATGGCGGTGAAAAGCTTATTCTTGTTCATGTTGTATTTCTCCCTGGTGGTAGCAAGCATGTCTGCTTGGCATGACTACCGTTTTACGTGGATAGTCGCCGCTCTTCTGTACGCTGCCGTACACAAGTAATTTATTTTGAAAGTGGAAGGGCAATATGGAGAAATAACAACGTTTTTGCCGGATCGCTCCAGCCCGCACTACCCTTTTCGACTGCAAATAAGTACGTGCGGCAGCGTACAGACCGGGGACAGGGGCATGACTAAGATGGCTCTACACCCTCACCTCGTCAGGAGAATAAAATGAAAACCAACGCCACCTTGGCTGCACTGATGCTCGCCGCCACCGCCGTACTGAGCGGTTGTGCCACCGGCCCTACCCAGTCGCAACAATATTACCCGGCCAACCAGCCTGAGTCCGCCATGTACGGCACCGTCGACTCCATCCAGATCGTGCAGGGTGGCGGTCAAACCAGCGGCGCCGGCGCCGTGGTCGGCGGCATCGCCGGCGCCCTGCTGGGCAATACCATCGGTTCGGGCAGCGGACGCACGGCCGCCACCGTGGCGGGCGCCGTCGCCGGCGGCGTCGTGGGCAACCAGGTCGAAGGCCGCAGGCAGCAGGCGCAGGCCTACCAGATCAGCGTGCGTCTCGACAACGGCGAATACCGTACTGTAGTGCAGGACAACGCGAATGATTTGCGCCCGGGCAACCGCGTGCGCGTCGTCGACGGGCGCGTCTACCGCTATTAATTCTCGGCGGAGCTTGTCAGCAGGCATCCGCCATCTCGCATGAGTCGTACCATAACAAGGAGTTGCCATGGGCACCATCATTCTGATCATCTTGATCCTGGCCCTGGTCGGCGTCCTGCCTACCTGGCCGCATAGCCGCAACTGGGGTTACGGCCCCAGCGGCATCGCCGGCCTGGTCGTAGTGATACTGATCCTGCTATTACTGACGGGCAGGTTGTAAAAAAAGGCGCTACGGCGCCTTTTTTATTTCAAGGAGGAAATATCATGACTATCCACAATACACTCTTGGCCACCCTGTTCGCCTGCAGCCTGGCGCCGATGGCACTGGCGCAGACGGCCACGCCGCAGCCGGGCGACCCGCAACGCTGGTACCAGGAAGACAGCACGGCGCAAGCCCAGCTGCGCACTTTGCGCAAGGAAATCGCCGCCGCCCTGGCCGAGGCCAAAAAAGCGTGCCGCCTGGAGCCATCCGCCACGCGCGCCACCTGCCTGAAGGAGGCGCAGGATACTTACCGGCAAGACATGGCGAACGCGGAAAAACTGCGTGCAGCGGCGCATCCGCAGTGATGCGCCGTGCTGTTGCGACGCTGAACAACATTGCAACACCTGACAAAACCGTCGCGAGCGGGAGGGAGAGGTGGCTAAGAAGCGCAACCGTACGGAAGGTACGGTGAGCATCGCAGGCCGCCTATACCGACGCGCAGCAGGTTTTGACAGGCGTCACTAAGCCGCATCGCGCTCATAGGGCGGGAGTTCGTGCACCACGAGCGGCGTGTCTTCCGTGACGAAGGCCAGCCAGCCGGCCGCCTTGATCGCGCGCAAGCCATCCTGGTAGCCCTGCTCCCAGCGCCACTCGATGGAGCCCTTGGAGAAATTGATGTCTTTGGCCGCCATGTGCCAGTCGCGCCCCGCATACGGCAGGCGCACGATGTGCATGGTGCTGTCGCAGCCCAGCGCTACGAGCTCTTCCGTCTGCTGGCGGTTGTGCTTTGTGTCGGGCAGGCCGGCGTACAGCTCGCGCAATTTGCGCTGCAAGGTGTGCGTATTGACATAATCGGCGATATGGCGTTTCGAGCGCGAGGCGAAGGTGACGTCCTTTTGCCGCGTCTGCACCTCATCGAGGGTGGTCGGTTCCGGCCCTTCCGAGCTCCACAGGTCGACCATGAAGACCAGGGTGTCAACGTGGGGCGTGTCGTCGAGCACGGTTTCCAGCGGCGTGTTCGAGTACAGGCCGCCATCCCAATATAAATCGCCATCGACGCGCACGCCGGCAAAGCCGGGCGGCAAGGCGCCGCTGGCGCGGATATGGTCCGCCGTCAGCGGTTGCTGCTGGCTGTCGAAACTGGTGAGGCTGCCGCATTTGACGCGCAGGGCGTTGACCGTCAGGCGCATGCCGCCGGGCTGGTTCAGGTAATCGAAATCGACCAGTTCCTCGAGGGTGCTGGCCAGCTCGCTGGTGTCATAAAAGCTGGCCTCTTCCGGCTTGACGGCGATTCCTGCGGAGAACAGGCTGAAAATGCGCGGCTTGAAGAAGCCGGGCACGCCGCGCAACACGGTATCGAGCGTGGCCAGCCAGATGTTCGAGCGGCGCTGCTGGTCTGAAACGAGATTCATGTCGACGCTGTCGCGGTGTGCCACGCGCTGCCAGAACTGTTTTAAACGCACGAGCCTGTCCTCGTGCTTGTTGCCGGCCAAAATGGCGGCATTGATGGCGCCGATCGAGGTGCCCACCACCCAGTCGGGCGCCAGGCCATGTTCGTGCAGCGCATGGTAGACGCCGGCCTGGTAGGCGCCCAGTGCGCCGCCGCCCTGCAGCACCAGCACGATGCGCAGGCGCGAGGGATTTAACTGATTGATCGGTGTCTTTGAATTCGTCATCAAGATGGCCCCTCTGTGCGCCGCGCAAAATGCGGCGTGAATCATTGTAAGGGATTGCGCCTGCCCGTGCCGGACGTTGGGTACGGGCAAAAAAAAACGCCGTCAATGACGGCGTTCCTGTGCAACACGGCTGGCGTTCAGCGCTTGCGGCGCAGCCAGCTGGCGGCCACGGCGGCCACGGCCACGAGGACCAGGGCCGGCTTGACCAGCTTCTTGCGCCCGATAAACGATAACGCCGTCAGCACGTAGGGCATGGCGCCCTGCAAACGCATGCCGCCCGGCGCCAGCAAGGACTCGACGCGGTGGCCGGCAAAGCCGACCGCCGTTTCGACCACGCCCTGCAGCAGCGATTCGGGACGCAGGGCATAGCCCACATTGGCGCGCGCATGCACGATGCCCACGCGATACATTTCGCCCTGGGCGATCAGCAGGCGCTTGCGGGCGGCTTGCGCCGCCAGTTTGTCGGTTTCCGACATGAATTCTCCTCGTGAGCCCGCTTACATCAGCATGTCGCGGTCGGCCTTCAATTCCGCCATGGTGGCAGGCATGGACAGCTTTCCTTGACGCAGCATGGCGCGCGCATACATGACCAGCGCGATGGCCAGCATTACGAATACGACCGTCATGATCGCCAGGATCTTCCAGCCCAGGCTATCCCAGGCCAGGAAAACGATCAGTACGCTGCCGTAAGCGATGGCAAACAAGCCCGCCACTGTCGCCAGGGCGAAAATGACCACGAGCTGCAGCATGTGATTGCGCACTTCCGACAGTTCGATGGTGGCCAGTTCCAGCCGCGACAACATCAGGCCGACGGCGTTTTTGGCCAGGCCGGCGACCGAGCCGATCAATCCCGGCCCCTGGTGAGACGAAGCAGACTTGTCCATATCGCTCCTGACAATGGATTACTTGCGGCCCAGGATGAAGCCGACCAGTACGCCGACGCCAGCGGCGACGGCTACCGTGCGCCATGGGTTTTCCTTGACATAACCGTCCGCCTGGGAGGCGAGCTGTTTGGTAGCAACGATGGCCGACGCTTGCGCTTCGTGCGCCTTGGCCAGGGCAGCGTCCAGGGTTTTCATGCCCTTGATGCGCACTTCATCGGCTTTTTCACCGGTCAGGGCGGCAGCGGCGCTGAACAGGGCTTGCGCATCCTTGACCAGGGTTTTGACATCGTTATTGACGGTGGTGATATTGTTTTCCAACATGGTTTAGCTCCTTAGCTGTGGATGAATGTAGTTACTATACCTACTTTACTCAAAAACACTATTCCATTAGATCGCGCATGTCATCGGCGTGCTCTTCTTCGACAGCCATGATTTTGATCAACAAATGGCGTGTGGTCGGGTCCTTGTCGCCAATTTTGACGATCATCTGGCGATACGACTCGATCGCTACCCGTTCCGCGATCAGATTGGCACGCACCATGCTTTGCACGTCTTCGGAGTCATCATACTCGGCATGGCTGCGCGCAAGCAATGTTGCAGGATTAAAATCTGGCTTGCCATTGAGTTGCACGATGCGTTCGGCCAGCCAGTCGGCGTGTTCCTGCTCCTGCTGCGCATGCTCAAGGAACTCGGCCTTGATGGTGCCATTGTCGCGCCCGCTCACAGTGTAGTAATGGCGTTTATAGCGCGCAATACACACCAGTTCGGTGGCCAGCGCCCCATTCAACAGGGTGATCAACTCCTGGCGGTCGCCCTGGTAGCCGGCCGTCACGGCGCCGTCATCGAGGTTTTTGGCGGCGGCGCGGATGGCGGCCGTATCGATGCCAGCTGGAATCTCAACAGATGTTTGGGTCATGATGCTTCCTTTCAAGTATTACATGGGTATCCACCGGCCAAGTAGCGGCCGGTGCTGCCTACTAATAAATCAAACGCCAGGCAAAAACCGTAGTTTGGCCTGGTGTTTTAACGGCGGGCGGGAATGGCCGTGTTATCTTCCGACAAGACGATTTCCACACGGCGATTCAGCTGGCGGTTTGCCGCCGTATCGTTGCCGGCGGCCGGATAGGCGGCGCCATAGCCTTTCGTGGCGATGCGGTCACGGCTGATGCCTTGCTCCAGCAGCGCATTGCGCACGGATTCGGCGCGGCGTTGCGACAATTCCAGGTTGTGCGCGGAGCCGCCCGTGCTATCGGTAAAGCCTTCGATCAGCACGGTGCGTTGCGGGTTGTTTTTCAGCACCTCGGCCAGCTTGCGCGCCGTATTCACGCCATCGGCCGTCAGGTTCGCCTTGTCCGTGCCAAACAGCACGTCGCCCAGGGTAATGACCATGCCGCGTTCGGTTTTCTTGGCGGCCAGGTCGGCCAGCTGTGCTTCGAGTCCGGCGGCGCGCGCTTGCGCATCGCGGGCCGATGCTTCGGCAGCCTGAGCCTGGGCCTTGGCCGCTTCCGCATCCGCTTGCGCCGTCTGGGCGCGGGCCGTGGCCTGGTCAGCCTGCTGCGTGCGCGCATCGAGGCGCAACTGGTCGCGCTGCTTGCCCGCGTTGGCGATATCGGCTTCGGCCGCTTTCTGCTTGGCGACTTCTTGCGCCGTGGCTATCTTTTGCTTGGCCAGGTAGGCCAGCTTGTCGACTTTTTCGCTATCTTCCTGGCGCGTGGCGGCGGCGTTTGCCGCTTCCAGCGCAGCGCTCGCTTCGCGGAATTCGCGTGGCGCATAGGTCGATACCATCGGGTTCGATTGCGCCGCCATGTAGTCGCCGCGGGTCTGGTCGAGCAGGCTGGTGGTGGTCGGTGCGGAGCTGCAGGCGGCAACGAGGACGGCCATGGCCAGCAGGCCGGGAATGGTGGTGTAAGTAGCTTTTTTCATGATGGAATCCTGTTCTTATTCTTGGTTATTGTTTCGGGGCTTGCTGATTGGCACGGTCGAGTTCTTCGCGCATGACGCGGATGTTCTCGTTGATTTCATCGGCGGCGCTGGTGGCCTTGGCCGAGTTGGCCTTGCTTTGCGCCAGCTTGGCATCGGCTTGCGCCTGGTCAGCCAGGTCGCGCGCCGTTTTGTAGTCACGGTCTTTCAGGGCCTGGTTAGCCATGCGCATTTTTTCGCGGGCCGAGCGCATTTCATCGGGTGCCAGGTCGGCGGCGCCGGCGCTGGCGGCGTTATCGACGGCGGCGCGCGACACGGCGACATCGGCCGTGGCTGGCGTTTTCAGGCTGGAGCAGCCCGTCATCAGGACAACGGCCGTGGCGCAGGCGGCCAGGGCGGCCAGTGGGGAAATTTTGAAATCTCGGTTTGTCATTTTTTTTCTCCTGGAGAATGTGTAAGCGTTAGGGTTCATACGTCGGTGCATCTGGAATCAGGAACGGCGTTTGATGTAGACGTTATAGGCTCCGGCTCCCCGCATATCCGTTCGGTGCCGCACATAGAGTAAGAAATCGACAATACTTGCATCGGCAACGTGCGCCAGCGCACGTGCCGGACCGTAAAAGCGAGAAACGGGCCCGGCTGAGGAGCGATTCCTGTAGCATCGTGAATACTTGTCCAGAAAGAATCGTCTACCATGCAACTGTCCCGCCGTCAGAAAATCTCCCTCGCCAGCGCCGCCGTGCTCATCGCCCTGCCCGTCACCGCCTCCATCGTCCTGATGAATATGGACTGGAACCGCGCCAAGCCCTGGCTCAATGCGCGCGCCAGCGAAGCGCTGGGGAGACCGTTTGCCATCGAAGGCGACCTGACGCTGACGTGGCAGCAGCCCACGACGGGAGGCAAACAAGGCTGGCGCGACTATTTGCCATGGCCGCACCTGCAGGCAAAGGATGTGCGCCTGGGCAACCCAAGCACCATGTCCGGGACGGACGACGGGGCGCAGCTGGCTACCGTCAGCCAGCTGGCGTTCTCGCTTAATCCCCTGGCCCTGCTGGACAAGAAAATCCTCATTCCGCAATTGCGCTTCGACACGCCGCAGGTGCGCTTGCTGCGCAACAAGGACGGCAAGAACAACTGGACCTTCGACAAACAGGAGCAGCCATCGCCGTGGCAGCTGGAATTGCAAGGCGTGGTCTTCAGCAAGGGCACCGTGTATCTGGACGATGCTGTCACGAAAACGGCGATGCGCGCCGATGTCGACACCATCGCAAACGATGCGCGCTACGGCATCGCCTGGACGCTGTCGGGCAAATACCATGGCGAAAGCGTCAAGGGCGGCGGCAAGGCCGGCGGCGTGCTGTCGCTGCAGCAGCAAGGCACGCCCTTCCCCATCCAGGCCGACATGCGCGCGGGCGGCAGCAGCATGGCCATCGAAGGCACCCTGACGCGTCCGGCCAAGCTGGCCGCGCTCGACGTGCGCCTGAAGCTATCGGGGCCCAGCATGGCGAGCCTGTATCCATTGACGGGCGTGCTGCTGCCGGAAACGCCGCACTTCAGCACGGAAGGCCATTTGACGGGCACCCTGGCGCCGCGCGGCGGTGAATGGGTGTACGACAAGTTCACCGGCAAGGTGGGTTCCAGCGACATCAGTGGCAAGCTGGCCTTTTCCGCCAGCACGCCGCGCAAGCGCCTGACGGGAGAAGTCCACTCGCGCCTGCTGCAATTTTCCGACCTGGGCCCGCTGGTGGGCGCCGATTCCAGCGCCAGCAAGAAGGAACGGGGCGTGGCATCGACGCAGCCGGCCGGCCGCGTGCTGCCGGTGGAAACGTTCAAGACGGTGCGCTGGACCAGCCTGGACGCCGACGTGCGCTATACTGCCGACAAGATCACGCGCGATGCCGAGCTGCCAATCAGCAAGCTCGACACGCATGTGGTGCTGACGGATGGCGTGCTGTCATTGACGCCGCTCAACTTCAACGTGGCGGGCGGCACCCTGACGTCGCAAATCAAGCTCGACGGCAGCGGCAAGGTCATCGCCAACGGCATCGCGGCCGAACTCAAGGCCAGCGCCCGCCATCTGCACATCCAGCAACTGTTTCCCCGCCTGCCCGCCCTGCAAGCGAGCGTGGGCGAAATCAATGGCGACGCTTCGCTGTCGGCCACGGGCAATTCCGTCGCCACCCTGCTGGGCAGCTCGAACGGCGAAGTGCGCGCGCTGATCAACCGGGGCAGCATCAGCAAGCTGCTGCTGGAAGAAATGGGCTTGAATATCGGCAGTGTCGTGCTGGCCAAACTGTCTGGCGACAAGCAGGTCAAGCTGAACTGCATGGCCGCCGATTTCGCCGTCACCAAAGGATTGATGCAGACGCGCCAGTTTATCGTCGACACGGATGATGCCGTCCTGCATATCGATGGCACGGTGAACCTGGCCGATGAACGGCTGGACCTGACCCTGCGGCCGGACAGCAAGGGCTTGCGCGTCTTTTCGCTGCGCTCGCCCCTGTACGTGCATGGCACTTTCAGCAAGCCCGACGTGAGCGTCGACAAGGGCGTGCTGGCCTTGCGCGCCGGCGGCGCACTGGCGCTGGCCGTGGTGGCGCCAGTGGCAGCGCTGCTGCCGCTGGTCAATACCGGCCCCGTCGAAGATAGCGAGTGCGCGGCCCTGCTGGCCCAGGCGCGCGTGAAACCGGTGGCGCCCAAGCCGGGGAAAGCCGTGCGCAAGGTGCGCTGAGCGCGGCGTGGACGCCTTTACAATTGTTACACCCCTATGTGCGTTGCCGAACAGACCCTGCCTTGCCGCAATCCTATGCTGTGATCGTGCCTGAAACACACGGCGTCACGAAGTCATCCGGCCCATACCATGCCGGCGCCACGAGGTCTGAATTCATAGGAGAACTATCATGCAAATCATTAAAAAAATCGCCGCTACCACTTCCGTTGCCGCCCTGCTGCTGAGCCTGACGGCTTGCGCCAACATGTCCGGCCAGGATAAAAACACCGCCATCGGCGCTGGCGTCGGCGCCGTTGCCGGTTCCGTACTGACCGGCGGCAGCGCTGTCGGCGCAGTCGGCGGCGCCGCTGTCGGTGGCGTGATCGGTAACCAGGTCAAGCCGAAGTAATTATTGCTCAAGAAAGCGGGGTGGGTGCGCAGGCGCCCGCCCCGCTTTTTTGCGTCTGCGGCACAAGGATAAAAGCAGGCGGGATAAAGGCAAGCCTGATGCAAGGCAAGCGAGGAAAGTCAGACGAAGACGTTGGCCATGCCGATGGTGCCGCTGTCCTTGACCAGCTCGTAACAGCGGCAGGAGACAGCTTCCAGGCCGGCGGAATCAAGGATTTCGATATTGCCGCGGCTGTAAGTGATGAGTTTTTGCTGTTGCAGCGCGCTCGCTGCCTTGGTCACGCCGACCCGCCGCACACCCAGGGTATGGGCGAGGAATTCATGCGTGAGGTGAAATTTTTCGGATTGCAGGCGGTCGCGCGTGATCAGCAGCGAACGGGCCAGGCGCGCCTCGAGCACGTGGAAGCGGCTGCACACGGCAATCTGGATGGCTTGCGCCAGCAGGGTATCCGTGTAGCGGTACAGCAAGCGCTGCAGGGACTCGAGCTGGGCGAACTCGGCGCAGAAATCGCCCCGCGCGATGCGGCTGGCCATGCCGGAACGTTGCACCACGGCACGCACTTGCGCCAGCTCATGACCGAGCGCGACGGACGCGCCCAGCACGCCTTCGCGGCCGACCGAGCCCACTTCCAGGGTCATGCGGCCTTCCGCCACAGCCAACAGGGAGATCAGGCAGTCGCGGGGGAAATAAATGTGGCCGATAGGCTGGCCCGGTTCGTACAGCACCTCGCCTACCTCGACCGTGACCGTATCGAACAGCGCCGTCAAGTGCCGCAAATCGTGCTCGGGCAGGCTGGCCAGCAAGCGGTTGCCGGCGTCAGGCGCGCCCACGGACGACCCCAGGCCGGATCGGCCTGTATCGCGGGACAGGGTCATGCTGGCGTTCGTTAGTGGCATTGCTTTTCCTTGGTGTCGTTACAACTCGACATAATTTTTACTTAGCCTACGGTGCAGTACCGCCCATGTATGTACGGTGACGCACGGAAGCGAAGCAAGCGGCACAGCACACTGGCAATACACGCGAATCGCACGGATAACACGCACTACCCATTTCATTATCTAAAAAAACAGGAGCTTTCCATGACCACCACCACCAAATCCCTCCATCCGCTGGTACTTGCCGCCGCCGTCGCCGTCCTGCTGTTCTGCGGCGTGGGCACGGCGGCCCTGATGGGCTGGCTGCCTTCGTCCCAGAGCGACAGCCGGCCACTGGCAGCCGGCACTTCGGCCGAACAGATGGCCAACCTGCAGGCGAACCAGCCGCCAGCGAACCTGCAGCCTGCCGGCGCACAGCCGCTGGCCGCCCTGCCGCCTCAGCAGCAACAGCAGCAACAGCCAGTGCGCCAGCCCCAGCAGCAACCGCAACAGCAATACGCGGCTGCCCCGACGCCGCAAGTGTGCAGCAACTGCGGCGTGATCGAAGCCATCCATGAAGTCAATACGCGCGCCGAAGGCAGCGGCGTGGGCGCGGCCGGCGGCGCCGTCGTCGGCGGCTTGCTGGGCAACCAGGTAGGCGGCGGCCACGGCAAGCAGCTGGCCACCGTGCTGGGCGCCGTAGGCGGCGCCGTGGCCGGCAATCAGATCGAAGGCAGCGTGCGCGCCACGCGCAGCTACAACATCGTCGTGCGCCTCGATAACGGCAAGACGCGCACCGTGCACCAGAGCGCCGCGCCGAACTGGCGCCAGGGCGACCGCGTGCGCGTCGTCAACGGCGGCTTGCGCGCCATGGGCTAAGCGAAGCGCGGCGGCGCCGCTGCCGCGATAAGTTGCAAATTCAACACACGCCCGGCCTGTCCGGGCGTTTTCTTTTTGACAATGTTCGTTGGCGTACAGATGAGTACGCCGTCCCGCGAGATGATGCGTTCAAGAAAGTTCAACGAATATCTTCAAGGAGGTGCGATGGAAAACGACAAGACAAACAGTCACCGGATCTGGCTCGGCTTTATCGGTGGCGGCATATTGGCCACGGCGCTGGGCTTTTGCGCGCTGGATCTGGCGCCCGTGCAAACAAGCGCGCCCGTGTTTGGCGTCATGCTGCTGTTGACCGGCGGCATGGTCAGCTGCCTGGCCGGCGCCGTCGGGATGGCCGGCATGCTGGCCTGGATACCGGGCATGGCCGATGAACACGCCGACCGCTCCCGCTAGTTGAGCCTTGTGTACGACAGCGTACAGAACACAATGAAAACAAAGTAGACACTTAGTCATGGCATAAGCGTTCAGCGACCCGGTCGCTGCGCAATGACAAAAACTGATGACGGCGCAAGGCCAAGGCAGCCGCCGTCATCCACACATTACTCTCGGAGGACACATCATGCTGTATACAATCGCCGTCGTACTCATTATTCTTTGGCTGCTGGGCCTGGTAACTTCCTATACCATTGGCGGCTTCATCCACATCCTCCTGGTGGTGGCAGTCATCATGATCCTGTTGCGTCTGATCAGCGGGCGCGGTTTATAGAGGCCACTCCATTGGCCAGACAGGGGCGGCGCGCGTGCAAACGGGCGCCGCCCTTTTTCCGCCTTTTGCGTACAGCGTGCGCGCACTGGCACACTGCGGCATTTTGCAGTAACGTGTGCAGGTAATTCCTGGGTATGTCCCAATAACAAAACAAGGAGAAAATCCATGAAAGAAGCATTCAAAAAAGGCCCTGGCGCCACATCCCTGATCGGTATGCTGGTGATCGCACTGGCCGCCACCGGCTGCGCGGATATGTCCTCGACGCAACGTGGCACGGCCACGGGCGCCGGCATCGGCGCGGGCCTGGGCGCCTTGATCGGCGGCACCACCGGTGGCGGCAGCAGCGGCCGCACGGCCGGCGGCGCGCTGATCGGTGCCGCAGCTGGCGCCGTGGTCGGCAATATCTGGTCGAACCGCATGGAAAACCAGAAGCGCGCGATGGAGCAAGCGACACAGGGCACCGGCGTGCAAGTGTCGCAAACGGCCGATAACCGCCTGAAAATGGAAATCCCCAGCGACATTTCCTTCGACACCAACCGCGCCGACATCAAGGGCAACTTCCGCCCCATCCTCGACCGCTTTGCCGCCACCCTGAACGAAAACCCGAACACCACGGTCAGCATCATCGGCCATACGGACAGCACGGGCAGCGATTCCATCAACGAACCGCTGTCGGTGGAACGCGCGGCCCACACGCGCGACTACCTGGCCATGCGCGGCGTCTCGCCGACGCGCGTCGTCACGGAAGGCCGCGGCGCCCGCGAGCCGATCGCCTCGAATGCGGATGCCTCGGGACGCGCACGCAATCGCCGCGTCGAAATTTACGTAGCAGAGCTAGCCCCACGGGGGTAACACCGAACCAAACCTACTGCGCGTCGGTATAGGCGGCCTGCGATGCTCACCGTACCAGAGTACGGTTGCGCTTCTCGGCCACCTCTCCCTTCCGCTCGCTACGGTTTTGTTCGGTGTCGGGACGTTGACATCAAAATCAAGATCGTAAAAAAACCCGCCGGCAAGGTCACTTGCCAACGGGTTTTTTTCCATTTAAAGCAGCTTATTTTGAAGTAGCTTATTTCGACGTCGTTGCCTTGGCGCCGCTGTCGCCCTCTTTCGCCACCTTGGCAAAGTCGCCCGCCGTCACGATCGAGACGGCCGATGGCTTCAGGTACTCGCGCAGGCCCTGGTTCACTTGCGCCAGCGTCAAGGCGGCCACTTTCGCTTCCAGGTCCTTGTCGTAAGCCATGGTACGGTCTTGCGCCAGGTAGCTGGCGAGGCCGCTGGCCAGAGCGCTGTCCTGCGTGCGGCTCACTTCTTCCGATTGCAGCCAGCCCTTTTTCGCCTCGGCCAGTTCCGCTTCCGAGAACCCGTCGGCCAGCGCCTTGGCGATTTCCTCGCGCAGGGCCGCTTCCACCTTGACCGTGTTTTGCGGCGCGCTGATGGCATACGCCATCCAGTAGCCGGCCGGTTCGCGCGACGGCACGCTCACTTGCGAACCGACGCCGTACGACAGGCCTTCCTTCTGGCGGATGCGGTCGGCCAGGCGGCTGCGCAAGGCGCCGCCACCGAGCATGTGATTGGCGATCAGCAACGCCGGATAGCTGGCGGCGTCATCCTTGAGCGGAATTGGCTGGATGGCGAACAGCACGCTGTTGGCCTTGTCCGGCGTTTCCAGCGTGACTTTCTCGCCGCTCACAGGCTTAACGGCATCGGGAATGCGCACATACGGCTGCTGCGTCTTCCAGCTGCCGTACAGGCTGGCCACTTGCGCCTTCAGCGCGGCCGGGTCGAAGTCGCCCACGGCGGCAAACGTGGCGTTCGACGCGCCATAATAGGCGCCATGGAAGGCTTTCACATCGGCAACCTTGATGGCTTTCCATTGCGCCAGCTCAAGCGGCAAGGTGGCCACGTGGCGCACATGGCCTTCCGGCGTGGCGTCGAGCAGGCGGCGGAAGGCGTTCACGGCCAGCGGCTGCGGCTCAGGCAATTCCTGCTCGGCGCGGCCGACGCGCTCGCGCTGCAATTCCAGAAATTCCGTTTCGTTCAAGGCCGGCTTTTGCAGCACTTGCGCCAGCAGGTCCATGGCGGCCGGCAAGTTCTCGCGCTTGCCCGTCAGCATGGCGGTCACGCCTTCGGCGCCGCCGGAGATGGCTACTTGCATGCCCAGCTGGTCGAACTTGTCCTTTACTTCCTGGCGCGACAGTTTATCCGTGCCGCGCGACAACAGACTGGCCGTGTAGCTGCCCACTTGCCCCTTGCCGCGCAGGCTCTCTTCGCTGCCTAGCTGCAGTTTCAACACGACGCTGACGGTATTGCCCTTGGTTTTCTTCGGCAGCAAGGCGCCCTTCAAGCCGTTCGGCAAGGTGAAGCGCGTGGTGCGCGCTTCGATATTGTCGGGACTGGGGTCGAACGCTTCGCCCTGCGCCACGACGGCGCGGCCCGTGTAGCCGGCCAGTTGCGGCGCCACGTCGGCATAGGCCGGCACGACGGTGCGGTCCGGCGCATCGGTGGGGATGAAGCGGCCCAGGGTGCGGTTCGAGCTCTTCAGGTATTTCTCGGCCGCCGCCTGCACCTGCGCCGTCGTCAGCTTGTCGAGCTGGTCGCGCTGCAGGAAGAACAGACGCCAGTCGCCGGCCGCCAGCGACTCCGTCAGGGCGATCGTCATGCGCGCCGTATTCGACGTGATCAGTTCGACCTGCTTGTTCAGCTGCTGTTTCACGCGCGCCACTTCCGCATCCGTGACCGGCTGCGATTTCAGTTCTTCCAGCACTTTCAGCATGGCCGCTTGCGCCGCGTCGAGGTTGCCATCGACGGGCACCAGGGCGCCGAACAGGTTGTAGCCCGGCTCCAGGTTGCTCACCGAGTTGTATTCGATCTTGCTGGCCAGCTTGGTTTCCACCAGCGCCTTGTGCAGG
Source organism: Janthinobacterium agaricidamnosum (assembly GCF_003667705.1). NCBI lineage: Bacteria > Pseudomonadati > Pseudomonadota > Betaproteobacteria > Burkholderiales > Oxalobacteraceae > Janthinobacterium > Janthinobacterium agaricidamnosum. Next base: position 1,493,183 of record NZ_CP033019.1, on the reverse strand, counting down.
CGACCGGCGGGCGCGTCCGTCAGCACGTGACCGAGCACCTCGATGGCGACAGCGTCCGGGTTGCCGGACGGCGCCACGTGATAGCCGGCGCCGACGAACTGCGTGCCGCCGCTGCGGCGCACCGTCACGGCGCGCTCGCCATCCTGCACCGGCTCGGCCGTGTAGGTCGGTTCGATCACGCGCGTCGGTTTCGGGATCTTGCCGAACAGTTCATTGATCTGCTTCAACACCTTCGCTTCATCGAAGCGGCCGGCCACCATCAGCACGGCGTTATCCGGCTGATAATATTTATGGTAAAACGCGCGCAGGCGGGGAATGTTGACCTGTTCGATGTCGGAACGGGCGCCGATGGTCGACTTGCCGTAGTTGTGCCAGTCGTAGGCGACAGCCTGGATGCGTTCGCTGGTCACGCCGATCGGGTCGCTCTCGCCCATTTCGAACTCGTTGCGCACGACCGTCATTTCGCCCTTCTGCGTCTTCGGATTCCACAGATCGTTCTGGTCGATGGCCGCGTTGACCATGCGGTCCGCTTCCATGGCCAGCATCTGGCGCAGGTTGTCGTCGTTGGCGGGGAAGGTGGCGTAGTAATTGGTGCGGTCGTACCAGGTGGTGCCGTTGAAATCGGCTCCTGTCGAGTTCAGGATCTCGACGGGAGTTTTCGTGCCCTTCCTGACGCCGAAGTTGGCGCTGGGCTTGAACAGCAAGTGCTCGAGCAAGTGGGCCATGCCCGTTTCGCCATAGTTTTCATGGCGCGAGCCGACCAGGTAGACGATGTTGGTGGTCAGGGTCGGCTTGCTGGCATCGGGAAACAGCAGCACGCGCAAGCCATTGGCCAGGCGGTATTCGGTGATGCCTTCGACGGACGTGACTTTGACGGCGGCGGCACGGTTCGATGCGGCCTTGCCGGTTTTCTGAATCGGCGCGGCTTCGACCGGGGTGGCGGCCAGGATGAACGACGGCGAGAGGATGCCGGCGGCAAGCAGGAGGGCGGTAATTGGTTTCAAATCGGAGTCCTGGTAGCACTACGTTATTAGACAAGCGCAAAAGCGGGCGCAATGGAATACGAATGCAAGAATTGCCATGGACCCGCGCTGCGTCTTCGCTGCCCAGGGAAATCATTGCTCTCGCAATTTACGTCATGCTTGTCAGTTACGCAAGTGCCTGTCATCGGGCTGTTATGTGCGCGTGTTATACTCCACGGTTCCGGAACTATCTGCCTGTATATGAGACGAGCTCTCGTCCTGCTCTGCCTTTTTGTCTTCATTGCCTTACCCCAGGCGTTCGCCAGCATGGCTGACGCCAGCCCTTCCCCATTCCAGCATGCAGTCGCGGCCGGCACTACTGCCACGCCTGCCTTCGTCGCCGATTGCCTTGACCCCGGCGCCCATGCGGGCTTGCCCGGCGACAGCTGCGACGCCGACGAATGCGACAACGACCCCATCACGCTCTACCCGACCTCGCGCCAGGCGGCGCCGTTTTGCGCCATCATTTGGCAAGCGGGACCGGGGGCACTTGCCGAAGCGGACGCGCGGCAGGCTACCCGGCCGCCGCGCGTCCGCCGCTACATCACGTACTCGCAACACGATTCCCTGGGGCACTGGCCGCCAGGCAAGCTTGATACTTACTGACTTTACAAGGTTACACACATGGAATGGTTATTTGACCCGACAATCTGGGTCGGCCTGCTGACGCTGGTCGTACTGGAAATCGTACTGGGTATCGACAACCTGATTTTCATCGCCATCCTGGCCGAAAAACTGCCGCCGCACCAGCGCGACAAGGCCAGGGTGCTGGGCCTGACCCTGGCCCTCGTCATGCGGCTGGGCCTGCTCTCGCTGATTTCCTGGCTCGTCACCCTGACGACGCCCTTGTTTTCCATATGGGCCTTCTCGTTTTCGGGGCGCGACCTGATCCTGCTCATCGGCGGCCTGTTCCTGCTGTTCAAGGCCACCAGCGAGCTGCACGAGCGCCTCGAAGGCGTCACGCATGCGCAGACGGGACCGAAAGTCTACGCCGGCTTCGGCCTCGTGGTGGCGCAGATCGTCGTGCTCGACGCCGTCTTTTCGCTCGACGCCGTCATCACGGCCGTCGGCATGGTGGAAAACCTGTACGTGATGATGGCGGCCGTCGTCATTTCCATCGTCGTCATGATGCTGGCCTCGAAGGTGCTAACGCGCTTCGTCAACGCCCATCCCACCGTCGTCGTGCTGTGCCTGAGCTTTTTGCTGATGATCGGCCTGTCCCTGGTGGCCGAAGGCCTGGGCTTCCACATTCCGAAAGGCTATCTGTACGCCGCCATCGGTTTCTCGATCGTCATCGAGTTCTTCAACCAGCTGGCGCGCCGCAACTTCCTCAAGCTGCAGTCGAATGCCCCGCTGCGCGACCGCACGGCACAAGCCGTGCTGAGCCTGCTGGGCGGGCGCAAAGGCCGCGAAGCCGTGGAAGAGCACGAAGTCAAGGAATTGCCCGACGTCTCCGCCTTCGGCGTGGAAGAGCGCAACATGGTCAGCGGCGTGCTGACCCTGGCCGAACGCTCGATCCGTTCCGTGATGACGCCGCGCGGCGACGTCTCCTGGGTCAACCTGAACGACAGCAGCGAGAAGATGCTGCAATTGCTGCGCGACACGCCGCACAGCATGATTCCTGTCTGCAATGATGACCTCGACAATGTGGTCGGCATCGCGCGCAGCAAGGATCTGATCGAGGACCTCGTCTCGCGCGGCAAGATCGACCCGGCCAGCATGCGCGAAGCCGTCGTCGTGCCGGAAGCGGCCGGCGTGCTGAAAGCCATGGAGACCTTGAAGCGCTCGCGCGGCCAGCTGGTGCTGGTGGTAGACGAGTTCGGCACCGTGCAAGGCGTGCTCACGCCGATCGATATCCTGGAAGCCATCGCCGGCGAATTCCCCGACGAGGACGAGCAGCCGGACGTGGAAGTGCTCGGTCCCGGCCACTGGCGCATCGACGGCGCGACGGACCTGCATTACCTGGAGCAAGTATTCGAGACGGAAACCCTGGTCAGCGAAGACGGCGAGTACAACTCGCTGGCCGGCTTCCTGCTGGCGCATTTCGAAAACATGCCGGCCGTGGGCGAAGTGCTGGAACTCGACGATCTGCGCTATGAAATCCTCGAGGCCGACGAGCGCCGCATCGCCAGCGTGGACGTGCGCCGGATCGAGCCCGATCACAGTTTGTAACACAATGGCAAGCGTGCCCCGCTTGCCATGCCGTATGCTGGGGTCTGCCTTTTCTGGAGACGCCCACATGAAACATTCTTTGCTACGCCTGACCCTGCTCGCTTGCGCCGCCTTCGGCAGCCAAGCCATGGCCGCCGCGCCATCGGCCACCATCAAGCCTGGCCTGTGGCAAGTCGACAGCAAGATGGCGTCGCCCGACGCCGCCACCGACAATGCCATGTCCATGGTGCTGCAGCAGCTGGGCAACCTTCCTCCCGATCAACGCAAGCAGCTGGAAAGCATGGCGGCCAGCCGCGGCATGGCCATGCCCACCGTGGGCGCCGACGGCGCCGTGCGCGTGACGGCGTGCGTGACGCCGGACATGGCGGCGCGCAAGCAGATTCCCACGGGCCAGCCCGGCGATTGCACCTCGAAGAACAAGGACATCGCGGGCGGCATGCAGGTGTCGTTCACGTGCGCGAATCCGAAATCGAGCGGCGAAGGCCAGGTGCTGTTCTCGGGCGACCAGGCGTTCAGCATGCAGCTGGCCGTGACGACGAGCGCGCGCGGCACGCCGGAACAGGTGAATGTGACGAGCAACGGCAAGTGGCTGGGAGCAACGTGCCCTGCCCCATCCGCCGCCGCTCAGAAACCGTGACGGAAGCCCATATTAAAAGCCGCGTCGCCGCGCCCCGCATCGCTGGCATTGCCCACCGTGTAGCGGGCGCCGTTCTTGTTGTGGATCTTCGCGTAGGACGCGTAGAAATCGCTGCGTTTTGACAGGGAATACGTGAGGCCGACGGCCACCTGATTGGCGTCGCGGTTGGCCAGGTCGCGGTCATCCTTGCGCACGTACGAGGCCAGCAGCTTGAAACCGCCCACGGGCACGGACACGCCCAGCAAGGTGTCGCGGCTGTCGGACGACGACATCGACAGGGCCAGCGAGCTGTAGGCATTGTTCGGGTCCCACGGCGAGCTGCCATAGCCCTTGTTCACGCCCACGGCGGCAAAGGCGGTGGCCACTTTCAGGTCGATGTTCGCCGCGATCAGGGTGTTGCGCGACGACATGTCGATGGCGGGCAAGGTGCCGGAGGCGAGGATGAAGTTGTTCTTGCGCTGGTGCGACACGCTGACATTCACGGCGCCGGACGAATAGCCGAGGGTGGCGCCATATGCGCGGTTGTTGGCGCTGCTGTACGGCGACTCGCCGAAGCTGTAGATGGCGCTGGCCGTCACGCCGCGCAAGGCGGGCGTCACGTATTTGACGGTATTGTCGTAGCGTTTCACGCTGTAGCCGGCCAGGTTGCTGGCGCTGCCGGCCATGCCGCCCTTGAACGGGTCGGCCACGTCGGTGAGCGCCAGGTATTGCAGGTTGTACTGGCGCCCCAGGGTCAGCGCGCCCAGGCGGCTGTCCAGGCCCACGTAGGCTTGCCGGCCGAACAGGCGGCCATCTTCCGACTGGCCCGTGTCGTTCTGGACGCCCGCTTCCAGGGTAAACACGGCGGAAACGTCGTTGCCCAGCGCTTCGCGCCCCTGCACGCCCAGGCGCGAGCCGGAGGCGACGCCGCCGGACACCTTGGTGCCGGCGCAACCGGCGGCGCAGCCCTGCTCGGCCACGATGCCCGCGTCGAGCACGCCGTACACGGCAACGTTGGTGGATGCGGCACTGCCCGCGCCATCGGCAGCCTGGGCCGTCGCGCCCAGCGCGAAAGGCCCCATCCCTATCACAGCAAGCGCAAAATACGAGGTCTTCATGATAAATATCTCGGTGACGTGAAAAGTAAACTACCCGGTATTGATCAGGACATGCGCTGTGTGTCTGATCCAAGTGTTACCTTATCCTCGCTTTTTGTCCAGCCATCCGTGCGTTGTACAACAGAAACTTCAGCTTAGTCCCAAGAAACACGTCGCACACTGACAACACGCAAGTTTGACCATGATTGTGGCAATTTGCGGCAAAATGGCGTGAATTGCAGCCCCTGCCGTAAAGCAATGTTCGGTGGCGAACGTTGCGCGATCTGACGCAGGCGGTACACTACTGGTTTTACCGACAGCGGCTCGCCCGTTTTTTCTGCATGCTAGCTATCCTCGAACGCATTGACCCCAACTCCAGCAATATCGACTTGCTGGTGGAATTATTCAACTCATTGCGTCCCAAGCGCCCCCACGACAGCGCTACCGCGATCGCCAACGTGCGCACCCTGCGCCAGCTTCTCAAAGGTAATCCCGCCCAGGCGCGCGCCCTGCACGAATACGTGCTGCGCGTGCTGGCCGCGCGCCGCCACGCCAGCCTGTACACGGATATCGGCGTGCTGTCGAACAGCGGCTTCTTTACAGAATTAAAACGCCGCATCGCCTACCGCATGCTGCCGCCCGCCCTTGGCGATGAATACCTGAACGACGCGCTCGATCAGGTGCTGTACCTGAAGACCGATTATTTGTGGATCAGCAACGTGCCTGCCACGGACTGGCTGGAACTGTTCGACGTGCTCACCAGCGACGAGGTCGAACTGGCCGTCGGCGACGGCAATATCATGTTGCCAGGGATGCTAGACGCCATCCGCACCTTGTCTTACCGCGTCTGCGCCATGGGCCTGGAGCCGGAACTGACGCGTTTCCACAATGAAATCGAAGTGTTCCAGTCGCCGTTCATGGTGCAGAACACGGAAGTGAACGCCTACCTGGATGCCTATTCGAGCCTGCTGCAAGGCGACATCGAGCACATCGAGGACGCGCGCCATTTGCTGGTGATGCTGGACCAGTGCGACGCCGTCATCGCCAAGATCCGCAAGAAGGCGCTGTACCAGGGCACCAGCATTCCCCTCACGTATTTACTGGTGGCGCTGGCGCAGAGCATCGACCGCCTGCGCAAGCTGCTGTTCCTCGTCGACACGAGCGGCGAGCTGCCCGCTTCAAACAACGTGGACATTGACGCCATCACGGTCGACGCCACGCAGGACTTGCTGCACCCGCAGCCCGTCAGCCGCCGCCGCGCGGGCGCCGTGGGGCTGGCGCTGGAACTGATACGCGCGCATAACCACAAATACAAGGTCAGCGACCTGTTTTCCGACAATATCAACTTGCTGGCGCGCAATGTGACGGAAAACGCCAGCCGCACGGGCGAGCACTACATCGCGGAAAACCGCCGCGAAATGGGTGCCATGTTCCTCTCGTCCGCAGGCGCGGGCGTGATCATCGGCTTCATGGCCCTGTTCAAGATATTGATGTCGTATTTGCGCTCGGCGCCGCTGGTCGAAGCGTTCATGTTCAGCATGAATTACTCGATCGGCTTCATGTTCATCCACTTGCTGCACTTCACGGTGGCCACCAAGCAGCCGGCCATGACGGCCTCGCGCATCGCCGCCGGCCTGCACAGCAAGGATGGCCGGAATATCGACCTCGACAGCATGGCGGAACTGATCAACAAGGTCTTCCGCACGCAAAACATGGCCGTGCTGGGCAACCTGGCGACGGCCATCCCCACGGCGTGGCTGATCGCGCTCGGCTACAAGGCGATCACCGGGCACAACCTGGTGTCGCCGGAAAAAGCCATGCATCTGCTGCACGATATCGATCCCATCGGCAGCCCCGCCATCTTTTACGCCATGATCGCCGGCGTGTGCCTGTTCGTGGCCGGCCTGATTTCCGGCTACTACGATAACCAGGCGCTGTACACGCGCTGGGCGCAGCGCATCGCGCAATTGCGCGGCCTGGGCCGGGTGATCGGCCAGGAGCGCTTGCAGCGGCTGGGCCTGTACCTGGAAAACAACCTGGGCGGCCTGATGGGTAACTTCTATTTCGGTATTTTGCTGGGCTCCATCGGCACCCTCGGCTTTTTGATCGGCTTGCCCATCGATATCCGCCACATCACCTTCTCGGCCGCCAACTTTGCAACGGCCCTGGTGGGACTCGACCACAATATGAGCTGGCAACTGGCCGTCAAGTCGCTGTCGGGCATCTTCGCCATCGGCACGGCCAACCTGCTGGTCAGCTTCGGCCTGGCCCTGTGGGTGGCGCTGCGTTCGCGCCAGGTGCGCTTCAAGCACGGCATGCAATTGTTGAAAATCCTGGGCAAGCGTTTCCTGCGCTCGCCCATCGTCTTCTTCTTTGGTTCGAAAAACCCGCCGCCCCTGGCACTGGCCGATGATACGGCAAACCTGTCACTGACAAACAAGGCTCAAAAATGACCGCTAGGCGCATGCAACCCTGTCTCACCGCCCTCCTGCTGTGCTGGACCCTGGCTGCATGCGCTTCGCTGCCCAATGTCAAGAACCTCAACACCACCCTGGAACCCGTGGCCAAGCCCAAGGTGATCACGGGCAAGGGCGCCGTGCTGAACGTCAACAGCCGGGCCGCCCTGCTCAACAAGCGCTGGGCCAAGTCCGGCATGGACTTGAAGACCCAGGCCGCGCTGGAAGAGGCGGCCACGGGCGTGCCTCTGATCAAGGGCAACAAGGTAACCCTGCTGTTTGACGGCCCGCAAACCATGGCCGCCATGTTCCAGGCCATCAGCGACGCCAAGACCAGCATCAACCTGGAAACGTACATCTTCGACCAGGACCCGCTGGGCCTGAAGTTCGCCGACATGCTGATCGAAAAGCAGCAATCGGGCGTGACGGTCAACGTCATCTACGACAGCGTGGGCACCATCGGCGTGCCGCAAGCGTTTTTTGAGCGCATGCGCGCGGCCGGCGTGCACCTGGTGGCCTTCAACCCCGTCAATCCGGCCAAGCTCAAGGGCGACGACTGGAAGATCAACAACCGCGATCACCGCAAGGTGCTGATCGTCGACGGCAAGACAGCGTTTACGGGCGGCATCAATATCAGCGATACCTATGCGAAAAGCTCGCTGTTCCGCTCGAAATCGAAGCCCACCGACAAGAAGGACGTGGGCTGGCGCGACACGCACGTGAAAGTGGAAGGCCCGGCCGTGGCCGCCTTCCAGTGGCTGTTCATCCGCACCTGGGCCCAGCAAGACCAGGCAGACTTGCCTGACGCCAATTATTTCCCCGTGCTGTCCGAAGTGGGCGACAAGCTGGTGCGCGTGGTGGCCAGCGAGCCGGAAGGCGGCTTTGAAATCTACAAGGCCTACATCCTGGCCATCCAGGAAGCAAAGAAATCGATCCACATCACGTCCGCCTATTTCGTGCCCGACCAGCAGACGGTCGACGCGCTGGTCGCGGCCGCCAAACGGGGCGTGGACGTCACCGTGGTGCTGCCCGGCGTGTCCGACAGCGGCCTCGTGTTCCATGCGGGACACGCACTGTACGACCAGCTGCTGGCCGGCGGCATCCGCATTTTTCACTTGAAACTGGCCGTGCTGCACGCCAAGACGGCCGTCATCGACGGCGCCTGGTCGACGGTGGGCTCGACCAACATCGACATGCGCAGCTTCCTGCACAACAGCGAGCTGAACGTGATCGTGCTGGGCGACAGCTTCGGCAGGGAAATGGAAAACGCCTTCCAGGAAGACTTGCGCGACTCGGAAGAGATCACCAAGGCGAAATGGGAAACCCGGCCCATCTCCGACCGCATGAAGGAATGGGCGGCCCGTTTCATGAATTACTGGTTATAAGCACCGATCAGGCGACTGAATATTTGCACAAATATGCACTATATTGCACCAATAGTATGACGATCGTCGTACTGCTCATATCTGGAGTGAACCATCATGGGAACCGTGCGCAAGACCATTACCTTGACGGACCAGCAGGACGACTGGATCAAGGCGCAAATTGACGCCGGGCGCTATACGAACGACAGCGAATACATCCGCGACCTGATCCGGCGTGAACAGGAACGCAGCGCCGAACTCGATGCGATCCGCGCGGCGCTGGTGGAAGGCGAGGCCAGCGGTGAACCCCAGCCTTTCGACGCCAGGGCTTTCAAGCAGAGAATGCTGGCAGCGCATGGCTGAATACCGGCTGACGCCCGCCGCCGAGCATGATCTTGAGGCGATCTGGGCGTATACGTCGCAGCGCTGGAACGTGCAGCAGGCCAGTCTTTATCTTGACAACATGACGGCGGCCTTCGATGACCTGGCACGCGCACCCGAGACGGCACCGGCATGCGAGCAGATTCGGCCCGGCTACCGGCGCCGCAAAGTGGGACGGCACATGATTTATTTCCGCATCACTCACTATGGCATTGCCATCGTCCGCATTTTGCATGACCGCATGGATGCGGCACGCCATCTGTAATTAAAACATCACCGATCACAGCGGCCGTAAGCTGGCCCACACGCCGCCCTGGCGTTCGAACGCTTCCGTACTGACCTTTTCAAACTCGGCGCTATCTTCATTCCAGCTGTAGCGCTCGACCCGGATGCAGCTGTTTTCCACGCGCAGCACATTGAACGAGTTCGACTCGCCCCTGCCCCGCGTGGACGTGGCCGTGCCCGCCTGCACCATCAGGGCCGCGTAGCCGGCGATCTTGTAGCGCTCGGCCGTGTTGCCCGCCACGCTGGCATGCAAGTGTCCCGCCAGCAATAAATCCACGCCGCATTCGGAAAACATTTGCAGCGCCTGCGGCGCGCGGTCCACCAGATCGTCTTCATCGAAGTGCTCGGGCAAGTCGAATGGATGGTGCGTGACGATGATGCGCGTCAAACCGGGCGGCAAGCGGCCCAGGCGTTCACGCAGGAAATCGATCTGCTCGTGGCTGATGCGGCCATCCTTGAACGTCAATGAACGGGCCGTGTTGATACCCAGCACGGCAATTTCCTCGTCCACATATTCGGGCGACAAATCGTCCGTCACGTGGCGCCGGTACTTCACCAGCGGCGTCAGGAAGCGGGAAAAGACGTTATACAGCGGCACGTCATGGTTGCCCGGCACCACGATCTGCGGCCCCGGCAAGCTGTCGAGAAAGTGCCGCGCCGCCTGGAACTGGGCGCTGCGGGCCCGCTGGGTGAGGTCGCCCGAGACCACCACCACATCCGGTTCCAGGCGCTCGACCAGCGCGCGCAAGGGCGCCAGCAAATCCCCGTCGACCCGGCCGAAATGCAAATCCGATAAATGCACGATGGTACGCATGGCGTTCTCCTAGCTGGCGGCGGGCACGGACGCCGGCACGATCACTTCGAGCGCGGCCGTGCGGATGCGGTAGCGCAGTGGCGTATTCATGACGGTCACTTCGCCATCGGTGGCCACGCGCAGGCGGCGGTGTTTCGTGGCGATCTCCAGGTCGGTGGCCGTCAGCACATCGAAATCCTTGGCCTGCGACAACTTGCCGAACAGCGCGTGCAGGGCCAGGCGCACGAGGCCCAGGCGGCCCGGACGCTGCGCCACGTACAGGCTCAGCTGGCCACCGTTGAGGCGTTCGCGCTCGCCGATATTCAAGCCTTCCATCCGGTATTCATTATTGCCGATGAAGACGAAGGGCGTGCGCCGCGCATGCACGGCGTCGTTGAGTTTCAATTGCACGCTGAGAAAGGGATAGCGGCGCAAGGCGGCCACCAGCGCCCAGCTGAAGGCCAGCCACTTGCCCCGCCCCAGCCGCCGCTGCTGCTTTTCGCGGTCGCGCACGATATCGGGATACAGGCCCAGGCTGGAATTATTCAGGAAGATGCGGCCATTGACTTCCCCCACGTCGACCTGGTGCGGCACGCCCTGCGCCACGTTGGCAATCGCCGCATCGAGGTCAAGCGGGATATTCAAATCCTTGGCGAAATGGTTCAAGGTGCCTAGCGGCAGGACGCCAAACGGCGTGCCGCTGCCGACGACGACGGACGCGACGGCATTGATGGTGCCGTCGCCGCCGCCGGCCACGACGATGGGCGCGCCATCGCGCAGGGCTTGCTCGGCAGTGGCGATCATCTCGGCCCCGCTTTGCGCCAGGGTGATGGCGGCGTCGAGGCCCACGGCCAGGAATTGCGCTTCGAGCTGCTGCGCCCAGTCCCGCGCATAGCCGCAGCCGGCGCCCGCGTTGATGATGACGGCGATTTTGCTCAGGATCGTTCCCCTTATGTGGTTTGCCGGATGTGCCGGCGGCGGCGCAGGGTCGACACGCCGGCGATACAGATGGCCAGCCAGCCATAGCTTTCCGCCATGGCCGCCAGCACATCGCTCAGGTAATGTGCGCCCAAATAAATGCGGCTGAAGCCCACGAGCGACGCCATCAGGAATGCGCCCAGCGCGATACCGATGCGCTTGCCCCAGGCGCCCGGCGCCGTCTGGCAAATCAGGTAGGCGGCCAGCAAGCCATACAGGGCTGTCGAGGTGGCCGTATGGCCGCTGGGAAAGCTGTACGTGCTCAAGGCCGTCTGCAGGATGGGCTCGTCAAAGCTGGGCCGCGCGCGCACAAAAATGTACTTTAACAGCAGGTTCAAAAACATGACGCCCGGCATGGTGATGACCAGGGTAAACAGCCAATAGTCAGCGCCCTTGCGGTGCAGATACCAGCCCAGCAAGACGGCCAGGGTGATGGCGCCGATCACGCCATGCATATGCGTAACGACCAGCAGCACGCTGGTGATCCACGGCACGGCATGCCGGTTGAACCACTGCGCCACCTGCAAGTCGATCACGGTGATCTGCTCCATGCCCATCACGGCTTCGGAGATCTCGTGGAAGACCACGATGGCCACCAGCATCAGGGCCACGCCGACCGTCATATGCAGGCCCAGTTCGCCTTCGGGCGACAGGCGCGCCTCGACGAAGCGGCGCAGTTTCATGGTCCAGCCCATGGTCACGCCCATGTCATTTTTCTCTTGCAAACTGATCTCTCTTTCTTGTTCCTGGCGATGATCAAAAAAACCACACCAGCAAAAAATACTGTTTATTCATACAGTGGCTGTGTATTCATACAGTAGTTATGCTATTCTGATGACTCGTTCAACACATCTCCCTCAAAGGAATTGTCATGGCAACATTGAATAGCGGTTTTGGCTCACGGTTCGGCCTGGAATACGCCCCAAGCTCTTTCCTCGTCCGCATGGGCAAGCGCGAAATCCTCGTCTGCCGCGACTTCCGCAAGCGCTACTACACCGTCAATCCCTTGATCGAGTGCGGTACGGGCATCGAGCCGGGCTATGTTGAAGTGCTGCTGATGCGCCGTTGGCTCCTCATTTTATCCAAGGCGCATTAAGAATGACTTTAAAACAAGGTGCTTGCACTCTGTTTTGAAGTCTGCTCCGCCCGGCCACGCCGGGAGCGCGCCAGTACCGGCCAGCGGCAACGCTGGCCGACCCCTCATTACTGCGTGCGTTCCGGTGCGGCCGGGCTGGCAGGTGTATTCGCGCTTGTCTTGACAGGCGCCGCCTTGTCGAACACATTCGCCTCGTACCACAAGGTCACGAACAGCACCATCACGACGGGGCCGATGAACAGGCCCACGAGGCCCAGGGTTTCCACGCCGCCCAAAATGCCGAACAGCACGGCCAGGAAAGGCAAGCGGGTAGCGTTGCCGATCATGCCGGGACGCACGAAGTGATCGGCCACGAACAGCACCACGGTGCCCCATGCGGCCACGCCGATGGCGGCGCCCACATTGCCCTGGAACACCAGCAAAGCGGCCGCGCACAGGTAAGCGAGCGGCGCGCCGAACGGGATGATGGCCAAAATACCGGTGGCGAACGCCCACAGGGCCGGCGACGGCAAGCCGGCAATCGCATAGGCGAAGCCGATCAGCACGCCTTCGGCCAGGCCCACGAGCACCAGGCCATTGACGGTGGCGCGGATGGCCGTGGGGATCTTTTGCGCATAGCGGCCCCAGCGTTCAGGACGCAAAAAATGGCTGCCGACGGCCGTGATCTGGCGCGTCAGCGCTTCGCCATCCTTGTAAAAGAAAAACAGGCATAGAAAGGCCAGGCCGAAATCGACCAGGCGGTGGAAGACGTCCGCGCCCAGCACCTTGAGCATGTCGCGCGCGGAATGAAAACCGCCCACGGCGCTGCCCGCAAAGAAGTGGCCGAGGCCGTGGGGCTGGCTCAGGGTGGCTTGCCACCAGTCGCCGATGGCGCTGCCGGCCAGCGGAATGTGCGCCACCCAGTCCGGCACGGGCAAGCCGTCCGTATTCGCATGGACGACGAAATTGGCCAGCACGGGCACTTCGCGCGCCGCCTGCGCCACGCCGAACAGCACGGGGATGATGAAGATGCAGGCGAACGCCAGGGTCAGCACGGCCGCCGCGATGATGGTGCGCTGGCCCAGTGCCGCGCGCACGCGCAGGTACAGGGGCCAGGTGGCCACGCACAGGATGCCGGCCCATACGAGCGGCAAAAAGAAACGCTGCATGACGAAGGCCGTCACGGCGATCAGGGCCAGGGAAAAGCCTGCGCTGACGATGTCGCGCTGGGTATCGGTCATACCACTCCATTCGTGCCCGGCGCCGGGAAGCGCGACGGGACTTAGCTACGCGCCAGTTGCGCAGGCGTAGCGTAACACGGAGCCATGGCGATTTATACGAGGCCCAGCTCCACCGGCTTGACGCCGGCAAACACATGATCGAGTTGCGCCGGCGTCAAACCGAAGGTGCGGCGCAGCAAGCCGCCCAGCACGGCGCGGTATTCATTGAGCACGGGCATGTCGCGGTTCTGGAACAGCGTCGCCTGCGAAATCGCCACCTGCTCACCCGCCACCTGCTTGCCCTTGATGCCGCCGCCGAGCACCCAGAACACGCTGCCGTGGCCATGGTCCGTGCCGCGGTTGCCGTTTTCGCGGAAGGTGCGGCCAAATTCGCTGACGACGACGACGACGGTATTGCGCCATTCGCTGCCCATTTCCTGGGAAAACGCGGCCAGGCCCCGGCCCAGTTCGTCGAAGCGCCCCGCCAGGTAGCCATTCGCGCCGCCCTGCCCCACGTGCGTATCCCAGCCGCCCACGTCGACGAAACCGAGGTTGTATTTGTCCTTCATCAAGCGCGCGATGCGCTGCGCTTCCAGTTCAAAGCCCTTGGTACTGATGGCGTTGCGGTTGGCCGCCTGCATTTCTCCCGTCAATTCCCGGCTCACGTCCTCGCGCACGGCAAAGCCCGCGCTGACCGGTTGCTGCAGAGGCGTGCCCTTGTACATCGCCGCGATGAGCTGGCTTTGACGCGCATCGATACCGGACTTGCCCACGGAGCGCAGCCCCATGTTCGGCACTTGCACGCCGCCCTGGAAGATCAGGGGCAGCTGGTCCGTGAAGGAAATGGCGTGCTTGCCGCTATTGAGGCTTTGCGCCAGCCGGTTCAAAAAGCCCGAGCGGAAATCGCGGCGCCCGCCCAGTTCCTGTCCCAGTTCGATGCTGTCCTGCGTCTCGAAATGGCTGCGCGTCAAATCCGTCGTGCCTGCAAACGGAATGAAGGCCGCCTCGCCGCCCGTGAACATGGGATAGATGGTCTCGCGCAAGGCCGGATGCAGGGCCCAATCGCTATTCAAGGCCAGCGCGCCGTTGTCCGCACCCGGTTTCGCGATGGCGATATTCGGCCGCGATGCATAATAAAAATCGCTGCCGATGGGCACCAGCAGGTTGTTCGCGTCATAGCCGCCGCGCAGGAAGACGAACAGCAGCTTCGCATTCGTGGCGGGCGCGGCCAGCAAGCCGCCCGAGTGCGACAACAGGGGCGCGGCGGCCAGGGCTTTCAACAAGTCACGACGGTTCATGGCGATCCTTTCAATCTAGCGGTGCATCATTTCCGGCGAAGAGAGCAAAAATGTATTCCACTCCTGCGGCGAGGCGGCCTGGTCCAAGGCCTGGCGCGTGGCGGCACTCAAGGTCGGCTGTAGCGACTGGTAGTACAGGGCGCTGGCCAGCTGGGGAAACGCGACCTTTTCCTGTGGCTGCGGGCCGTCCGTCTTGAACAGGCCGGCGCTGCCCGAACCGATGGTGCGGGCGATATCGAAACGCGTCGTCATCTGGCCGGGGCTGGCCCAGGACGCATCCGTGAGCGGATAGCCGTCCGGCGTCTGGCGCCCGTACAGGGGCTGTCCCATGCGCGCGAGCCAGCTCAGCATGGGACCGGCGTTGAGGATGGGCTTGTCGTCATAGCTGAGGCGCACGGCCGACACCACGTAATGCATGGGGTCCTTGAATTTCTTGCCCAGCGACTGCCTGAACTCGGGGCTGCTGAACATGGTCTGCAGCACGTCGGCGATCATGCCGTCGCTGTGCTGGAAGGTGGCCGCCATGCGCGCCACCAGCGCTTCTGGAGGGTTATCTCCCACGAAATACTGGGCCAGCTTGCCGCTGATAAAGCGCGCGGTGGCGGGACTGCGGCTCAGGCGGTCCAGCGCTTCATCGAGTTCGGCCAGTCCCCGCCCCTTCACCGTTTGCCCGAGGAATTGCTTATCGCCGTAATCGTGGCGGTTCGGATTGAATTCGAACAGGCCCCGGCGCACGTATTGCGATTGCAGCGCCGGTTTCACCTTCGGCATATCCGTGCCCAGGTTGACGCCCACGCCGGTGAGGATACGCGCCAGTTCCTGCACGTCGGTCTGGCTATAGCCCCCGTTCACGCCCAGGGTATGCAGCTCCATCAGCTCGCGCGCATAGTTTTCATTGATGCGCTTGACGGCGTTGGCTTCATTATCGAGGTAGCGCAGCATGGCCGGGTGGTGGACGGTCGCGCCCAGCAAGTCGCGGAATTTCCCCAGGGCATGCGGCGCGATGGCGTTCGCCTCGTAATCGCCGACCATGGCGCGCAAGTTGTGCTTGCCCTGGTGCACGCTGAAATGGTTGAGCCAGAACCAGCTCAGCTGCTGCTGCAGCTGGTTCGGCGAATACACGTCGAGCAACAGCGAGCGCGTGGCCGCCTCGCGCGCCAGGCGGTTCAGTTCCTGCTGGTACTCCTTTTGCGCTTGCTGCTTCGCCATGTCGTCCATGACGCCGGCCGACTCCTTGCGCTTTTGCTCCACGGACATGACGAGCTGGTCGAGCGGCACCTGGCTGATGGTCATGGCGTCGATCTGCGCCTGCACGGCGGGCGGCAGGCTCGTTTTGCCTGGGTGTAACTGCGCCTGCAGGTAAGCGTTCCAGCCTTCCTTTTGCACCTGGCGCACGCTGCCGCCGTTCACGCCCCAGCTGACGCGCTCGAGCATCGCGATGCCTTGCGCGGCATTGTCGGGCGCGGCGACGGCATGCTGCGCGGCCGGCGGCGCCGTCGCGGCACAGCCGGCCAGCAACAGCAGGGATATCAAGGTCGTCGGCAATAATCGGTTCGGGCTCATGGCAATCTTTCAAGCGGTTTCAACCAGAATGCCTGAGGGTACGCCCAGGTTGACCCGCGCATGATTGCCATTTGCAACGAGTTGTAATCAAGCGGGCGTGTTCGCCAGCCGATCGCGCGCGGGCGCGGGCACGTTAGTAATGAACAATCTCGGATAAAATGTTATCGAGAGAATGGCGTACTGCAATGGCAGCTGCGTATTTTCTCTTAAACCAGACATTATCCATACAATACGTCCACATTAAAAATAAATGAAAATATTATTTATCGCCGCATCAGGAATCTTATCGTTCATTCAAACGCCCTTATCCTTCGCCGAGAATCTGAATGGAAAAACCCTGTATGTGCAGCGATGTGCCGTGTGCCACGGAGCAGAGATCAAGGGAACCGGGCCATTGGCGAATAAAAGCAATCCCCCTACACCGGATCTGACAACGGCCGCTTTTAAAAAACGCCTGAAGGATTATCCGGGCGTGATCGTATCGTCGGTCATACTGCGCCCCAATGGCGATTTGATTCCAAAGACCTTGAAAGAGAATGGCGTCAAGATCGCGCCATACGCCTGGCGGGTAAAGGATTTTCGCGATTTGAATCAATACATGAGTGATGTGATTTTCAAAAACCGCTGATCTTGAAATCAGCGGAGTACACCTCGCGCAGGAATAATCCGAAATCAATTATCCTGTTTGAGTAACTCCACGCACTGATCCCGCAGGAAGTCGCGCAACTGCAGCACCAGCGGCGTCACCTGCGCCCGGTGCGTGCAGACCAGGTGCAGGGGCGTCGCCTCGCCCGCCACGTCAGGCAACAGCGCTTGCAGGCGGCCGGTGGCCAGGTCGCCAGCCACGTCGAGCCGCGACTTGTAGGCGATGCCCAGGCCCGCCACGGCCCAGCGGCGCACGAGGTCGGCGTCGTCGGCGCTGCGGTTGCCGCTCACCTGCACGGTGACTTGCTCGCGCTGGGGCAAGCGGTAAAAGGTCCAGCGGTCGTGCAAGCCGTCTTCCAGCGCGAAGCGCAGGCAATTGCGCTGCGACAAGTCTTGCAGCGCCAGCAAGGGGCCATGCTCGCGCAGGTAGCCGGGCGAGGCCACCAGCACCCGGTCGTTGGCGGGCGCGATGGGCATGGCGACCATGCTCGAATCATCCTGCTGGCCATAGCGCAGGGCAATGTCGACTTGCTGACGCACCATGTCGGCCACCCGGTCGCTGACGCTGAGCTGGTAGTGCAGTTTCGGATGGCGCGCCTGGAATGCGTCCAGCCAGCCCAGCATCAGGTTGCGGCCCAGGTCGGAAGGCATGGCAATTTTCAAGGTTCCGCCGAAACTGTCCTTGCCGGCCAGCAGTGCGTCGTGGCCCGCGCGCAGCAGGCGCAGGGCTTCGCGCGCATGCTCCAGGTATTGCGTGCCTTCCGGCGTCAGGCTCAGCGAGCGGGTCGTGCGGGCCAGCAGGCGCAAGCCCAATTCCCCTTCCAGGCGCTTGACGGCGGCGCTGGCCAGCGCGGGCGAGATGCCGATCTCGCGCGCGGCCGCCGACAAACTGCCCCGGTCAGCCGTGCGGACAAACACCTGCAAGTCATCGAGTCGCAGCAATTTTCAGCATTCCTTTGAAAGTGTTTCGGTACGCGCCCTCTTTTTCGCTGGCGAGAAAATGGCCATGATACGTCATCAAGCCTGTATGGCGTAGGTCGGATGAGGTCCAAAGGACCGTAATCCGACAACATTGTTGGCGTGGCCGATGGTGGTGTCGGATTACGCGCGGTACAGCCGCGCTAATCCGACCTACCCGACTCCATCACTGTTTTACCAAAGGAAGAATATGAAAGCCATCGCCTACCACCACAGCCTGCCCATCACGGATGCCGACGCCCTGCTCGACATCGAGCTGCCCGTGCCCGCCGCCACGGGACGCGACCTGCTCGTCGCCGTCAAGGCCGTCTCCGTCAATCCCGTCGACACCAAGGTGCGCCAGAACCGCGCGCCGAAAGACGGCCAGCCCGAAGTGCTGGGCTGGGATGCGGCCGGCGTCGTCACGGCCGTCGGCCCCGACGTCACCCTGTTCCAGGTGGGAGATAAAGTCTGGTACGCGGGCGCCATCAACCGCCCCGGCAGCAACAGCGAATTTCAATTAGTCGACGAGCGCATCGTGGGCCACATGCCGGCCAGCCTCGATTTCGCCCCGGCCGCCGCCCTGCCGCTCACGGCGATCACGGCGTGGGAATTGCTGTTCGACCGCCTGCAGATCAGCCGCGACAAGAGCCTGACCGGCAAGTCGCTGCTCGTGATCGGCGCAGCGGGCGGCGTCGGCTCCGTGCTGGTGCAACTGGCGCGGCAGTTGACGGGCGTCACCATCATCGGCACGGCCTCGCGCGCGGAAACGGCCGATTGGGTCAAGCAACTGGGCGCCCACCACGTGATCGACCACAGCCTGCCGCTGGCCGCCGAAATCACGCGCCTGGGTTTACCGCCCGTCGATTACGTGATCAGCCTGAACCAGACGGACAAGCATTTCGAGCAGATCGTCGAACTGATCGCGCCGCAAGGCAAGTTCGCCCTGATCGACGACCCCGAGCACATCGACGTGCGCAAGTTCAAGGGCAAGAGCGTGTCCTTGCACTGGGAACTGATGTTTACCCGTTCGCTGTTCCAGACGCCGGACATGGTCCAGCAGCACGCCTTGCTCGAGGAACTGGCGCAGCTGGTGGACGCCGGCATCATCAAGACCACCGTGGCCGAGCGCTTCGGCACGATCAACGCGGCAAATTTGAAGCGCGCGCATGCCCTGCTGGAGAGCAATACGGCGAAGGGAAAAATCGTCCTGGAAGGTTTTAACTGATCAGGTAATCAAAATGGCCCGAAAATCATTGACATTCGTCAATGTCGGGCCCGTAATCACACTATCTCCCAGCGCCTGGAAGAAGCCGTGTCCATCGTTGTTGTCGAGGCTATCGCGGGGCTTGATGCCCTGCGCCCAGGCACGCTGCAGGGTGTCGGGCGCGAGATAAGCGCCGGCGATGTCTTCCTGGCCGTCGACGCCATCCGTGTCGCCGGCCAGCGCGTGGATGCCCTCGTGTCCGTCCAGCGCGATGCCCAGCGCCAGCAAAAATTCCACGTTGCGTCCGCCGCGGCCCTTGCCGCGCACGGTGACCGTCGTTTCGCCCCCCGACAGCAGCACGCACGGGGCGGGAAACGGCTGGCCCCGCATCGCCGTTTGCAGCGCGATGCCGGCCATGACTTTGCCCACGTCGCGCGCCTCGCCTTCCAGGCTGTCGCCCAATATATACGGCGTGACGCCGGCCGCGCGCGCCACGGCGGCCGCCGCCTCGAGCGCCATCTGCGGCGTGGCGACCAGGGTCGTGCGCGTGCGCGTCAGGCGCGGGTCACCGGGTTTCACGGATTCGCCGCGCCCGCTTTCCAGCGTTTTTCTTATGCTGTCCGGCAAGTCCATGCCATAGCGGCGCACGATGGCCAGCGCGTCCTCGCACGTCGTCGCGTCGCCCACCGTGGGGCCGGACGCGATATCGCCGAGCTTATCGCCAGGCACGTCGGAGATGGCCAGAGTGATGACTTGCGCCGGATGGCAGGCGGCTGCCAGCCGGCCGCCCTTGATGGCGGACAAATGGCGGCGCACGCAATTCATTTCGCCGATGGTGGCGCCCGACGCCAGCAGCGCGCGGTTCAACGCTTGCTTGTCTTCCAGGGTGATGCCGTCCAGGGGCAAGGCCAGCAGCGACGAGCCGCCGCCCGAGATCAGGCACAGCACCGTGTCGTCCGCCTGCAGATTGCCCACCAGGTCCAGCATGCGCCGCGCGGCCGCCATGCCGGCCGCATCCGGCACAGGATGCGACGCTTCCACGATCTCGATGCGTTCACAGGGCACGGCATAGCCGTAGCGCGTGACGACGAGGCCCGACAGCGGCCCCGGCCAGTGCCGCTCCACGGCTTGCGCCATGGCGGCCGACGCCTTGCCGGCGCCGATGACGATCAAGCGTCCCTTGGGTGCGGGCGGCAGATGGGGCGGTATGCAGTGCGATGGCTGCGCCGCCTCGACGGCGGCGTGGAACATGGCTTGCAGCAATGCGCGCGGCGCGGGGGGCGTCGTCATGGTGTTCTCCTCGGGTATCCGAAGCCGATCATAGCAGGGACGGCGCTGCCCGGAGACTACAATGGCGGCTTGATCACGAACAGGAATGCAATGAACGACGCCATCGAATGGACCAGTCTTGCCCGCACTTTCGGGCTGTTTACCGTCACGGCCGTGGCCGAACTGCTGGGCTGCTACCTGCCCATGCTGTGGTTGAGCAACAAGGGCAGCGCCTGGCTGCTGTTGCCGGCCGCCCTCAGCCTGCTGGTCTTCGTGTGGCTGCTGACCCTGCATCCGGCCGCCAGCGGCAGGGTCTACGCCACGTATGGCGCCGTCTACATCGCCACGGCGCTGGGATGGCTGTGGCTGGTGGACGGCGTCACGCCCGCCTGGACGGATGTGACGGGCGTGGGCCTGGCCCTGGCCGGCGCCGCCGTGATTGCCATGGGACACAAGGCAGCATAATTACGCCGCGTGCTGGCGGAAATTCGTTTCCGCCGACCAGGCCGCGCTGGCGCGGGCCAGCAGCACGGCTTCGCCATCGGCCAGCCAGTCGTCCGCGTCGGCAATCTTCCACATGGCTTGCAGCAGCTTGCGGCGCAAATCCGGGTCCGTGATCTCATCGAGCAGGCTGTCGATCACGCCATGGGCCAGCTGCACGGCGCCATGCACGGTCGACGTCAGCATGTCGTCGCACAGGTCTTGCAACAGCTGTTGAAAAGCGGCCGGCGCCAGGTCGATATGCTCGAGGATCTTGCTGCGGTGCATGGCTTGCAGCTCGGCGCTGGCCAGGTTGCCGTCGACCACCATCATCAGGGCCAGGATACGTCCCGCTGCCTGGGGACTGTTCGTTTCATAGGTACGCATAATCTTTACTTTCCATTGTAAGTTTAAAAAGCGCGCCACCGCCTTGCGGGGCGCGCCGTACTGCAGTTTTACTCTGTTTATTTCTTGTCGCTGCGGGTGATGAATACGCTCGCCACGCAGCTCGACACGATCAGCACCGCCACCACCAGCAGCGACGCTTCCACCGGCACGTGGTACCACGGCATGATCAGCATCTTGGCGCCGATAAACACGAGCACCATCGCCAGGCCATACTTGAGCATGTGGAAGCGGTCAGCCACGTCCACCAGCAGGAAGTACAAGGCGCGCAAGCCCATGATGGCGAACAGGTTCGACGTGAAGACGATGAACGGGTCCGTCGTGATGGCGAAGATCGCCGGGATCGAGTCGACCGCGAACACCAGGTCCGTCACCTCGATCAGGATCAGCACGAGGAACAGGGGCGTGACATAGCGCAAACCGCCCTTGGCCACGAAGAAACGCTCGCCGTGGTCGCCGTCCGCCACCCGCAAGTGGCGGCGGGCAAAGCGCAGCACGGGATTGTTCGCCACGTCCGGCTCCGCATCGGCCGCCACCAGCATGCGCATACCGGTAATCAACAGGAAGGCGCCGAACAAGTACAGCACCCAGCTGAACTCGCTCACCACCCAGGCGCCGGCCATGATCATCACGGCGCGCATGACGATCGCGCCCAGCACGCCGTAAATCAAGACGCGGCGCTGGTACTGGATCGGCACCTGGAAGGCGCTGAAGATCAGCAGGAAGACGAACACGTTATCGACCGACAGGGCTTTCTCGATCAGGTAGCCGGAGAAAAACTCCAGCGCCTTCTGGTTGGCGATCTCGGGTCCGGCCGTGCCGTTCAGATACCACCACAGGCCGCCGTTGAACAGCAGGGCCAGGCTGACCCACACGAGCGACCACGTCGCCGCTTCCTTGACACTGACCTTGTGCGCCTTGTTGCCGCCGAAGACGAACAGGTCCAGCGCCAGCATCAGCAGGACGAATACGATGAAGCCGGCCCACATGGGTGCCGTTGCAATACTCTCCAGGCCGTTCATCGGCGGCCTCCGCAACTGTCTGTCTCTATCCTGATGCCCATGGCACTCTCCTTGCATGAATTGAGCAGTCATCATAGGCTGAATATAAACATCGAACAAATCGAATATAATTTATGAATACATCGAAAAATTCGATGTATTAATTTGCCGGGAACAAACATGTCCACACTCAACTTCAAGCACTTGCGCTATTTCTGGATGGTGGCCAAGACGGGCAGCATCGCCCGCGCGGCCGAGCAGCTGCACCTGACGCCGCAATCGATTTCGGGCCAGCTCAGCGACTTTGCCGACACCCTGGGCGTGGAACTGTTCCGCCGCAGCGGGCGCAAGCTGGAATTGACGGACACGGGCAGACGCATCCTCAGCCATGCGGAAGAGATTTTCAGCACGGGCGACGAATTGCTGGAAATCGTGCGCGACCAGTCGCGCACGGCGACGACCACGTTTCGCGTGGGCTGCGCCGATTCTGTGTCGAAACTGATCGCCTGCCGCCTGGTCGAACCGGCGCTGGGCCTGGCCGAACCGCTGCGCATGATCTGCCGCGAAGGCCGGCTGGCCAGCCTGCTGGCGGACCTGGCCGTGCACCGGCTGGACCTGATCATCGCCGACCGCCCCATGCCGTCCCATCTGAGCGTGCGCGGCTACAACCACCTGCTGGGCGAAAGCGGCATGACCCTGTTCGGCACGCCGGCGCTGGCCGCCACCCTGGAAGGCGGCTTTCCGCTATGCCTGAACGGCGCGCCGCTGCTGCTGCCGGGCGAGGATTTCGCCATCTATGGCCGCCTGCTGCAATGGCTGGGCGACAACCATCTGCACCCGCGCATCGTGGGCGAGTTCGACGACAGCGCCATGATGCAGGCCTTCGGCCAGTCCGGCGCCGGCCTGTTCTTCGCCCCCACCGTGATCGCGCCCCAGGTGTGCGAACAGCATGGCGTGGTGGCGCTGGGCCGGGTCGACAGCCTCGTCGAGCAAGTGTATGCGATCACCACGGAGCGGCGGCTGAGCCACCCGGCCACCGTCGCCATCAGCCAGAGCGCGCGGCGCGAACTGTTCGTGTAGTAGTTCCACAACTGAAGTTCCACAATTAAAACCCCGTAAATACATTTGAGCAAATACATCTATATAATGGCAAGCCTCCCCGACGCCCTGCGCGCCCCTTCCTGGACTTGCCGCAATGAAGCACTTGCACGACATCCCCTCTGCCTTCAAGCATGAATTTGCCAACCCGCGCCTGTGGTGGTCGCGTGCCGTCGTCGTCGGCATGGCCGCCGTCGCGGGCCTCGTCGTCGTGGGCTTTACGTGGCTGGCGGAAACAGCGCTCGATTGTTTTCTCTTTTTTAACGGCAAGGCCTGGTGGTTCGCCCTGCTGTGGACACCGGCTTGCGCCGCCCTGCTCGTCTGGCTGACGCGCCGCTATGCCGTGGGCGCGGCCGGCTCCGGCATCCCGCAAGTGATGGCCACGCTGGATCCGGCCGTGGCACCGGAGCAGCGCTCCTTGTTCGTGTCCCTGAAACTCAGTGCCGCGAAGATAGTCCTGACGGCGGGCGGCTTGCTGGGCGGCTTGTCGCTGGGGCGCGAAGGGCCGTCCGTGCAGATCGCCGCCGGCGTGATGCTGGCCGCGCGCCGCTGGCTGCCGCGCCATTCGCAGGTGAGCGCCCATTCGCTGCTGGTGGCGGGCGGCGCGGCCGGCATCGCGGCTGCCTTCAACACGCCGCTGGCGGGCGTCATGTTTGCCATCGAGGAATTGTCACGCTCGCCCGAGCAACGCAACAGCGGCCTCATCGTCGCCGGCATCGTGCTGGCCGGCATGATGGCCGTCTCGATCCACGGCAACGCCACCCACTTCGGCATCATCCACCCCGGCCCCATCGGCCTGGCGCTGGCCCTGCCAGGTTTACTCGTCACCCTCGTGGCGGGCGTGGCCGGCGGCCTGTTTGCGCGGCTGCTGCTGGCATCCGCCCGGGGCAATCCGCTGGGGAAATTATCGGCGTGGAGAACAGGCCGGCCCGTGCTGTTTGCCGCCGTCTGCGGTTTGCTGGTGGCGGCCATCGGCATCGCCAGCCACGGCGCCACGTTCGGCAGCGGCACCGTGGCCACGCGCGCCATGCTCGAAGGCGCGTCCGACGTGGCGCCCGCCTTTGTGGCCTTCAAATATGTGGCGACGTGGCTGACCGTCTGGTCGGGCGTGCCGGCCGGCATCTTCGCGCCATCCCTGGCCATCGGCGCCGGCATCGGGCATGACATCGCGCAATTGCTGCACTATCCGCATGCGCCCGCCCTGATCGCGCTGGGCATGGTGGGATTCCTGGCCGCCGCCACGCAGGCGCCGCTGACGGCGTTCATCATCGTCATGGAAATGGTCGATGGCCACGGCATGGTGCTGAGCCTGATGGCCTGCGCCGTGGTGGCCAGCACCGTCTCGCGCGTGCTCAGCGAACCGCTGTACGGGGCGCTGGCGCAGCTGCAGCTGCAACGGTTGCCGCTGCAGCTGCAGGTTGGCCGGGACACTACATCGTAAACGGAAACGGCTGCATGCCCGCCTGCCTGTCATCGGGGGCGACGACGGCCAGCAAGGCGTTCAAGCCCTGGTTCAGGTGCGCCAGGCTGTCGGGGTCCAGCTGGGCCAGCGCGCTCGGCAGCAAGCCGCGCGCCGGCTGCGGCGCGCCGGCGATCACGGCTTGCCCTTCCGCCGTCAGGGTCAGGGTGACGACGCGCTGGTCAGGCTGGTCGCGCGCCTTGCGCACATAGGTTTTTTTCACCAGCGCCTCGACCAGGTTGCTGGCCGTCGTCTGGTGTATCGACATCTTGCCGGCCAGCTCGCCCATGCGCAGGCCCGGCCGCTCCAGCAATTCCTGCATCACCCACAGTTGCGCGCCAGACACGCCGCATTGCTTCTCGATCTGCGCCGAGTGCCGCTGCGCCGCGCGCATGACGACGCGCATGTTTTGCAAGGCCATGCCCTGCGCTCTGGCCACCACCGAAATGTCCGCTTCCACCACCATTGCCTCCGTTATCGTCCCGGCTGCGCGCCTGCTGGCGGGCCGGAATCCCTGCATGATACCTGCAAAGGCGGGGAGATTCCTAGCGCATGGGGACTGGCTCTCCAGCTTGCCAAGCCTGCTCCAGCACCAGCTTGCCAGCCGGGTCCCACTGGCGCTCGATGCCGTGTTTCTTGTCATGTTCATACGGCACGACCTGCTGCGGGCTGCCGTCCGCGTACCAGGTCTGCAGCAAGCCATGGCGCTGGCCGTCGCGCATGGGCGTGACACTGGCGCGCACGCCGTTGTCATGCCATTGCGTCACGTCGCCCTGCTCGCGCCCTTGGGCATCCTGCTGCCAGGCAACGGTCGGCTGGCCATTGCTGCCCCACTTCTGCATGCTCAGCAGCTTGCCCTTGCGGTACAGCGCTCTCTGCGCCAGCTGACCATTGTCATGGCTATCGAACGACCAGCCGTCGGGCTCGCCATGGCGCCACATCGTGCTGGCGACTACCTTGCCGTCGGGCGCCAAGGTGACGGCCTCGCCATCCTGCTGGTCATGGATGAAATGGCTGCGCTGGAACAGCTTGCCGTCGGCGTAAAACACTTGCTGCAGCCCATGCATCCTGCCGCCTTTCAGGAAGGCGCGGCTGCTTACCTTGCCATTCGGGCCATACGACACATACTCGCCATCGGCCATTTGCTGGCCGTGGTAGCGGATGCGGTTCATCAGCTGGCCATTCTCATGGTAAGACTCGACAATACGGTCGCGTCCGTTCGGCAGCAGGGTCACCTTTTGCTTGAGCTGGCCGTTGTCATAGAACGATGTGCCGCCAGCCAGCGCCTGCGCCTGCGCCGCCAGCGGCAGCACCGTCATGAGCGCTGCCAGCAGCGCCAGGCGCATTTTCTGTGCATACCGCATGCGCCCCCCTACTGCGCCGCCACGGGCTGGCCATCCTGCCACGTCTGTTCCAGCACCAGCTTGCCCGCCTTGTCCCACTGGCGCTCGATGCCGTGCTTCTTGCCATGCTCATACGGCACGATCTGCCGCAGGCTGCCATCGCTGTACCAGGTCTGCAGCAAGCCGTGGCGCTGGCCTTCGACAAACGGGGTCACGCTGGCGCGCACGCCGTTGGCATGCCAGTCGGTCGTGTCGCCGTGGTCGCGCCCCTGCGCGTCTTTCTGCCACGCAAACTTGGGCTGGCCATTCGGCCCCCACGTTTGCAAGCTGAGCACGGCACCTTTCCGGTACAACGTCTTGTTCGAGACGACGCCATTACCATGGCTTTCAAACGACCAGCCGTCGGGCTGGCCGTGCACCCAGACGGTCCGGGCCAGCACCTTGCCGTCCTCGGCAAGCATGACAAACTCGCCCTCGCGCTGGCCATCGACGTGCCGTCCCCTTCGGAACAGTTTGCCATCCGGATAAAACGATTCCTCCACGCCATCCATCTGGCCATTGCGGCGATACGAGCGGTTGCTGACGGCGCCATTCGCGCCATACGACACGTGCTCGCCATCGGCCATCTCGTCGCCGTGGTACAGCGTGCGGCTCATCAATTGGCCGTTCTTGTGATACGTTTCCGAGATGCTGTCGCGCCCGTTCGGCAGCGGCGTGACCTTCTGCTGGATCTGGCCATTCTCGAAGTACACGCAGCCGCCCAGCAGCTCCTCGCCCTGGGCATTGAAGTAGGTTTCGCGCAGCAGCTGGCCATTCTCGTGGTAATACTTGCGAAAACGCACGAACCTGATCTGACTCAGGTCCAGGTCCGTGGCATAGGTTTCAAAGGCCAGCACGCCCGGCGTGTCGGGAAATTCGAGCCGCACATGCCAGGCGCCCAGCGACTCGTCGCGCACGGGCGGCGTGCGCAACGCATACACGGCGCGGCGTTGGTTGCTTGGCATGAAATTTTCATCCAGATACATGGTGTGGTCTTCCTCCTGCAAGGTTGGCGTTGGCATTTGCCCTTCGGGCTGTTCCTGAGCCGCCAATGGCAGGGCTGCGCCCATGCCCAGCGCGGCGGCCAGCAGCCAGCGCATCGTCTTGTGATTCTTCATGTTGCTCCATTGTTCATGTTGCTTTGCGGCCACTATCATAAAGGCAAGCGCCGTTCGCCATGGGCACGATTGCCGTCCCAACAATAAAAAACCGGGACCAGACCTGCTGGTCCGGCCCCGGTCCGGGGACATGCGCTGGCGCGGCAAGCGCGCCACACATCAGCCCATGCCATCCTTGACAGGCGACAACTGGCTCGCATGCAGCCGTGCATACGCGCCGCCCTGCTGCAGCAAGGCGGCATGGCTGCCCGACTCGACCAGGCGCCCGCCCTGCATGACGACGATGCGGTCGGCGCTTTCGATGGTGGATAATCTGTGGGCGATGACGATGGTGGTGCGGTTGCGCATCAGCACTTCCAGCGCCGCCTGCACGGAGCGCTCCGACTCCGTGTCCAGCGCGCTGGTCGCTTCATCGAGCAGCAGGATCGGCGCATCCTTGTACAGGGCGCGCGCGATGGCCAGGCGCTGGCGTTGCCCGCCCGACAGGCGCGAACCGTTCTGGCCCGCCTGGGTCGCGTAGCCTTGCGGCAGCTGCATGATGAAATCGTGGGCGTAGGCGGCGCGCGCCGACGCTTCGATGCGGGCCATGTCCGGCGCCGGGTCGCCGTACGCGATATTCGCCGCCATCGTATCGTTGAACAGGATCACATCCTGGCTGACGAGAGCGAACTGGCGCCGCAGGGCCAGCAGCGCGTAGTCGCGCACGTCGACGCCGTCGAGCAAAATCCGGCCGCCGCTGACGTCATAGAAACGCGGCAGCAGGCCCAGCAAGGTCGTCTTGCCGCCGCCCGAGCCGCCCACGAGGGCCACCGTTTCGCCGGCGCGGATGTCGAGCGTGATATCGCTCAAGGCCGTGGGCGCATCGGGGTCGTCGCTGTTGTAGCGGAAGTGCACGTTCTGCAGAGACAGATTGCCCTGCACGGCGGCAGGGGCGATGGTGCCCGGGTCCGGTTCCAGCGGCGTGTCGATCAAACCGAAGACGGACTCGGCCGCAGCCAGGCCCCGCTGCAGCGGCTCATTGATCTTGGTCAGGTTCTTGATCGGCGACTGCATGGCCATCAGCGCGCCCATGAAGGCAACAAAAGCGCCCGGCGTGATGGCGCCGCTTTGCGCGCGCAGCATGGCGAAATAAATCACGGACGACAGGGTAATGCCGACGAGCATCATGATGAAGCCGGAATTCATGGCCGAGGTGGCCGCATGCTTGACGGCCAGCTGGCGGTTGCGCTTGACGACGTTGCCGAAGCGCGCCTGTTCATAGTCTTGCCCGCCGAAGATTTTCACCACGCGCTGGCCGCCGATACTTTCATCGAGCACGGACGTCAGCTCGCCCACGGCTTGCTGCGAACTCTTGCTCAGGTGGCGCATGCGCCGTCCCGCCAGGGTCACGACGATGGCGACGATGGGCATTGAGGCCATGCAGAACAGGGCCAGTTTCACGTCGATGCTAAACAATAAAATCAGGTAGCCGACGGTGGCGACGGAATCGCGCACCATCACGTTGAGCACGTTCAAGCCGGCCTGCGACACCTGGCTGGCGTCGAAGGCCACGCGCGACTGCGTCAGGCTGGTAGTGGTGGTATCGAAGAAGCGGCTGGGCAGGCGCATGATGGTGGCGAACATCTTTTCGCGCAAATCGGCCTGCACCCGGCTCGATAGCCAGACGGAACCGTAATCACCGGCAAAGCTCGACACCATGCGCAGCACGGCCAGGCCCAGGATGGTGGCGGGAATCACCCACAGATCCACCTGTCCCGCCTGTGCCGGCAAGAAACGATCAACCCAGCCCTGCAGCATGCCCATCACGCCGGACACGGGCGCGACCTGCGTGCTGGCCGTCGTGCGCATGGCGTCGACGACGTTTTGCAACTGGCGGATTAACAACACATCGGTGGCGGACGCCACGCCCACGGCCAGCAAAGTGGCGGCAACGATGGCGCCATAGCGGCGAAACTGGCCGGCCAGGCGGAAGAACAGGAGGCGACTTTGCTGCATGCAGGTGAGAAAAGTGAGGGTAAAACGTGATTCTAACCGCTGCCAGACTCACCTATGAGAAAGTCGTCACCTTGCCGGCGCAGGACCGGCAAGGAAAACACGGACGATCAGCTCTTCGCCACTTTCCACGCGGCCGTGCCAGCCTTGCAGACTTTCAGCTTGAGGGTCTGTTCCTGGCCCTTGGCGTTCAAGCCCACCTGCACCTTGCGGCAGGTTTGCGCGTCCGTCTTTTCCGTGTCGCTGGCCGTGATGTCGGCGGCGATGCGCACGGAATTGCGCAAGCCTTCATTGCTCCATTGCACGGTTTCGCCATCCTTCTTGTCGTTGAGCACGTCGGTGACGGCTTTCACGAAGACGGGCTTGTCGTTCTTGTTCAGGTAAGCCATCGGCGTATCGGCCAGGAAACCCAGGCCGACGGCGGAAGCGGAAGCGCTGAAGACGGCGCTGCCCAGTATCAAGGTGGACAGCAGTGTGGCGGGACGAATACGCATGGAAAACTCCTAGTTAAGTAAAAATAGGGACCGCCGGGGCGGCCCTTAGCCGGGATCCGCCGGCGAAATACCCACGGCCAGCAAGGCGTCGATGCTGGGCACGAAATAGATCGCCGACGACAGCGCCGTGGAAAAATCCAGCAGCCTGTCCGTCTTGGTGACGCCATCATAGCCTACGCCGTACATTTGCCGCAGCATGCCCATGGTCACCGTGATGTCCTTGCAGAAACCGACAAACATGACGCCCGCCTCGGTCGCATTGGCGTAATTGGCATTGCGGCGCACGATATCGACTTCCTCGCCATCGCGGATAAACTGGTTGCGGCCCACGTGGGAATCGACGGGCAGCGGCGACAATTCATGGCTGCCGGCCTTGGTGCGGCCCCACACCTGCTCCGCCGCGTGCACGGGCAAGGCGCGCAGGCGCTCCACGTCCATGCGCCATTTCTGCAGCAGCACGGTGGAGCCGCCCGCGCCCGCCTCGCCGTCCGGGATGATGGCCACGCCGTTGGCGCGGAACGGATTCGGATTCGCGACGCCGTCGGCAAAGCCGTCGAAGGTCACGTTATTGTGATACGGAAAACACACCTGCTCGCTGGCCAGCTCGGCGTAAGGGCTCAGCAAGGTGAGCGTCGTGCGCATGCTGTCGTACAGGGTGGCCGCGTTCGATTGCGTGATCCAGACCCAGAAATCGTGCTGGGTGGCCGGCGCCGTCTTGCCATTGGCGCCCACCAGGTCTTGCGCGAACGATGCCATGTTGTCGGGCACGCAGCCGGGGCAAGCGGCGCGCCACAGCTCGGGCTTGAATCCCAGCACCACATTGGCCGTGCCGCCTGTTAACTGATGGTGGCGGTTCAGGGTTGGATCCAGGATGCCCGTGACCTCGGATTCCCACAGTTTTCCCAACACCCTGAACAGCTGCTCCGGTTCAACGCCGGCCTTCACATTGAACTGCAAATGCACTTCGTCGCGCGCGACGACAGACAGCATGCTTTGTGGAATTGCCATGACAGATGTTCCTCTTTTAGTTTTCTCTATGGATATTAAACCAGAAGTGCAGCCTGGGAGTTTCATTTAGGCAACATGCGATAACTGTAACTATAGGTCGTCATAAATTGAACGATAATGCAATGACGTAGAGCAAGATTCAAGAATGGATACCAATGAAATTGTATGAAAAGCTCGTCAGCGACATCGAGCAACTGGTGACCAAGGGCGTGCTCTTGCCCGGCGAACGCATACCCTCCGTGCGCCAGACCAGCCAGCAGCACAAGCTGAGCATCACCACGGTGCTGCGCGCCTACGTCAAGCTGGAAAGCATGGGCGTGATCGAAAGCCGGCCCCAGTCCGGCTACTTCGTGCGGCCCCGCGCCGACGGCGATGCACAGCCGGCCGACCTGTGCATGCAAGCCTCCCAGCCGAGCACCGTGCCTGCCGAAGTGCACGTCAGCCGCCTGGTGCTGTCGACCCTGCGCTCGATCGGCTTGCACGACGCCATCCCGCTGGGCTCGCCCTACCCCGACCCTTCGCTGTTTCCCTGGGAACGCATCAATCAGTATGCGGGCGCCGTGGCGCGCCGCAACCGCGAGTGGAACATGACGGACGACCTGCCGCCGGGCAACCCGCAGCTGATCCGCGAAATCGCCCGCCGCTACATGGAAAACGGCCTGGCCGTCGATCCCGACGAAATCATCGTCACCGTGGGCGCCACGGAAGCGATCAACCTGTGCCTGCAAGCCGTGGCCAGGCCGGGCGACACCATCGCCGTCGAGTCGCCCACCTTCTATGCCATGCTGATGGCCGTCGAACGGCTGGGCATGAAGGTGGTGGAAATCTCCACCGATCCGTACGACGGCATCAGCATCGAAGCGCTGGCCGACATCATGGCGCGGCAACCGATCGCCGCCGTCATGGTGATGCCGAACTTCCAGAATCCGCTGGGTTTCCAGATGTCCGACCAGCGCAAGCGCGCGCTGTATCAGCTGCTGGAACAGCACGACGTGCCCGCCATCGAAAACGGCGTCTACAACGAGCTGTATTACGGCGACGCCCACCCGTCCTCGCTCAAGTCCTACGACCGCAAGGGCCTGGTGCTGCACTGTTCCTCGTTTTCCAAGAGCCTCAGCTCGGCCCAGCGCGTGGGCTGGGCGCTGGCCGGGCGCTACCGGGGCAAGGTGGAGGAACTCAAATTCCTCAACACCCTGGCCACGTCCTCGTTTCCGCAACTGGCCATCGCCGAATACCTGCAAAACGATGGCTACGAACAGCATCTGCGCCGCACCCGCAAGGCCTACGCCCAGCAGGCGCGCATCATGGCGGCCGCCGCGCTGCGCTTCTTTCCTGCTGGCACCAAAGTCTCGCAACCGCAAGGCGGCTACGTGCTGTGGGTGGAGTTGCCCGGCAACGTGGATTCGATGCAACTGTACCGGCGCGCGCTGGAATGCAAGATCACGGTGGGTCCGGGGCGCATGTTTTCCGTCAGCCAGGCTTACAAGCATTGCATACGCCTCAACTACAGCTATCCGTGGAGCGTGGACGTGGAACAGGCGATCATCCTGCTCGGCAAACTGATCACCGAGTTTTTGTAAACCATTCACCCGCCCACCAGCGACATGCGCACGGTGGGATACTGCTTGCGCTGGGCGCCGCCGGCCTGGGCCAGCGCGCCGCGCACTTCCGAGTAGCGGTCGCCACGGCGCTGCCAGTGCCGGCGCAGCACGGTTTCCAGCCCTTGCTCGGTATCCAGATGGGGTCGCAGGTCGAGGCCGTCCTGGGCGAACAGGCAAGTAAACAGCTTGCCATCGGACGAGACGCGCACGCGGCTGCAGTCGCCGCAGAACGGCTGCGACACGCTGGAAATGAAACCCACTTCGCCGCCGCCATCGAGATAAGTGTAGCGGCTGGCCGTTTCATGCGAGATCGGCTTGCCTTCGCCCAGCGATACGAGGGGAAATTCCGCCGCGATCAGCGCGCGCGCCGCGTCCGACGTGACGACGTGCGTGCGCGACCAGGCGCCGATGCCGCCCACGTCCATGAATTCGATCAGGCGCAGCACCACGCCCGTGTGGCGGAAATGGCGCGCCAGCGGCACGATCTGGCTGTCGTTGACGCCTTTCTGCACGACCATGTTGACCTTCACGGGATGCAAGCCGACGGCTTGCGCTACCTCAATGCCGTGCAGCACTTTCTCGACGGGAAAATCGACGCCGTTCATGCGCTGGAAGATGCCGTTATCCAGGCTGTCGAGGCTGACGGTGACCCGCTCCAGGCCAGCGTCCTTCAGCGAGCGCGCCTTGGCGGCCAGCAAGCTGCCATTCGTCGTCAGCGCGATGCTGACGGCGCGCCCGTCCGGCGTGGTGAGTCGCGCCAGCATCTCGATCAGCTGTTCCAGGTTCTTGCGCAGCAGCGGTTCGCCGCCCGTGATGCGGATCTTATCCACGCCCAGGTGCACGAAGGCGCGCGCCATCGTTTCGATCTGCGCGAAGGACAGGCGCTCGCTCGATGGCAGGAACGGGTAATCGCTGGGGTACAGCTCGGCCGGCATGCAATAGGTGCAGCGGAAGTTGCACTGGTCGATGACGGAAATGCGCAAGTCCGTCAGGGGACGGCCCAGCATGTCCACGCACGGCGCGATATGGTCTGGCTGCCGGAGTGCTGGCTGCGGATACAGGATGGTGTTCATTGTGCTTCCCCCTTGATGTGCATTCGTCAGGACGTAGCATAGGGCGAATGGGGGCAGGCCAGGAGGTACAGTCCAGCGCCGGGCGATAGAGTACAGATGCGGCTTTACTCTGCTGGCGGCGGCGCGAACACGCTGGAGCACAGCTGCGCGCCCGCTTCGCTCAGCAGCGCACTGCCGCCGCCGCTCTCCGCCGTCGTCACGTTCACCAGTTGCGCGCTGGACAGCGCATTGAGCTGGCGCAACAAAGTGCTCATCTGTACCCCTGCCCGCTTGGCCAGCTTGGCCAGCGACCACGGTTTATCGGGCGCCTCCTGACGCGCCTCCCACAGCAGCGCCAGCAGCGCTATCAGCGCCGCGTCGATTCCTTCTTCCTGTTGCATAGTGTTCCTCGTTGAAGGCTGGAAATGCGCAATGCACTTCCCTCGTTTGCATCATAAATCAGCGGCATGGCGGGTGCGATGCAAATCGGCGCATGCCCATCTGTACTCTGTTTTTTTGTCCGGAACTGTGCGCCTACGGGGCAGTCCGCCGCCCCTACCATGTGATTGTCCCATCGCATATCACCAGGAGAGTCATCATGAGCAAGCCAAAGTCCGACGCGCGCATCGCGCCCTACACCCATGCCGCGGCCGGCTGGGGAGCACTCAAGTACGTGGCCATCAACCTGTTCAAGGAAAAAGTCAGCGCGGGCAATTACCGCTCGCTGTTCGAGCAAAACCAGCCCGACGGCTTCGACTGTCCCGGCTGCGCCTGGCCCGACCGCGAACACGCGTCGACGTTCGAATTCTGCGAAAACGGCGTCAAGGCCGTGGCCGCCGAATCGACGAGCAAGCGCGTGCGCCCCGAGTTTTTCCAGGAGCACACGGTCACGGAATTGATGGAGCAGTCGGACTATGATCTGGAACAACATGGCCGCTTGACGGACCCCATGGTGTACGACGCGGCCAGCGACAAATACCAGGCGATAGCCTGGGACGATGCGTTCGCCCTGGTGGCGCACCATTTGCACGCGCTGGACGACCCGAACCAGGCCGCCTTCTACACGTCGGGCCGCGCCAGCAACGAAGCGGCCTTTTTGTATCAGCTGTTCGTGCGCGCCTACGGCACGAATAACTTCCCCGACTGTTCCAACCTGTGCCACGAAGCGACCAGCCGTGGCTTGCCGGAAACCGTCGGTATCGGCAAGGGCACGGTGCTGCTCGACGATTTCGAGCATGCGGACACCCTGCTGCTGTTCGGCCAGAACCCGGCCACCAACCACCCGCGCATGCTGGGCGAATTGCGCGAAGCATCGCGCCGCGGCGCCACCATCGTCTCCATCAACCCGCTGCATGAACGGGGCCTCGAGCGTTTCACCAGCCCGCAGCATCCGCTGGAAATGCTGACGGGCGGCAGCACGAACATCTGTTCGCTGTTCATCTGCCCCACCCTGGGCGGCGACTTCGCGCTGATCAAGGCCATGGCCAAGCGCGTCGTCGAGCTCGATGATGACGCCATCGCCCACGGCCAGGAGCGCGTGCTCGACTGTGCCTTCATCGCCGAGCACACGAGCGGCTTCGACGCCTTCGCCGCCGACCTGCGCGCGGAAAGCTGGGACTTGCTGCTGGCCGAATCGGGCGTGGCGCGCGACAAGATCGAAGAATTGACGCAGATCTACGTGAAGGGCAAGGCCGTCATCGCCACCTGGGGCATGGGTGTGACGCAGCACAAGAATTCGCTGGCCACCGTGCAGATCCTGTCGAACTTGATGATGATGCGCGGCAATATCGGTAAGCGCGGCGCGGGTCTGTGCCCCGTGCGCGGCCACTCGAACGTGCAGGGCGACCGCACCATGGGCATCGAGGAACAGCCGACCAAGGAATTCCTCGACCGCCTGGGCCTGGTGTTCGGTTTTGAACCGCCGCGCCACCACGGCTACGACGCCGTCGGCACCATCGAAGCCATGCTGGAGAAAAAGGTGAAAGTGTTTGTCGCCCTCGGTGGCAATTTCTCGATGGCCACGCCGGACACGCCGCGCACCTGGGACGCGCTGCGTTCGTGCGACCTGACGGTGCACATCGCCACCAAGCTCAACCGCAGCCACCTCGTGCACGGCAAGGATGCGCTGATCCTGCCTACGCTGGGCCGCACGGAAATCGACGTGCAGGGCGGCGTGGCACAAGGCGTGACGGTGGAAGACTCGATGAGCATGGTGCACATCTCGTTCGGCATGAACCAGCCCGCCTCGCCCAATCTGCGCTCGGAAATCGCCATCGTGGCCGGCATGGCGCAGGCGACCGTGGGCAGCGAGAAGATCGACTGGCTGCGCTTTTCCGGCAACTATGCGCTGCTGCGCGACTCCATCGAGCAAGTATTCGACGACTTTTTCGACTACAACTTGCGCATAGCCAAGCCCGGCGGCTTCCACCTGGAAATCGCCTCGCGCGAACGGGTGTGGAAGACGGCCAGCGGCAAGGCGCAATTCCTCGTCAACGCCGTGGAACGCGATACGCCGATCCACCGCGCGCGCCAGCAATATGGCGAGCGCCTGATGGTGCTGATGACGACGCGTTCGCACGACCAGTACAACACGACGATCTACGCCATGGACGACCGCTACCGCGGCGTGTTCGGCCAGCGCCGCGTCGTCTTCATCAACAAGGACGACCTGGCCATGCTGGGTTTTGCGGCCGGCGACTGGGTCGACCTGATCGGCGTGTGGCATGACGGCATCGAACGCCGCGCCGACCGCTTCCTGCTGGTCGAGTACGACATTCCGCGCGGCTGCATCGGCGCCTACTACCCGGAAACCAATCCGCTGGTGCCGCTGGGCAGCGTGGGCGAAGGCTCGCGCACGCCGACCTTCAAATCCATCCCCGTGCTGCTGGCGCCGTCGGCCGCCGCCAGCTGAACAGGAGAACGCCATGTTCGGTTTCGATACCCTGGACCTGTCGCGCGCGCAATTTGCGATGACGGCCATCTTCCACATCCTGTGGCCCATCTTGACGATCAGCCTGTCGCTGTTTTTGTTCGTCGTCGAGGCGCTGTGGCTGCGCACCAGCGACCCCGTCTACTACCGCCACGCGCGCTTCTGGAGCAAGCTGCTGGTACTCAACTTTGCCGTCGGCGTCGTCAGCGGGATTCCCCTGGAATTCCAGTTCGGCACCAACTGGGCGCCGTTCTCGCACCATTCGGGCCAGTTCATCGGCAACATCCTCGGCTTCGAGGGCGCCATGGCCTTCATGCTGGAAGCGGGTTTCATCGGCGTCATGATGTTCGGCTGGGGCCGCGTACCGAAGGGCGTGCACCTGTTTGCCACCGGCATGGTGGCGCTCGGTTCCAGCATTTCCTCGTTCTGGATCATGGTCGCCAATTCCTGGATGCAGACGCCGGCCGGCGTGCGCGTGCTTGATGGCAAGATCATCGTCACCGATTACGTGGCCGCCATCTTCAATCCAGACATGGCCTGGGCCGTGGGCCACATGTGGGTGGCCGCCGTGGAAACGGGCTTGATCGTCATCGCCGGCATTTCCGCCTGGTATATGTTCAAGCGCCGCGAACCGGCTTTCTTCGCCCGCTCGTTCAAGCTGGCGCTGATGCTGTTGCTGGTCATCGCACCGTTGCAAGTGTGGCTCGGTGATTCGAGCGGCGTCGACGTCTTCAAGACCCAGCCCGCCAAGGGCGCGGCCATCGAAGGCCACTGGCACACGAACCCCGATGGCGAAGGGGCGGCCTGGTCCCTGCTGGCCTGGCCCAACCAGGCGGAGCAGAAGAACGACTGGTCGCTCGAAGTGCCCGGCATGCTCAGCGTGATCGCCACGCATAGCGCCACGGGCAAGATCACGGGCCTGGCCGACATCGCCCGCGCAGACCAGCCGCCCGCGCTGCCGCTGCTGTACTACGCGTTTCGCGCCATGGCCGGCATCGGCATGTGGTTCGTGCTGCTGGCGTTCTGGACCTTCGTCGCCTGGCGCAAGGCAGGTGGGCGGGTGCAGGAGTTCGTGCGCAACCGCAAGCTGCTGCTGGCCTGGGTGCTGACGATACCGCTGCCCTACATCGCCGTCGAATGCGGCTGGATCGTGCGCGAAGTGGGACGCCAGCCATGGGTCGTGTACGGCCTGCTGCGCACGCGCGACGCCGTCTCCGACGTGGCGGCCCATGCCGTGGCCGGCAGCATGCTGATGTTCTTCGTGTTTTACATCGTGCTGTTCGTCACTTTCTTTGTATTTGCCAAGAAATGGCTGCAGCAAGGCCCGGACGTGGCGCTGCCGCTGCCGGACGCCGCCCATGCCGCGGGGTATTGAAATGCGCCCCCATCAATCAAGGAGTATGTAATGGATATCAATTCGCATGCCATGCTGGGCAATGCCTGGTTCGGCCTGATCGGCCTGATGCTGGTGTTTTACGTGGTCACGGACGGCTTCGACCTGGGCGTGGGCATCCTCAGCCTGTTCACCGGCCGCGAGCAGGAACGCAATCTGATCTTTCAATCTATCGAGCACGTGTGGGACGCCAATGAAACCTGGCTGGTGGTGGTGGGCGGCGCCCTGTTCGGCGCCTTTCCCAGCGCCTACGCCACCCTGCTGGAACAATTGTACATTCCCATCATGCTGCTGATCGCCAGCCTGATCATGCGCGGCGCCTCGATCGAGTTCCGCCATGCGGCCGGCAACAAGCGCCTGTGGGACCTGGTCTTCGGCGTGGGCAGCCTGCTGGCCGCCGTGGCGCAGGGCGTGGTGCTGGGCGAGGTCATCACGGGCTTGCAGCCGGGCCCGCTGAGTGCGGTCTTCACGGCCTGCACGGCGCTGGGCGTGGTGGCCGGGTACTGCCTGCTGGGCAGCACTTATCTGATCAAGAAGACGGGCGGCCAGCTGGAAGCGGCCGCGCGCCGCTACGCGACGGCCAGCGTGCTGGCGACGGTCGCGGCCGCCATCGTGCTGTCTGCCGGCACCATGGTCTTCAGCGCCATCGGCCACGACCGCTGGGCGCAGCCGGGCGTGTTCGGCGTGCTGCTGGCCCTGGCCGCCGTCGCCGCCAGCGCGTTTATTTACATCCTGTGGGCCGTGCACGTGAACGGCGTGCGTGGCCCCTTCCGCGGCGCCATCGTGCTGTTTTTGGCGTCGTTCGCGGGCCTGGCCATCAGCTTCTTCCCCGACCTCGTGCCGGGCAAGCTGAGCATCGCGGCGGCCGCGTCCGATGAGCCGACCCTGATCTTCATGCTGATCGGCATGGGCACGATGCTGCCGATCATGATCGGCTACAACCTGTTCCAATATTACGTCTTCGAGGGCAAAGTCGTGCCCCGCAAGCATTGATCGGCATCAGATCATGATCATTCGGCCTACCACCAACTGGTTTCGCATGCTGTTCGTCTGGAACGGCTCGGTGCTGCAAGCCATCATCCCGCAACTGCTGCTGATGCTGGTCGTCAGTTCGCTGGCCCTGCTGACGGACGGCCGCATCTTCGGCGTCAAGATTCCGCTCGATACGGCGCCGTTTCCCATGGTCGGCATCAGCCTGGCGATCTTTCTCGGCTTTCGCAACAACGCCAGCTATGCCCGCTTCGTCGAGGCGCGGCATATCTGGGGGCAATTGCTGATCGCCGCGCGGGCCCTCGCTTCGCAGGCGCTCACGTATTTGCCGCAGGAAACGAGCGGCCTGGACCACCAGTTGCTGCTGCGCCGCCTGATCGCCTTCGTCTACGCGCTCAAGCATCAGCTGCGCCAGACGGACCCGCAGCAAGACCTGGCGCGCTACCTGCCGGCCGAGGACGTGCAGCGCTTGCAGGGCGTCAACTTCAAGCCCATCGCCATACTGCATGCGGTGCGCGCCATGCTGCACGACGCCGTGCAGCGCCAGCCGGGCCAGACGCAACTGCTGTGGATGCTCGACACGCAGCTCAACGATCTGGCCGCCACCGTGGCCGGCTGCGAGCGCATCAAGAACACGCCGATTCCGTATCCGTATGGCGTGCTCGTGCACCGCACCGTCTATATGTATTGTTTTTTACTGCCGTTGGGCCTGGTGGACGCCATCGGCGTGGCCACGCCCCTTATTTCCGTCTTCGTCGCCTACACCCTGTTCGCGCTGGAAGCCATCGCGCAGCAGATCGCCGAACCGTTCGGCCTGGCGCCCAACTGCCTGGCCCTGAACGCCATGACGCGCGAAACGGAACGCTCGCTGCTGGAATTGAACGGCGACCCGCTGCCGCCCTCGATACGGCCCTGCCCCCGCTATCTGATCGATTAACCGGAGGAAAAATCATGGAATGCAACATCGACATCACCACCATCGAACGCGACGGTTTCCTGGAAGTGCCCATGGTGCGCCACCAAGGGGGCGTGACCACGGCGGGCCACGACATGGTGGCCGAGGAATATCCGGTGGCCCTCGTCTACAACGGCATCGCCCACGCGGTGATGATGGCCACGCCGCGCGACCTCGAGGAATTCGCCGTCGGCTTTACCTTGACGGAGGGCATCGTCGGCAGCGTGCGCGACATCTACGACCTCGACGTGTGCTGCGGCGAAGACAACGCGGAAGTACGGCTGACCATCGCGCAGCCCGATTTGATCAAGCTCAAGGCCCGCCGCCGCGCGTTGACGGGGCGCACGGGTTGCGGCGTGTGCGGCATCGAAAGCCTGGCCCTACTGGACCTGGTGCCGGAAAAGATTACGCGGCCCCTGCCGCCGCTGGTGGCCAGCAGCGCCATCCTCGGCCGGGCCGCGCGCGAACTGCTGCCCTACCAGGAGCTGATGCACAAGACGGGCGGCGTGCATGCGGCCGCCTGGTGCACGGCCGAGGGCGCGGTGGTAAAAGTGTTCGAGGACGTGGGCCGGCATAACGGCCTCGACAAACTGATCGGCTACCTGGCGCTGCACCGCATCGCCATGCACGACGGCTTCGTCTTCCTGTCCAGCCGCGCCAGCTATGAACTGGTGCGCAAGTCGGCGCGCATGCATATCGGGCTCGTCGCCACCATCTCGGCGCCCACCTCGCTGGCGATTCGCATCGCGCGCCAGGCCGGCATGCAGCTGGCCAGCTTTTGCCGCCGCGACGGTTTTGTCGACTACACGGCGGGCGAAGGGGAAAATAGCGGCCAGCATGCACCGTGAACAGCCGATGCTACATTTTTTTCCGTAAAGCAAGTGCACGCTTGACTTGCCGCCGCAGCGGGCATTCAATGGCAATGGTTACTAATTATTAACTTATCTGCTGCCACGCTCCCGGCGCGGCAGCGATGAAAGGATGGCGCGATGGCCCTGGCACAAGAACAGCATCTGGCGGACACCTGGCAGACGGGTGGCTTGAAGCCGCGCGCCTGCGACTGCGGAGGCACCGTCTTCACCATCCTGCACCAGCGGGTGATGGCGGACATGCGACGCCGGCAATTTCTCGGCGGCACGGCCGCCATGCTGGCGCCCTTCATCGGCTTGTCCACCAGCAATGCCATTGCCCAGCAGCCGCAAGCATCCGAGCGTCCCCTGTTGCTGACCAATCTGCGCCTGTTCGACGGCACGGGCAAGGCGCCCCGTGCAGGCATCCACGTGCTGGTGACGGGGGCGAGGATTACCGCCCTGCTGCCGGCCGGCGAGAAAGTCGAGGGCGCGCAAGTGATCGATTGCCAGGGCAAGCTGGTGATGCCGGGCCTGATCGACGCCCACTGGCACACCATGCTGGCCGCCATCAACCAGGTGACGGCCATGACGTCCGACGTCGGCTATTTATATCTGGTGGCGGCGCAGGAAGCGCGGCGCACCCTGCTGCGGGGGTTCACGTCCGTGCGCGATCCCGGCGGCCCCGCCTTTGCATTGCAACGCGCCATCGATGAAGGCATCGTCGACGGTCCGCGCATCTTCCCGTCGGGCGCCATGATTTCGCAAACCTCGGGCCATGGCGACTTCCGCATGCGTTCCGATATCCCGCGCGCGGCCAACGCGCCGCTGGGCATGGCGGAAACGGCCGGCATGGCCATGATCGCCGATGGCGAAGCGGAAGTGCTGCGCCGCGTGCGCGAGCAGCTGATGCTGGGTGCGACGCAAATCAAGATGATGGCCGGCGGCGGCGTCGCCTCCATGTACGATCCGCTCGACAGCACCCAGTATTCGGAACGCGAACTGCGCGCCGGCGTGGAAGCGGCCGCCGACTGGGGCACGTATGTGATGACCCACGTCTACACGCCGAAAGGCATCCAGCGCGCCATCCGCGCGGGCGTGCGCAGCATCGAGCACGGCCAGCTGGCCGACGACGAATCCGCGCGCATGATGCGCGACACGGGCACGTGGTGGAGCTTGCAACCGTTCCTGCAAGACGCGGATGCAAACGTGTATCCCGACGCGGCGCGCAAGGCCAGCCAGGCCATCGTCTCGGAAGGCACGGTGAAGGCGTATGCGCTGGCGCAAAAGTACGGCATCAAAACGGGCTGGGGCACGGATATCCTGTTCAACGCGAAAAACACGCCCACGCAGGGCCGCCAGCTGGCCAAGCTCACACGCTTTTACGATCCCCTGACCTTGCTGGCGCAGGCGACGGGGCAGAATGGACAATTGCTGGCCCTGTCCGGCCAGCGCGCGCCCTACCCGGGCGCCTTGGGCAAGCTGGCGGCAGGCGCGCTGGCCGACTTGCTGGTGGCCGAGGGCGATCCCACGAAAAACCTCGATTTCCTTGCGCATCCCGAGGAAAGCCTGTTCCTGATCATGAAGAACGGCCGCATCTACAAGAACAAACTGGGCGCGCCGCTGGCAGGCTGAAGGCGGGCGCGTTGGCAACGGCGGTGGCTTGCCGCATAATGCGCCCATGTTCAAACTGACTTTTCTCGGCACGTCTTCCGGCGTGCCCACGCGCCACCGCAACGTCACCTCGCTGGCCCTGCAAACCACGCACAACCGCGACTGGTGGATGATCGATTGCGGCGAAGCCACGCAGCACCGGCTGCAGCGCCTGCCCTTGTCCGTGCACGACCTGGTGGGCATCTGCATCACCCACGTGCATGGCGACCACAGCTATGGGCTGCCGGGCCTGCTGGCCAGCGCCTCGATGACGGGGCGCAAGAAACCCTTGCTGCTGATCGCCCCGGCCGCCATCAAGGCCTGGATCGACGCGACCCTGCTGCACACGGAACTGTTTTTGACGTACCCGTTGATCCACATCGACGTGGACAGCGCGCCAGTCGTGCATGCAGCAGCGGGCTTGACCGTCTCGCGCCACGCGCTGTCGCACCGCGCACCGAGCGTCGCGTATCGTTTTGCGCTGGAAACGAGCAGATGGAAACTGGACAAGACGGCCCTGCAGGCGGCCGGCGCGCCGCCCGGCCCCGCCTGGGGGCTATTGCAGGCGGGCCAGGATGCGCTGCTCGACGATGGCACGGTCTTGCGCGCCGCCGCTTTCCGCCAGACGGAAACGCAGCGCGCCACCGTGGTGATCGGCGGCGACAACGACACGCCGTCCTTGCTGGCGGACGCCTGTGCCGATGCGCAGTTGCTCGTGCATGAAGCCACCTACACGGAAGCCATGCTGCAAAAAGTGGGACCCGGCCCCACGCACAGTTCCGTGCAGCGCGTGGCGCAGTTTGCCGAAGCGGTCCGCTTGCCGAATCTGATCCTCACGCACTTCAGCGCCCGCTATCACAATGCGGAAGGCATGGCCGAGCTGGAAGCGGAAGCACGGCTGCATTACTCGGGTGAACTGTTCCTGGCGCGCGATTTCGACAGCTATGAACTCGATGCGGCGGGCGTGCTGACCAAGGTGCCGGCGAAATCGTCGTTCAGTGGGGATTGACGCCGTATTGCTCCGCATACTCGGCCGCCAGCGTGCGCGCCGCCTGCTGCTGTGACGGCGTGAGGATCTCCAGCAACTGGTCGCGGTTCTTGATCGATTGCACGCTGCCCGCCTCGGCCGGCATGGCGATCCACGCGTACGCCTGCACGTAATCGAGTTCCACGCCCTGCCCTTGCGCGTACAGCAAGCCGTATTCGTTCTGCGCCGACAGGGAACCGGCTTCGGCCGCCTGCTTGTACCAGAAGGCCGCCTCGGCGTAGTCTTGCGGTACATCAATACCCTTGCGGTAGGCCTGCGCCAGGTTGAATTGCGACTGGCCATCGCCCGCCTCGGCCGCCTGGCGTCCGTACGCGAGCGATTGCGCCATGTCTTGCGCGACGCCGTCGCCGCTTGCATACATCAGGGCCAGGTTGGCCAGCGACGGGGGAAAGCCTGCCTGCGCGGCCGCCGTGAACAATTCCACCGCTTTCGGCAAGTCTTGCGTCACGCCATGACCCTGGTAATACAGGCTGGCCAATAAATGCTGTCCCGCGGGATCGGCGGTGCGCGCGGCAGCATCGAATTGTTTAAAGGCCTCGGCGTAATTGCCGTCGTTATAAGCGAGGATGCCCGCTTCATTAAAAGATGCGCTGGAAACAGTCATGAAGATTCCTTGTTCGGGGATTTTTGGCATTGTACACAGCACTGTTACAGGCAGAATGCACAATAGAAACCGTGTGGCGCATTGCCCAGATCCTGCGTTATGATCCTTGACTGCACAATTTAATCCCCCCATAACGACAAGTGCCAGCCCAAGAATATCTCCATGAAACTGATTGCTTTGCTTTTATCCCTGCTTTCCACCTCCGCTTATGGCGGTACACTGCATCTGGACAAAGCCGCGACAGGGAAAGTACGGCAAGCGGCCGATATCCGCTATGCGAATCACGATGAAAAACAGACCTACCAGCTGAAAATCGGCAAGCAGTGGATGACTGGCAGTTGCAGCACCAGCGGCACGGGCAATTTGCACGCGCTGCTGGCCGACATGAATTTCGACGGCCATGCCGACCTGTGGGTCACCGGCTATACGGATAGCCAGGGACGCATCCGCTGTTCCGACGTGTGGCTGTGGGATGCGCAAGCAAAACAATACAGTTTCAACAAACCCTTATCGGCCATTCCGAATCTCGATATCAGCATCGCCGAGCAAAGAATCGAAGGCGGCATCGCCAATTGCGGTTGCGCGGCGCAATGCTTTTATGAAGACAGCTATAAGTGGCAGGCTAACAAATTAATCACCGTCGCCCGGCGCGCACAGGATTGCGAGCGCTACCGGGAATATGGATTGAACGATAAAAACGACCTGGTCATCGTCAAGGATGAAAAGATCGATAGCGGCAATCCAGGCCAGCAAGCCATCGAACATACCAACGTCGTTGACTGGCAGCGCCATGCGCAA
Source organism: Janthinobacterium agaricidamnosum (assembly GCF_003667705.1). Taxonomy (NCBI): domain Bacteria; kingdom Pseudomonadati; phylum Pseudomonadota; class Betaproteobacteria; order Burkholderiales; family Oxalobacteraceae; genus Janthinobacterium; species Janthinobacterium agaricidamnosum. The sequence continues at coordinate 1,448,477 of NZ_CP033019.1, read as the reverse complement.
ACCATGCGCAAATCCTGGGAGTAAATCCTTCACTACCATCGAATAATTCACTTACACATGACGACACATTCAGCATCAATTACTTTCCATGCCGCCAGGGCGGAAGATACCGCGGCCTTCATCGCCTTGCGCGGCAAGACGCGGCAAAACGCCGTTTCCAAAGAACGCCTGGCGGAAGTGGGCATCACGGCCGACACCTGGGCCGAGATGATGCGCTCGGGCAGCCTGCCCGGCCAGGTCTGCCATCACGATGGCCAGCTGGCCGGCTACTGCTTCGGCGAGCGCGACACGGGCGAAATCATCGTCCTGGCGCTGCTGCCGGAATTCGAAGGCCTGGGCATCGGCAAGACCTTGCTGGAACTGGTGATGGCCGAGCTGCGCGCGCAGGGCCACCAGCGGCTGTTCCTCGGCTGCTCCAGCGACCCCGCCTCGCGCTCCTACGGCTTTTACCGCTACCTGGGCTGGACGGCGACGGGCGAGACGGACAAGTATGGCGACGACGTGCTGGAGTTCGTGCTCAACTGACAGCAAGGGACGCCGTCGCAGCGCTTTCGTCGTCCCCTGTTATGCGCAGCTCCATCGTATTTCCCGCCGCCACCCGTGCTGTCGAGCATGACGATTTCGCGTATTGGCGACAGCCACGCCACCGTTATCAAAAAAACGCCTGTTGACAATTTCCTCCATGCATGAATTACCCACAAGGCAATCGCCTTGAAGCATGGGATTTCCGTCTGGAGCGGCATGTTCTCTCATGTCCACCGCCTCGTTGCCTCACGCTACGCGCGTTTCCTTCCGATCATCATCTTCCGAAAACACGGAAATTTCAGCAGCATCCATTTGTAAAGAAAATCTTTACTGTTGTAAATAAGAGCAACAGTGATAGATAAAATTGACATTTCCCATATGGAAATGTTTTTATGTGTCTTCTAGGTAAAATGAATATCACATTTTACAAAAAATGACTGCAATTGAACGGTCAAACTAGATCGAGTTGGCAGGCGCGTGCCTATCGCAAGGTGCTTGTTTCAACAGTTTTTCACATATAACGGGTCCTGAGAATGACTCGTACGGAGAAGTGAATTGACTAAGAAGTTTGTTTTGAAGCGCAGCGTCGTCGCTGTCGCATTGACATTGTCCTCATCCCATATGGCGTTTGCCCAGGAAGCACCGGCAGAACCGGCATTGCAAAAAGTCCTGGTGACCGGTTCGAATATCAAGCGCACTGAAAAAGAAGGCTCCTCGCCTATCCAGACCTTGAATGCCAAGCAGATTGCCGCTACCGGCGCCAATACTGTGGCCGAACTGTTGCACTCGATTCCTGCCTTCGGCTCGGGCTCGTCGGTGGACGTGACCGATGGCGGCTTTGCCCGCGGTGCGGCAACCGCCTCCATGCGTGGCCTCGGTTCGTCTTCCACGCTGATTTTGCTCAATGGCCGCCGTATCACCGCATCCGCCTATGCCGACCCGAATCAGGGAAAATCGGCCGTCTATGACTTGAACAGCATTCCCGTCTCGGCCATCGAACGCGTCGAAGTATTCAAGGATGGCGCATCGGCCGTGTACGGTTCCGACGCCATCGCCGGCGTCGTCAACTTCATTACGAAAACCAAGTACACTGGCGCCGAAATGAGCGCCAGCATCAGCGCCAACGACGACGGCGAATTTGCCCGCAAGAGCGCCAGCGGTATCTTCGGCTTTGGCAAGGACCGCTTCAATGCCTTCGTCAGCTTTGACGTAGCCAAGCGCGACAGCACCATCATCAAGAACGAAAATGACGTCGAGAAAGGCATGTATGCCGACATCAACGGCCGCCTGAACCCTTTCTCCAGCAGCCTGACCACGTCGCCTTTCTTCTACGCTGAAACGAAGCCTGGCACGAAGAACTTCGCCACCACCTACGCCCAGCGCGCGCAAATCATCAACCGCCTGGACTGCCCGGCGTCGCAGCAAATCACCGGCAACATGGCGGCGCATAACATGCTGGCAAGCGACACGCTGGTGGGACGCACCTTCTGCAACTTCAACATCGACGATTACGCCGAAGTGCAAAGCGCCGGCAAGGACGCCAACGTGCTGTCGCGCGCCACGTTCGAGATCAATGACGACGTGACCGCCTTTGCCGAAGCCGGCTACAGCCGTTCGGAGCGCACCTATCTGCGCGTGCCGACGGCCTTCCGCAGCACGGCTTCGACCACCGTGTATCAACTCAACGGCGCACCGCAGCAGTTCCAGATGATCTTGCCGGTAGGTCATCCTGACAATCCATTCCCGACACAGCGCGCCGCTGTCGGCTACCGCGTCAGCGCCCCGGGCGGCGCCTCCAATCTGAACGAAAGCTATCGCTTGCTCGCTGGCGTGCGCGGCACGGCTGGTGCGTGGGATTGGGAAACGGCCGTACTGTGGAACCGTTCCGAACGCACAGAAACCACGAATGGCATGCTGTATCGCCCGACCCTGGAAAAGGTCATGACGCAGAACTGGACCCTGGCGCAGGTCAATGCCGATCCTAGCGTCACGCGCGACCTGGAAAACCGCGGCTTTGCCCAGGTAACGCAAGTCGACGCCAAGGCGAGTACCGCATTTGGCCAGCTGGCCGGCGGCCAGGTCGGCGTGGCATTCGGCGCTGAATTCCGTCAAGAAAAAATCGGCCTGACGCCAGACATGGCGACGCAGCGCGGCGACATCATCGGCCTGGCCAACTCGATGGCCGATGGCCAACGCAATGTCAGCTCGACATTCGTCGAAGTACGCACGCCGTTTGCGAAATACTTTGAAATGGACTTTGCCGGCCGTTACGACAAATACCCTAACCTGAAGGGCAACTTCGTGCCGAAAGTCGGCGCCAAGTGGACCATCAGCGACCGCGTAGCCGTTCGCAGCACCTATGCCGAAGGTTTCCGCGCACCAGCGCTGACCCAGGTCTCGCCTGGCGGCGTGCAGTCGTTTGGCAACGTGGTTGACCCGCTGCGCTGCCCGGACGGCGTCAATCCGGCCACCGGCGCGGATAAAACTGATTGCAAGAAAGGCATTTCCAGCCTGTCCTCCGCCACGCCTGATCTGCGCCCTGAAACATCGAAGAGCTACTCGCTGGGCCTGATTCTGGCGCCGACCAAGGAAATCGACGTGCTGGTCGATTACTACCGCATCAAGAAAGTGGATGAAACCGCTTTGTTCAGTGCGCAGTACATGGTGGATCGCCAGGACCGCTACCCTGGCAGCGTCGTACGCGACAACAATCCGGCCAATCTGGTGACCGATGCCAATGGCAACGTGGTGCCTAACTCCGGTCCGATTTCCCAGGTCAACCGTTCGTATGTGAACCAGGGCAGCACCGAAGTGCAGGGCATCGATTTCGAAGTGGCGTACCGCAAATCGCTGGGCGATCTGGGCCGTCTGACCGCCAACCTGAACTGGAGCTATCTGATGAGCTTCAAGCGCGCCGAACGTCCGGGCGAAGTGGCAACCGATACCTCCGGTGCGAACGGCGGCCTGTCCGACTATGCCACCTCGGTCGGCGACAATCCCAAGAACCGCGGCAACCTGTCGGTCAACTGGACCCGTGGCGACCACTCGCTGACGACATCGGTAGATTTCGTCGGTCCCGTATCGTTGCTGCGCCGTAGCGACAACAATGTGGTCTACGAGAAACCATACTGCCAGTACGGCGTGGGTCAGCCGAAGTCGGCATATGGGCTCGGTGGTTTGCCGAAGTACAGCAACTACATCAGCAGCTGCGACGTGAAGAGCTGGACGACGACCAATATGGCGTACTCCTACACGGGCTTCAAGGATCTGACCCTGTCGTTCAATATCAAGAACCTGTTTGATATCAAGGCGCCATATGATCCACGTTACCCAGTGGAAGGCTTCAATCCGCAGTTGCACAATGGTCAAGGCCGCTACTTCCGCATCAGCGCCAACTACCACTTCATGTAATCCTCTGCTGCCGGCGTGATGGTGCGCCAATAGCCAAGGGCTGAGTCCTGTCTTGCACAGGGCTCAGCCCTTTTTAGTTTCAGATGGGGAATGCCGAAGGTCAGCCCATGCACCAAGCCCGGAATCGACGGCTTCCGCCAGGTTTCAGCCGCTGACAAGCAGTGTGCCGCCTGGCCACCGCCGGCTCAAGGCGTCTTCGTATCCTCTTCCTTGTCGGCCGCCGCCAGCCCCCAGTCATTCCAGCCTTCGCCAAACAGCTCGACCGGATGCTGCGTACGCTCGGAACCATTGCCGCAGCGCATGGCATCCGGCGGACAATACTTGTCGCAACCCCAGCAGATGCGCTCGGGGTTCTTGGGGTTCAGGGGAAAGGGCTTGGCCATGGGGGCGATGGGGTCGGTTGAGGTCTCGTTGACGACTCTAGACCTGGCGCGGAGGACGGTCAAACGAATTTCGGTTGGGAATTTGCTTAAGTCAATTTTGCGAAGATTACTGCGGCGGCAGCTTGCACCCTGCGTGCCCCCAGAAGACCAGCGTATGTCATTCCCCCTCATAACTGCTTACCGCATCATTGGCATGACTCTTGATGACCTTCATTATTTTGGCATTGCCTTTATATTTCACCTCAAGAACTCTCAGCTGATTTTGCGCCACCTTGCAGTATTGATGTATGTTCTTGAGGAGATCATCCTGCTGCCGCTTAGGTAGCTCTCCATCAAATTCTCCCGCCAGATGCTCACATGCTTCGGCGTTATAGATAAATCTGCTGACATCCTTAGGGAGTGGCTCGGCTGAAAAGGCAAAAGGAAGAACAAAGCAAATAGGCACTATCAGAAGAAATTTTCGCATGACTTTCCTTTAATAGCCATTATTGGACCAGTGTGGCCGGTCGCTTCCAGGCCCGCTGTATTTCTTTACCCCATATGTTGCAGCGACCGCAATAAGTTGCCTGTTCATGCCCGTCCTAGGCAAAGTGGCAATCCTCACCAGATTGCCGCTCGCATCTTTCACCTCAACCGTTCCGCTCCACAGCAAATCCATATCAATCGCCAGACCAGAATTGTGTTGCGAGCGCAGTGCGGGTTTGATGGGTAAATGATTAATCTGCAAGACAATCAACATTGCCTTTGCAGCCTTGACAGATGCGTCAATTTCGCCGTGATCCCATTCTATATGCACACCCGCCATTTTCGGGATGTGTTGGGGATCAAGCTGTTTTCTTGCGATTCTCCACGCATAATGCATCAGGTAGGAGCGCTGCGGCGGTCTGTAGGTGGCATTGATTGCAACCCTGATCCCCGCCTCTTTCATTGCATATAGAAAATCTTCTACTGCCAAACGAAAATTTCCTGACAAATCCCTGGTGTTGGTGCTGCCTGGAAATTTTCGCCCCCATTTCTCACCACTGAGTTCGTCGTTCATCTCGCCTCCATCATCATCAAATACCCTTAATTTAATGCAAACCTGGAGGGATGTTGTTGACAGAGAACAGGAGGCTTATGGCAGCGGTATCAAGTGGATATAAGCGCCTTATGACGCAGAAACGGACACTTCCAGCACGATCCGCGCGTAGCAGGCACCACCGTCAGCCGCCTGCGCCTTCATCTCGTCCAGCGCATACACCATCGTCACCGTGGCGCCGGGCACGAACAGCTTGATGTCCTGCTTCCGATGCGTGTAGATGCTCTCGTCGACTGTCGAGCCATCGGTCAGACGCAAAGTGAAGCTGTTGACTTGATCGCCGCGCCGGCTATCCTGGCCCGCGAAATACGTGCGCTCGATACAGCCCATCAACGTTTGCGTCTGGATGCGGCCGGCTTTGATGCTTTCCCACCATGCTACGGAGGCGAACAGGCCGTGCCTGCCTTTCAGGCCCATGTGGGGCCGGGAGCTGTCGAGGGTAAGAGCCTGGGTCTTGGCCACGCGAGCGGGGTCTTGCGCCAGGGCTTCGGCGAGGGTGTAGACGGGTTTCATAAGGGCACAAGCGTTCCTGGAAGCGCTCACTTAATGTTTGCGCTGAATGATAAAAGCATTGGCGGCAGGCTCAAAACCGAGCGTCGGATAGTAGGACATGGCATCAGGGGCGGAAAGCAATATCAGGGACACTTCGTCGCCGATGACGGCCTGGGTGCGCTGGACAAGCGCTTTGCCGATACCCAGGCCCTGGTATTGCTTGTCTACCGCCAGATCCGAGAGATAACAGCAATACGCATGGTCGGTCAGCGACCGGGCCAGCCCCACAAGCTGGCCATCCACCCATGCCGACAGCACCAGACAAGGCGCGGCAAACATGCGCGCGATTCGCGGGAGGTTGCTGGTGGGCCGCTTGATGCCGGACTGATCGAAGACGCGAACAACGTCCAGTGGATCAAGAGGAAAGTTATGACGATATTCGACAGTGGTGTTTTTCATTGGTTCACGGGTGTAAGGAGATGGCGCATGGGAAACCTCTGCCATGCACCTAGTATAAGCAGCGATGATCGCGGCATGTGGACGATACGGCATCGGTGACGGGGCGCCAGGAGTGCGTGCCAGAGGCGCCATGCTGCCAGCGGCCACATCGCCGGCATGCCCGTTCAGTGATTAAACCGCCTCCGATCTGCTAAAATAGTTGAAAATTTTAATGATCCGTGAATAACCTGTATTTTCCGACACAAGGAATGTGTTTAGCAAATGAAAGCCATTATATTCTGCACCAGCTTTATAAAAGATGCACCATCATGGGAAAGCCGGTATCAACGGTGGCTCGATTACTATAAAGACATTCCAATCGATGCAGTAAAGAAGATAATGATTGACGATGGGTCGCCATTTCTTCCACCTGCCGACATTATCAAGGCAGTTTCCCATAGCGCTCCTCTGGCTTCGAATGACGATAAAAATCTCATCATCCGCTTCGACAACAACCTGGGACGGCAAAGCGGGGCTGACTACCCTGGCTGGTGGCGCAGTTTTCTGCACTCGGTCAAGGTGGCCAATGAATTAGGCGTGGATAAAATCATCCATATCGAGTCGGACGCCTATATCATGACGCCGCGCCTGGTAAAATTCATCAATGAAATCGAATCAGGCTGGAATGTCCTGTGGTCCCCGCGCTATCGCATGCCAGAAACGGCCATTCAAGTCATCTGCAGAGATCAATTTGGAATTTTCGAGAAATTCAAGGATAACCACCCAGATTATTCCTTCCCGGATATTGCGGAAAAGTTGCTTCCTTTTACAACTGTACATAAACAGTTCAAGGGCGACCGTTACAGCGATTTCACGAAAAACAGATGGATATTTCGTTCGAAAAAATTCAACAAAATCCCCATTTTTAAACATGTTTTTTTCTGGGAAACAATCCCGCCCGATGCGGACTTCGTCACGCAAGGCATTCAGCGTCAACAATTCGTGTTCAGGCGCGATGAAGTGGCTTGATTTTGTGATGGCGGGGGATATCAAACAGCCTCGGCAAGGATTGTAAAGATGCAGCTACCGTTACGATGGAATCAACGCATGTGTGCCGCCCTTGCTTGCTCTCTTTTTCTAGTCGCTGGCATCGCCTCGGCAATCGCCGCCACGCTTGACGACGATAGAACCCGCGGTGACATACATGGCTTGTTTGAGATCAGGGAGGCCGCAGTCAAGTTCATGGCAGCAGAAAATGCCAAAAACGGCACACGGTGGCAGGTATTGGAGCCGAACCGGAAGATTCTGGTGACGAAATGCGCGCTACCTTTGCATGTGGCATGGGTGCCGAAGAGCCATGGCCTGTCTGGACCGAATGTTGCTGTGAGTTGCGCCAGGACCGTAAAGCCGACAATACAACATAAATGGGAAGTATTTGTGCCGGTCGACAAGAGGCCACAACGCGCCGCGGGTATGCCGGCAAACTCCTGAGATTCCCCAACGCGACGGGCAGTTCCGTCATTTGGACACGAACGGATGCGTTGGGCGTCGTAGAAGGCGGCTCGGCGCAAAAGCTACGCAGGCTGACTCGTCAGAAGCTCGATACAGTGATGATGCGGACTGATGGTTACTCTCGCCCCATTCCGCTCGGTCAACGTCTTCCCAAACGGTCATGTAACGCACAACTCGTCCCTGCCCGAGTCATCTCTGCCAGGGACGAGACACAAGTACATTGGCGGCGGCACTACTCTGCCGTAGTCGGATCAATGACTGAGATGACTTCCGACACGCGGTTTGCAGGAAAGCCACCTTGCTGGGCATGTTCGCGAACCTGCGCTTCATTTTCAGCGATGTAAACACAATAGATTTTATCGCCAGTAACATAGCTTTGCAGCCATTGAATTTGTGGCCCCATCTTGTTTAAGACACTGCAGGACTTCCGCGAAATGGCTTGAAGTTCTTGCTCAGACAACTTCCCGGCCCCGGGAATATCACGCTCAATAACGTATTTTGGCATAGCGGTCTCCTTATGAGGTTTCCTGGCGAGCACTACACTCGCCGGTTCTGTGCGTCACACATGCCGTGACATGTATTCGTTATATACCATGCTGATGGGGTGGTGTTGTTGGAATTGCCATGAAACGTACTGGAGTCTGGTCTGCTATTCAGAGACGGGCTGATGTGTGGAGTGCTGTGAGAGATGGCTCAGTTCAGAAGGCGGTTTTTTTATTTCCTGACGGAAGCGGTGTAATGCGAATAGCAAGCTTTCATGCCATTCTTAAGCCAATTAGCAAATCCATACCTACGAAAATACCTACACACGAACATTGATGCAAAAAAGACTGTGCATGCCGCCCAACCGTACCTGACGACACCTCGCAGCATCACACAGTGATGATGCAGCAGCGTGTTTCCCCTATGATGCAGTAGCTAGTTTAAAATTAGTTACGCCAAAAACTACGCCAGATTCTCTCTTACAGTTCGCTCGCGTTTCTGTGGCCATCACATCTCAATAACATAAGGCTTGATCGACATGCGCTTTCATTTTTTCAGCCAGCCTCATGAGAACGGGCCTTATACATCTATTTGGGAAGTTACCGATGGGAGAGCTGTTCGACTTGGCATAGCCAATCCGGAAACAGTCAAAAACTCAAGTTGTATGGTAAAACCAGGCCAATCAGGAGTTGAAGCTATACGTGAACTTCTAAATAATATGGGATTTGGCGAATGTTCCCACTGGCCCTTGGAACTAGAACCGGGCCAATATTATCCGCGAATCGCGCGACCAGGAGATCAACACTTCCAACAATTTCCTGGCAACTACCCTGGTGCGATCAATGATGCACACGCTATTGCTATGTCCCTAGGGCAGTTAAACGTCCTTACTAGGCAGCTAGCAGAAATTTGCCAAACTGTTCATCCTGCCAACAACACTCTAGAAACTTACGGACACTCGATTCGCAATTTACTGATACTCGCATGCACCGAGGTTGAAGCGCATTGGCGAGGTATTTTAATTGCAAATGATATTAAGCAGAAACGTTACACTACAGCAACATACGTTCAAATTTTAGCTGCAATGCGTCTTGACGAGTATAGCCTAGGCTACCCATATTACCCATGGCTGAACACCAGAGGACCTTTTCATGGGTGGAACTCGATGACTCCAACTGAATCACTTAGCTGGTACGATGCCTACAATGCTGTAAAACATGATCGAGAGGGGAGTTTTTATCGTGCTACGCTTGGGCATGCTTTCGATGCCGTTGGCGCGTGCGTAATTTTGATGTTGGCCCAGTATGGCCACACGGTCGACAATTGGCAGGAGTCTGAAACTGCAAGATTTTTCCGCATCGATAAGCGACCAGCTTGGGTGCCATCCGAGGTGTATACATTTGACTACAATAATGCCGAAGCAGCAAATAAGACTTGGACGCCAGTACCTTTCCCATTCGCAAAGTAATATTTGATCAATGGCTACACCAAGAGTGCCTACATGCTGGGATTGTGATTCCTGTTGTCGTGGGTTCGAGCCCCATCAGCCACCCCACAGAATGAGTAGAAAAATCAAAGGGTTACATGCTTCGGCTTGTAACCTTTTTTTGTATTTTCCAACGGATTTCACAACTTTCCAACGCGCCTACCCAAATCATTGACTCGGCATGAGTCTGCGCAAGCCCTATCTCTTCTACGCATGACATCCTGATCGCATCTCCGCACGACGCATATGAGGCGATGATCATGAATCTTTTGCTTAAATACCTGGTCGCTTTTTCAGCCTTGTCTTGCAACTCACCAAGGCCCGTACCAGTAGCTGAAATGCTTCAAGTAGGACAGAGCAGCTTCGCCCTTGCCGCGCGCTACGGCACGCCCGCCAGCTATCAGCACCAAGGCGAGTATCTACAACTAAACTATGGAAGCGCCGCAAGCGGCTGTCGGCTCATCGTGCTGGTCGAACCGGCCCAGCAGGTGGTCGGCTGGGTATCGTCAGGCGCTCGCTGTATCAGCGCTAGGCCAGATGGCCTTGCAAAGCCAGACCTGAACATGCTGGACTAGCATCCCATCGACCATTTCATTTTCATGGCCCCGCAAAATCATGCCATCAGCATTCAGCAGCTCCAATTGCGGCTCAAACAACGGATCGCTGATGCGAACTGGCATACCGTGACTTGGCCGAACGAGGGTTGCGGCTCGATGGTACGCAACACCGAAGCCGCCGCGCTCTACGGTAAGCAAACCTTTTAGCGGTACAAAGTCGTCCATTTCCCGCTTGGTGATCTTGCGTCCCTTGTCCCTGAGCTTAATCACTTGATATGGCACACCCGGTACTTCGACCACCTTTTTAGGCCACTTGTGTTTATTTGTTGTTCCGTCCATAACTAGCTCAATACACTGTATAAAAACACAGTATATTGCCAAGATTGAGAAACCAGAAGGCGAGATTTGTAACTAGAAGAGCCCGCCCGGCTCCGTGGGCGCTGCCGGCGTGGGCGCCTTCGCACGGGATCGCGGCTGCATAGGGTCGGGCTGCGCGACGAGAAGGTCAGTAGGGTACTGCCGGTACACATCCTGTTCGGTCACCAGCGAGCCCTCCAGCCAGCCCTGGTACTGGTCCGGGTCCAGGATCATCACCATGCGCTTTTCATCGTCGGGCTTGTGGAAACGCTGCATCAGTGGGTGCCCGTCGGCGTTGATCGTCAGCATCGAAAACGACAGCAGCTGATCCGCCGGCCGGTATTCCCAGATGCCAGCAATCGCCACCGGGCCGCCATCGGCGCGCTCAATGCGCCAGCGCACGGGCTTACCGGTTTCGTAATTTGGTTCGAAGAAATTTGCGGCCGGGATGATGCAAAACTGCTTGCGCTTCCATGCGTTGCGGAAAGATGGCTTGCTGCCCACCGTCTCCGTACGCGCGTTGTAGGTCTGGCGGGCCAGCTTGTGGTCCGCCCAGTGGGGAACCATGCCGAACATGGCAGGGGCGATTTCTAGATCGCCGGGCGCTTCGTGTGACCCGCGCAGGATGGGCGCCATGTAGCCCGGCCATGCCTCGGTCGGCAGGTCGAGTAGCGGGTATCCGATCCGAAAACTTTCTTCGATCTGCTCTTTACGGCTGGGGGTGTAGTCGGCGCACATATCACTAATATAACGGTTTTTGCTCAAGTTCGGTTCACGAGAGATTACAAAACAATATTTTTCAACTTCCCAAGTAAGAACTAATCTACCACTTCGCAAATCTACTTCCTATCATCCGACTTGATGGAGAAGCCCCATGGACGCCTGTCAAAAAATGCAACATAGAGGTTATGAGTACCAGATAACCAGTTACAGGAAGGGCGATGGAATGTTTCAAGGAATGATCTTGCTTACCGCTCATGCAGGCATTCAGTACTCACCAATTATTGAAATCCCGACACCTAGCGCTTTCAAAGCGGAGCGTGCGGCAAGGATTGAAGCTTCGGCTCTCGCTTGCCAACTTATAGAAACTGGCGCGATGACTGCACTTATGCCACAAGGAGGCAAGGCCAATTCATGGCCGGTAGAGTCCGAAACATTTCTTTAAAGTAATTTTCCAGTAGTTGATGCGAATCCACACATAAAACAAAGGAGAAATTATGGCCAATGGTTTTCTTCAATCTACTCCTACACCGCCTGAAAAGAGGACAGATCTTCTTACGGCGGCCATCATCAACTCTGCAATTGATATGGAGACGGCTCTCGGAACAGTGTACGCCATTGTCTATATGCGTCGGCATAACATCGACATGGCACTTGCATTACGAGTTGTTTTGAAGAAGGCGGAACGAAGAACTGCCATAACTTGGTCAACCAGCGAAATTGACGGTTTCGCTGATTTTGAGGAAGAGATCGATCTTACACACTTCAAAAATACAGTCGTCTACACTTCTTCAGCATCGCAAGGCCGCACCAAATAGGCATGTGCCGTGGGGCTGCAATGCAGCCCCACCAGCGCACGAAAACCGCCCTTCCCACGCCCATGCACCACCCGCACGAAAAACCGCTCAAAGTGCGTCAAAATGCGTCAAATCGCATGCCCCCTCTTCGCCCCGCCGCGCCAGTCCTCATGCGCCTTCGGCCATGGCGCAAATTTGAGTCAAAAGAGCCCTAACTAGCGGGCAGGTGTGGAGGGGGGACAACTGCGCGCGCCGGGCCGAAACGGGCCTTTTTCTTGCTTCTGGTGCAACATCTTTCGTCGGGACGTGAAAAAGCCGCCTCGTGGGCGGCTTGTGCGGTGGCTGGGGCGTGCTGGCGCGGCGGGTCTGGCGCGGCCCTGCCCTGCCGGCTATCGCGGCGTGGCGGTCATCCTGTGCGGCCGGCGCGGGCCTTGGCCGCTTGCTCCTTCTCGTAGTCGTCGCGGCAGTCCACATTGCAGAACAGCAGCGCGGGCGCCAGCGCCTCGTCGCAGTAGTGGCAACAACCATGCGCCACCAGGCCCGGCCGGCGCCGCACGGCGGCCAGGCCGCGCGCCACCTCGGCGAAGATGATCTTGTCGGTGTTGTCGATGTGGTCGCTCATTGCGCGCCCTCCCCGCCCGTGGCCAGGTCATACGGGGCGAAGCGCACCACTTCCACGCCGGCCCACTCGTTGATCGCTTCAAACTGCGCCTGCAGCGGCACCAGTTCATTGCGCGCGAAGACGCGCGCGGCCGGTTCGACGGCGCCGAAGCCGCCGGCATTGTTCGGCAGGATGCCCATCAGTTGGGGAGGCACGCGGTGCGCGGCCAGTTGGTCGTCGCGCGTGACGCTCTTGATGTTGAAAAATTCGTCCTTGGCGGCCACGTCCGACACCGGCAGTATCTGGATGCCGTCCTTCTTGCCGTTCGGCGCGTACATGAACAGGTTGCGGAAGTTGCCCGGCCCCTTACTGTCACGCATGGCCTGGCGCAAGTTGTCCACGTCCTGGGTGTTGGCGGCGGCGTCCGTCATGTAGAACACGAAGCCCGCATGCGAGCCGTTCTTGTAATACTTGCGGCGAAACAGAGTGGCCGCCTCGTTGAGCCAGGCCGATTGCAAAGCGCTCAAGTACTGCGGCACGCCGTACAGCTCCTGGTTCACGTCCGGTTCCATCAGGTGAAACACGCGGCCCTTGTCGAACTCATGCACGGCCTGGTAGCCGTTGACGAAAAAGTAGGTATCCAGATCGACGCCGCGCCGCATGTACTTGGCCAGGGCGTGCTGGTACGTCAGCGCTTTGCCGCTGCGGCTGGGCCGGTCTTCCAGGTAGGCATTGCCGAACGTCAGGAAGTCCAGGGCCATGCGTTTAAAAGCGTCACGCGACAGGTACTTGCTGGGAATCAGCGTGGACGCCAGCACGTTGGCCTTGAAGTGGATCGCGCTGCTGTGGTGCACGCCGGCATTGAAGGACTTGGCCAGGCCGGCCAGGTTGACGGGCGGCTCATACCAGTGGCCATTCTTCCAGCATTCAAAGCAGTCGAGAATGTCGGCGTGCTCGAGCACGGGCGTCGGATCGCCGAAGGAAAACGCCTCGATGCCGGCGGCGGCCGGCGCCGTGGCCGCTGGTGGTGCGCTCTCGGCCTGCCGGCCGCGCAAGTGTCGTGCTTTGCTCAAGAATAAATCTCCATGAAAGAGTGGTGGTTGTCGGTGGTGCCTTCGAATGGCTCGTGATCGAGGGCGTGCATGCAGGCCCACGCCAGATCGGCGTGGCCGGTTTCGTCGCTGCGGCCGGCGACATAGGTCACGTGCCGCCCGCTGGGGGTGAGGGTTTTGTGGATGGCCATGAAGGACTGCGCGATGTCGGTCCAGCCGGCGTCAAATTCCAGCCGGCCCTTGCTGATGATGTTTTTGGCTTTTAGCACCATGCGGGTTTTGACTTCGGGCGAGTAGTTCAGGGCCGTCACAGCCGGGAAGAAGCCGCGTACGATGGGCAGCACGCCGATGCCCATGCCGGTGGTATCGATGCCGATGTATTCGACGTTGTAGCGCTGGGTCATCTGGCGGATGGCGTCGGCGTGGTCTTCGAAGCTCTGCCCGCGCCACTGGTGGCGCTCCAGGATGCGGAACTTGCCGCCGGCCGTCATGGGCGGCGCCAGCACGACGCAGCCGGCGCTGTCGCCGTTCAAGGCCGGGTCATAGCCGATCCACACGGGCCGGTTGCCGAACGGGCGCAGGCCCAGCAACGGCTTGTAGTCGTCCCATTCGACCCAGGAATCGACCATGCAGCGCTGCAGCTCGGCCAGCGGGAAGACCGAGGCCGAGTCGTCGATAAAGTTGCACATCAGCAGGTTGTCGAACTGGTCGGGGCTGTATTCGAAGTTGCGCAGCTCGTCGATGTCGAACAGGTTGCAGCCGCCGCGCTCGGCATCCAGGATGGTGACGATCTGGCGCCAGATTTTGTCCTCGCCCGTGAAACCCGACGAGAGGCGGCCATGGCTCACATCGATATTCACCTGGTCCGCCTTGGCGCGGCGCTTGTTGAACAGCTCGCCCATCCAGAACGGATACGCCTGGTGCGTGGTCGAGGATGGCGTGGAAAAGTAGGTCTTGCGCCATTTCTTGTGGATGGCCATGCCCGAGGCCACCTTGTTCAACTCTTGGAAATTCTGCGTCCAGAAGAATTCATCGAAATAGAAATTGCCGTGGTAGCCCTGCGCCGTGCGCGCGTTGGTGCCCAGGAAATACAGGTGCGCGCCGTTCGGCAGCACGATAGGGTCGCCCGTCAGCTCGATGCCGGCCGCCTCGCGCGCGAACTGCACGATGTATTGCTTGAAGACGTGGGCTTGCGACTTGGAGGCGGACAGGAAAATCTGATTGCGGCCCGTCTGCATGGCATCGGCCAGCGCCTCGCGGGCGAAATACCAAGTGGCGCCAATCTGGCGGCTCTTGAGGATGGCGCGCGTGCGCTGGTCGCCATTGCGATACCAGACCTTTTGGTAGTCGAAGAGCGAATCCTGGAAGGCGTCGAGCAGCTGGATTTTCTGTTCTTCGCTAAAGTCGTTGCGGGTCGGTTTCTTCTTCGGGCCCGCATTGCGGTTCGCCAGCTTCGGATTGAGGTCCACCTCGTTGCCGCCCGGCTGCTCATAGCGGCGCACGCGCGCCATCTGCACGATGGTGCGCGCGAGCAGGTCAATTTCCTTGTAGTCGCTGCCGCTCTTGACCTCCTTTTCGATCAACTTGACCAGGCGCAGCTCGGCCGACGCCTCAACGTGCTCGATGGCCTGCGCCTTGTCCCACTCGTCGCGCTCTTTCCAGCTATTGATGGTGCTGCGCTTTATCCCTAAGTGCCGGGCGATGGACGAAATGCGCCAGCCCTTCCAGTACAGGGCGCGCGCGGCACGGCGCGGCTCGGATTCGGGCACGGCCAATTCGGCGATTTTCTCGTCGGCCGTTTGTTCGCTTTTTTTCTCGATTGTCAGCATGCCGCCAGCGTAGGCCGCGCGCGCGCGGAGCGGGGAAAGGCAAAAGTCGCTATTGCCCATAGCAACCCGCAGCGCATTGAATCGCGGCGCCAAGACGTTGACCATGGCGTTATCCGATCAACCGAGACACGCCACCATGCCTAAATCCCAATTCTTCCGCGTTGCCACCGAAGGCGCCACCACGGACGGCCGCAACATCGACCGCGCCACCATCGAGCAGCTCGCCGCCACCTACAATCCGAAAACCTACGGCGCGCGCATCTGGCTGGAGCACATTCGCGGCATCCTGCCCGACAGCCAGTTCAAGGCCTACGGCGACGTAATCGCCGTGAAAGCCGAGGAAGTGGACACCGACAGCGGCAAGAAACTGGCCCTGTTCGCGCAGATTGAACCCACGCCGGAACTGGTAGCCATCAACAAGGCGAAACAGAAGCTGTACACCAGCCTGGAAATTCAGCCCGACTTTGCCGACTCGTCGCAGCCCTACCTGGTCGGCCTGGGCGTCACCGACAGCCCGGCCAGCCTGGGCACCGATGCGCTGAAATTTTCCGCCAGCCGTAAGCAGCAAAGCGCCAACCTGTTCACCTCTGCCGTCGAGGTGACGCTGGAATTTGACGAGCCGCAGGGCACCAAACTGGCCGACGCCATGAAAAACCTGCTGTCGCGCTTCTCCAATAAATCCGGCGCCGACGCCGCGCAGTTCGCCGACATCAGCGAAGCCGTGCAGGAGCTGGCTGGCCACGTCGTCACCGTCAACGACAACTATGCCGACACCCTCAAGCGCCTCGATGCAGCGGAAAAGGCGCAGAAAGCGACGCAGGACGAACTGGCCAGCTTCAAGGCACAAATGGATGAAGCGCCCGGCAACGGCCCGCGCCGCCCGGCCGCCACCGGCAACGACGGCGCCGTGCAGACCGAGTTTTAAGCGCCCGCGCCATCCACCTACCCCATTCAACAACGGAGCAATGATTTATGAAAAAGCAAACGCGCCAGGTCTTTGGCCAGTATGAAACCCGCCTGGGCCAACTGAACGACACGGACAATGTGGCCAAGACCTTCAGCGTCACGCCCAGCGTGCAGCAAAAGCTGGAAACGAAGATGCAGGAATCGAGCGAGTTCCTGTCGAAAGTGAACATCATCGGCGTGACCGAGCAGGAAGGTGAAAAACTGGGCCTAGGCGTATCCGGCCCGATTGCCGGCCGCACCAACACCAAGGACAAGGAACGCAAGACGCGCGACCTGTCCACCCTGGACGGCACCAAGTACCGCTGCGAGCAAACCAACTTCGACACGCATTTGAACTATGCCAAGCTGGACGCCTGGGCCAAGTTCCCTGACTTCCAGTCGCGCGTGGCCAATGCCATCCTGACGCGTCAGGCGTTAGATCGCATCGTCATCGGCTTCAATGGCGTGAAAGCCATGGCCGACACCGACCTGGACGCCAACCCGCTGCTGCAGGACGTGAACAAGGGCTGGCTGCAGCACCTGCGCGAGCTGGCGCCCGAGCGCGTGCTGGGCCTGGTGGCCAGCGGCATGCCGGGCAAGGTCATCATCGGCGAGGTGGACGGCGCCGACTATGCCAACCTGGACGCGGCCGTCACCGATGCCGTCAACCTGCTCGACCCGTGGTATCAGGAAGACACCAACCTGGTGGCCATCGTCGGGCGCAAGCTGTTGAACGACAAGTATTTTCCATTGGTCAACACCAAGCAGGCGCCCACGGAAACGCTGGCGGCCGACATCATCATCAGCCAGAAACGCATCGGCGGCTTGCCGGCCGCGCGCGTACCCTACTTCCCGGACAACGCCATCCTGATTACGCGTTTCGACAATCTGTCGATCTACTTCCAGGAAGGCGCGCGCCGCCGTCGCGTCGAGGACGTGCCCAAGCGCGACCGCATCGAAAATTACGAGTCGTCCAACGACGCCTACGTGATCGAAGACCTGGGCCTGGCCGCGCTGGTGGAAAACATCGTGCTGAAAGACAAATGATGGCGAATCAGTCCCCCGCCCTGCGCCACCGCGCGCGCATGCTGGCCGAGCGCACGGCCGGCGCCGCCGCGCCGCAGGGCGTGACCACCGGCACGGCCTACGAGCTGATGCTCTACAAGCTGTCCGACGACCGGCGCCGCCTGAAGTCCATTCAGTCCGTGGAACGCAAGATCGAGGTCAAGGCCACCATGCTGCCCGACTATGCGCAATGGATCGACGGCGTGTTGGCCGGCGGCAAGGGCGCGCAGGATGACGTGTTCGCCACCTTGCTGGTGTGGCACATCGACACGGGCGAGTACGCGCGCGCCCTGGTCATGGCCGAATACGCGCTGGCGCACAAGTTCACCCTGCCCGACACCTACAGCCGCGATATCGCCACCCTGATGCTGGACGAGTTCGCCGAAGGCTACCTGCACGGCAAGCTGGCCAGCGATCCGCAGCACGCCGCCCAGGTGCTGGGCGCCGTCGAGCAGCTAACGGCCGCCAGCGACGCACCCGACCAGGCGCGCGCCAAGCTGCACAAGGCCATCGGCCTGGCCCTGATTGCCGTGCTCGATCAGGCCGACGACACGGACATCGCCCCGGCGCTGGTGGCGCAGGCGGAAACGGCCATGGGCCAGTTGAAGCGCGCCCGCGCCCTGTCGGAGTCGTGCGGCGTCAAGAAAGATATGGAACGGCTGGAACGGCGCCTCAAGCGCGCGGCCGGTTCCACGTAAAGAGCATCCCCCGCAGCACGGCGGCACGGGGGGATTCTGGCCAACCCTTTGACCTGATGAACCCCGTCCACCGCCCACTTTTGAAAGCGCCCGTATGTCCTTCATGGCCCTGCCCCCGTCCATCCCGCCCGGCACCACGCCCGCGCCGCCAGCGCAGGCCGCCGGCATCATCGAGAACGACGGCTGGTTTCCCGACATCCTGCTCACCGATCTGCGCGACGCCATGCGCCTGGACGGCACCGTCACCGACGCGCGCCTGGTGCAAGCCGTGGTCGATGCCATCCTGCAGGTCAACCGCGAGCTGGCCGACTGGCAGGGCAAGCATGCCGCTGCCGGTATCGCTGCCCTGGTGGACGTGCCGGCCGCGCGCATCAACCGTGAGTCCCGCCTGCTGGCGCAGTACCGGCGCGCCGTCTACAGTACGGCGAAAGCCGATCTGATCGAGCGTTACCGCGATTACGACAGCACGGCCACCTCCGTCAGCGACAAGAAAAGCATGGAATGGCTGGACGAGGCCCCCGGCGCGCAGCGGCGCAATGCGCAATGGGCCATCGCCGATATCGTCGGCCGCACGCACCTCACCGTGGAACTGATCTGATGCAGGTACGCACGCAGCAGCACGACACGGTAGACGCCCTGGTGTGGCGCTACCTGGGCGACGGCGCGGGATACGTCGAGCAAACCCTGGAAATGAATCCCGCGCTGGCGCGCCACGGCGCCGTGCTGCCGGCCGGCCTGGTCGTCACCCTGCCCGAGCCGGCGCCCAGCATGGGCCAGGTGGCCGCAGCCGATCTTGTACAGCTATGGGATTGATCCTGGCATTCACCCTTTTATTCATCATGAAAAATCTATCTAACTTCACCCCGGAGAATCAAGCAATGTCCGCAGAATCGTTTGGTGGTTTCGCCACCCTGGTCAAACTGTATGGCTTCAAGGCGGCGCTGGGCATGGTCGGCGCCGCCATGCTGTACATCGTGCTGCCACCGTTGAACAGCGACGGCACCTTCAACAAGGGCGAATTCGTCGCCCGCCTGGCCTGCGCGGGCGTGTTTTCGTGCCTGCTGGGCGGCACCGTGTACCAACTGCTGTGCGCGCAGCTCCCGGCCATCGGCGCCATGGTCAACGCTTCCGCCATCGACCTGATCGTCGGCGCCCCCGGCTGGTGGGTATCGCGCGCCGTAGCCCTGTGGTTCCAGCGCCGCAGCGACAAGGACATCGCCGAGCTGGTCAAAGACGCGAAGGAGCATTGATGGCCACCACCGACAATCCACTGATCGCGCGCGTCATTGACGCCATCTTGCGCACCGAAGGCGGCTATGTGAATGACCCGCAAGACAAGGGCGGCGAAACGAACTTCGGCATCACCGTGGCCGTGGCGCGCGCCAACGGCTATCAAGGCCCGATGCGCGACCTGCCCGTGACGGTGGCGCGCGCCATCTACACGGCCCGCTACATCACGGAACCGAAGTTCGACCAGGTGCTGGCCCTGCATGCCGGCATCGGCGCCGAGCTGATCGACACGGGCGTCAACATGGGCCCGCACCGTGCGGCCGAGTTCCTGCAGCGCTGGCTGAACGGTTTCAACGACACCGGCACGCGCTACCCGGCCCTGTTCGTCGACGGTAGCCTGGGCGCGCAGTCGCTGGGCGCGCTGGCCGCTTTTCTCAAATGGCGCGGCCAGGACGGCGCCGCCGTGCTGCTGCGCGCCTTGAATGGCCTGCAGGCGGCGCGTTACCTGGAAATCACCGAAGCCAACAAGAGCCAGCGCCGTTTCCTGTTCGGCTGGATCAAGGAACGGGTGGCCATGTGACGGCGACCACCTGGCGCCCGCTGGCCGCCTGCCTGCTGTGCGGCGCCATCGCAGGCTGGACGACGCAGGGCTGGCGCAAGGACGCCGCCATCGCCGAACTGCAGCGGGCGGCCGCTACCAGCAAAACCACCGCGGCCACCGAACTGGCCCAGGCCACCGCCCGCGTGCTGACCTTGGAGCGCGCCGCCGGCGCCGCCCTGGCGCAGCGCGCCGACCACCTCACCCAGGAGCAATCCCATGCGAAAGCTGAACGCGACCATTTCAATGCTGACGTGCGCAGCGGCGCTGTGCGCCTGTCAATCCCCGTCGCCAGCGGCCGGTGCGCCACCACTGCAGATTCCACCGCTGCCGCAGGCCATCGGAGTGAAGCGCGCGCCGAACTTGACCCGGCGACTGCGGCAGCTCTTGACGCCATTGCCGGCGATGGCGACGACGCCACCCGCCAGCTAAACGCCTGCATTGACGCCTATAACCAAGTGCGAGACACCTACCATGTACAAACCGAATAGCCTGCGCCAGCACTTAGCCGCCGCCATCCCCGACCTGCAGCGCGACCCCGACCGCCTGCTGGTCTTCGCCGACGAGGGCAACGTGGTGGCGTCGGCCACCGCCTCCCTCTCCTTCGAATACCGCTTCAAGCTCAATCTGATCGTGACCGATTACGCGGGCGACGCCGACGCCATCATGGTGGCCCTGATCGCCTGGCTGAAAGTCCACCAACTCGACCTGATGGCCAACGAGGAAACCCGCAAGCACGGCATCGCCTTCGAGGTGGATTTTAATAACCACGAAACAGTCGATATTTCGATCCATCTGGACTTGACCGAGCGCGTCATCGTCAAGCGCGGCGAAGGCGGCCGCCACGACATCAAGCACGCGGCCGAGCCACAAGGCACGCCCGACTATGCGGACGCGTTCTGGACGCTGTACGACGGCGACACCCTGCTGGCCGAATGGCAAGTGCCGCAGGCGGCAGCATGAGCGACGACCTGCACGCACTGGAAGCCTGGGTCGGCGCGCTGCTGGCCAAGCTGCAGCCGGCCCAGCGCCGCGCCATCAATCACAAGGTGGCCATCGACCTGCGCCGCAGCCAGGCGCAACGCATCAAGGCGCAGCAGGGGCCGGATGGCACAGCTTATCCGGCGCGCAAAAAACGTAAAGAACTCAAGCGGAAGAAAGGGCGCATCAAACGGCAGAAGGCGGCCATGTTCGCCAAAATCCGTACGGCGAAATACCTGAAAGTGAAGGCGACCGGCGACCAGATCGCGGTCGGATTCTTTGGCTGGGTGGCGCGCGTGGCGCATGTGCATCAGTTTGGCCGGCAAGAGCGCGTTGCCAAGAAAGGGCCAGTCTACAAGTACCCGGAGCGGCCGTTACTAGGACTGAATGAACTGGATCGGACGTTGATACGCGAATCCTTGCTGCGTCACATGGAAAAAAACTAAGATGCATCAATGCAAACTTCAACTGACATTAGTTATCAAATGAGTTAGAGTCGTATGATGCTAACCGCTACCGGCCACGAACAGCCGTTTGCCGATGTCCGCTTTCCATGGACTCGCGCTCCGGACCATCGCTGGTAGGATCAAAGGCGGGAGCAATAACCACAAAAGGGGCAGGCATGAGCGACAGGGACACGAACGACAATCAGGAAGGTGACGGCAGTGAAGATGGCGGGGGACTGCTTGGCACCGCGGCAGATTTAACTGAGCTGGTCACCACAGGGGTACCTGCTCCAATCCGACGAAGTTTGTTCAAAGTACTCGGAAGACTGACCACGGCCGTAGTCGAATACCCGGTGACCCTACTTGATAATGCGATCAAAGAACGTAAGGCGGAGTCGAATGCACGCGTTCGCCTGATCGATGCTTCGAAGACGCAGATCGCAAAGCAGATGAAGGTCGACCCGGCGTACGCTCAAGCTGCCGCAAGTAAGTTTGCCCAGCGTATAGTCCGTGAACGAGTTAATGTCGACCAGATTGCCGCGCTGGCTGTACAAGAACTTGCGAAACTGCCGCTGCCTGATCAGTTACCCAGCAATTCGCCCGAAGATCGCTCCGACGTCGATGAAGACTGGCTGAACGTCTTCGAGGGGGAAGCGGCTCAAGTAAGTAGCGAGCATGCTCAAAAAATCTTCGCAAAAATCTTGGCGGGAGAAATCAACCGTCCTGCGTCGTTCTCAAAGAAGACGATCAAGCTCATCTCGCAGCTTGACAACCGAGCGGCGCATCTCTTCAGTCTCGCATGCTCGATGTCGGTGTCCTTGCAGCGGTCCGGAAGTGTTGTCGATGCCCGCGTGCTCGGCCTAGGCCAGATTGGTCAAAACTCACTCGCTGCTTACGGAATGCCATACGGCGCATGCGTGATCCTGCAGGAGTATGGGTTGGTCGTATCTGATCTCTCGGGGTACACCGATTACCAAATCACTCAGCGAGTAGACGGCACCGTGCTCTTGCCTTTGACTCATCAAAACGAACACTGGATGCTGGCAAAGCAGCAAGGGCAAGCTCGTAGCGAGATGCGTCTTGAGGGTATGCAGTTCACTGCGAGTGGCTGCGAGTTGCTTTCCATCGTGGAGTTGCAGCCCGTTCCCGAGTACACAGAGGCGATGAGGACTTTCCTTCGGAATCAATTCCATGTCGAACTGATGAAGATCGTCAATGCCTGAACTGGCCAGAGTCTCGGCAGCCCGCCACGATTCTTTTCAGTGTGGATGTTCGGTTCCAGGCGTCTAATCTTAACTGTCGACGGACTGCTTTGGAGCGAAAGCGGACACCCGCCACATCGCCCCTACCTGGGAAATATAAGTTTATACGTCACGGACTGCCATAGTCACTAAATCGCATATCAACCCGCCCCCGCGTGCATCCGCACGCGGACTTCGGCAACATGCATTGCATGAACGCCGACCTGTCCGACCTCCTCCGCTTGCTGCAAAACCTGATCCGCCTGGGCACCATTGCCGAGGTCAAAGGAGCCAGGGCGCGCGTGCGGCTCGGGCCAACACTCACCACCGAATGGCTAAAATGGGCCACACGGCGCGCCGGCAACACGCGCACCTGGTCGGCACCCACCGTGGGCGAACAGGTCATCGTCTTTTCCCCCGGCGGCGACCTGACGCGCGGCATCATCGTGCCGGCGCTGTACTCGCAGGAATTTGACGCGCCCGACACCAGCGACAGCATCCACACCACGCATTACCCCGACGGCGCCGTGGTGCAGTACGACCATGCGGCCCACGCCCTGACGGCGACGCTCCACGGCGGCACGGCCACCATCACGGCCGACAAGGTCACATCGAACGCGCCCAGCACCATCTGCACGGGCGACCTGACCGTCATGAAAAACCTGATCGTCAACGGCGCCACCGCGCTGAACGGCGGCGTGAACGCCAAGGCTGGCGCCGCTGGCGGTGTGGCCATGGCCGTGCAAGGGACGGTCAAAGCCAGCGACGACGTGCTGGCCGGCGCCATCAGCTTGCTCAAGCATCCGCACGGCGGTGTCAAGCAAGGTGGCGACCAGTCGGACGGGCCATTGCCATGATGGGCATGCACGCCGCCACCGGGCGCAGCCTGACAGGCCTGGGCCACCTGCGCCAGTCGGTTACCGACATTCTCACCACACCCATCGGCTCGCGCATCCGGCGCCGGCGCTATGGCTCCGAAGTGCCCGAACTGATCGACCAGCCCCTGAACAGCGCCACGCAGTTGCGCATCTACGCCGCCACCGCCTTTGCCCTGCGCCGCTGGGAACCGCGCCTGCAGCTCGCAAGCGTGCAGCTCACGCGCGACACGGACGGCGCCATCGCGCTGCTGCTCGATGGCACGGCGAATGGCCAGGGCATCACCCTGTCCGTGCCCGTCAAGCAAGGGGGCATCGTATGAGCACGCCTATCGACCTGACCCAGTTGCCGGCCCCCACCGTGGTCGAGGTACTGGACTTCGAAACCATCCTCGCCACACGCAAAGCCCACCTGGTGAGCCTGCTGCCGGAAGCCGAGCGCGCCGCCGTGACGGCCCTGCTGGAGCTGGAATCGGAACCAGCCACCAAGCTGCTGGAAGAGAACAGCTATCAAGAAACCATCCTGCGCAACCGCGTCAACGAGGCGGGCAAGGCCGTCATGCTGGCGTTTGCCCTCGACGGCGACCTGGACCAGCTGGGCGCCAACGTCAATGTGGCGCGCCTGACCATCACGCCGGCCAATCCCAACGCCCTGCCGCCCGTGGCCGCCGTCATGGAAGATAACGATGCCTATCGCCTGCGCATCCAGGAAGCGCCGGACGGCCTGTCCGTGGCCGGCCCGAAGGCGTCGTATGAATTTCACGCGCGCAGCAGCGACGGCCGCGTCAAGGATGCGAGCGCCACCAGCCCCGCGCCGGCACACGTCACCGTCACGGTGCTGGCCAACAACGACACCGGCATTGCCGACGCCGCGCTGCTGGCCACCGTGGCGTGCGCGCTCAACGCCGAGGACGTGCGCCCCCTGGGCGACCGCCTGACGGTGCAAGCCGCCCAAGTCATCGACTACCAGATCGAGGCCACCCTGTTTATCGGCGTCGGCCCGGAAGTACCCATTCTGCTGGACGCCGCGCGCGCCAACGCCGCGCGCGTGTCGCAACCGCGCCGCCCGCTGGGGCACAGCATCTACCGTTCCGCCTGTAGCGCAGCCGTCCATGTCGAAGGCGTGCGCAAGGTCATCTTGAACAGCCCGGCAGCGGACATCGAACTGAACGCCACCCAGGCCGCGCGCTGCACGGCGATTAAGTTGAATGTGGTGGTGCTCGATGAATAAGGTCGTGCCGACCCTGCCGCCCAACACCACGGCGCTGGAGCGCGCCATTGCCGTGGCCTGCGCCGAGCTGGTCAACGTGCCCGTGCCGCTGCGCGAGCTGTGGAGCGCCGACCGCTGCCCCGTCAACTTGTTGCCGTTTCTGGCCTGGGCCTGTTCCGTGGACCGCTGGGATGACGCCTGGCCCGAATCGACCAAGCGCGGCGCCATCAAGGCGGCCTATTTCATCCACAAGCACAAGGGCACGATTGCCGCCGTGCGCCGCGTAGTCGAGTCCCTGGGCTATTTGATCCGCATCACCGAATGGTGGCAAACCACACCACCGGGCGTGCCTGGCACGTTCCGCCTCGACGTGGGAGTGCTGGACACGGGCATCACGGACGCCATGTTTCAGGAAATGGAACGCCTGATTGCCGACGCCAAGCCCGTCAGCCGTCACATGACGGGCCTGGCGCTCTATCTGGAAAGTCGCGGCACGGTTTACACCGGCATTGCCGCGTACCACGGCGACGTCATGACCGTCTATCCGTGGATCGCGGAAACCATCGAAGTGCGCGGCACGCTGTTGCAGGCTGGCGCATCCCATACCATCGACACCATGACCATCTATCCATGAGCACATATTTCGCTATTCTGACGCAGGTGGGCGAGGCCAAGCTGGCCAACGCCATCGCCCTGGGCCAAACCCTGAAACTGAAAAAAATGGGTGTTGGCGACGGCAACGGCACCCTGCCGGTTCCCGACCGAGGACAAAAGGCGCTTGTGCGCGAAGTACACCGCGCCGACCTGAACAAGTTGGACAAAGACCCGGACAACGCCAGCCAGATCATTGCCGAGCAAGTATTGCCCGAGAACGTGGGCGGCTGGTGGATGCGAGAACTCGGCATCTACGACGAGGCGGGCGACCTGTGCGCGGTGGCCAATTGCCCACCCAGCTACAAGCCCCTGATGGCAGAAGGCAGCGGCCGCACGCAAGTGGTGCGCATCGTGCTGATCGTCGCCAGCACGACCGCCATCGAGCTGAAAATCGACCCGTCTGTCATCCTGGCCACGCGCAAGTATGTCGATGAGCAGGACATTACCGTGCGCGCCTACAGTGACGCGCAACTGGCCAAGCACCTGGCCGCTGCTGATCCGCATCCGCTGCTGGCCAAGGTCACCTATGTCGATCAGCAGGACACCAACGCGCGCACCTATGGCGAACAGCAACTGGCCAAGCACCAAACTGCCGCCGACCCGCACCCGCTCTTGGCGAAGGTCGCCTATGTCGATCAGCAAGACACCAGCACACGCACCTATGGCGACCAGCAACTGGCCAAGCACCAGACTGCTGCAGACCCGCACCCGCTGCTGGCCAAGGTCGCCTATGTCGATCAGCAAGACACCAGCGCGCGCGCCTATGGCGACCAGCAGCTGGCCAAGCACTTGGCTGCTGCCGACCCGCATCCGCAATACAGCATGAAGGAGATCGGGACACCGCCGAAGTTTGACGCGTCGAGCAAGCTGGCCAACACCGATTTTGTGCAGCGCGCGCAAGGAAACATGGTGCGTTATGCCGACGTCGTTGAAAGCCGCCCACTCACCGCCGAGGATATTGGCTGCGCCCTGTACTTCCCTTATCCGGGCAAGGCCATCACCATTCCCGACCCGGTATCACTTGGCATTCCCCACAATTCTGGCAAGTGCGTCAAGTTCTTCGGACTTTTCAATACCGGCACCATTCTTGCCGCGCCAGGAGTGAACATTGGATTTGATGTCGGCAGTGTACCGAGCATCACAATCAAGCCGGGGCAATTTCTCACCCTCATGGCGACCGGGCCAAAAGTCTGGCAAGTCATCGAATCGACCGCCGAGCTGTGGCGCAATGCCGACTTTGCGGCAATGTTGTCTTCGAGCGGCTACCAGAAACAACCCGGCGGCATGATCCTGCAATGGGGCGGCGGCGCGCAGACACCGGAATCTGGCTATGTCGACGTGATCTTCCCTATTCCGTTTCCGAACGCGTGTTTTCACGTCTTCCCTGGATATGAAGGGCAAGGTGGAAGCGGGTCCAGTCTGCCCAGCAACATCAACGCCGGTATGAGGACAAAAACGGGCTGTCGGCTGTTCACTTACAACGGGAATGCGCTTTCGGCCGGCATCACCCCATCCTATTTTGCGATTGGATACTAATCATGGCCGTCAGATATTCCCCGAGCACAGGTTTTTTTTACCCCGTCAACATCGAGTACCAGGACATCCCGTCCGATGTGTTTGAGGTATCCGAGGCGGACCACCTGGCCGCCCACACCGTCCGCGCATCCGGCGGATCGTTCAAGTTTGTCAAAGGGGCGCTGCGCATCACGCCGGCCCCTGCCATTCCCTATGGCCAAGTGTGCGCCGCCTACCTCGATACCGTTCGCGCGCGCCGTGACGGCATCCTCAACCGCCTGGCCGGCATCGGCTTTGCCGCCATGGCCAGCGGCGACGCGGCAACCGCGCAAGCCATCGCCACGGCGCGCACCTGCCTGCTCGACATCACCATCTGCGCGACGGTCGCCGCCGCACAGGATATGGACGCCCTGCAAGCGGCCGTCAGCGCCGAATTCCAGCGCATCGCCGACACCTTGCCACAAGAGGCCCGGCGCGCCTTCGATGATGCAGGCAGCACCCAGTAACACCCCCGACATTCACCACCTACCAGGAGAGCAACATGGCTACCGACTACCACCATGGCGTGCGCGTCATTGAAATCAACGAGGGTTCGCGCCCGATCCGCACCGTCTCCACCGCCGTGCTGGGCCTGATCGCCACGGCCGACGACGCGGACCCGGCGGCTTTCCCGCTCGACACGCCCGTGCTCGTCACCAACGTGCTGGCCGCCATGGGCAAGGCCGGCAAGACGGGCACCTTGTACCGCAGCCTGCAGGCCATCGCCGCACAAACCAAACCCCTGACCATTGTGGTGCGCGTGGCCCAGGGCGAGACGGAAGCGGAAACCACCAGCAACGCCGTGGGCGGCGTGTCGCCGGATGGCAAGTACCTGGGCGCCCAGGCGCTGCTGGCCGCGCAAAGCAAGCTGGGCGTGAAACCGCGCATCCTGGGCGCCCCGGGGCTGGACACCCAGGCAGTGACCAACGCCCTGGCCAGCGTGGCGCAGCGCCTGCGCGGCTTCGTGTATGCGTCGGCCTATGGCTGCGCCACCGTCACGGCGGCGACCACCTATCGCGGCCAGTTCGGCCAGCGCGAAGTGATGATGATCTGGCCGGATTTTGTGAACTGGAATACCGCCACCGACGAAGAGGCCAGCATTTCCGCCGTCGCCTACGCCATGGGCCTGCGCGCCAAGATTGACGAAGAAACGGGCTGGCACAAAACGCTGTCCAACGTGGTCGTGAATGGCCCGACCGGCATCACCAAGGACGTATTTTTCGACCTGCAAGACCCGGCCACCGACGCCGGCGTGCTCAATGCCAAGGAAGTGACCACCCTGATTAACATGGGCGGTTACCGCTTCTGGGGTTCACGTACCTGCGAGGCGCCGGGCGGCTTCTTCTATTTCGAAAGCTACACGCGCACGGCCCAGGTGCTGGCCGACACCATCGCCGAAGCGCATTTCGCCTATGTCGATCTGCCCTTGCATCCGTCCCTGGTACGCGACCTGCTGGAAAGCATCAACGCCAAGTTCCGCGACCTGAAATTGCAGGGCTACATCATCGATGGCCATGCCTGGTATGACGAACAGTTCAACGACAAGGACACGCTCAAGGCGGGCAAGCTGGCCATCGACTACGACTACACGCCCGTGCCGCCGCTGGAAAACCTGAAATTCCAGCAGCGCATCACCGACCGCTACCTGGCCGACTTCGCCTCGCGCATCGCCGCCTAATCGCCGTCACCACCCTGCCCGCGCCAGCGCGGGCGCATTGAATAACTGGAGAAATTATGGGCCTGCCCCGCAAACTGAAAAACTTCAACCTGTTCCAGGACGGCGTGTCGTTCATGGGCATGGTGCCCGAAGTCACCCTGCCCAAGCTCAGCCGCAAAATGGAAGAGTACCGCGCCGGCGGCATGAGCGGCCCCGTGTCCGTGGACTTTGGCAACGAGGCGCTGTCGCTGGAATGGAGCGCTGGCGGCCTGATCGTGGAAGCCTTGAAGCGATACGGCGTGCACGCGCACGGCGCAGTGCAATTGCGCTTTGCCGGCGCCTACCAGGAAGACGATGACGGCACAGTCGCCGCCGTCGAAGTCGTCGTGCGCGGCCGTTACAAGGAAATCGATATGGGCGGCGCCAAGATGGGCGACGACACCACCCATAAATACACCATGGCCTGCAGCTATTACAAGCTGCTGATCGACGGCGCCACTGTCATCGAACTGGACTTCATGAGCGGCACCGAGAACTTTGGCGGCGGCGACACCAACGCCGCCATCCGCAAGGCCATCGGCCTGTAATCCCTTTTTTATTCACCACCCCCCTACCAGGACAACACCATGCACAACGATACCCAAAATCAAGCCGTCATCGAACTGGACGACCCGATCAGGCGCGGCGACGGTTTCATCACCTCGCTCACCGTGCGCAAGCCCAAGGCGGGCGCGCTGCGCGGCATTTCCCTGATCGAACTGGCCAACCTGAACGTATCGGCCCTGCAGATCGTGTTGCCGCGCATCACCGAGCCGACCCTGACGGCGCACGACATCGCCAACATGGACCCGGCCGACCTGCTGGCCGTGGGCGTCGAGGTTGCCGGTTTTTTGGCGAGCAAAGTCGATCGCCTTTCGGTATCCCCGGCGAAGTAGAAGACGCCATGGCCGACATTGCCGGCGTCTTCCACTGGACGCCGGCAGCGATGGACGGCTTTACGATTGATGAACTGATGGCCTGGCGCGAACGCGCCCGGCAGCGAAGCGGAGCGGAATAGATGGCTGGTCGGGATTTGAAATTACAGGTGGTATTTGCGGCACTGGACAAAATTACCGGCCCGCTGAAAAAGATCATGGACGGCTCCAGCGACACGGCCAAGGCCTTGAAGGCCACCAGCGACCGCCTGCGCGACTTGAACGCCCAGCAAAAGAACATCAGCAAATTCCGCGAGCTGCATGGCGGCCTGGACGCGACGCGCACCAAGCTCAAGGAAGCGCAGGAGGCGGTCAGCAAGCTGGCCGCCAAAATGAAGCAAACGGATACGCCCACGCGCGCCATGACGCGTGAGTTTAACGCTGCCACCAAAGCGGCCGGCGCCTTGAAGACGGCAGGCCAGCAGCAGGCCCAGCAACTGCAGGTAATGCGCGAGCGCCTGGCGGGCGCCGGCATCGGCACCAAAGACCTGGCCAACCACGAGCGCACCTTGCGCCGCGAGATCGAGGCCACCAACAAAACCATGACGCTGCAGCAGCAGAAGCTGGCCAACGCGGCCGCCAAGCAGCAGCGCGTCACCAACGCCACCCAGCATGCCGACAAGCTGCGCAGCAAGGCGGGCAGCATTGCCATGGCCGGCGCAGGCGCGACAGCGGCCGGCGCGGTCATGGCAATGCCCATCGCCAAGGGACTGCACGAGGCGAAGCACTACCAGTTAGAGAAAGCCCGCGTGAATGCGCTGGGCCTGGGGCCGAAAACCAGCCAGCAGGCAATCGCCTTTGCCAAGAACATGAAGACCTACGGCACCAGTCAGAACGAAAACCTGGAACTGGTGCGCGACGCGATGTCGATCTTTGGCGATCTGCACCACGCGGAAATGGTCGCGCCTACCCTGGCCAAGATGAAGTTTGCCAACAAGGCATTCTTCGGCGCCGAGTCGGGCGAAGAGAACGAACGCATCTTCATGGACTTGCTGAAAGTCATCGAACAGCGCGGCGGCACGGCCAGTTCGGAGAAATTCCACACGCAGGCCAACATGATGCAAAAGGTCATCACCGCCACGGGCGGGCGCGTGGGACCGACCGAATGGCTAAACTTCATCAAGACGGGCGGTATCGCCGCCAAGATCATGGACGACAAGCAGTTCTATTACCAGATGGAACCGCTGGTGCAGGAGGTCGGAGGCCATCGTGCTGGCACTGCCTTAATGTCAGGGTACTCAAATCTTTATCAAGGACGCACCACCAAGCGGGCCGTGCACAATATGGAAAAGCTGGGATTGATCGGCGATCACAGCAAGGTTACGCATGATAAGGTTGGGCAAACTTCAACCATCGGCCCTGGTGCGCTGCTTGGAAGTGACATTTTTCGCCGTAGCCAATTCGAATGGCTGGAAAAGGTATTGCTTCCACAATTGGCAAAAAAGGGAATCACTGATCCGAAAAAAATCGAAGATATCATTGGTGGTCTCTTCTCAACCCGTACGGCCGGTAATCAGTTCTTGGATATGTTCAAGCAGCGTATTCAAATGCACAAAAATGCCAAGCTGAACGAAGGCGCGTATGACATCGAGCAGATGGATGCCCTGGGCAAGCAGCAGGCCGGCGGTGCAGAGCTGGAAGCGACGGCCAGGCTGGCCAACCTGAAACTCACCATGGGCGAAAAAATCCTGCCGCTGTATGCGCAGGGGCTGGAAATGGCCATCAGTGCCATCACACGCCTGAATGGTTTCATGGAGCGCAACCCGACCGTGGCCAAGGTCATGATCGCTGGCTTTTCCATCCTCGCCGGCATCCTGTTGGTGCTCGGCCCGCTGATGCTGGGCATTGCCGCCCTGATCGGCCCATATGCCATGCTGCACGTCATGTTCGCCAAGATGGGCGTGACGGGCGGCGTGCTCACGCCCATCATGCGCGGCCTGGGTGGGGCTTTCATGTGGGCCGGCCGGGCTGCGCTGGGGTTCGGGACCGCCCTGCTGACGACACCAGTTGGCTGGGTCATCTTGGCCATTGCAGCCATCGCCGGCGCCGCTTACCTGATCTACAAATATTGGGAGCCAATCAAGGGTTTCTTTCGCGGCCTGTGGTCTGACGTCAAGACGGCGTTTGCCGGCGGCTTCGTCGGCGTGAATAACCTGATCGCCAACTGGTCGCCACTGGGCCTGTTCTATCGTGCCTTCGCGGGCGTGCTGGGCTGGTTCGGCATTGCGCTGCCGGCCAAGTTCACCGACTTCGGCGCCAGCCTCCTGCAGCGCATCACCGCCTCCTGGCAACCTATCGCCGCTTTCTTCGCCGACATCTGGTCGCGCCTGCGCACCGTCTGTGCTGGCGGCATGGCCAGTATCAGCGCCTTGATTATCAACTGGTCGCCCGTCGGCGTGTTTTACCAAGCGTTTGCGGGCGTCATGAGCTGGTTCGGCATCAAGCTGCCGGCCCAATTCACCGAGTTCGGCGGCAACATCCTGCGCGGCCTAGTCAACGGCATCACCGGGTCCATGGGCGCCGTCAAGGACGCCGTCAGCAATGCCGGTTCCAGCACTATTGCCTGGTTCAAGGAAAAGTTGGGCATCCACAGCCCCAGCCGCGTGTTTGCCCAGCTGGGCGACTACACCATGCAGGGCCTGGTCGTGGGCCTGGACCGCAGCGAGGGCGCGCCGATTGCCAAGGTATCCGGCCTGGCGCAGCGCCTGACGCAATTGGGCGCCGGCATTGCCATCGGCACGGCCACCGCCCTACCCGCCAGCGCCTTCGACATGCGCGCGCCGCTGTCGCAGGGCGGGTTCGGTGCCGGCATGACCATCCAGGGCGACAAGATCGAAATCACGATCCAGGCGCAAGCCGGTTCCGATCCGCAGGCCATCGCCCGCGCGGTGTATGCGGCAATGGAACAGCGCGACCGCGAAAAGGCGGCACGCATCCGCTCGTCGCTGCGCGACCACGATTAAGAAGGAACAACCACCATGATGATGATTTTAGGAATGTTCGTGTTCAGCCTGCCGACCCTGGCCTATCACGAGTTGCAGCGGCAAACGGAATGGAAGCACGCCAGCACGGCGCGCGTGGGCCTGCGCGATGCGCACCAGTACGTGGGGCCAGGTGATGACACGATTACCCTGTCGGGCTGGGTGGCGCCGGAGCTGACCGGCTCCCTGTATTCGCTCGATGCGCTGCGCATGATGGCCGACACGGGAAAATCGTGGATTCTGATCCAGGGCACGGGCCGCATTCTCGGCTCGTACCGCATCACGAACATGACCGAGGGCCGCAGCATCCTGGACGGCAGCGGCGGCGCGCGGCGCGTCGAGTTCTCGATTGCACTCAAGCGCGACGACGACGGCGTGCTGGCCATGGTCGGCCTGGGCGACATCGGCGACCTGAAAAACATGCTCAGCATCGACGGCATGACCAGCAGCATTGCCGGCGCAGCCAGGAATGCCGTGGGCAGCGTGGTGGGCAATGTGGTCGGCGGCATCACGTCGAAATACGGCGGCGTGGTCAGCGAGATGAAAGACAAGATCGGCGGCAGCATCAGCGGCGCCATTGGCAGCGCGGCGGACAAATTCAAATGAGCGAGCATATCCCCGCCTTCAAGGTCAGCATCGAGGACAAGGATTTGACGGCCATCGTCTCGCCGCGGCTGATTAATTTGACGTTGACCCTGTGCCGTGGCGACGAGAGCGACCAGCTCGACATTGCACTGGACGACAGCGACGGCAAGCTCGCCCTGCCGCCGCGCGGCGCGCAGATCGCCCTGGCGCTGGGCTGGCAAGCATCTGGCCTGGTGGACATGGGCAAGTTCACCGTGGACGAGGTGGAGCATAGCGGCGCGCCCGACACCATCACCCTGCGCGCGCGGTCGGCCAACCTGATCGACACGTTCAAACAGCAGCAGGAACACAGCTTCCACAAGACCACCCTGGGCGCCATCATCGAGGCCATCGCCTTTCGCAACGAGCTGGCGTCGGGCGTATCGGCGCGCCTGCGCGACACGGCCATCGAGCACATCGACCAGACCCACGAAAGCGATGCGGCTTTCCTGCGCCGGTTGGGCAGGAAATACGACGCGGTGGCCACCGTCAAAAACGACACCCTGCTCTTCATTCCCATCAACCAGAGCCGCACCGCCAGCGGCAAGGCGCTTCCGGTCATCCCCATCACGCGCGCCCTGGGCGACGGCCACCGCTACCACAGCGCCGAAAGCGACGCCTACACGGGCGTGCGCGCCTTCTGGCACGACGAGCGCTACGCGCGCCGCCGCAGCGTCGTGGCCGGCGTGCCCGGCAACAGCAAGCGCCTGCGCACCACCTTCGCCAACGAAACAGACGCGCGCGCGGCAGCCGTGGCCGAATGGCAGCGCATCCTGCGCGGCCTGGCCACCTTTGAGATGAACCTGGCCCTGGGCAACCCAGCCGTGTTCCCGCAATCGCCCGTGACGGTGCAAGGCTTCAAGCCAGAGATTGACGCCACTGAATGGCTATCGGTCAAGGTCACGCACAGCCTGGGCGGCAGCGGCTTTACCACGCGGGTGGAATTTGAAACGAAGACAGAAGCGGTCGAGGCGGAACGCGAGGAAGAGAAAGACCCGGACGAAGGCATCACGGGCGTGGTCGCCAAGTGGAAGGACGTGGCGGCGAAGAAGAAAAAGGCGGGGCAGGAACAGGCCGGCGCCATGGGCACGCTCAAGACGTTGGAGCATACTTACAAGAGCAAGCAGGCTGCAAAACGGGCAGCCCAGCATGCATGGAGGCGTATTGAGGAGGTCCGGGAGATCATCCACGAAAATAAAGAGGAACCTTAGCGAATTTCCGCGGTAGGTAGAATAGGAGCAGGATAATTTTTCACCTAAAATTCTCCGCTATGCTTGCAAAAATTCCGGGGTCGATCTTATGTATTTCTTCATCGAAGCAGCATTTTCTATATCAGTTTTATATTCTCGCATCAACTGTAAAATCTCCTCGACAAGCTCCCCAAACTCCCGGCCACCCAAATCCAGATATTCGCCATGCGCGACTTTATTTCTCTTATTCACAAGACTTTCATCAATAAGATTAAACTTAGTCGCATAAGCGATTGTACTTATATCCAAAGATGCAGCAATATTAGAAAATACTTTTGAAGTCAAATTTGATTCCGTATCAATAGCTGACGACATATTCAAATTAGCTTTTTTTTCAAGCTCAGAAAAAATAAAGTTAAATGCCTCAAGATTCGGACCTGATTTTCTTGAATTCACAAGAGTCTGCAACTTACCTTTCAAACCAAACAATGAAAAGCAACTTTGCAGCTCCTTATAGGTATGCCCTTGATTATTTATATAATTCAAATAATGTTCAGATGCATTCTTTACAAACCCTTCCCAATGAGCGTAAAGAATCGCCACGCCAGCTCGAATAAAAAACTTCTTTTCCTGCCCAACAGATTTAGACGCAAATCTAAATGCGCCTATCTCCTTAACTCTCCACCCCATCTCTTTATCGAGTGCATCCTGAAGCTGGGTTAAGGTTTTAATATCAGACATTGCCAGCGCCTGTTGGATTCAGGAGAATAGCGGCCAAAGGAAGAAGTCTTGAGAGGCGCGTCGTACCTCTTATGCCAGCGCCAGAACTCTGTGTAAAAGCATCTGTAACCCACAGCCGTCGAGCAACTTCATTAAGGAATGTATGACGATCTGCTGGCGACATGGCTTCGATCTGCTCAAGGTTCAAAGAAACCCCAGTAGCCATCACTTCGAATACAGAAATTAAGAATTTGCCGGAAAAAGTGGCTCCGTTCCAGCGTTTGAATGCCATGTTACCTAACGCATCATCTAAGAAC
The DNA here is from genome assembly GCF_003667705.1 of Janthinobacterium agaricidamnosum. NCBI lineage: Bacteria > Pseudomonadati > Pseudomonadota > Betaproteobacteria > Burkholderiales > Oxalobacteraceae > Janthinobacterium > Janthinobacterium agaricidamnosum. The sequence goes on along the minus strand of NZ_CP033019.1, from coordinate 1,412,796 downwards.
TTAAATGTTTTAGAAAATACTTCTTTTTCAGAGTCCATATTAAAACTCTCATCAGTAGCCATTTTTATCAAGGCATCATCGAGATACTCATGAACATCCAAACCAGCCACATACGGAACATTTCTAAATGCAAAGAATCGCAACGCCAATTCAACGCCAGTTTGCGACTCTATCGCAACATCAGTTTGATCTGTGGTTTTTAAAAAGGAAACATCAACAGAACGTTCCATTAGCCAGTTGTAAAATTCTCTATTTAAAGAAACCGCCATACTGTTTCTAACTTCCTGTTCGGATAGCCCAGCTCCACCTGTATTTAAACGCTGAAAGAGTTCAAATTTCGCGGCTACATCACTATCAGCCTTAAGAATTTCCACGCGAATTCGTGCACGCTTCATCTCTATCTGCAGCGCTTGCCCAATCCCGTCATCTGCACCTGCAGCAGACTCTTTCCAACGTTTTTTATCCAGGCTCGGCAAGAATCGAGTTCCATTCAAAACGAGAGGACCTAATTGCTCAGCGCGCTCACCTTTAAGATCGCCAGTAAGCTGAAGAACGGTTGATAGGCGCTGAAGCCCATCGATAAGCTCCCAAACTCCGTTTTCATCTTGGTAAACAAAAATTGGTGGAATAGGAATTCCAAGAATCAATGATTCAATAAAGCGCGTTTTTCGCTCATCTCCCCAGCGAAAAAGCCGCTGGAAAACTGGGTCAATAACAAGCTCTCCATCCTTGTACAAGTTGATAATTTCACCGAGTGACATTTCATATCCATCGGTCACAACTCTCTTTCTAGTCGCCTGAATTTCGTCTGTAAGTGCCATGAAATCTCCAATTAATTTAGTTCATCGAATGTTTTTTCTATCGTTTGAAACACACGGCAACCATGCACACTACGAAGTAGAGGATAATCCGCTGTATCGCACAGCCAAACGGTGAGTGATTTGTGTCGACCATTGCACAGCATCGATCATTTTTTTTTACGACCAACATGGATCGTTTGCGGCGCAGTTATATTCCCGTGGATCTGCTGACCAATCTCGCCATGAACAATGACTTGAGTATGCCGTTCTCCAGACTTAGCGACAGCACTAGCAGGTGCGTCAGCAATCCCTTCGACAACTCCCAGCACACGTGCTCTCCCGCGCAAATCTAGCCGTCGATAGCCCACTAACAACTCGTTCTCATCGTCAGTTAAAGAATTACTTGTCGGAACACCAAGCATCACATACGAGATGTCTACTCCTATGCCGGCCAATGAAACCATGTAGCCGGCATCAGGCAAGGTCTTCCCTTGCTCATAATTAATCTGTGCGAGTTTTTTCACGCCACCAATGGCCGCGAACGCTTCTTGTGTAAGGCCCAAGCGAGTTCGCTCCTGCCTTAACCTATCACCAAAAATATTTTTATCCATACATCTACGTTGACAAGTATGTTTTGACATACTATAGTTACGCCATCCTGTAGCGATTACACATCATAACATTATGAAAAACGTATCCATAGCAAGGCGTACTGCCAAGGGCGTCACGACTAAGCCTCTTGGCGTTCGTCTCACATCTGACGAGGTGGATGAAGTCGAAGCCCGCGCAGAAGAACTTGAGCGCTCCCGTGCCTGGTTCCTGCGCTTCCTAATCCTGCGCGGCCTCGCCGATTACAAGCGCGAACTCGCATCAAAAACCACCCATTAAGGACGACGTCATGTACCCCGATGCAAAACGTATCCGCAAACATAAAGTCATGCTGCGCCTGGACGATTATGAGCACCAGCTCGTTTCTTCGATCGCTGATTACCAGGGCGAAGAATTAGCCGTCCTGGTACGCCAGATCGTCATGCGTGAAGCCCTTGCCGCCATTGCTACAGACGACATCGACAGCGTACAGCGTCGCAGCGCTTAAACCGAGTCCCTGAATAGTAACTTTTGAGTAACTGAAAAGCTGCAGAACATGCCCGATCACGAAATCACCATCAACGATGAAGAGCGCGAATTGCTGGAGCGCGTACGCGAACGACAGGGGCTGGCAAGTATCGAGCAAGCGGCTGAATGGCTCGTCAAATCGCGCTTACGCAAGCAGTCGAAAAACATGACGGGTCGCGGTCGCGCCCTGTACCAAGTGGAAAGAAAGCTGAAATGAGAGTCATCGGCCTGCCCTGCCCGCATTGCGAATACACCGTCCGCGCCGTAAAAAGCCGCACGATGTCCGCCATGTTCAAGGAAATCACCTACATGTGCCAGAACCCCGAATGCGGGCACTCTTTTGTGGCAGGCCTGGAAGTGCTGCGCACCCTCTCGCTGTCCGCCATGCCCAAGCCGGATATCCGCATCCCGATGTCCCAGCATGCGCGCACGGCGGCCACCAGCCAGCTGGCCCTGGACCTGACGGCGGGCTGCTGATGCCTATCCCGATCCTCGCGCCGCCGTAGCCCGGCCACCGTAACTCCCCTCTTTTTGCTGTGCCCTGCAGCGCTCCTTTTTGAGCGTGCGGGATTCGTTCAACCTGAAATAAGGAAAACCGATGGAAAACACGCTGCACGCCACCCGTCCCGCCGACATCCCGGCAATGCCGAAACCGGGCCGTCCGGCCCTTGAAAAATGCGTCGTACCTATTGCTCCTACCTGCTTCCTGTTGCTGGCCAATGCTCAGACTCGCACCCGCACTCCTGACAGCATTGCTGTGCTGTCCGATTACCTCCGCGAGATCGTCAAGACCTATCACGCCTTTGGTGCGGCGAATCTCACCTTCATCATCAGCGATCTGCAAGCGTTGCAACTTGGCGGGTTTTTCACGCCGGAAAACCAGCGAGCGCTGGTCGGCGATATGGCCATCGAACTGCATTACCTGTTCGCCAGCGAATCAGGCGTCGTCCACTCCAGCAGTTCCTCGCGCACGCTGACTTACTGGGCCAAGTATTTTGCCAAGGAAGGAGCGCTCTAATGCTGCGCCTGGCCAAAGCCTGCGGCATCTGGCTGCTGTCGCTCCTGATCGTCATCACCCCTGCCGTGCTGCAGGCCATCGGCGCCATCAAGGACTGAACCATGCCGGCGTCCCTTATCGACAATCACCAGTCGTTCTTGCCGGCGGCGGCCATCCTCGCCGCGCGTGACAAGGACGTGCCGACGCCCCCAAGGGCGCCGGAGGCGCTGGCCGCCATCGCAGCGGCGAAAGCCAGCCTGGCCGAGCGGGCCAGCTTGCGCGCCATCGAGCAGCGGCGTACCAGCGAGGCGCGCTTTATCGCGCAGGCCTGGGGATTGTCGCCGCGCGGCGCGCGCCGTTCCGTGCTGATCGCCGCCGGCATGGACGCTAACCGCTGGGAATCGCCCATCCATTCATTTACCGACAAAGAGCGCATCGAGCTGCGCGCCGCCACCTCTGCCGCTATCCGTGTGTACGAAAGACTGTTAAATGCAATCTAAACAAATCCTGTTGCCTGCCCCGCAACGCCACGAAGCATTCTTGCGATCTGCGCAATTTGCTCCCGAGCTGGCCCGCATTCCATACAAGTGGCGCAACCGCGTCATCAAGGCCGCCATGGCCAAGATGGCTTGGTCGTCCTGGTACAAAGTCTATGAGTCCGTCGCCACCGGCTTTGTGCGCGAGTTCGCCGGCCTGTACGTGCCGGCCGGCGTCGACCTGTCGCAGAGCGACGCCGACATCGTGGCCACCGCCGAGCGCGCGGCGGCAGGCGTCACCAAAATGCTGTGGATGGCCGTGTCCGACACGCACGCTTTGCAGATCATGGAAGACGAATGCGCCTCGTATGGCATCGAGCTGCCCGAGTTCGACACGATGACCGACACCATCGCCCGCCTGGTGGATGCCCGCTGGTGGCGCCGCCAGTTGCGCAAGCGCGTCAAGCGCGCATTTGAAGCGGGCAACATCCGCCTGGGCTACGTGAACTATCGCGGCGAACCCTACGCCAGCAATGACGCCGTGCTGTCGCGCCTGGCGCAGAACCGCCGCAACGCGGCGGCGCTGGCCGCCACCCTGGTGCAGAACGAAAACGGCCAGCAATTCAGCATCGCCGAGCTGGCCGAGAAAACGACGGCCAACAAGGCCATCCGGCGCGGCGAGCTAATGTTGCGCATCAACGGCTTTGAGCAGATCGCCCGCGAATGCGGCGACCAGGGAATCTTCATCACCTGGACGTGCCCATCGCGCTTTCACGCCATGCAGCACAGCGGCAAGCCCAACGACAAGTTCGACGGCTCCACGCCGCGCGAAGCGAATGCCTACTTGGGCAAGATGACGTCGCTGTGCCGCTCCGCGCTGGCGCGTCGGGGTATTGGCCTGTACGGCTTTCGCATCGCCGAGCCGCATCACGACGGCTGTCCGCATTGGCATCTGCTGCTGTTCGTGCGCCCCACCCCGAAATACAAGACGGCGCACCTGCAGGACGTGGCCGGCCGCGCCATCCGCATCATGAAGCGCTACGCCTGGCGCGTGGACCGTGGCGAACCGGGCGCCTTCGCGCGCCGCCTGGACGTGAAACGCATCGACTGGGCCAAGGGCAGCGCCGCCGGCTACATCGCCAAGTACGTGGCCAAGAACATCGACGGCGTGGCCGAGCACAAGACGAAAGAAGGCTACGTCGTCACGGCCGACACCGAAGGCGATGTCGAGCTGACGCCATCAGCGCGCGTCGAGTCCTGGGCCGCGTGCTGGGGCATCCGTCAATTCCAGCAATGGGGCGGCGCGCCCGTCACCGTCTGGCGCGAACTGCGCCGCATCGAGGAAAACATGCTCAATGAAGCGCCGGCCGCGATGCGCCGCGCCTGGGATGCCGTGCAAAAGATCGACGGCGAAAAGCGCGCCTGCTGGGCCGAATACCTGCGCGCCCAGGGCGGCGCCCTGGTGCCGCGCAAGGAACTGGTTGTCACCCTGGCCAAGGACGAAAAAATCGTCATCGGCCGCTACGGCGAAACACTGCGCACCACGCCCTACGGCGTGCGCTGCAGCGACCTCATCGGCGTGGTCTTCAAGTCCGTACGCCATACGTGGACGCCCGTACAGGCCACAGGCGGGCACGGGGTGGCTGTTGGGGTTGCCGTTCCTCGGACTCGTGTAAATAACTGTACGCACCCCGTTGGCCCTGCCCCGGCCACGCCGCCAGCGGCGCCCACGCCAAACCTGCCTGACGAGGCAAAAGCAGCACTGATTGCCGCCTGGGCGGCCGTCAACGCCTGCCCGTACCCCCGGCTGATCGTCCCTGACTCCCCGCCCCTTGAAGGGGATGGCACATGAGCACCTTTGCCGTGATCGTTCGCACGCAAACCGAACGCTTTGAATTTTTTGAGGTTGCCGCATCCAGCGGCGACGTGATCGACGCCGCCATCGACCGCTACGGCGTGTGCGGCGTTACCGCCAAACTGAAAGGAAAACCGCAATGCTGAGCACCCTGACTAATTCGCCGCGGCGCGTCGCCCGTGGCGACCGCGTGACATTCGATACGGATGAGGGCTACCAGGCCGGCACCGTCAACGACCTGCGCCGCGACGTGGGCAATGGGGAGCTGCATGCGTGGGTGGAGCTGGACCACCAGTGGCCGGGCATGTTCCGGGCGGTGCCGCTGGCGGCCATCGTTTCCAGCCACGCTGCCCTGTTGGCGGCCGCATGAACGATACCGCAACGCTCGACATGTTTCCGCCAGAGGTCCGCGCACCGCGCAAATCAATAACCAGCGCAGATCGTGAAGCTGCACGCGCGCTGCGCGCACAGAAGCTGGCTGAGAAACACGAAGCGAAACGCTGGGTGGTGGTAGAGGCCCCTGGAACAGTGGATGAATACGTTTGGGACCATTGTAGGTGCAGCACGTACCGCGAGGCATTGCGAATGGGCGGTGACTGCGGAGTGAGATTCGATGTGATGTTCAGGCTGCCAGACGGCAGTTTGACCACGGAGTTTTAAGCCATGAACAAAACCTCCTACAAAAAATCCTTCCAAGCGAAGCTGACTAGCGAAGAAATGCGCCTTGACGCGCTGGTTATGGCCGGCAGTCAGCCAGGCGACATTGCGCGAGTCTGGAAGTACCGTGGCGGCGTCACCGTAGAGCGCGGCGGCATGGTCGTGCTGAGTGTAAATCGTGCGCAGATCGGACTGAATATGGCATTGCCAGGGTGAAGTGCAGCGCCGCAAAAAATGACGAGAGTATCCCCGCATGATGAGCTACCTGAATGAGCAATATTTCGACGAGTTGGTCTGCATGAGTGACAAGCAACGAAGAAAGCTGTTTTTCGGCCAATTTAATCAATCAACTGAAGCACAAACAAACCATATGGACCAATACAAAGAATTCTGCCGGCTGCGCGACTCACGCAAGTGTGGGGCCGAAGTACCGCAATACACCGAGGCAGAAGCGTTCGCCATGGTGGCAATCCAAGCTGCAGCAGGCGAACTTGCATTTCTAGCTGGACGGCACGAATACGTGATGGACAGTGCGTATCTTTTAGCAAGAGAGTTCGGCAACGGCTATACACCACTGGACGGCGCCATGGCATTTCGCAATTTCGCTTCAGTACTGGCAGGTCTTAAGGAACAACACCAGCTCGTAGCCCTGCAAACTTTAGCCGCCTTCAACTCGGCCAAAGCTGATGAAAGCGTTGACACGCCAGCGTTCCAGGAACTGCTGAATTGGTTTCGCGCTGCATGTGTCGATCCATACAGCAACACTGAAACCAAAGCAGTGGAGCAGACACGCCAGGCAATCATTACCCACCTCACCACCTGGGGGGCGCAGCAACGTGAAGCGGGGCGCCTACAAGGCTGGGATCAACGCGACGAGGCTCATAGAAAAATGGACTTCATGAAGAATCAGCTCCACCAACATCAAAGCAACCAACCCACGAATGGAAAAAACCAATGAATGAAGACCGCATTATCTATCGACAGGACTTATACAAAATGCTGGGCGTCACTTCGGAGACGCTGCGCAGATGGGTCAAGGAAAACAAGCTACCGCCAGCGGACGTGGCCATCACACAACGCACGCTGGGGTGGCGCCTGTCAACGCTCCAAGCCGCTGGGATCAGGCTTCTTTAACAGCCAGTCAGCGAAGGCCTGAAGCATTACGCGGCGCTGCTTCAGGTATTCCGCCGAGTTGTACACTCCGCGCACGCCGCCGTCCTTGTGCGCGAGCTGCACCTCGACGTGGTCCGAGTTGTATTCGTGCTCGTTGGCCCAGGTGGAACCGACCTTGCGCCAGCCGTGGCCGGTCATCTTACCCTTGAAGCCGATACGGTGAATGAGGTAGAGGATAGAGTTTTCACTCATGGGGCGGCTGCCGCCCCGGTCGTTCGGGAAAACGTAAATGCTACCCCGCGAACGCAGCTTCATTTCAGCCAGCAGGTCTAGCGCCTGGGATGACAGCGGCACCAGATGTTCGCGGCCCTTCTTCATGCGCTTGCCCGGTATCCGCCAGACATCGCCCTCCACTTCCGCCCAGGTCATGCGCCGCAACTCGTCCGTGCGCGTCCACGTCAACGCCAGCAGCTTGCAGGCCAGCACAGACTGAATTTCATCTTCCAGGTCCAGGCGCTCCATGAACGGATGCACCTCGGCCAATGCCAGGGCGGCGAACCCTTCGCGCGGCTTGCGGGAAAATGCGACCTTCGAATTGATGTTCGATGCGGGGTTCTCTTCGCAGTGGCCGTGCTGGATGGACCAGTCGAGAACCTGGCCCACCCACATGCGCACGCGCCGGACGTACACGGACAGGCCGGCGGCATCCATCGGGCGCAGCGCGTCCATCAAGTCTTCCTTGGTAATTTCACGCACAGTTTTCGTGCCCAGCGTTGGCGAGACGTACATGGCCAGCGCGCGTAATGCATTTGCCTTGTAGCCGGCGCTGATGTCCGTGCGCCCGGCCCAGTAGGTATCGATTGCGACATCAAGGGCAATGGATGGGCTCGTCTTGCGCTTGGGCTTGAGGTCTTCCCCGTCGAGCAGCTTCAAACGCAAAGCGTCGCGGCGGTCGCGGGCTTCCTTGAGGCCGACAAGCGGATACGGGCCAATCACGGCAGTTTGCTGCTTGCCCTGGTCGTTACGATAGGCCATGCGCCAAACCTTGTTTCCGCTCGGCAGGACGGCCAGCATCAGGCCGTGGCCATCGAATAGCTTGCGCAGCTTGCCGTCATTCGGCGTTGCGCGGCGGCAGTCTGCGTCGGTAAGGGTATTGATGGCCATGCGATATCCTGTAGGTACGGTCTTGAGAAAAACCGCATCATACCTACAATTGCGCCTACGCGTCATTCTGCGAGAGGGTTTTTGGATACCTCCGAATCTGCGATTCAAAAGGCCGAAAATCAAGCTAAGTCGTTGATTTTCAATGAAATTCGGTTGAATATAGGTTGAGTATACTCACGAATTTTTTATGTACTTGGCGGAAGCGGTGAGATTCGAACTCACGAACAGTGTAACCCGTCGCTAGTTTTCAAGACTAGTGCCTTCAACCACTCGGCCACGCTTCCAGATGGCAGCATTATACATAAAGGTCACTGGCTTACCAATGGCTAGTACTGTCGTGGCCTTACTCCCCCAACGGCAAGGGCTGGGGCAGGCACCTATACGCCCCAGTTTTCCCGCAGCGCGCGCTCGAACTCCCTCGCCGGCAGCGGGCGCGAGAACAGGTAGCCCTGCACTTCGTCGCAGCCGGAACTCTTCAGGAAGGCCAGCTGCTCGGCCGTCTCCACGCCTTCGGCGATCACCTTGTGGTGCAGCTGCTGGGCAATGCTGATGATGGTGCTGGCGATGGCGCAGTCGCTGGCGTCGGTGGGGATGCCGGTGGTGAACGAACGGTCGATTTTCAGGGTATCGATGGGAAAGCGCTTCAAATAGGACAGACTCGAATAGCCGGTGCCGAAGTCGTCCAGCGACAGGGCCACGCCCAGAGCCGTGATGCGGTCCATGATGGCGATGACCCTCTCGATGTTGTGCATCAGGGTGCTTTCCGTGATTTCCAGTTCCAGCCAGGCCGCTTCCAGGCCGTAGCGGGCCAGGGTCGCCGCCACCCTGGCGGGCAAGGCTGCCGTGAATTCGCGCGCGGAAACGTTGACGGCCAGGCGGATCGGCGGCAGGCCAGCCAGCTTCCATGCTTGCGCCTGGGCGCAGGCCGCTTCCAAGACCCATTCGCCCACCTGCACCACCAGGCCCGTCGATTCGGCCAAGGGGATGAATTCGGCGGGCGGGATCATGCCGTGCTGCGGGTGATGCCAGCGCACCAGTGCTTCGGCGCCGATGATGCGCCCGCTGCCGAGCGCATACTTCGGCTGGTAGTGCAGCAGCAGTTGCTGCTCCGACAGGGCCTGGCGCAAGCCCGTTTCCAGGCGCATGCGCGCCTGCATGCCCTGGTTCATGTCCTGGCTGTAGAAGGCCACGCTTTCCGCTTCGCCGCCGCTATCCTGCTTGGCGCGGTACATGGCGATGTCGGCCAGGCGCAGCAGGGTTTCCGCATCCTGCCCGTCCTGCGGATACACGCTGATGCCGATGCTGGCGCCCACGCGCAGGTCGTGGTCCTCGATCAGGAACGGCTCCACCAGCGAGGCGAGGAGCTTTTGCGCCACCATGCTCGCTTCGAAATGCTGGCCGATGTCGAACAGGCCGACGGCGAACTCGTCGCCGCCCAGGCGGGCCACCAGGTCCTGGTCACGCAATACCTGGCGGAAACGCAAGGAGACCTGGCGCAGCAGTTCGTCGCCGATGCGCCGGCCCAGGGTGTCGTTGATCAGCTTAAAACGGTTCAGGTCGATGAACAGCACGCAACCAAGCATCTTGCTGCGCTGCGCCACGCTGAGAGCCTGGTCGACCAGTTTGGCCAGCAAGGTACGGTTGGGCAGGCTGGTCAGCGGGTCGTAGTAGGCCAGGTGGTGCAGCCGCTCTTCGGCCAGCTTGCGTTCCGTGATGTCCGTCAGGTAGGCGATGAGTCCGATGGGCTTGTCGTCCAGGTCTTGCAGCGGCGACAAGGACAGGCTGGCCCAGAAGACCTCGCCCGACTTCTTTCGCCGGCGCACCTCCATCAGGCGCCCTCCCTGCTCCAGGAAGGCGTCGTGGAAACCCGTGTCTTCGTCGTCGTACAGGAACAGGATGTTGCGCCCCACGGCTTCCACCGAGGTGTAGCCGAACAGGCGCTCGGCGCCCTTGTTCCAGCTGGTGATGTAGCCCGTCAAGTCCATCGTCAGCACGGATTCGTGCAACTGGTCGAGGATTTGCGTCTGCTGCGCCAGCAAGGCTTCGACTTGCGCGTAGGCATGGGTCGAGCGTTGCGCCAGCGAATGCACCTGCAAGACGCCGGCCGTCAACGATGCCAGGCTGGCCAGGTGGCGGCGGTCGGCATCGTTATACAGCGGGCGGCCGGCCACGCTGTAATGGCCGAAGCAATGGCCGTCGAAGCTGACTTCCTGCAACAACGCGGGCGTATCGCGGGGAAACGGCACGGCTGGCGCAGCGGCGTCCGTACTGGCCGCGGGCAGGAACTGGCCATGCGGGCTGGCCATCACGGTGCTGGCGATACGGCCCAGCTCAGCTACCAGCGCAGAGCCGCGCAAACGCACGACGGCGTCGCACAGGGCGGCGCTGTCAGCGAGGAAATCCGACACCGGAAACAGGGTCATGCTAGAGGTTCCGGCTGACCTGGATGGCCCATTGGTAGGCCTGCAGCAGGCTGCGCCAATAGGTTTCTCCATCGATGCCGGCGCGGCGCAAGCCGTCGGGCGGCGGCGTGGCGCTTTCGACCAGCGCCAGCAAGGTGCCCAGCTCGCCATTACGCTCGAGCAAGGCCGTGCTCACTTCGGGCGCCAGGTTCAGGGTGGCGATGATGTCTTCCATCGGCATGCCCAGCAGGACGTCGAGCAGGGAAAACACGCCTGCCATGAAGGCCAGGTCTTGCGCGTCGCGGTCTCCGCCGCGCAGCTGGCACAGCGCTTCCATCTGCGCCGCGCGCACGGCCGCCAGCGGCAGCAGCGCGTGGATCTTGCCGTCATCTTGCTGGCGCGCATACAGCAGCAGTTGCAGCCAGCGCTGCAGCTGGCGCCGGCCCAGCAGGGTGATGGCCTGGCTGAAGCTGCTAATCGGCGCCGTGAAACCGAAGGCGGCGGAATTAACCAGTTTTAATAGATGATAGCTGAGCGATGGGTCTTGCTTGAGCGGCACTTCCAGCTCGTGCGCGTCGGCATCACGGGCCAGCAGACCCAGCAGCGCCAGCACGCGGCGGCGCGACGTGGCGTCTTCCGGCTCGCTTTGCTGGCGCGCATGCTGCAGGGCGTAATCGCCGGCAAACCAGCTCACGCCGAGTTCTTGCAATTCGGCAATCTGCCCCGCGTCGGCGATGTTGTAGGCCAGGTGCGGCCCCGGCAGGGGCAGCAGCTGATGCAGGGCCGGGCGGGCGCCGGCCGCGTCAAAGCTGAGCGCGCGCGCGTCGACCTGCGCCGCCACCACGGGACCGGCCTCGGCGCCATCGAGCAGGATGCGGTAGCCGGCGTCGCGCCATTGCCGGCATTTTTTCTGCAGCGCTTTGTCGCCGGCAAGATGGGCAGGCAAACGGAAGATGGTGCGTTGCGGCGCCAGTTGCGCCAGCACGGCCTCGTCCACGCCATGCGGGTCGGCCAGGGGAATGATGCAGTCGAGCGGCGCCAGGAAGGCATACGCATCGGCGGCGGCCAGCGCCGCCAGCAGCGACGCCGTCGAGGCCTGCGGTACATGCAGGGTAACAGCGACCCACTCGTTATGAGCATTGGCTACTGCTTGTAATCCCACCAACGGAAACAGGTTTGATTCAGACGCTGACATCGGTATCTCAGTGTGGGTAGGGCGCCATAGTAAATAAACTGACCAGCATTGGCAACCCTGGCCCGACAGGGATGCCATTTCGACAGCGAGATTCATTCTATCCGAATCTCACCCATGAAACAGTTTAATTTTGGCAATAAATATTCAAAAAGAACATTCCCCCGCGAGACCCGCCTGGCATGCGGGTGCCGCCGCGCGCGCCTTCTCAGGCGCTGCCGCCCTGTGCATGCTCGACCGCATATTTGATCAATTCGGCCTGCCCTTCGATGCCGAGCTTGCGCTTGATGTTCAGCCGGTGCGTCTCCACCGTGCGCACGCTCAGGTCCAGCACGCGGGCGATCTGCTTGTTCGACTGGCCCGCCGCGATGTGCTGCAGCACTTGCTGCTCGCGCGTGGTGAGGAAGGAATCGTGGACTTGCGGGCGCGACAGCTGCCGCGCCAGCGCCGCACTGTAATAAATGCCGCCGGACATCACCGTCTCGATGGCAAACACAATATCTTTCCCTGGAGCATCTTTGAGTACATAGCCGCGCGCGCCCGCGGCGATGGCTTGCGACACGTATTCGAGCTTGTCGTGCATGGACAGGATCAGCACGGCAATCTGCGGGAACGCCTGCTTGAACAGCGCCGTCGCCTCGATGCCGTTCGTGCCGCGCATATTAATATCCATCAACACGAGGTCCACCTGGTGCGCGCGCGCCTGGGCCAGCGCTTCGTCGGCGCCGCCCGCCTCGGCCACCACGTCGAAATGCGCCACCGCTTCCAGGCGCGCGCGCAAGCCGTCGCGCACGAGGGGGTGGTCGTCCACCAGCAGGATGTTGATCTTCTCGGTCATGGTTGCGTATCTATTCTTAGTGGGTGGATGAAAGGGCGAGCCGCGCCAGCACCACGGTGCCGGCCGGGGACGAGGTGATGTGCAGGCTGCCGCCGATGGCTTCCATGCGTTCCGTCATGTTGCGCAGGCCGATGCCGCGCTGCGGATGCAGGGCGATGCCGTCAAAGTCGAAGCCGCCGCCGTTATCCTGGATGCGCAATTCCACGGCCTTGCCCGCCTCGCGCAGGCTTACTTCCACGCCGCGGGCGTGGGCATGGCGCTCGCAATTGGTCAGCGCTTCCTGGGCGATACGGAACAGCACGGTATTGACCATGTCGGGCAAGCCCTCGCCCGCCGCCGCCGGACTGGCCGTGAAACTGGCTTGCGCGCTGCTGCTGTCGTTAAACTCATGCACGAGATGGTCGAGCGCGGCGGCCAGGCCCAGGTCGTCGAGGATGGCCGGGCGCAGGTTGTGCGAAATGCGCCGCACCTCGCCCAGCACCTTGTTCAGCTGCTCGGCGGCACGCTCGAACGTGGCCGGCGCCTTGTCTTTCTGTTCCGCATTGCCGGCCAGACGCGCGATGCCCGCCTCGATCTGCAGCTTGATCGACACCAGCCACTGGCTGATGCCGTCATGCAAGTCACGCGACAGCCGCGCCCGCTCTTCTTCCTGCGATTCGACCACGCGCTGCGCCAGCACTTTCAGCTTGGCATCGGCCACGCGCAGTTCGCGCAAGTTCAGCACGAGGCCGCAGGCGGCGACCAGCAGGGAGCCGAGGATGGCGATGGCGGCGATCAACTCCATGGTCGAGCGGATATTGCGCGACTGCTGGGCGTCGACCTTGGCCAGCGCCTGGTCCACGTCGTCCATGTAAATACCGGTACCCATCATCCAGCCCCATTCCGGCATCAGGATCACATAGCCGAGCTTGGGCGCGGACTTGTTGGTCGACGGCTTGATCCAGTTGTAGCGCTCGAAACCGCCGCCGCTCTTCGCCCGCTGCATCAGGCGCTGGATGGTCAGATTGCCCTCGGCGTCGCGCAGCTCCCACAGATTCTGCCCCACCAGCTCGGGCTGGCGCGGATGCATCAGCGACTTGCCCTGCAAATCGTAGATGAAGAAATAGCCGTCGTCGCCATAGCTGAGGGCGGACAGGATGCGCTTGGCCTCCTCTTGCGTGGCGTCATCCTTGCGGCCAGAACCATATAACGAGGCGATGGAATGGCTGGCCAGGGTCACGTAATGCTTGAGCTCGGCTTCCTTGCTGGCCAGGTACGCTTGCTGGATGGTGGCGCGCTGCTGCTCGGCCAGGGTGATCGCCTGGTGCCGCACGGCAAACGCAATGGCGCACAGGGCGAGGATGAGCGGCGTGAGGGCCAGGAAGATGACTTTCTGTCTGAGTTTCATGGCCTTGCGCGCTCCGGCGGCGTCGATGCTGGTGGGAATGGGTGATTTTACGTCGCGGCGCGGCGATCGGTCTGCGTAGTAATACTGAGCGTTACTGCGTAGTGCTGCGCTTGCGGCAATTATACGATTCCTGAATACTCGCCATAAGCTGCAGATACACCAAAAGTCACATCCAAACTGGCGACGACCAGGCTCGGCAGCACACATCATCGCACGGCACAGCGCCCGTCAATCTCTGGAGGAAGCATGAACCGCATTTTCAAACAACTCGGCTGGGCAGCGCTTGCGCTGGCAGGCGCCGGGTCCCTGGGCGTTGTCGCCCTGCAACGTGGCGAACCGATCAGCGCGATCTGGATCGTCATCGCCGCCGTCTGCGTCTATCTGATCGCCTACCGTTTCTACAGCCTGTTCATCGCCGACAAGGTGCTGGGCCTCGATGCACGCCGCATGACGCCCGCCTTCAAGCACAACGATGGCCTGGACCACGTGCCGACCAACAAATATGTGCTGTTCGGCCACCATTTCGCGGCAATTGCCGGCGCCGGCCCCCTGGTCGGCCCCGTGCTGGCCGCGCAGATGGGCTATCTGCCCGGCATGCTGTGGATTTTGGCGGGCGTCGTGTTTGCCGGCGCCGTGCAGGATTTCATCGTGCTGTTCATTTCCATGCGCCGCGATGGCCGTTCCTTGGGCGACCTGATCAAGGCTGAACTGGGCGAAATTCCCGGCATGATCGCTCTGCTCGGCTGCTTCATGATCATGGTCATCATCCTGGCCGTGCTGGCACTGATCGTCGTCAAGGCTCTGACGGGCTCGCCTTGGGGCAGCTTCACCGTGATGGCGACGATTCCCATCGCCCTGTTCATGGGCGTGTACTCGCGCTTCATCCGCGTGGGCCGCATCGGCGAAATCTCCATCATCGGCTTTGTCTTGCTGATGCTGGCCATCATCGGCGGCCAGTACGTGCAGGAACATGCCGTTCTCGGCCCGATGTTCACGTTCACGGGCACGGAACTGACGTGGATGCTGATCGGCTACGGCTTCATCGCTTCCGTCCTGCCCGTGTGGCTGCTGCTGGCGCCGCGCGACTACCTGTCGACTTTCCTTAAAATCGGCACGATTCTGGGCCTGGCCATCGGCATCATCGTCGTCGCGCCTTACCTGAAAATGCCGGCCATGACCAAGTTCATCGACGGCTCCGGCCCCGTCTGGTCGGGCAATCTGTTCCCCTTCCTGTTCATCACGATCGCCTGCGGCGCCGTTTCCGGCTTCCACGCGCTGATTTCCTCGGGCACCACGCCGAAGATGATTGAAAACGAAAGCCACGCCCGCTTCATCGGCTACGGCGCCATGCTGATGGAATCGTTCGTGGCCATCATGGCCCTGGTGGCCGCCTCGACCATCGAGCCGGGCATCTATTTCGCCATGAACAGCCCGGCCGCCCTGATCGGCACCACGGCGGAATCGGCCGCCCAGGCGATTTCGCAGTGGGGCTTCTATGTCACGCCGGAAATGCTGACGCAAACGGCCAAGGACGTTGGCGAGCACAGCATCATTTCACGCGCGGGCGGCGCACCGACCCTGGCCGTGGGCATGGCGCAGATCCTGTCCGGCGCCATCGGCGGCAAGGCCATGATGGCCTTCTGGTACCACTTCGCCATCCTGTTCGAAGCGCTGTTCATCCTGACGGCCGTCGATGCGGGCACACGTGCCGGCCGCTTCATGCTGCAAGACTTGCTGGGCAGCTTCGTGCCAGCGCTGAAACAGACGGAAAACGTCATCGCCAACCTGCTGGCCACGGGCCTGTGCGTGGCGGCCTGGGGCTACTTCCTGTACCAGGGCGTGGTCGATCCATTGGGCGGCATCAACACCCTGTGGCCGCTGTTCGGCATCGCCAACCAGATGCTGGCGGCGATTGCACTGATCCTCGGCACCTGCGTGCTGTTCAAGATGAAGCGTGGCCAGTACGCATGGGTCACCATCACGCCGACCATCTGGCTACTGCTGTGCACCTTGACGGCGGGCTGGCAAAAGATTTTCGACGCCAACCCGCGCGTCGGTTTCCTCGCGCATGCGAAGAAATACTCGGCGGCCCTCGATGAAGGCACCCTGCTGGCGCCGGCCAAGTCGGTGGCGCAGATGCAGCAGATCATCTTCAACGATTACCTCGACGCCGGCCTGGCCGCCTTCTTCGTCATCGTCGTGATCAGCGTGCTGTTCTTCGGCATCCGCACCATCATGAAGGCGCGCGCCGACAGCAAACCGAGCACCAAGGAAACGCCGTTCCAGGCCATGCCCACGGTGCAATGATGATAGATGAAATCATCAAGGCTGGACGGTATCTGGGGCAAAGCATGCGGCTCATGTGCGGCTTGCCCGAGTACGACACCTATGTGGCGCACCGGGAAGTGACCCATCCCGGCGAGCCGATGATGACGTATGAAGAGTTTTTCCGCGAGCGGCAGGAAGCCCGTTACGGCGGGGCGGGAAAACGTGGAGGTTGTTGTTAATAGTATGGTCAGTCCCTTCGGGATCGGCATGTGCCCCATTGGGACACATGCCCCCTCCTGGGTCTGACCCCGGCCTTTCAGGGGTTTAATTGCATCCCCAAAAGCAAATACCGGGGTCAGTTGCGTAGGTCGGATTAGCTCGTAGAGCGTAATCCAACAACATCGTTGGCGCGGCCGGTGGTGCTGTCGGATACGCGCGGCTTTGCCGCGCTAATCCGACCTATGTGCTGCCCTCCGTTGTTTCATCTCTTATAAGTTCCCCTCCCCTCTCCTCCATTAGACCCACATCAATATCGGGATGTGTCTTCGCGTCTATATTTTTCCAATAGGAAATTAAAAAACAGTCAACAGGCCGACCGGAGAAGCGCCACAACCATGTTCAATTTCCAACGCTCCAGCATCAGCCAGAAGCTGACCATGATTTCGGTATTGTCGTCGGGCTGCGCGCTGCTGCTGGTGTTCGTGGCGTTTGCGCTGACTTCCGTGCTCAACCACAAGAACGATGAAGGCAAGCAACTGCTGTCGCTGGCGGGCGTGATCGGCGCGGCCAGCGCGGCGCCCATGCTGTTGGGCAAGCCGGCGCAGGCGCAGGCGGAACAGGTGCTGGCGGCACTGTCCGCGCGCGACGAGGTCGCCCAGGCGGCCCTGTTCGACAAGGGCGGGCGCCTGTTCGCCCTGTACCGCGCGCCGCAGCATGCGGACGGCCTGGCGGCGCCGGAAGACATGGACCCGGCCCTGCTGGCCGACATGGCCGTGCAGCCCGTCACGCAAGGCTCGGGCACGACCCTGGCGCCCGCCATGCGCTTGTACCGCCCCGTCTACCGGCCAGGCGAGCCGCAACAGATCATCGGCGCCGTGCTGATCGAGGCGGACCTGAACCACATGTGGCGCGACATCGGCCGCCACGTGGGCGCCATCGGCGGCGCCACCGTGCTGTCCTTCCTGATCGCCGTGTTCCTCGCGCGGCGTTTCAAGAGCGTGATCGCCGAACCGATCACCAAGCTGATCGATACGGCGCAAAAAGTGTCGAGCAGCCAGACCTACAGCCACCGCATTGCGCACCAGCGCAGCGACGAGCTGGGCGTGCTGATCGACAGTTTCAACGACATGCTGGCGCAGATCGACAGCCGCGACAGCACCCTGGCCAATTACCGCGACCAGCTCGAGCGCCAGGTGGGCGTGCGCACGGCGCAGCTGGAAAAGGCCAAGGATGCGGCCGAGGCGGCCAGCCAGGCGAAGAGCGCGTTTCTCGCCACCATGAGCCATGAAATCCGCACGCCGATGAACGGCGTGCTGGGCATGACGGAATTGCTGCTGGCCAGCCCGTTGAGCCCGCAGCAGCGCCACTACACGAGCATGGTGCAGCGCTCGGGACAGAATCTGCTGGTGATCATCAACGACATCCTCGACTTTTCCAAGATCGAGGCAGGCAAGCTGAGCGTGGAATACATCCGCTTCAATTTCCGCGAATTGCTCGACGACATAGAACACGTGTTCGCGCCGCAGGCGGAAGCGAAGAATATCAGCCTGGAATTCGACATCGCCTACGACATTCCGATCGCCATCTGCGGCGACCCCAACCGTTTGCGCCAGATCATCGTCAATCTGCTGGGCAACGCCATCAAGTTTACGGAAACGGGCAAGGTCACCGTGAAAGTGACCGTGTGCAGCGAAGACGCGCCCAGCGTGGGCTTGCGCTTCGAGGTACACGACACGGGCATCGGCGTATCAAACGAGGCGCAGACGCGCATCTTCGAATCGTTCTCGCAGGCGGACGGCTCGACCACGCGCAAGCACGGCGGCACGGGCCTTGGGTTGACGATCTCGAAACAGCTGGTGGAACTGATGGGCGGCACTATCGGCGTTGATAATGCTTTAACGCAAGGCTCGATCTTCTGGTTCGAAGTAAATTTCGATAAGCGGCGAGTCGACAGCGACGACCCCTCCTTCAACCTGAAAACCACGCGAGGGTTACGCGCCTTGATCGTCGACCACACACCCGCCACGCGCGCCGTGCTGGAGCGGCAACTGGCCAGCTGGCACATCGTCAGCGACAGCGCCGGCACGGCCAGCGACTGCCTGGCCAAGCTGCGCGCGGCGGCCCAGGCGGGCACGCCATATGGCGTGGCGCTGCTCGACATGGAATTGCCGCGCACCAGCGGCCTGGCCCTGGCCGCCACCATCAAGAGCGACCCGCTGCTGGCCGACCTCAAATTACTGCTGCTGAGCACGGAACAGGCGGCGGCCGACCCCGTGCAGCGGCGCGAGGCGGGCGTGGCCTTCCAGCTGATCAAGCCGGCCCGCGAATGCGACCTATTCGACTGCATCGTCACGCCGCCGCGCGCCAGCGATAGCCTGCGCATCCATCCGCCGCACGCGGCGCGGCAGGTGGGCCGGCGCCAGCGCCGCCGCGTGCTGCTGGCCGAAGATAACCCCGTCAACGTGGAAGTGGCGCTGGCCATGCTCGACAGCCTGGGTCTGGACGTGGTCTGCGCGCGCAACGGCGAAGAAGCCCTGCAGGCGGCGCAGGCCGAGGATTTCGATCTGATCCTGATGGATTGCCAGATGCCCGTGATGGACGGCTTTGCCGCCACGGCGGAAATCCGCCGCCACGAACAGCAGTGCGGCCACGCGCGCGTGCTGCCCATCGTCGCCATCACGGCCAATGCGCTGCAGGGCGACCGCGAAGCGTGCCTGGCGGCCGGCATGGACGATTACCTGAGCAAACCGTTCACGCAGCTGGACCTGGGCCACACGATCGCGCGCTGGATCACCCTGCCGCGCGCCGCCACCGTGCACCACAGCGAAGCGCCGGAGCCGCAGACGCCGCAAGAAGCGCCGCAGGAAGCGCCGCCCGGGCCGCCGCCCGAGGTGACGCCGCCATCCGCCGCCACGGCATCGGTCCAGCCGCTGAACCGGCAGGCGCTGGAAAACATCCGCGCCCTGTCGCACGCCGACGGCGATGCGCTGCTGGAACGGGTCATCCAGGCCTTCACCGGCGAGACGCCGCGCCAGTTGAGCGCCATGCGCGAAGCGATCGCCGGCGCGGACGCGGAAGCGCTGCGCAAGGTGGCGCACAGCCTCAAATCGGGCAGCGCCAACGTGGGCGCCGACGGCCTGGCGCAGCTGTGCAAGGAGATGGAAAAACTGGGCCGCGCCGGCAGCACCGAGGGCGCGGCTCCCCTGCTGCTGCAGATGCAGCAAGCCTTCCTGACCGTACGCGAATCGCTGAACGCCATCCTCGTGAAGGAACACTGACATGACAGCGCCCCTCTCCCCTCCCCGCGGCCTGGTGCTGGTGGCCGACGACGATCCCGTGATGCGCTTGCTGATGCGGCAAATGCTCACGCAAGTGGGCCTGGACGTGATCGAGGCCGAAGACGGCGTGCAGGCGCTGGCCAGCTACAAGCACAGCGGGCCGGACCTCGTCATGCTCGACATCGACATGCCGGCCATGGACGGCTTTGCCGTGTGCCGCGAAATCCGCCACCAGGAAGTGGGCGGCACGGTGCCCGTCATCATGGTCACGGGCGGCGACGAACTGGAAGCCGTCACGCGCGCCTACGAGGTGGGCGCCACCGATTTCATTTCCAAACCCATCAACTGGCCCATCCTCGGGCACCGCGTGCTGTACGTGCTGCGCGCCAGCGACGCCATCGCCCGCCTGCGCATCGCCGACGCGCACAACCGCGCCGTGCTGGCCGCCATCCCCGACACCTTCTTCCGTCTCAACCGCGAAGGCTTCTATCTCGACTACGAACAGGGCCACGACGCCAGCGCCGGCTTTTCCATCAGCAACTGCGTGGGCAGCCATATCCGCGACGTGCTGCCGCCTGAAATCGCCGCGCGCCTGCTCGACAAGGCGCACGCGGTGCTGGCCACGCAGCACATCGGCTCGGTCGACTACACGCTCACGCACGAGGACAGCACGCGCCATTTCGAGGCGCGCCTGGTGGCGACGGGGGCCGACGAGGTGCTGGGCCTGGTGCGCGACATCAGCGAGCGCAAGCGCACGGAAGAGCAGATCCGCCGCCTCGCCTATTGCGACAGTCTGACGGGCATCCCCAACCGCCAGGCCTTCCTGGAAACCCTGGAACGGGAACTGCTGCGTTCGAAGGAGCACGACAAGAAATTTGCCGTGCTGTTCATGGACCTCGATGCCTTCAAGCGCATCAACGACACCCTGGGCCACGACGTGGGCGACCATTTGCTCAAGGTGGTGTCCGAGCGCCTGCGCGAAACCATCCGCCCCAGCGACCTGGTGCTGCGCGCCGAACACGAGTTCGAGGCGTCCTCCGGCGGCAGCAACCTGGCGCGCCTGGGCGGCGACGAATTCACGATCCTGATCCCCGACCTGGAGCGGGTGGAAGACGCGCTGAACGTGGCGCACCGGGTCAAGGAAGCCATGCGCCGGCCCTTCATGATCGAGGGGCACGAGATTTTCGTCACGGCCAGCATCGGCATCTCGCTGTATCCGGAAGATGGCGAGGACTGCAACTCGCTGTTGAAATATGCGGACACGGCCATGTATCACGCGAAGAACTGCGGCAAGAACAACGCCAAGCTGTACAGCTCCTCGCTGACGATGGAAATCATGAGCCACGTCAAGATGGAAGTGGGCTTGCGCAAAGCCTTGCAGAACAACGAACTGTATCTGCTGTACCAGCCGCAGATCGACGTGCCCAGCACGCAGATCGTGGGCGTGGAAGCGCTGGTGCGGTGGCGCCATCCGGAGCGGGGCATCATTTCGCCCACGGAATTCATCCCGCTGGCCGAAGAGACGGGGCTGATCGTGCCCATCGGCGAATGGGTGCTGCGCACGGCCTGCAACCAGGCCAAGGCCTGGCAAAGCCATGGCGGGCACGCCATCCGCATGGCCGTCAACCTGTCGGCCAAACAATTCAAGGATGAAAACCTGATGCAGATCGTGCTCTCGGCACTGGCCGACACGGGCCTCGATGCGCGCCTGCTGGAACTGGAATTGACGGAAGGTACCCTGATGGACGATGCGCGCGCCACCATGGTGACCCTGGAGCAATTGCGCGGCATCGGCGTCTACCTGTCCATCGACGACTTCGGCACGGGCTATTCGTCGATGAATTATCTGAAGCGCTTCGACGTCCGGGCTTTAAAAATCGACAAGAGTTTTATCGCCGGCTTGCCGCAGGATACGGAAAACGCGGCCATCACGCGCGCCATCATCGCCATGGCGCACGGCTTGAAAATGGTGGTGGTGGCCGAGGGCGTGGAGACGGACGAGCAACTGCTGATGCTGGAAGAATACGGCTGCGACATGGCCCAGGGATACTTTTTAGGCCACCCGTCGCCGCACGACACGATCACGGCCATGCTGGCCAGGCAGGCGGGCCAGCTGGCCAGCCTGGAAACTAGAGCACTTCGAAGGCAAGGATTTGCGTGACTTGCTGCGGATTGAAATTGTCGTCGGAAATCACCACCAGGCTGCGGCGGCCGTTTTCCAGGCGCGGCCCCCAGCTGATGCCTTCGATATTGTCGACCTTGGGCAAGCCGGTCTTTTCCAGGTCCAGCAGCAATCGCTTGCGCGCCGGCACATAAGCCGCGCCCGCCAGGGCCGGGATATCCCGGATATCGGTGGCGCCATCCGTCTCCATTTCGTAGATGCGCACGTGATTCGTGTACAGGCCGTTCGCGTTGGCCACGCCGGCCCGCTCCACCACCAGCACCTGATGGCCGTTCACGGCGAGGATTTCCGACACGCCATTGTCCGCCTCGCGCCCCGGCGCGGGCCGCGACGCCACGGGCTCAATCGGATACGCATACTGGCCCAGCACCTTGCCCGCGCGGTCCAGGCGCGTGATGCGCACCACGGAGCCGTTGTCGGGCGTGGCCAGCGGGCCGTCCTGGTACAGGGCCGCTTCCATGCCCAGCCACAAGCTCTTGCCATCGCTGGCAAACGACAGCGCTTCAAACGTCATGTTGTTGCGCGAGCCGATTTCTTCCTTCGAGACATTGAACATGGCGGGCGTGGGCAAGGTGGCCAGGAATTTTCCATCGCGGTCCGCATGGCGCACGAACGGATGCAAGCCCACCTTGCGGTTGCCTTCGCTGCCGTACCACAGGCTGCCGTCCTGCGGATCGACGCGGATGGTTTCGATGTCGGGCACCTGGTCGCCCCGGTCCAGTTTTGCATGGGCCAGGTTCGGGTAGCGGCTGCCATCGGGCTGCGTGAAGAAATGCACGCTGCTCAAAGTCACGCCAGAGAACGCCTTGCTGTCGTAATTGAGGCTGGCGCGGTAGAAGCGGGCCGGATTGATTTCCGAGCGGTCATCGCTTTCCATCACCCAAGTATTGCTCGCCGCATCGTAGTCGATGCCCGACAAGCCGCCCACCGTGGTGCCCTCGAACGCGTACTTAAGCGCGATGCGCTGCTCGCCGATCAGGCGCAGGCCAGCAATCGGCGCGTCGTGGGGGAAGCTGGCGCAGGCGGAGAGGAGGATAATGCTGGATGCCAGGACAAGCGCGGTACGGAAAATTCGATGCATGACAGGTATCAGTGAGTTGCGTAGGTCGGCTTAGCGCGAAGCGCGTAAGCCGACAACATTGTTGGCTTGGCTGGTGGTGTCGGTATAACGTGGTGGTGTTGGTAACGTGGCGCGGTGGTGTCGATAACGTGACGTGGTGGTTGTCGGATTACGCGGCTACGCCGCTAATCCGACCTACCCGACCTACCCCACTTCGAAATTCAGGGGTCAGACCCGCCGGGTCTGCCCCCAGCTTTAATTCTGTCGGCTAAGAATGAATCACACCACCCCATCGGCCTTCAGTTGCGCGATGGCGGCGGCGTCATAGCCGAGCGACGCCAGCACCTCGTCGTTGTGCTGGCCCAGGGCCGGTCCCAGCCATTGCGTCTTGCCCGGCGTGGCGGACAGTTTCGGGCTGATGGCGGGCAGTTTCACAGGGGTACCGTCGGCGAAATGGTGCTGTTCGAACATGTCGCGGGCGAGAAATTGCGGATCGCTCATCATGTCGCGCACCGAGTAAATCTTCCCGGCCGGTACGTCGGCGGCCTTCAGCACGGCCAGCGCGCTGGCTATCGTGTGCGTGGCGCACCAGGCGCCGATGGCGTCGTCGATTTCCTGCGTGCGCGCCACCCGGCCGTCGTTGCGCGCCAGCTGCGGGTCGCCCGCCATGTCGATGCGGCCCATGGCCAGCATCAGGCGCTTGAAGATGGCGTCGCCATTACCCGCAATCACGATGTTTTCGCCGTCGCCCGTCGTGTAGGTATTCGAGGGCACGATGCCGGGCAGCGAGCCGCCCGTGCGCTCGCGCACCACGCCCGCCTGGTCGTATTCGGGCACCAGCGACTCCATCAGGTTGAACACGGATTCGTACAGGGCCACGTCGACCATCTGCCCTTCCCCGCCGTTTCGTCCGCCCGTCACGTCGCGGTGGCGCAAGGCCATCATGGCGCCGATCACGCCGTGCAGGGCCGCCACCGAGTCGCCGATCGACACGCCGACCCGTACGGGCGGACGGTCGGCAAAGCCGGACACATAGCGCAAGCCGCCCATCGATTCGCCGATGGCGCCGAAACCGGGCAAATCCTTCATCGGTCCCGTCTGGCCAAAGCCGGACAGGCGCACCATGATGAGCGAAGGCTTGTCTTTCTTCAGTTGTTCGTATCCCAAGTCCCACTTTTCCAGCACGCCGGGACGGTAGTTCTCGATGATGATGTCCGCTTCCAGGGCCAGCTGGCGGGCAATCGCCCGGCCCTCGGGCGACTTCAGGTTCAGCGTTAAACTTTTCTTGTTGCGCGCCTGCACCGACCACCACAGCGAGGTGCCGTCTTTCAGCACTCTCCAGGTACGGATGGGGTCGCCGCCATCGGGCGACTCGATCTTGATCACGTCGGCGCCGAATTCGGCCAGCATGCGGGCGCAGAACGGCCCCGCGATCAGGGTGCCCAGTTCCAGCACTTTAATGCCTTGCAATGGACCAGTGGTCGCGGAGGATTCTGTCATGTTGTGCTCAGGTTGCCCTGCGGTCGAGCATCGCGCGGGCAATCGTGCCCGCGTCGACGTATTCCAGTTCGCCACCCACGGGCACGCCGCGGGCCAGGCGGCTCACGCGCAAGCCCCGCGCCTTCAGCATTTCGCTGATGTAATGGGCCGTCGCTTCGCCTTCATTCGTGAAATTGGTGGCCAGCACCACTTCACTCACCACGCCATCGTTGGCGCGGTTCAGCAATTTTTCGAGGTGGATATCTTTCGGGCCGATACCGTCCAGCGGAGAGAGCCGTCCCATGAGGACGAAATACAGGCCCTTGTAGGTGAGCGTCTGCTCGATCATCAGCTGGTCGGCGGGCGTTTCCACCACGCACAGCAAGCGCTTGTCGCGCTCGTCGTCGAGACAGGTCTCGCACACTTCATGTTCGGTAAAGGTGTTGCACAGGCCGCAGTGATGCACGGCATCGACGGCCTGGAACAAGGCGCGCGACAGCATGGCCGCGCCTTCCCTGTCGTGCTGCAACAAATGAAACGCCATCCGCTGCGCCGACTTGGGGCCGACGCCGGGCAGGCGCCGCAGCGCCTCGGTCAAAAATTCAAGCGACTTGGACATGGATCAACCCTGCCCCGTGCCATCGATCGGGCGCATGCGGCTGTGCATCAGAATGGCATTTTGAAGCCGGCTGGCAAGTTCATGCCGCCGGTCAAGCCTGCCATTTTTTCCGCGGACGTCGCTTCCGCCTTGCGCACGGCGTCGTTGAAGGCGGCAGCCACCAGGTCTTCCAGCATGTCCTTGTCGTCGGCCAGCAAGGACGGGTCGATGGAGACGCGCTTGACGTCGTTCTTGCACGTCATGACGATTTTCACGAGGCCGGCGCCGGACTGGCCTTCCACTTCCACCAGCGCCAGTTGTTCCTGGGCCTTTTTCATGTTGTCTTGCATTGCTTGCGCCTGCTTCATCAGGCCAGCCAGTTGATTTTTCATCATAAGAATGCTCCGTTAATTCAGTTTGTGAGTGTGTTAATCATCAATGCAGGGTCGGCGCGGCGGAGCCGGCCGGTGCAGGGGTAATCGTTCCCGGCACGACAAAAGCGTCGAATGCACGCTTCATGTCGAGCACGAAGGGATCGCTGGCGATGGTTGCTTCCGCGGCAAGCTGGCACGCCTCGCGGTGGGCCTGCGCCTCCGCGCTGGCCGTGTACCAGACGGCGCCCAGTTCCGTGTCGACATTGACCTTGCGGCCGAAGCGTTCGGTCAGCGCGGCCGCCAGTTTTTCCACGTTGGCCGGGCTGCGCCACGTATCGATCGGCACGCGCAGGCGGAACGTAGTGCTGTGGCCATCGTGCAGGCATTCGATCAGCTCGGCCTGCACGGCCAGCTGCTGGGCCACGCCGCGCAAGGGCAGCACGGCGGCCACGGCCGGCCAGTTGCCGTCCCAGTCCAGGCCGGGAACGGGCGTGATCACATACGGCCCGCTGGGCGCGGCTTGCTTGGCGGCACGCTGCGGCATGATGACGGCCGGCTGCTCGCTGCTTTGCGCGGCGGGCGCGGACACGGCGGCAGAGGCGCTGTCGTCGGAAAATTCGGTGACCCACGGCGGCAAGTCGTCATCGGCTTGCTGCTGTGGCGGCGGGGCGGCGGGACGCGCAGGCGGCACCGGCGCGGGCGCTTCCATCACGGCCACTGGCGGCGCATCGTCCCACGGCGCCGGCGCTTGCGCGGCGGCCGGCGGCGGTGCCGCCTGGACGGGTGCTGCCGGGGCTGGCGTAGCGACTACGGCGGCCGGTGCCGGAGCGGCCGGCTTGGGCGCCGACGATGGCGCCGACGGTGCGCTGCCCGGACGGCCTTTCGAGGCGGCGCGGGCCGCTTCCAGCGCCGCATTGATGGCGGCGCGGGCGGAACTGATCGGGGCGCCCGATGCTGCCGGGGCAGCCGCGGCTGCGGGAACAGGGGCGGCGGGCGGCGGCGCCGCTGGTGCGGGTGCCGGGGCTGCTGAAGGTGCGGGTGCGGGTGCCGGTGCGCGTGGCGGCGGCGCTTCGCTGCGGGCCATGCTGGCGGCAGCAGCTGCGACAACGGCGGGCGGTGTCACGGCGGCATGGCTGGCCACGCTGTTCGTGGCGGCGCGGGCGGCCGGTGCGGATGCGCCAGCGGCGGCGCGCGCGGCGGCCACGGCGGCGGGACGATTGCCAGGAGCCGACGCAGGTGCGGCAGCCGGCACGCCTTCGGCGCCGCCTATGCCGGGCCGAAAGGCCAGCATGCGCAGCAAGGTCATGGTAAAGCCCGCGTATTCGTCGGGCGCCAGCCCCAGTTCATTGCGGCCATGCACGGCGATCTGGTAAAACAGCTGCACTTCTTCCGCGTCGAACGCGGCAGCCAGACGCACGATGTCCGCGTATTCGGGCAAATCCTGCGGCAAGGCGGCGGGCACGGTTTGCGCCAGCGCAATGCGGTGCAGCAAGGTGCCCAGGTCTTGCAGGGCGCCGTTATACGACAGGCTGCGCGAGGACATCTCGTCGGCCACGGCCAGCAAGTCGGCGCCATCCTGCTGCGCCAGCGCGTCGAGCAGGCGCACCAGGTACGATTGGTCGAGCGCGCCCAGCATGCCTTGCACGGCATCGAGCGTGACTTCGCCGGCCGCATACGCGATGGCCTGGTCCGTCAAGGACAGCGCATCGCGCATGGAGCCGTGGGCGCCCTGGGCCAGCAGGCGCAAGGCCGGCTGTTCGAAGGCGATGCCCTCCTGCCCCAGGATATTGTCCAGGTGGCTGATGATGTGGCCGGGCGGCATCTGCTTGAGGTTGAACTGCAGGCAGCGCGACAGCACGGTCACGGGAATCTTTTGCGGGTCCGTCGTGGCCAGGATGAACTTGACGTGCTCGGGCGGCTCTTCCAGCGTCTTCAGCATGGAATTGAAGGCGTGATTGGTCAGCATGTGCACCTCATCGATCATATAGACCTTGAAGCGCGCATTGCTGGGCGCGTAGACCGCCTGCTCCAGCAGTTGCGCCATTTCATCGACGCCGCGGTTCGACGCCGCATCCAT
Organism: Janthinobacterium agaricidamnosum; assembly: GCF_003667705.1. Lineage (NCBI taxonomy): Bacteria > Pseudomonadati > Pseudomonadota > Betaproteobacteria > Burkholderiales > Oxalobacteraceae > Janthinobacterium > Janthinobacterium agaricidamnosum. Next base: position 1,385,264 of record NZ_CP033019.1, on the reverse strand, counting down.
CTCTATATAGTCGACAAAGCGTCCCGCATCGATCGCCGTGCACGCTTCGCAGACGCCGCAAGGCTGGGCCGTGATGCCGCCCGTGCCGTCGGGGCCGATGCAATTGAGCGATTTGGCCAGGATGCGCGACAGGGTCGTCTTGCCGACGCCGCGCGTGCCCGTGAACAGGTAGGCGTGATGCAAGCGGCCGCTGTGCAAGGCATGCGTGAGCGCGCGCACGACGTGCTCCTGGCCGACGAGCGTCTCGAAATTCTTGGGGCGGTATTTACGGGCGAGGACTTGATAGGACATGCTGAGATTTTACCATGCGATTTTGCGGGTGATCCTGCGCGGCGGGCGCAAGCCTCATGGCCGGGCCAGGCAAACCTGGCAAACGCGGCAAAGCAGCAATTGTATAACATGGCCAGCTGGAAATATGGAAAACACGGCAAGCCCGGCAATGCTGCGGCGTCGCAGGAAAATGGCGCCGCAAAAGCAAAAAAGCTGCCCATGGCAGCTTGATTGTTGATCCTGATAAAACATTCCCGAAGGAGGCGAGCCTGATCTGCGGCACTCATGGTTAATAGCCGTGGCTGCTTCGTTCCCGACCTGACCAGGTTAGCCATGCCACGATGCGCAGGGGCCCGCCGGGGACAATTATAACCGGTCTGCGCCAGATTGGGAAATTGCCGTCTCAATGCTGTGTGCGTCGGCGCAGGTCGGCGTAGGTCGGCTTAGGCCGCAGGCCGTAAGCCGACACTGCTAAGTACGCGGCCGACAGTCCTGCGTACGCGGCCGACACTGCCGAGCCGCAACGTCGGGTTACGCGCCAGCGCTAACCCGACCTACCCCGATCTACCCCGACCTACCCAGTACCTACAAACCCAGCTCTTGCCATATCCCATCCACCTTGGCCTTCACTTCCGGCGTCATGGCGATCGTCGTACCCCACTCGCGCGTCGTTTCGCCCGGCCATTTATTTGTCGCATCGATACCCATTTTGCTGCCCAGGCCACTGACGGGCGAGGCAAAATCCAGGTAATCGATGGGCGTATTGTCGACCAGGGTGGTGTCGCGAATGGGGTCGACCCGCGTGGTGATGGCCCAGATGACTTCTTTCCAGTCGCGGATATTCACGTCTTCGTCGACGACGACGATGAACTTGGTATACATGAACTGGCGCAAAAAGCTCCATACACCAAACATCACGCGCTTGGCGTGGCCCGCGTACTGTTTCTTGATCTGCACCACGGCCATGCGGTAGCTGCAGCCTTCGGGCGGCAGATAGAAATCCGTGATTTCGCTGAACTGCTTTTGCAGCAGGGGCACGAACACTTCGTTCAGGGCCAGGCCCAGCACGGCCGGCTCGTCGGGCGGTTTGCCTGTATACGTGGAGTGGTAGATCGGGTCGCGGCGCATGGTGATGCGGTCGATGGTAAACACGGGGAAACTGTCCTGCTCATTATAGTAGCCCGTATGGTCGCCATATGGCCCTTCCAGCGCGTGCTCGTAGCCGCTCGGATGGTTTTCGTCCGGGTAGATATGGCCTTCGAGCACAATTTCGGCCGAGGCGGGCACGCGCAGCTCGCTGCCGATGGCTTTCACCAGCTCCGTGCGGCTGCCGCGCAGCAAGCCGGCGAACTGGTATTCGGACAGGCTGTCCGGCACCGGCGTGACGGCCCCTAATATAGTAGCGGGATCGGCACCGAGGGCGACGGCGATCGGATACGGCTTGCCCTTGCTCTGGATCGCATGCTCGCGGAAGTCCAGCGCCCCGCCCCGGTGCGCCAGCCAGCGCATGATGACCTTGTTGCGTCCCAGCACTTGCTGGCGGTAGATGCCGAGGTTTTGCCGCTTCTTGTTCGGACCCTTGGTGATCACCAGGCCCCAGGTGATCAGGGGAGCGACGTCGCCGGGCCAACAATGCTGGATCGGCAGGCGCGCCAGGTCCACGTCATTGCCCTCCCAGACGATTTCCTGGCATTTGGCGCCGCGCAACTCTTTCGGCGACATGTCCCACACGGATTTCACCAAGGAACCCAGGCCCAGCAGATCCTTGAAATCCTTCGGCGGCTCCGGTTCCTTCAGGCGCGCCAGCACATGGCCGATCTTGCGCAATTCGCTGACGTCTTCCGCGCCCATGCCCAGCGCCACGCGGCGCGTGGTGCCGAACAGATTGCCCAGCACCGGCATGTCATATCCCGTCGGATTGTTGAACAGCAAGGCCGGTCCGCCCGCGCGCAGGGTGCGGTCGCACACTTCCGTCATCTCTAAAATCGGTGAAATGGGGGTCGAAATGGGCTTAAGTTCACCCATTTGTTGCAGTTGAGAAATAAAATCTCGTAAATCTGAATATTTCATGTGTTTTTAATTTTTTTTGACGTCGGACGCCGTTGCTGAAGGATCTATGCCAAGTAATTGATTTTATTGGCTTTTGGCACAATGCAAGTCAAAAAGTAAGACATAAAAGTAATAAAGAAACGATTCGTTAGTATTGACTTGATATAAAACGGCTTCTACAATTCGCCCAACTTGAAAGAGCACGCCGGCCCAGAGCTTGATTTTAGCGTTTCTCTTTCATTCACGGAGTCGGGGCTCCACATGACATTTTAAGGAGTGTTTTCAAAAGGCGTCTGCCTTACCCCCGGTAAAAGTTGTATTGCGACTGATCCAATACCAGCATGGGACCGATCAGCTCAAGCAAGCAATGACGGCGTTTCTCGCACGCATCCATACGCGGCGGAAACGATGATATTTCTGATGCACGGCATTGGCAGTACCCACAACACCGCGACACCGCGGAGGGACTGCCTGTTGACGCGACATTTCGGGGAACTCTATGACTCATCGTAGCACTGAAGCAGCATTGCCTGCTTCAACCGTGGCTGGCCAGCCAGCGTTGGCGCGTTTGCGCGCCCGCGCACAAGCCATTTCGGCACGTGGTGTTTTGACCACCGCGCAACACACACTGACAGTCTTCGGCATTTCCGCCCTGGCACTGATCGCCCTGCTGATGTTCCGCCCGGACCTGGGCAAGCAACTGACGCACAGCCTGTTCCCGCTGCCGATGACAGAAGCGCAAGCCGTCGAAGCGCCGGCCCTGTCGGCACTGATGGAAGCGCCTGCATCCGTACAAACGGCCGCCGCCAGCGAAGCACCTTTGACCAAGGAAGAAAAAGCCTTGCTGGGCACGCAAAAGCAGCAGCAATGGGTCACCAACTGGCTCTCCAAGCGCTATCGCGTGGCCAACGACGCGACCAATATGCTCGTCTCGACGGCCTACCTGACGGCCCGCGAAATCAAGCTGGACCCGCTGCTGATCCTGGCCGTGATGGCCATCGAATCGGGCTTGAACCCGTTTGCGGAAAGCCCCGTCGGCGCGCAAGGCTTGATGCAAGTCATGTCGAAAGTGCACCATGAGCGCTTCCAGGAAATGGGCGGCGTGCAGGCAGCGCTGAATCCCGTCGCCAACATCCGCGTCGGCTCCCTGATCCTGAAAGACTACGTCACGCGTGGCGGTTCCGTCGAAGCGGGCTTGAAAACCTATGTAGGCGCCGCCAACTTCGCCACCGACTCGGGCTACGGCTCGCGCGTGCTGGCCGAATACCGCCGCCTGAAACAAGTATCGGCCGGCCAGCGCGTGCCGACCACGACGCCGGTGATGGCATCGAACACGCCAGCGCCAGCCAAGGCGCCTGCAGCGGAAAGCGGCAACATTACCATCAAGATTGCACCGCATAACGAGATCGCCGGCCTGTGACCCTTTAAAAGCCCTCACAGCGGCATCCGAAAAGCAGCATCCAATGAAAAAGCCACCGCACGCAAGTGCCGGTGGCTTTTTTATTGCCCTGCGGCAGCAGCCGCAGGATCTCCTACGCTATTACTTGCGCTTGTTGGCGTTGACTTCTTCCTCGCGGAATTTCACTGCCAATTTATCCAGCACGCCGTTCACATACTTGTGGCCGTCGATGCCGCCAAACGACTTGGCCAGCTCGACCGCTTCGTTGATGACGACGCGGTACGGAATTTCCATGTTGTTCTTCAGCTCGAACGCGCCGATCAGCAGGATGCCGTGTTCGATGGGCGACAGTTCCGCGATATTGCGGTCGATCAAGGGTGCCATGCTGTCGCGCAGCGCCAGCGAATCCTTGATGGCGCCGTACAGCAGCACCGTGAAATGATCGCCATCGGCCTTGTCGAAGCCGTGGGCCGCGCGAATATTGTTCACGACGGTGGTCGCGTCTTCATTGTTCAGCAGCCACTGGTACAAGCCCTGCAGCGCGAACTCGCGCGCGCGGTGACGCGGCGTGCGGTTCTTGCTGGGGTTGGCGAGCAAATTTTTCTCAGTCATGATTGTTACCTGTTCTTAAGTACGTGTTCACTACAAATTCCGGCGAGACAGCACGGCGCGCTTTTCAACGCGCCGCAGCCAACCGCGTGTCAGAACGTTCGAGAAAATGCTCAGAGCAAGGCGCGAGCCCGAAGACAGTACGAATGTACGGCGAGGGCTTGCAACGCAGCTATGGGCGTTTTATCGGACGTTCACTACACGGCTAGTCCTCCTCGGATTCTTGCAACTCTTCTAGCGCTTGCGCTAAATTAGCCATTTCCACTGCCACGCGTGCCGCTTCAGCTCCCTTGACCAGCATGCGCACTTCCGCCTGCTCGTCGTTTTCCGTCGTCAACACTGCGTTGGCGATGGGGATGCCGTAATCGAGACCGACGCGCGTGATGCCCGCGCCCGATTCATTCGATACCAGCTCGAAGTGGTAGGTTTCACCGCGAATCACGGCGCCCAATGCGATCAGGGCGTCGAATTGCTCGGTTTCTGCCATTTTTTGCAGAATCAGCGGGATTTCCAGGGCGCCCGGCACGGTCACGTGCAGGATATCTTCATCGGCCACGCCCAGCTTGCTCAACTCTTCCAGGCATGCCGACAGCAAGCCACCGCCGACGATTTCATTGAATCGTGCCTGGACGATACCGACGCGCAAACCTTCGCCGGCAAAATTGGTTTCATAGGTTCCTACGGTCATCATATGCCTCTTTAATCTGGTGGTTCAGGGCGGCATGCACATGCCGCCATCGTTTACTCTCACATCGACGTCTGGCCAGGATGGCACTGGAAACCTGTGACTTCCAGGTCGAAACCGACCATCGACGGCATCTTGCGGGGGCTGGCCAGCAATTGCATCTTGCTCACGCCCAGGTCGCGCAGGATTTGCGCACCGATACCGTAGCTGCGCAAGTCCATGCTGGCGGCGCGGCCTTTCGGCTTGGCTTGCGGCGTATCGAGCGCGGCGAACTGGGCAAACAGCTCGCTCGACGTCTCGCCGCAGTTCAGCAAGACCATCACGCCCCGCTCGGACTGCTTGATGGCGGCCATCGAGGCAGCCACCGTCCACGAGTGGGTAGTCGCTTCGCTTTCCAGCACGTCCAGCAGGGAAACGGGCTGGTGCACGCGCACCAGCGCTTCCAGGCCGGGCGCCAGGTCGCCATGCACGAGGGCCAGGTGGGCCGAGGCGCTGGGCTTGTCGCGGAAGGCGATCAGGCGGAATTCGCCATGCGCCGTGTGCAGGGTACGCTCCGCAACGCGCTCGACCAGGGACTCCGTCTGGCTGCGGTAATGGATCAGGTCGGCAATCGTGCCGATCTTCAGGCCATGCTGCTCGGCAAACACCAGCAAGTCCGGCAGGCGCGCCATGGTGCCGTCGTCCTTCATGATTTCGCAAATCACGGACGCGGGCGTCAGGCCGGCCATGGCCGTCAGGTCGCAACCGGCCTCCGTATGGCCTGCGCGCATCAGCACGCCGCCTTTTTGCGCTTTCAGCGGGAAGATATGGCCAGGCTGGACGATATCGCTGGGCTGCGTGCCCTTGGCCACGGCTACCTGGATGGTCTTGGCACGGTCGGCGGCGGAAATGCCCGTCGTCACGCCTTCGGCCGCTTCGATCGACACGGTGAAGTTGGTGCCATACGCGGTGCCGTTGCGCGACGTCATCATCGACAGGTTCAGCTCGTCGCAACGCTCTTCCGTCAGGGTCAGGCAGACCAGGCCACGCGCATGCGTGATCATGAAATTGATGGATTCAGGCGTCACGAAATCGGCGGCAAGCACCAGATCGCCCTCATTTTCCCGGTCTTCTTCATCGACCAGTATCACCATGCGGCCGGCGCGCAATTCAGCGACGATCTCTTCGGTGCTCGATATAGACATTCTTCATCCTCGTATGACGCCAGTCAAAACCTGCTGCGCGACGGTTTTGCCGGGCGTTGTTAATGTAACTAAAACTGAAACTAAAACTGAACCTCGAGCGCGAATATTCCTCGGATTTCCGGGAATTTTCTTATAACCCGCTATTTTAAAGGATTTAGCGCTTGCAGACCTGAAATAAGACAGGTTTGCGGCATGGGTGCCGCAGCCTGCCCCGCAAAGCGCCGATTCCGCGATCCAACGCACACGGCGGCGGCAAGGCGCGCGCCGCCGGCCTTGCAAAGAGCATAAGATCAGTCAGTCACCGCCACGGCGCTGACACCCATTCGCAGCGACACCCCACACAGGAGCGGCAACATGAAAACCAACGGATCGGCCATCTGGTCAGGCGGCATCAAGGACGGCAAGGGCGCCATCAGCACGCGCAGCGGCGCCTTGCAGGAATATCCCTACGGCTTTGCCAGCCGCTTCGAAGGCAAGCCCGGCACCAACCCAGAGGAACTGATCGGCGCCGCCCACGCGGGCTGCTTCACCATGGCCCTGTCGCTGATCCTCGGCGAAGCGGGCCTGACGGCGGAAAAGATGGAAACGACGGCCGAAGTGACCCTGGACAAGGTGGACGACGGCTTTGCCATCACGGCCGTCCACCTGATCCTGAAAGCGAAAATTCCCGGCGCCGACCAGGCGAAATTCGAGGAATTGACGGGCAAGGCCAAGGCCGGCTGTCCCGTGTCGAAGCTGCTTAAAGCCAACATTACCCTCGACGCCACCCTGCTGCCCTAGATTTTCGTCACGGGCTTGACGGGTTCCACGGGCGCCACCGGCGCCACCAGCGGCAGGCGCGAGTCGCTGGCCGGCAATGGCCGGTTCATCAAGCCGGGATTCAGGGCCGCATTGTTCAGGTTATACGCGGCGATGGCGGCCGCCACGGACGGGTCTTGCGATGACGGTGGCGGCACGGCCTGGCCCGCCGCTTGCGCCGCCATCTCTTGCGCCTGCGCATTTTGCTGGGCCAGCTGGGCTTGCGCCGTCGCCAGGCCCGCATCGGCTTGTCCCTGCGCGGCGCGCGCCAGCAATTGCGCCCGCTCGCTGGCCGCCTGGGCCGCCATTTGCGCATCGCTGGCGGCCAGCTGCGCCCGCGCCGCATCGTCCGCCGCCGCTTGCGCCTGCTGCTGCAAGCCCTGCTGCTGTACTTGCCCCTGGCGCAGCTCGTCCAACCCCGCGGCTTCCTGCTGCTGCGCCTGCTGACTGGCATTAATACGTTCGCTGTCGAGGCGTTCGTCGTCAACACGCTGGGCATCCACGCGCTGGCTGTCCGTGCGCTGCACCTGCAGCAAGTCCGCGGTATTGTCGGCTTGTTGCGCCGTCGACGGGGGCCGCAATTCCTGCAAATCCACGTTCAGCTCTTGCGCTTCCAGTTGCTGCTGCAATTCCAGCTGTCGCTGTGCAATCGCGGCCGTTTGCGGCGGCGCCTCGTCGATGGCTTGCGGCTGCGCGGCCTGCGAGTCCTGTGCAGCGCTGGCCGGCAGTGCATCGCCCGTCAAATCCGCCTCGACAGCGGCAGCCAGCGGCGCGCCCTGCTGCTGGGCCAGCACGGCGCCCACCTGCGCCAGCACGTCCGTTCCCTGTTGCAGGGCATCCAGGGTGGCGTTGCTGTCGGCCGCATAGGCAGCCTGCAAAGTGATGGGATCGACATCTTCATTGCGCAAGTCGATGCCGATGCGGGCCAGTTGCGCTTGGGTGAGCAGGCTGCCGTCCTGCGCCAGTGCGGCCGCCGCATCCGTCGTACCGTCGCCCGACAGCAAATCATAACGCTGCGCCAGGCTGCCCGGGGTGTCGCCGGCCGTCGCCAGCTGGCTCGCGTCGATGCCGCTCGTTTGCAGCTGGGCGAACGATTCCGTCAACTGCCGCGCCAGCGCCAGCAAGTCGTCATTGACATTCACGGGGGTATTGGCCGCCCTGGCCTCGTCCGTGGCGCCCTGCAAGGCCAGCAGTTGCCGGCGCGACAAGGCCACGCCGGACAGGAACTGGCCCAGCGGAGAGATGTCGACCTGGGTCGATGACAAAGCGGCAAGGGTCGCCGCCGCGCTGGACGGCGGCACGGGCAGCGCCGGCGCCAGCGGCGCCGTCTCACCCACGCGGGACGTGGCCGCGATGGTATTGGGCACGGTTGCGCGCGAAATCGGGTCCATGGCTAGCCTCCACTGCGGAAAGCTTCATAGTATGCGCGTCTGAAAGAAAAGCAACACACGCTTGGCAAGGCGAGAATGTGTTGCGGTGTTCTTGTATCAGGCGGCAGCCTTGTCCAGCGACAACATGCGCTCGACATAGCGGGCGATCAGGTCGATTTCCAGGTTGACCTTGCCATCGACCGTCAAGTGTTTCAGGGTCGTCATGGCGATGGTGTGGGGAATCAAATTGATCGAGAAACGGCAGCCGTTGACGGCGCCCGCGCCCAGGTCTTCCACTCTGTTGACGGTCAGCGACACGCCATTGACGACGACGGAACCTTTGAAAGCCAGGTATTTCGCCAGTTCGTGCGGTGCTTCGATCACCAGTTCCCACGATTCGCCCACGGCTTCGAACTTGCGCACGATGCCCAGGCCGTCGACGTGGCCGGAGACCAGGTGGCCGCCCAGGCGCTCGGCCAGGGTCAGGGCTTTTTCCAGGTTCACTTCCGTCGTCGTATCGAGGCCCACGGTGCAATTGAGGCTTTCGCGCGAGACATCGACGGCAAAACCCGTGTCCGACTTTTCCACCACCGTCATGCAGGCGCCATTGATGGCGATGGAATCGCCGAGGGCCACATCGGCCAGCGGCAAGCCGCCCGCGTGGATGGTCAGGCGCACGCCTGCGTCGAGGCCGCCTTCGAGTGCTTGCACGGTTTCAATCTTGCCAATGGCGGCAACAATTCCTGTAAACATGAACTAACCCTATAAAATGTGAGTATTAATTATTGCGCTGGGCGAATCTTGCAAGGATACGCAAATCTTCGCCCACTTGCTGAACCTGGTGAAATTGCAAGGTGCGCTGCTGTTTGATATCCGTCAATGCGGGCAAGGCAAACATCCCTTGCGCGTCGCCCAGCAAGGTGGGCGCCAGGTAGACCAGCAACTCGTCGACGCAGCCTTCGCGGATCAGCGAGCCGTTCAGCTTGGAGCCGGCCTCGACGTGGACTTCATTGATTTGCCGGCGCCCCAGTTCCAGCATCAGCGCGGCCAGGTCGACCTTGCCGGCCGCGTTCGGCAACATGATGACTTCCGCGCCCAAGGCGCGCAGCTGCGCTTCCTTTTCCGGGTTGGCCACGGCCGCCACGATCCACGTGCCGCCGCCCTGCAAGATGCGCGCGTCAAGGCTGATGTCGAGCCGGCTGTCGACGACGATGCGGCGCGGCTGGCGCGGCGTCTCGACGGCGCGCACGTTCAATTGCGGGTCGTCCGCCTTGACGGTGCCGATGCCCGTCAGGATGGCGCAGGCGCGCGCGCGCCACGCATGGCCGTCGGCGCGCGCCTGCGGCCCCGTGATCCACTGGCTCTGGCCATTGTGCAAGGCCGTCATGCCATCCAGGCTGGCCGCCGTTTTCATGCGCACCCACGACTTGCCGCGCTGCATGCGCGAAAAGAAGCCGATATTCATTTCATACGCCTCGTCAGCCAGCACGCCCGTGGTGACGGCGATGCCTGCCGCTTCCAGCTTGGCCAGCCCCTGCCCCGCCACCAGCGGATTCGGGTCCGTCATGGCGGCCACGACGCGCCCCAGCCCCGCGCGCACGAGCGCATCGGAGCACGGCGGCGTGCGGCCATGGTGGTTGCACGGTTCCAGGGTGACATAGGCGGTGGCGCCGCGCACGTCGTTGCCGCGCGCTGCCGCATTGGCCAGCGCTTGCACCTCGGCATGATCCTGCCCGGCCGCCTGTGTCACGCCGGCACCGATCACCTGGCCATCCCGGACTATCACGCAGCCGATGCGGGGATTGGGCGAGGTCGTGTATAAACCGCGCGCCGCCCATTCCAGCGCCAGGCGCATGCCATCGATATCGTTGAGTATTTCCACGGGCTTCTTTGAGAGTGAGTAATAGATAAGTCGGGTTACGAACTGTCGGCCACGCCGCTGCAGTTGGCCGCCTGCTGCTGCGGGTCGCACACGCGCACCCTGCCCAGCATATTGATTTTAATATGGCGCACCTGCTTTCCCAAAGCCAGGGACAAGGTCCCCCAGCGCGCCGCCAGGCTATTGGTCGCGCTGCAACTGCGTCCTGCGCCATTGTAGGCGATATAAAACGGCGCCGTGGCAGACGAAAACGCAAACTGGGCCGTGATGCCCGGTGGCAGCGGCCCCTGGCGGAACAGCAATTCGTCGCCGTCGTCAAACGCCAGACTGGCATTACGGTCGATAAACACCAGCCAGCCCGTGCGCCAATCCGTGCCGCCAGGCCCGGCCGGCATCAACAGCACGCGCTGTCCGCGCGCCATCGCCTGCGCCCGCGTCAATTCGATGGCCGAGAACAAGTCCATGGCCGCCGCGCGCACCTGCTGGCGCGCCAGCACCTGCTGCAAGCTGGGCATGGCGGCGGCCGCCAGCAGCGCGGCAATCGTCAGCACGGCCAGCAATTCGAGCATGGTGTGCCCGAAGGCCCGCCCAAAGGTGCGCCCGGTCCGCGGTGGCCGCTTGCGCGTGGCCATGGCCTAAGTAATCCTCAGGAAATTATTGTGAATTTATGACGAACAGAACCGGATGCTATGCAAGGCGCCCGCTGCGACGCAGTGCGAGCACTGCTAGCAGCGGGCAACGCCGCAGAGGGCCGGTTATGGAAGTCAGAAATCACAATAATTTATTGGGGGTTACTTAGCGCCAGCAATGGCTGGCGGGGCCGCTGCTGCCGCGCTGGCCCGTGCTGCTCAAGGACAGCACGCCGCAATCGGCATCCTGGAACTGCGCATCAACCTTGGACGTGCCCGGCGCGGCGCGCAACAGCACGCATTGCCCGATCGCCAGGCCGGGACAGGCCAGCGCCTCGATTTCATACGCACTGCCGGCCGCGCCCCCTTCGCCAGACCACCATGGAAACGCTTGCGCCTGCGGCGCCGGCGAGGCCGAGGAAAACGCCAGATAATGATTGTTTTGCGAGTAATAGCGCTCCTGCTGCTGCATCAGCCGCAGCAGGGCCGCCTGCCCCTGCACACGCTTGGCCCGCACGACATGGCCGTGATAAGCGGGCACGGCCAGCGCCAGCAGCAGGCTCATGATCGCCAGCGCGGCCAGCAGTTCGATCAGGCTGAAGCCCGGGACGGCGGCAGGGGCGCGACCGTTTGCAGCGGCCCAGTTCCGGCTTGCCAGCATTTCCATCTGACCTCCCTTCTTCTCAAAAACCGCCAGCCGATGCGCGGCGCCGGTCTGCACGCCGGTCACTTGCGACACGCCAGCCATGCCCCTCTCTTATTTCTTCTTGGCCGCCTCGTGCAATTCGCGCCAGTTCGCCACTTCGCGCCAGCTGAGGCGCCGTGCGGGCAGCGGCGCGCTGACGACCTTGAGTCCCGCCACGCTGGCCGCGCCGGGCAAGCCCGGTTGCAGCACGGCCAGCTCCTTGCGGCCCTCGGCCCGCCCTGTCGCCGTTGCTGCGCCCACCGTGCTGTTCAATTCCAGCGCCAGCGGCGGCGCGCGCGCCAGGCCGTCGAACAAGCGTCCCGTCTGCTCGCCCGCCTGCACCACACCGGCGCCATCGGCGGCAAAGCCGCTCAGCACATCGAGCACGTACAGGCGCGTGACCGGCTTGGCGCAAGCGTCGCGCCCCGGCAGGACGGTATTGAACAGTACCTTGCCGGCGGCCAGTACGGGAATGCTGATGCTGCGCTCGCCCGTCTGCGCGGTATCGAGAAAGTCGAGATACCAGCCGCGCATGGCGTCGCTGCCCGTGTAGCGCAGTTCGGCGCCGTCGACGCGCACGCCGCCCGTCGTCTCGCCCAGACTGCGCTGTTCCAGGTCGGCCCGGCTGCGCGTAGGGGATGTTTCCCGCACATCGTCGTGCACGGCATAAAACGACTGCGACAGAAAGGCGGATGGCCATGTATCGCCCGCTTCGACCAGCTTGCCCGTGCCGAACAGCAGCAGATAGCCGCCACCGGGCGCATACGCCACGCTCAGCTGCTGCGTCACGGGCTGGCGCCGGCCCTGTGCATCGCGCGCGACAAACACGAGCTTGCGCCCCTGGCCCTCCTTCCACGGCGGCCCGCCGGCCATGTCGAGGCGCCAGATATTGCCCTGCAAATCGCCCGCATAGATATACGCGAGCGCGCCGTCGCCGCCAGGCACCACGGCGGGCGGACCCAGCGCCTGGGGCATGGCATCCGCGCCCGCATCAGCGTCATGGCCGCCATCGCCACCACCGTTGGCGTCGGCCACAGGCACCTTGAACCGGAAGTAATTACTTCCTATCACCCATGGCGTGCCAGGCGCCTTGTCCAGGGCCAGCAGGAAGATGGCGGCGGCCGATGCGGGCGCCGTCGTGTCCTTGCCGTCATTCACATGGTTGTTGTAGCCGCTGGCGACGATGGCAAAATCACGGTAGGCCGGCGCGCCCTCCTTGCCGCCCATGTTGATGCGGGCAAAGGCGGGCGGCGCGCGCACACTGCCCATGAGCTTGTCGTCGCGGTCCGTGAATTCCCACAACGCACCGTCTTGCGCAAAACGCATCGGATCGGTGATGTCGAGCGCAAACACGCCTTGCGCCCCGCCGCCCATGCCCGACACCAGCACCGTCTTCCAGTGTCCCAGCGCCAGCACTTCCGCCGTGGCCGCCGCGCCATCGAGCAGCGGGCCGGGGCTGTAGTGAGTGCTCGCAGCAGCTGGCGCCGCCCGCAGCAGCGCCTGCGGCAGATAGGCAAACAATTCGCTGCCCGTGCGCGCATCGAACGCATGCAGCAAGCCGTCGTTGGCGCCCAGGTACAGCATTTTCCGGCGCTGCAGCAGCGCCTGGCGATGCACGCCATAGCCGGCCCCCGGCATGCCCAGACCCGGCGCGCCCACGTACAGCAGGTTGCCGTGCGGCGCCGCGCCCAGGCTGCCGGACCTGCGCCGCAGGAAGCCGCCGGGCTGGCCCACCTCGTGCGTACGCTGGCCCAGCAAATATGCCAGACGCGCCTCGCCTCTGCCATCGCCGCCGTCGAATGCGCCGCGCTGTGCTGCATCGAGCGCCTTCCAGGCCAGCGGCATCAGGGCGCCCTTGGCGTCAAGCGTGTAGACGGGACGCAAGGCCGTGGATGGTCCATCCGGCATGGTCTTGGACTGTCCGCCAGCAGTCCACAATGGCTTGCCGGGAAGCAGTGCGCCATCGGCGCCCACGGCAAACGCGCTGCGCGACAAGATCATGCCGCCATCGGCCAGGCGCATCCGCGTGTGAAACCAGTAAGCCTCTTCCGTACCGCTGGCCAGCGCCATCAGGGCCGGCCCCGGCAGCGTCGCCGCCAGCGTGCCCTTGTCGGCGGAGACAAAGGCCGCGCGCAGTCCCGCGATCAGGGCGGCCGGATCGCTGCCGGGCAAGTAATGGGTGGGCCAGCGGCCGTCCAGGCTCCATTCATCGAACGCGCTGCCCGTTGCGCTCTTGAATGGGTTGGCGTCGCCGTTCGCATCAAGAAAACCGCCATACTTGGCCGCCAGCAGCAAGGGAGTAGCAGCGGGAGTGGCGGCAGATTCGCCGGCCGGGTCGCCCTGGCGCAAGTCGCCCGCGTAGTGCTCGACCTTGGCAAGGCCGTCGTTCTTGCCGCCAGGACGCAGCGCCTGCACATGCGACCAGTAGGCCAGCCCAGCCGCATGGTAGCTGGCGCCGCCCGCGCCGTCGGCCAGCCATTCCAGTCCCGCCAGGTCGGGCCGTGGCGCGGGATTGCCCTGCGCACCGCCGCTTTCCAGGCTGCCCACCGCATGCGTCCACGCCATCGCATCGAACGGCGGCGGCGCAAAACCATCGGCGGCGCGTGCGCGGTCACCGGCCGAGGCAGGCACAACAGGGACGTTGCCGGGCACGTAGCGGTCCCCCGCCATGCCCGCATCGCCGAGGCTGACGACGACGTGGCGCTGGCAATTGGCCGTTTGCGGGTCGCTCCATGGGGTCACGACCGGCAAGCCGTCGTCGATGGCAGGCGGAGCCGTGGCGGGCGGCACGGCGGCGCTCGCTTGCCGCCCCTGCAGGTAGCGCAGCGATTCGTACAGCAATTCAGCCAGCGGCGCGGCCCTCGCGTACGCGCCCGGATGCCCGGCATTGCTGCGGCCCAGGCCGTTGATGTAAGCGGTCACCCCGCCGCCAGGGCCTGCGCCCTGGTCAGCGCCTTGGACGGCAAACACGCCATTGACGGGATTCCACTCAGCGCCGGTATTGTCTTGCAGCAAAAAGTCGGGCGCCGTCCAGCGTTGCCTGCCCACGTGGGCCAGCGGCGCGCGCAGCACGCCGCCATACACGGGGCCGGCACTGGCAGAGACGCCGTTCAAATGGCCAAACACGCCCACGCGTACCCTGCCGCCAAGGCGCTGCACGGCGCCCACCGGTTTGTAGTTCTTGCCGTACGCGAGGCACAGGTCGTCGCGCAGCGGCCCCTCATCGGCATCGCAAACACGCACGCGCGCGAGGAACACGCCGTGCGTGGCGGCGATGCCGGGCGCGTCGCAACTGCCGCCCGGAGGCAAGCTGGCGTCGCCGAACAGCAGGCGATTACGGCAGGAAACGATGGCCAGTTGCGCCACCGCAAACGGCGTCGCCGCCGCCACGCCGGTGTGCAAGACCTTGCGCGGGAAAAAGACGGGGTTGGCATAGAAATCGACGGGACCGTCGGCATCGGGCAGGTAGGCGCGCTGCAGCACCGTCTTGCGCACTTCGTCGATGACGCGGTCGCCGCCCGTCAGGGCATAGCGGACGATGTCGAGCATGCTGGCGCTGGCCCAGTTCAGAAAGTTGCCGCTAAAACTATCGCCGCCGCAGCCGTGCAGCACATCCGCCGGTTTCAGTACGGAGAAGTAAGCGGTCGCTACGCGCAAGTCCGGCAGCATGACGCCGTCCTTGCTGCGGTACGGATAGCTGTAGCACATGCGCGCATGGAAGTACCCCAGGTACTCGCGCTGCGGCGCATACTCGCCGCCATGAGCGGCAGCAGCCGCCGCATGCGTGAAGGATAGATTGAGCAGCAGGTTCGGCGGCACTCTGGCGCCGTGCAAGCCAGCGTCGGCCCGCGCCAGCGCCACGGGAGGTGCAGCCGCAACAGCGGCGCCGCAAACCAGGCAAACCAGGCCGATCAGCAGCAGCCAGGCGGAGCACCAAGCGGATGGCAAAGCAAACGACCAAGCCCTCATGGTCCCGCTCCCGCCGCCTGCTTTCGGTAATAACTTTGCAGCACGACTTGCGTGCTTTCCTGCGCGCCAAAACCGATGGCCGTGATGCGGTACACATAACTTTCCGTCGCCAGGCCGCCGGCCACTGCCGCCGCCTGCGCGCCGGGCGGGTAAAACGGCAGCAATTCGATCAGGTAACGGGGCCGGCGCGACGGCAGGAAACCCTGCCCCGTCTGCATGACGGCGCCCGTAAACTGGCCATACGGCACGGTGTGGCTGCTGCCTTCAGGACCGTCGAGGTCCATGCTCAGCCAGAGCGCCGGCGCCTCCGGGGCTGCGGGCAGGCACAGGCCCAGTGCGCCTGCCTCGCCGCAGCCGTCCGCGAACCCGGCCGCACTGCCTGGCGCAAAGAGGCTGCTACGCCCCGGCGCGCCGGGCAAGCCTTCGATATCGTTCTGCGCATCCATCAATGCTTCCTCCGCCGCCTGAAACGCGATCTGCCGGTCGCGCTCGCCGCGCGCCGCCTTTTCGCCCTGCAAGGCCATCTGCGCCGCCGATATGCCCAGCAGCAAGATGATCACCAACAGGCACAGCACATACACGAGGGTGGCGCCACTGTGGCGCGCGCAAGGTGAACAAGGCACGCAACGAGGTAGGCAGCAGCGGACGCCCGCGCCAGCCATCGTGCCGCCCGCCTAGGCCGGCCCGTTGCGCAGCATGATGCTCGTCTGCACCAATTGCCGCAGCCGGGAGCGCGTCGCGGCGGGCAAGGACGCGCGCGCGATGCGCACGCCCGTGTCGCCGGCGCCGTGCGCCTCGGCATATGCCTTGCCGAACAGGTCGAACTGCGCCGGCCCCAGCTCCGCCATCTTGTCCGCCTGGTCCGCCTCGCCATGCAGCAGCAAGGCCACGCGCACGCTGGCCACGCGCTTCCAGTGCGTGCGGCGCCGCAAATCGCGCTGGCGCGCGGCCGCATCCGCGCCCTGCAGCACCAGCGCCGCATCGTAGGCGTCGAGCGCACTGGCGTTGACATAGCGGTTCGCCACGCCGTCGGGCGGCGTATCCGTGTCGAGGCCATACAGCACCTGGAAACCGTCGACGCCACGAATGACGGCATCCGCGCCCCAGCCGTTCGCGCCACGGTATTTGCAGCGCAGTTCGCCTTCGCCATCGGCGCCCTGCGCCACATAGAAAATGCTCCAGCCCCGCTGCGCCTCCGTTTGCGCGGCACCCACGCCAAAGCCGGCGCAATTGAGCACGGACCCGTCGCCGCCCTCTTCCTTGCCGGCGCCGTAATAGCGCAGGGCCAGCACATCGCTGCCATGCAGGACACCGGGCAAGGCGCCGCTGATGCCTTCGCTGTTCTTGCCCAGGCTGCGCGCGTCGAGCCCGGCGACACTGGCGCTGTCGTCATCGGCATGGGCGACGGGCGCGGCGCTGCTATCCCAATTCACGTACGCCGTCTGGCGCACGGCGCGGGCGATGGTGTCGAGCGCATAGCGGCCGTTATCGTCCAGACGCGCGCTGGCGGACTGGTCGCCATAGCTGCCGCTGGCCGCCACCAGCACGCTACTGGCGGCCAGCATCAGCAGCGCGCCCAGCGACAGAGCCACCAGCAATTCGACGAGGCTCATGCCGCGCCGCCAGCGCCACGCGGCATGCACGCCGTTCATGCGCCGCCTCCGCCCAGCTGGAATACCAGCCTGGGCAGCGACTCGCCTGCCGCATTCACGGCGGGCGAGCCATCGGGCAAGCGGCCGCGCCAGCCCAGCTTGATGACGATGGGCGCGCCCTTGCCGCCGCTGCACGCCCAGTGCAAGCCTTGCGCGGCGGCATCCCAGACAGAGGCATCGCGGCAGATATGCAGGCGCGCGCCGGGCAAGGCCGCATGCAGCGATTGCTTCCATTCAGCGATGTCAAATTGCGCCAGTTCGGCCGCGCTGCAGGCGCTAGCGCCAAAGCAGTCCGGCGCGGTGCCGCCTGCTTCGGCGTCGTCCGCCGCCGCGTAGGCCACGTTCAAGTAGGGATTGCCCTCATCGGGACCATTCATGAGCACGCCGTTTGCGCGCATGCGCTCGGCCATGCCGGCCGCCAGCTGCGCGCCCGCCGACAACAGCGCCGACTCATGGCGCGCGCGCAGGGAGTGCAGTTGCAAAATGCTGGCACCGAGCAGGCCCAGCGCCAACAGCAGCAGCGACACGAGCACCTCGACGAGGCTGCTGCCACCCGCTGGAAACATAGTGCGACCGCTCATGTGCATGCCTTGCTCCCTTCCGCAGAAAGAGTCGCAAGAACAGGCGGCCCAGCTACACGATAGGCGCACGCAAAAACCAGTATCTGCGCTAGCGCAAACAGCGCAGCGATAAAGGGAGAAGAACGGTGTAGTTATTGATCAGGCCGCTTGCCAGGCGAGCGCTGGCGTGGTGAACACGGGGCGCAAAACGGGGCACATGAGCAGCCCCGTCGTCGAACAAGAGGCTTCGAGCAGGCGTCAGGGCTTGCGCGCCTGCCCCACTTCGGCGATCGCATCCTGGAACTCGGCCAGGTCTTCGAAATTTTTATACACTGAGGCAAAGCGGATGTAGGCGATCTTGTCGAGGCGCTTGAGTTCCTGCATGACGAGTTCGCCGATATAGCCGGAATCGACTTCGCGCAAGCCGCTGGTCAGCAGTTTTTCCTGGATGGACGCGATGGCCGTATCCACCGAGGCGGCCGCGACGGGACGCTTGCGCAAGGCCAGCATCAAACTGCCGCGCAACTTATCCGCAGCGAACTCCGTCCGGCTGCCATTCTTTTTGACGACGGCCGGCATGATAAGTTCAATGCGTTCGTACGTGGTAAACCGCTTGTCGCATTTGCCGCAGCGGCGGCGGCGCCGAATGGCATCCCCTTCCTCCGATACGCGCGTATCGAGAACCTGGGTGTCGCCGTGCTGGCAAAATGGACATTTCATGGGCTGGTTACAACTTTATAGTAATAATTACGGGAAATCGCCGCCCTTGTACAAAGGGCGCCCGAATCACTCCGGGCGCCCTTGGGCACGAAGGAATGTGTCATACGGAATCTTACTCCGTATGACACATTCTGGACAAATAATTATGCTGCGTACACAGGGTGCGCGTCGGCCAACACTTTCACGGCCGCTTTGACGCGCTCGATGGTGGCGGCGTCATGCGGGTTGTCCAGCACGTCGGCGATCAGGTTGCCCACTTCTTCCGCTTGCGCTTCCTTGAAACCACGCGTCGTCATCGCCGGGCTGCCCAGGCGGATGCCCGAGGTGACGAAGGGTTTTTGCGGGTCGTTCGGGATGCCGTTCTTGTTGCAGGTGATGTGCGCGGAACCGAGGATGGCTTCGGCTTCCTTGCCCGTCAGGTTCTTGGCGCGCAGGTCGACCAGCATGACGTGCGATTCGGTGCCGCCGGACACGATGCGCAGGCCGCGCTTGATCAGGGTTTTCGCCAGCACGTCGGCGTTCTTGATCACTTGCTTCTGGTATTCGACGAATTCAGGGCTCAGCGCTTCCTTGAAGGCGACGGCCTTGCCGGCGATCACGTGCATCAGCGGGCCGCCCTGGATGCCAGGGAAGATGGCCGAGTTGATGGCTTTTTCGTGCTCGGCCTTCATCAGGATGATGCCGCCGCGCGGACCGCGCAACGATTTGTGCGTGGTCGAGGTGACGAAGTCGGCGAACGGCACCGGGTTCGGGTACAGGCCGGCGGCGATCAGGCCCGCGTAGTGGGCCATGTCGACCATGAAGTAGGCGCCCACTTCCTTGGCGATCTTGCCGAAGCGTTCGAAGTCGATTTTTTTCGAGAACGCGGATGCGCCGGCGATGATCAGTTTCGGTTTGCGTTCGCGGGCCAGGCGCTCCATCGCCTCGTAGTCGATGTCTTCTTCCGCCGTCAGACCGTAGGAGACGACATCGAACCATTTGCCGGACATGTTCAGCGGCATGCCGTGGGTCAGGTGACCGCCTTCGGCCAGCGACATACCCATGATCAGGTCGCCTGGTTTCAGCATGGCGAAGAACACGCCCTGGTTCGCCTGCGAGCCGGAATTCGGCTGCACGTTCGCGCATTCGGCGCCGAACAGTTTCTTGACGCGGTCGATGGCCAGTTGCTCGGCCACGTCGACGTATTCGCAGCCGCCGTAGTAGCGCTTGCCCGGGTAGCCTTCGGCGTACTTGTTCGTCAGCTGCGAGCCTTGCGCTTCCATTACGGCTGGCGACGTGTAGTTCTCCGAGGCGATCAGTTCGATGTGATCGTGCTGGCGCGTGTTTTCTTTTTGAATGACGGCGAACAATTCAGGATCGACGTTGGCGAGGGTGTGATCTTTTGCAAACATGTAAAAACTCCAAGTATGAGGGTGCTTGTACTGGCAGGTTGGATCGAATGAGGGGAGCCGGCGTTAAGTGAATAACAACATTGGACGGGCAGCCTCTTCGTGCTTTTCCATAGTGGCTACCCAGGCGAACGGCTGATGAAAAATCTCACGTTTCCCGGTGGGTGCCCACCTTTCGCCGGTTTGCCGATCGCCACTCAGGGAGATCGCCCGACTTTTCGCCAGTCACGTGAGACGTAATGGAAGTCAAATTGTAAGTTAAGTGCCCAAATTGAGCAAGGAATGCAACCGTGCAGCTATAATCGCCGCGCGCCGCCGCAGCCCGGACAAGGCCGCGGCGCTTAAGCTGGACTTAAACCTGGCTGCGGCTTGTAAGCGTATGTTACGAGGCTTGCCATTGCCCGCCCCGGATTTACAATGCTGCGGTGCAACTTATATGCAGCTTTTGCATGGCTTTCCAGCAAGCGCCCACAGTCACAAGAAGAAAAATCGCGTAAAATGTTGCTCAATCTCACTACTGGCGCAATAAACATGCCTTCAGTCTTTACCTGGAACGTACGTGTCTACTATGAAGACACCGACGCCGGCGGCATCGTCTATTACGCTAACTACCTCAAATTCTTCGAGCGCGCACGCACGGAATGGCTGCGCGCCATCGACGTGGGCCAGCAGGAATTGCTGGAACAGCATGACGCGATGTTCGTTGTCAAAAGCGTCAACGCCGACTATCATGCGCCAGCCAGGCTCGATGACACGGTAAGATTAACCTTAAGCATAGAAAAAATGGGGCGTGCCTCCATCGTTTTCCTGCAACAAGCCTGGTGCGGCGACCGCCTGCTCAACACGGCCCGCGTCAAGATCGGCTGCGTCGATTCGGCACTGCGCCCGCGCGCCGTGCCTGATGCAGTCGCGGCCCGCATGCGCGCCACCTGAGCCCTACCGCCACCCCCGGATAATTCACCCAACAGACTGCCTGCCAATGAACGTTACACAAGATCTTTCTTTCCTCGCGCTCATCACCAATGCCCACCTGATCGTGCAACTGATCATGGCCCTGCTGCTGCTGATTTCCCTGACCAGCTGGACCTACATTTTCCGCAAGATGTTTGCCGTGCGCCAGGCGCGCAAGCAAACCATCGAATTCGAACGCAGCTTCTGGGCCGGCGGCAACCTGCATGCGCTGCACCAGAACGCCAGCGGCAACCGCGACCAGAGCGGCGCGCTGGCCCGCATCTTCGACGCCGGCATGGGCGAATTCATCAAGGGCAAGGCTTCCTACGGTTCGCGCGAAGCGCTGGACGTGGGCGCCGTGCTCGACGGCGCACGCCGCGCCATGCGCGCCGCCTTCCAGCGCGAAATGGACGTGCTCGAATCGCACCTGGCCTTCCTCGCGTCCGTCGGCTCCGTCTCGCCGTACATCGGCCTGCTCGGTACCGTCTGGGGCATCATGAACGCCTTCCGCGGCCTGGCCAACGTGCAGCAAGCGACCCTGGCCGCCGTCGCGCCCGGCATTGCCGAAGCGCTGATCGCCACGGCCATCGGCCTGTTCGCGGCCATTCCCGCCGTCGTCGCCTACAACCGTTTTTCGCATGACATCGACCGCCTGGCGATCCGCTTCGAAAGCTTCGTCGAGGAATTCTCCAACATCTTGCAGCGCCAGTCGCGCTAAGAGGGAGCAGCGTCCATGGGTTCCTCATTCAATAGCGGCGGCATGCGCGGTGGCCGTGGCCGCAAGTTCAAGTCCGAGATCAACGTCGTGCCGTATATCGACGTGATGCTGGTGCTGCTGATCATTTTCATGGTGATGCCGTCGTCGAACAATCCCAGCGTGGTGAACCTGCCCAACGCGGAAAAGTCGGCGAAACCGCCCGATGACTATATTCAGATCGTGCTGAAACCGAATGGTTCGCTGTCGATCGGCGTCATCGGCAAGGAACAGCTGGCGCCGGAAACGGAACCGAACCGCGACGCCCTGCTGCGCAAGCTGCGCGGTTTGCACGAGAGCAATCCAGACTATCCCGTGATGATCGCGGGCGACAAGGAAAGCAAGTACGACGATGTGATCCAGCTCATTTCGGAAGCGAAAAAGATGGGCATTACCCGTGTCGGCCTGGCCACCAAGTAAGCGCAGCATCCTGTTTCCAGACTTGACCGTTTTTAGATAGACTAGACTTTGCAGAACAAACAAATCGACCATGTACTCGGCAAGCCCTACAGCGTGCCGCGCGAACGCAGCCGCTGGCCCTCGCTGGGCCTGGCGCTGGCGATGCACCTTGGCCTGCTGTTTTTCCTGTGGGTGGGCGTACACTGGCAAAATACGGAACCTGTCGCCGTCGAAGCGGAAGTGTGGGACATGAAAGTGCAGACGGCCGCGCCGCCGCCCGAAGTGGCGACGGAACCGGAGCCGACACCCGCCCCGCCGCCGGAACCGCAAGTGGAACAGCCGGCCCCGCCGCCGCCACCGCCCGTGGCCGCGCCCGAGCCGAAGGTCGACCTGCGCGAGGCAGAGATCGCCCTGGAACGCAAGAAGGCCAAGCTGAAGGAAGAAAAAGAGAAAGCGGCAGAGCAAGAACGCCGCAAGCAGGAACAGAAGGAACGCGAGGAAGAAAAGCGCGAACTGGAAAAACAGAAGCAGAAAGAAAAAGACAAGGCTGAAAAGCTGGAAAAAGAAAAGGCCGACAAGCTGGAGAAAGCCAAGCTGGCCAAAGAGAAAGAAAAAGCGGCGGAAGAAAAAGCCGAGAAAGAACTGTCCGAGAAAAAAGCGGCGGCGGAAAAAGCCGCCAAGGCAAAAAAAGCAGCTGCGGAAAAAGCGGCGGCAGACAAATTGCGTGCCGATGATATGAAGCGCCTGATGGCGCAGGCAGGCAACGGCACAACGGGCACGGCCGCGAAAGCGACCGCGCCACGCAAGGACAGCGGCTATGTCGCTGCCCTGACGAGCAAGATCAAGAGCAATATCGCGTACAGCGGTAGCACGGAGGTGCCGGGCAACCCGCGCGCCGTGTTCAAGATCGAGCAACTGCCAACTGGGGAAATTATTTCGGTCCGAAAGATTAAAAGCAGCGGCCTGCCGGCGTATGACAGCTCGGTGGAAAACGCCATTAATAAATCGTCGCCACTGCCGAAGAAAAAAGACGGCACCGTGGAACGCGAGATTGAACTCATATTCGAGATGAAGGATTTGCCTAAATGATGACCATGAAAAAAATGAGCTATGTCGTGCTCTGCGCCAGCCTGATGCTGGGAGCGTCAAGCGCCCAGGCGCAGCTGCGCGTGGAGATTACGGGGATCGGCAGCAACCAGATCCCGGTGGCTGTGGCCAGCTTCGTCAATGAATCGGCGGCGCCGCAATCGCTGTCGGGCATTATCAAGGCCGACCTGGCGCGTAGCGGCGTGTTCAAGCTGATCGACGCCGATGCGCCCGTGGCGGAAACGGCGCCCGTCAGCTACGAGCAGTGGAAATCGCGCGGCGCCGACGCGCTGGCGGCCGGCAGCGTGCAAAGCATGGCCGATGGCCGCCTGGACGTGCGCTACAAACTGTTCGACACCATCAAGGGCGCGCAGATTTCCAGCATGAACAATGCGGCCGCGCCGCAGTTCAACCGCCTGCTGGCGCACAAGATCGCCGACGACATCTATGAAAAGCTGACGGGCGTCAAGGGCGCGTTCGCCACCCGCATCGCCTACGTCACGCAATCGGGCCGCGAATACCGCCTGGAAATCGCCGACGCCGATGGCGAAGGCATCCAGGTCGCCCTGCGCTCGAACGAGCCGATCATTTCGCCATCGTGGTCGCCGGACGGCACCAAGGTCGCATATGTGTCGTTTGAAAAGAAAAAGCCCATCGTCTACGTGCAAAACCTGGTGACGCGCCAGCGCACCATCGTGTCGAATGAAAAAGGCAGCAATTCGGCGCCGAGCTGGAGCCCGGACGGCTCGCGCCTGGCCGTGGCCCTGTCGCGCGACGGCCATACCCAGGTCTACACCGTCAATGCCGACGGCAGCGGCTTGCGCCGCGTCAGCACCAGCAGCGGCATCGATACGGAACCCCAATTCTCGGCCGATGGCCAAAGTATTTACTTCACCAGCGATCGCAGCGGCGGACCACAAATCTACCGCATGTCGACCAGCGGTGGCGAAGCCAAGCGCGTGACGTTTGGCGGCTCCTACAACATCAGCCCGCGGATTTCGTCCGACGGGAAGACACTCGCTTATATTTCCCGTCGCGACGGCAATTTCCAGCTCTACGCGCTCGACCTGGCTAGTGGCCAGGAACTGCGCCTGTCGGACACCGCCAACGACGAATCACCGAGCTTTTCGCCCAACGGGAAATATATCATGTACGCGACCGAATCCGGACGACGCAAGTCGCTGGCAGTGGTATCGGTGGATGGCCGCGTCAAACAGCGTTTGACTACGCAAGCTGGCAATATCAAGGAGCCCACCTGGGGTCCTTTTATGAAGTAAATGCTGTACAGTTTCACCTTTAACCATGACCCGGAGAATAAAAATGAGTAACTTTAAAAGTTTGGCTTTCATCGCCGCTACCGCAGCTCTGCTGTCCGCCTGCAGCACCCCAGTCAAAGTTGCAGAGACCCCAGTGGTTGAGCGCGCTCCTGAAAAAGTCGCAGCTCCAGTTGACACCCGTCAAGTTCAGCCAGTAACGACCGCATCGGTCGATCCACTGGACGATCCAAAAGGCGTGCTGGCTAACCGCAGCATCTACTTCGACTTCGACAAATACGTCGTACGCGAAGCGGACACCCCAGTCGTGCAAAACCACGCTGCTTACCTGGTGAAAACCCCATCGCGCAAGATCCTGATCCAAGGTAACACCGATGAACGCGGTGGCGCTGAGTACAACCTGGCCCTGGGCCAGAAACGTGCTGAAGCCGTGCGCAAGTCGATGGCTGCCCTGGGCGTGCCGGAAGGCCAAATGGAAGCCGTGTCGCTGGGCAAAGAAAAGCCTAAAGCACAAGGCAGCAACGAAGCAGCATGGGCTGAAAACCGCCGCGCTGACATCGTTTATTGATGTTGACGGGTGAGCGCGGCAGCATTGGCGCTTACCTAACTGGCCAGTCATAGGCATAATAATGGGGCGCAGCGCGGTGATTCACCGCCCGGCGCCCCGTTTGCATGTTTTGCGTAACCTTAGAAAGCCCGACCCATGATGACATTCTCGAAAGCCGGCGTCGCCGCCGCCTTGATGGCCGCGTTTGCCTACCTGCCCCTGCACGCCAACGCCGCCCTGTTCGACGACGACGAAGCACGCAAAGCCATCCTCGAGCTGCGCGCCAAGGTCGACGCGATGGCGCGCGACCTGAACGGCCGCATCGACGCCAAGGCGGACAAGACCAGCACCCTGAGCCTGCTCAACCAGCACGACCAGACCATGCAGGAGATCGCCCGCCTGCGCGGCCAGATCGAAGTGCTGGGCAACGACCTGGCGAATGTGCAAAAGCGCCAGAAGGATTTCTACACCGACATCGACGCGCGCCTGCGCAAGCTCGAACCGCGCCAGGTCACCATCGACGGCCAGGAAGCGGCCGTGGGCGTGTCCGAACAAAGCGCGTACGAGTCCGCGTTCGGCCTGTTCAAGTCGGGCGACTACAAGGGCGCCGTCACGGCCCTGGACGCCTTCGTCAAGCGCTATCCGGAATCGGCGTACGCAGCCAACGCGCAATACTGGCTGGGCAACGCCTATTACGCCCAGCGCGACTGCAAAAACGCCATCACGGCCCAGCAGGCAGTGCTGAAACACTACGCGGACAGCCCGAAGGCGCCCGACGCCATGCTCAACATCGCCAGCTGCTACACGGAGCTGAAAGACAAGCCGAACGCCACCAAGACGCTGAACGCCCTGATCTCGCGCTACCCGGACTCCAGCGCGGCGCAAGCGGCCAAGGAACGGGCCGGCAAAAAGTAAAAGCGGGGAAAAAGTTGCCCGTTAGGTTTGACAGAATCCCGGGCACCCCCTATAATCTTTCTTCTTCGGGTCGTTAGCTCAGCTGGTAGAGCAGCGGACTTTTAATCCGTTGGTCGCAGGTTCGAATCCCGCACGGCCTACCACGAATACGCAGTACTGATCTGCTTGCGAGTTGTTATAGCAAGCATTTTTTTACGGCACAGTGTTACCGAAGTTGTTGTAAAAAGTTTTTGGGTCGTTAGCTCAGCTGGTAGAGCAGCGGACTTTTAATCCGTTGGTCGCAGGTTCGAATCCCGCACGGCCTACCAAATACTACAGAGAAGCCAACCGTTCGCGGTTGGCTTTTTTGTTTTCGGCAGCATCACCTGCGCGGGATGCCATCGCTGACTCAAAGTTCCCTCCCCCGCATATCGAAAACCAGTCGTTAACGCGACGCCAGCGCCGGCCTTCCAGCCAGATGCGCGACCACCGCGCCCACGACCCGCCCCAGCGGCACCTCCACCCAGCGGTAAAACGCGGCGCCGGCCGCCAGGCTGGCGCCCCAAGCCGTCAGCATGCCCAGCGCCTGCCACTCCGGTTCGAGCGGGACATAGCTGATAAACAGCGCATTCACCAGCAGGCTGACGGGGAAGTGCACGAGGAAGACGGCATACGAGATGCGGCCCAGAGTGTTGACGATATTCCAGGCACGGCCCTGCGACGGGGTGCGGGCGCGGCCGAACAGGAACAGGGCGCAGGCGACGATCAGGGCCAGGGCGATCCGGCTGCGGTAGTCGACGGCCAGAGCCAGCAGCACGGGCACGGCGGCCATGGCCATGAGCGCGGTCATGGCGCCGGGCTTGCGGGCCGGGTCGCTGGCCCACCAGGCCATGAGCCCCAGGCCATAGCTGCCGAAGAAATACGGCGCCCAGTTATCCCAGCCCGCATCGAGGTTGAAATACAACAGGGAAAAAGTGATGCCCACAGTGATGGCCAGCGGCATCAGCCAGTGCCCGCGCCGCTGGCCGGCCAGGCGGCCACCCAGCCACAGCAGCAATACCGTCAGCAGGTACAGCTGGAAATCGATGGCCACGTACCAGGCGCCGGCCGACAGCGACTCATAGCCGAGCACGCCGTGCAGCAGCAAGGCATGGGCGCTCAGCTGGCCCAGGGTAACGGCGGCCGACATGGAGTCGTGCATCATCCAGATGCCGGCCACAGGGGTGATGATGGCCGCGAGCAAGGTGGCCGCCAGGAAAGGCGGCGCCAGCTTGGCATAGCGGCGCCAGACGGCCTGCAAGGGGGTGGCGATGCCGGGACGGCCTGCGGGAGAGAGGGACTTGGCGACGAGAAAGCCGCCGATGACGAGAAACACTTGCACGGCGATGCGCGCGCTGCCGCCCAGCCAGCCCAGCAACTCGGGCCACAGGGGCTGCACGTAGTCGGACATGGGCCCGTAAAACGCCAGATGGTGCAACACGATCAACTGCGCCGCGCCCGCCTTCAAACCATTGATCCAGCCAAACTGCGGACGATTTGCCAGGTCCGCCTGTGATACCACTGCTGCTGCCGTCATTCCCAATCCTTGCCGTGCCAGGTAGTGTCGCCAGCCCATCGCGCAACAGGCGCGCGGCCGAGGATTTACCGAAAGGCCGACATCATAGCCGAGCCTGGCACTTTGGTGACGCGCGGCAGATGAGCGGCATCAGTCCTTGCGCGACAAATCGGCGCGCAACAGGGTCTGGACCACGCTGCCGCCCTGCGCGTTCGCGCGCACCGCGACCACCATCGACGGCATGACGAACAGCACGCCATCCCGCTCCTCCCAGGTGTCGAGCAACTGCTCCAGCTCGCGCCCCAGCGATTCCGGCCGCTTGAGCTGCTGCGCCAGTTGCGCCGCGCACTTGCCGTCATTGCCAGTGCGGCGCGGACACTCATCGACGCGCACGAAAGGCGTCTTGCTCTCGCGCAAGCGCGCGGACAATTGCGCCGTCACCGCTGCCGGCGCGCCATCCAGATACAGATGGTAGGACGGCACACGGCAGCATTCCCTGGACAGCAACAGCACACCGACCGCGGAGCCAAAAGCGGCCGTTGGGGCTGATGGCACGTAGGCAAACGGCGGCGCGGCGCCGTCCCGCACAAAAGTCCTGGCCTGCTCGGCGGCGTTTGCGGCGCGCCAGCCCGGCAGACAGGCGGCATTGGCGGCCGCAAAGCAGGTCCGGTAGCCGGTTTGATCGCTGATAAACAATTCCTCGACCACATTGCGTGCGCCGGCCGCGCCAGGCGCAATACCGTCCGGACGGACCTCCCAGCTGCCCGCGCCGTTCTTGTGCCATGCGAACGCCGTGCGCGACCAGGCCCACAGCCGCTCGTAGGGGTTGAATTGATAGCTGGGCGCGTCCGCCAGGTAGATTCTCGGCAAGGGAATGGGATCGCGCCGCTTGCCGTCCGCATCGACCACCAGCACCACGGACGGCGCATATTCGCTGTCGACATAGGCAAACGATGCCCCGTCGGGCGAGATGGCCGCCAGAACATAGGCTTGCAGGTAGCCGTCGCCTTCGGGCGGACTGGGCAGCACGGTGGTTTTCAGCGGCAGGCCACGCAACAGGAAACCGGGACGCTGGTCGACGGGAAAATAGCGCACGCCAGGAGACAGGGGGAAGCCATGCATGTACGTCTCGTTACCACGGTAGCCGTATTCCGACGCCGCAATCTTCTCGACCACGGCCTTGCCCGCCTGCTCGTGGACCAGCGCCAGCATGCCGTCGTCTTCCTGCCGCTTGACGAAATACACGGGCTGGGCGAAATCGGTCCAGCGTTCGATGCCATCGGTGGTCTTGACGACGATTTTGTCGTTATATATCAGCCGCATGGAGTGATTCTCGGTGGACATCAGGGAGCCGCCGCCCTGGCGGTACTCGACCGACAAGGCGGCAAACCGCCCGTAGGTGTCGGCCCTGGTCACCTTTTCGCCGCGCCGCAGCACGGCGGCGTATTCGCCCGTGGCCGGCTCCGTGTAAGGCCAGCAGCCAGTCAGCAGTACGAAAGCGGCGGCGCACCACCAGCGATACCGTGCGAAATTTTTCATGCGTCGTCAGCCCTTCAGGTCAGGACTGCCCGCCCATGCTGCAAATTCGGCAATCTTGCAGGCATTCTACGGCAGATTCAGGACTGACTCAGGGCTGATTCGCTTGCGGCTGCTGCGCGAGGATGGCGTCGAGCAAGCCGGGGAAACGGCTGTCGATATCGGCGCGGCGCAGCGTATTCATGTGCGTCGTGCCCGCGTTTTCCGTGTAGACGAGGCCCGCTTCGCGCAAGACCTTGAAATGGTGAGAGACGGTCGATTTCGGCCGCCCGCCGTCGAGGTCGCCGCAAGCGGCCGCGTCGACTCTGGCCAGGTGGCGCACGATGTCGAGGCGGATCGAATCGCTCAAGGCGTAGAGCACGCGCTCGAGGACGAATT
This sequence comes from Janthinobacterium agaricidamnosum, assembly GCF_003667705.1. Classification (NCBI taxonomy): domain Bacteria; kingdom Pseudomonadati; phylum Pseudomonadota; class Betaproteobacteria; order Burkholderiales; family Oxalobacteraceae; genus Janthinobacterium; species Janthinobacterium agaricidamnosum. The sequence continues at coordinate 1,356,044 of NZ_CP033019.1, read as the reverse complement.
CGCTGGCGGGAGGATGTTTGTGTGGACGCATGTGCAGAATCATACAGCATGCGCTATACTAATTCCATTCTTCGAATATTTACGAACTACCGAATCAGCATCTCCCCATTTTCCTACTAACAAACACAAAGGCCACCATGTCCGCCCTCTTCCAGCCCTACACCCTCAAAAACGTCACCTTGCGCAACCGCATCGCCGTGCCGCCCATGTGCCAGTACATGGCCGTCGATGGCCAGGCCAACGACTGGCATCTGTCGCATTACGCGGGCATGGCCCGTGGCGGCGCCGGGCTGGTGATCGTCGAAGCGACGGCCGTGGCGCCCGAAGGCCGCATCACGCCCGGCTGCACGGGCATCTGGAACGATGACCTGGCGCAAGCCTTCGTGCCCGTCGTGAAAGCCATCAAGGCGGCCGGCTCCGTGCCCGGCATCCAGATCGCCCACGCGGGCCGCAAGGCCAGCGCCAACCGCCCATGGGAAGGCGACGACCACATTGCTGAAGGCGACGCGCGCGGCTGGCAAACCATCGCCCCGTCCGCCATCGCCTTCGGCGGCGGCCTGGGCAAGGTGCCGCGCGCCATGGACCTCGACGATATCGCCCGCGTGAAACAGAACTTCGTCGACGCGGCCATCCGCGCCCGCGAAGTGGGCTTCGAATGGCTGGAACTGCACTTCGCCCACGGCTACCTGGCACAAAGCTTCTTTTCCGCCCATTCGAACCAGCGCGACGACATCTATGGCGGCAGCGTGGAAAACCGCAGCCGCTTCCTGCTGGAAACCTTGAAAGCCGTGCGTGAAGTGTGGCCCGAGCACCTGCCGCTGACCATCCGTTTCGGCGTGCTGGAATTCGACGGCCGCGACGAGCAAACCCTGCTCGAATCAATCGGCCTCGTGCGCCAGTTCAAGGATGCGGGCATGGACATGATCAGCGTCAGCATGGGCTTTACCATTCCCGACGTGTCGATTCCGTGGGGCCCGGCCTTCATGGGACCGATTGCCGAGCGCGTGCGCACGGAGGCGGGCGTACCTGTCTCGTCCGCCTGGGGCTTCGGCACGCCGGCCATCGCCGAGCGCGTCGTCAAGGAAGAACAGCTGGACGTGGTGATGGTCGGCAAGGCGCACCTGGCCAATCCGCACTGGGCATACTTTGCCGCCAAAGAACTCGGCGTGGAACGCGCCTCGTGGACCTTGCCGGCACCGTACGCGCACTGGCTCGAGCGCTACTGATCGGTCTTGGGCTTTAACGTTGCCGGATGCCCCTCCAGGGGCAGTTCCGGCAGGAACAGCAGGAAGACCAGTCCCACCAGCAGCAGCACGGCGCCGGCGCCAAACACGCTGGCGATCGCATGGCGGTACACCTCGACCGTCTGCACCGCCGCCTGCGCGCCCAGCGCCGACACGGCTTCCACGCCATGCTTGTGCAGCTGGTGCGCGAGGATGGCGCCGGACGCCGTCACGCCGAGCAAGCCGCCCAGCGAACGGAAAAAGGCCAGCATGGCCGTGCCCACGCCGCGGCGCGCCAGGGGCAAGGCATTTTGCACGGCGATCGTCATGTTCGGCATCACCAATCCTAATCCCGTGCCGAGCAGAAAGATGGCCGGTTCGATGACCCAGTAACCGCGCGACGTTTCCATGGCCCAGGCCAGCACGGCAAACGCCAGCAGCGCCACGGCCAGCCCCGCCACCTGCACCATCTTGTACTTGCCCGAGCGCGACAGCACGCGGCCATTGAACATCGACGACGCCACCAGCCCCACCATCATCGCCACCGTCATCACGCCCGATTCGGCGGGACTCGTGCCCATCACCAGCTGGAAGAACAGGGGGAAGAAGACGCTGGCGCCCATCAGCCCCATGAAAGTCATGGCCATCACCAGGCTGGCGATATTGAAGGTGCGGTTCTCGAACAGGTCGGGCGGCAGCACGGGTTCGTCCACCCTGCCCACGTGGACGGCCAGCCAGGCGCCCAGCAACACAGCAATGCCGCCGCACACCTTGATGGCGAGAGAGTCCCATGGCCACTCCGTGCCGCCCAGCGCCAGCACCAGCAGGGCCGCCGTGATGGCGCCCGTCAGCAAAGCGGAACCCAGGTAATCGATCTGGTGCGCATGCATGCGCGCCGGCTTGCGCATGGCGCGCGCGATGATGACAAAGGCGGCCGCGCCGATGGGCAGGTTCACATAGAAAATCCAGTGCCACGACAGGGCATCCGTGATGACGCCGCCCAGCACGGGACCCAGCACGCTGGTGACGGCAAACACGACGGGCACCATGCCCTGCCGCTTGCCCCGCTCGGCCGGCGGCACGATGTCGCCGATGATGATTTGCGCCAGCGGCATGAAGCCGCCCGCGCCGAGGCCCTGGATGGCGCGGAAAATGATCAGCTCCGTCATGTTCTGCGCCAGCCCGCACAGCACGGAGCCGAGCAAAAAGGTCAGCAGCGCCGTGAAGATCATGGGGCGGCGGCCGTACTGGTCGGCCAGCTTGCCGTACAGGGGCATGGTGGCCGTCGACGCCAGCACATACGCCGTCACCACCCACGACAGATGCGCCATGCCGCCCAGGTCGTCGACGATGCGCGGCAAGGCCGTGGCGACGATGCTCTGGTCCAGCGCGCCCAGGCCCAGCACGGCCATCAGCCCCAGGTAGATGGCGCGCACTTCGCGCTCGGTGACGGGTTTTACAGCATCGGAGGCTTGATCGTGGCGGCTCATGCTTGTCCGATCTCAAGCAAGGGCTGCATGGCGGCTTCCAGTGCATCGACCTGCTGCGGCGACAAGCGGGCGATGCGCCGCGCCAGCGCATCGCGACGCCGCGCGCGCAGGGCCTCGAGCATGGTCAAGCCTTGCGCGGACACGTGCAGGCCCGAACGCCGGCGGTCCTGCGGATCGGGCGCGCTGCGCTCGACCAGCCCCGCCTCTTCGAGCGACTTGACCTGGGCGCTGACGGTGGGCCCGCGCACGTTCTGCAGCCGCGCCAGCGCGGCCACGCCGATGCCCGGCTGCTCGTGGATCAGGGCCAGCAGCATGTACTGCATCATCGACACATGGGCATCCAGCTCGCCCCCTTCGCGCTGCATGGAGCGCAACAGGCGCTTGAACGCCACGCGCAAGTCATCGGACAGCGCCAGCGCGCGTTCGGGGATGGGAAGGTCTTCGGTAATAAGCATGGAATGAGTTAAATAGGTAGGCTATCTACCTATATTAGACCGAGCATGTGGGCCACGCAAGGCTTTTTTCCACCCCGGCCCTTCCCAAAACCGCCGTTGGCCGTCATAATAGCCGCCCTTGGGTCGTTAGCTCAGCTGGTAGAGCAGCGGACTTTTAATCCGTTGGTCGCAGGTTCGAATCCCGCACGGCCTACCAAGAATTTGCAGTCGTTTGCATGCCACCATGGCAAGCACGCACCGCACAGTGTTACCGCAGTAGTAGTAAAAAGTTTTTGGGTCGTTAGCTCAGCTGGTAGAGCAGCGGACTTTTAATCCGTTGGTCGCAGGTTCGAATCCCGCACGGCCTACCAAATACTTCAGAGAAGCCCACGAATTTCGGTTCGTGGGCTTTTTTGTTTCTGGCCGTGCTCTGGTCGCGGTAAAGATTCGGAGGGTTGCCTAGATAACGAAAATCTAGGCCATGAAAAACGTAGGGGGCAAAAATTCTTCCCGATCAGGGCTTCAGCTTCCGCAATGTAGGCAACAATTGCCGCCCACGAAGCCCAAGCTCCGCTAAACGCATAGCTACCAGTGCTGGTTCCGTGAATAGGGGGCCATCGAAGGAAAGCCCGAGTACTAGCTGCCTAAGCTTTTCCACCAATAAGAGCGTAGTAGCTTCATCCTGAACAAGCGGACCGTAAGAAATATCCTCAACTCGATCAACCGCCAGCACATTTGTGACAAAAACTGGATGAACGGAGTTCTTATCCAGCTCAACATACTGATGACACCACTCAAGGCTGAGATAAAGCTGTCCTGCATCGCTTTTGTGAACAGGGGCAGCCTTCTCGCTCTTTGCCTCAATGCAATAGGCAATGTCATCGAAAATCCAAAGCGCATCTGGCCCACGTCCAGTTTGTTTCTCGGGGCGACTAGATGCAGATCCTAGCGCTACACCAAGCTCATATAAACCTTGCTCAACCACATCTGCGGGCAATGAAAAACTCAGCTTGCCGCGAATTTCATCTAGTCGTGCTATCGCGGCATTAGCGGAGACGAATTCGCTGAAATACGCGCATACGGCTACAGCTTGATCACTCATTTTGGTGAATTTTCTATCAGCCACCTTTTCCGGCCTCGGGAAGTTCGAGTTCATATCAAACACTGCACGATAGGCATCAACTGCCGCACCAGGCTCAAATTGATGCAAATAAGTAGCAACGCGATACAGGATTTCTGCCTTCTGAATTGGATGCAGCGTTCTGTCGTTGGCAGCCTCCCGCAAGACTGACACCGCAGCCTGGAAATTCCTTGATTTCGCGTACTTCCATGCTTCCCGGTTCGCGATAGCGACCTTCTCATGAGTAGTAAGCTCTGCACTTAACCTCGTTGTCAACGGTGCTTCCTTTACCCGCGCCCGGTGAGCATCTTTCCAACCCTCGTTGCGACTAAGTAGACCCGCAACCATTCCCCAGATCACTTCCGAAATGGATTTTCCTGGCCCCATTTTCGACAGTTCCTTCCCCAGGTCAACTTGCACCCGAGTTCTCCCCTCCAGCAAGTTTCGAACCGATTTTTTGCCAATAAATGAAGCTATATCGGTTCCAACTAAAAGTACAGCCGCATAGTCTGCGCTCGATCGAACGGGCCGCCCTAATGCCTGCTCAAACCGATTCACAGCGCGGACATCGTACTCTGGTGAATCTTTCTGCCGACTGGAGTCAATCTGATCACAAAGACGATCCCCACCGGGAATTCCATCAATAACCAAAATTCGGCAGGCATCATCAGGAAGGTCAACGCCATCAAATCGCTGTGCAAAGACCGCATAGTTCTTGGTGCTTGTTCGCAACGTTTCGATTGCAGCGTCTACCTGCTTCCCCTGTGAAAGTGTCGCCCCAGACTCTTCCCATACTTTCGAATGTGCGGTGGAATTGGTTAACACCACAACGTTCGTATATTTAGCGAGTCCCGAGCACATGTTCGCGATCTCTTGCTTGGTAACTCCGTTGCTAATCAACGAAGTCGGTAGAATCATGCGCTCACCTGCCCCTGCATCCTCCAGTGGTTCGATTAATCTCGAAAAGGCAGCCACATCACAGCCCAAGTCTGAGATCAACGACGATCCATCTTTTATACTCGCAGACATAAACAATCGGTGCTTCGCCATGCTGTAGGCTGCGTTTTCCTCCACTGCTGGGAGGGGCAACGAAATCTCCGCACCGGTCCCCGAAATACAAACTCTTGCCAATTCGGCATACCGATTGATGTTATCCCAGCGGAACAAAAGGTCTTCTTCTTCCTTATGTGGTTCAAGCAAATCCATGACCGATTTTTGGACCGCTGTCCATACCCAGTAAGGCACCTCGTAACGCGAATCAAAAGCTCCCGCATCGATTCCTCGCCAAGTAGCAGGATCAGTATTCTCGCAAAGCGGCTTCAGCAGCTCACGAAGTTGGACAAAACATTGAGCGGGCAACTTCGCCGTATAACACTGGCGCACTCGTTCAATACCTGCATGAACGTCATCTAAAACGAACGCTGCTGGACGAATTGAGTTGTTCTCAAAGGTTGACCTAGAGTTGAAGAGTCTGTCGTAAGTACATGCCAATATCATATCGCCAGCGAATGCCTCGTAGGGTGCACCCTTGGCTGGAAACGTAGCGACATTCACTCCGATCGCTTGGCCAGTTTGGACGACCTGATCTACAAGCTGGGTCGTTGGACAGAGATAAACTACTGGGTCGCCCTTGTATCTACGCCGCATCATTTCAGCGTAGACCAGTCCAACCACTGTTTTCCCGGAGCCGGTACTGAGCTTAACAACCACGTCGTGATGGTCAATTTGAGCGTCAATCGCGGACATTGCAGCGGCCTGCGCCAATCGCAAACTGATGTGGGTAGCCTTCCTATCCAACTGACCAAATAGTTCTTGTAAGGTTTTGGGAATATCCGCGTGAGCAGACTTTGAGAGTGTCGTGAAATCAAACATTTGCGCCCCGTACATAGCTTATGTAATATCAAGAGTGTATATCAGACAACAACATCCAAAACTGCGCTTGCGCAAATATTGTTTTCGCCGCCAACACCAACCAAGGGCCGGGTCAAGTCCACCATTCATACACAATTTCAGCCTTGACCGCCTCTATCAACAGCAAGTTGCGCTTTATCAAACACCGATATTGCCCGATCCACTGCCATCCCCATACCTGCCCGGCGTCACCCCCATCACCCGCTTGAACATGGCGATGAAGGCGCTGACGGTGTCGTAACCCAGGTCCAGCGCAATCGTCGTGACGGGCTGGCCGGCGGCCAATCGTTCCAGGGCGCGCAGGATGCGGGCGCGCTGGCGCCAGACGGACGGGGTAAAGCCCGTCTCGATCGTGAATCGGCGCGCGAGGGTGCGCGGCGAGACGCCGGCCCAGGCGGCCAGTGCTTCCACGCCACGCTCGTCGGCCAGGTCGTCAAGCACGGCGCGCGCCACGCGCAGCAGGCGTGGGTCCGTGGGTAGGGGCAAGCCGAAGGATTCGTGCGGCGCGGCGGCGATCTCGTCGAGGATCACGCCCGCCACCCGGGCCTGCCGCGCATCCAGTGCCTCCAGCGCGCCCTCGCCCCAGGTGCTGGCGCGGCTCACCGCCTCGCGCAGCAAGCCCGAGACGCGCATCACGCACGGCGCGGCGGGCAAGCCGGCGCAGCTGGCCTCGTCCACATATACGCTCCAGCCCGCAAACGGGCCGTGCGAACGCAGCGCGTGGACGTGATGGGGCGGCACCCACACACAGTGACTGGCCGGCACCACCCACTGTCCGCTGTCGGCGGCAACGGAAAGCAAGCCCCGCATGGCGCCGAACAGCTGGCCGCTGGCATGGCGGTGCGCCGCCGTCACCCTTTCCTGCGGCTGGACAATGCGCATGGCGCGCAGCGGCGGTGCTGGCGGCAAGATTGGCGGATTTGACGTATCGAATGACATAAACAACGCAGGCAAGACAATCCGGCCATCATACAGTGAAGTCTTTCCAACCTTCAGGAGTTCAGCATGCGTGCAGAAGACGTCTTAGCCGATCAACAAAACCAGGGCCAGTTCAATGGCGTCACCGTGCGCAAAGGCACGGTGGGCGCTTTTCTGGCCAATGCCCGGCTGTGGCTGGACGACGCCAGCAGCATCGAGGACAAGGCCATCGCCGAGCGCGACATTGTGGACGCCCTGCCCGCCCTGCACGCGCTGGGACTGTTCGATATCCTGCAGGTGCGCGATGCGGCGCTGCGCGAACTGGTGGCCGTCGCAACGGAGTAAGCGGCCAACGGCTCGTCCCCGGCGCGCATTTCCTCTATCATGCTGCTTTGCCCGCCTTCGCACCCGCCATGCCGTTTACCATTGCCGCCCCCGTCCACAGCGAACTGATCATCAAGAAAAGCCGTTTCATCGGTTGCGTGCAGCCGATGACGGACCGCGCCAGCGCGCAGCAGGTGGTCAATGACTTGAGGGCGCAGCATCCGGGCGCCTGCCACGTGTGCTGGGCGCTGCTGGCGGGCGGACAGTCGGCGGCCGTCGACGATGGCGAACCGAGCGGCACGGCCGGGCGGCCCATGCTCGACGTGCTGCGCCACCAGGACCTCGAAGGCGTGCTGGCCACCGTCGTGCGCTATTTTGGCGGCATCAAGCTCGGTGCGGGCGGCCTGGTGCGCGCCTACACGGACAGCGTGGCGCAAGCATTATTGCAGGCGGAAAAGACGGCCATCGTGCGCCAGCGCACCCTGCGCTGCACGGTACCGTATGCGATGGAAGGCATGCTGCGCCGCGAACTCGATGGCGCCGGCGCCACCCTGCTGAACGTGGCGCACGGGGAAGACGTGCTGTTCGACTTCAGCCTGCCTGAAACGGCGGCCACCGCCCTGCTCGCCCATCTGCATGAGGCGGGCAATGGGCGGATAGCCTGGCTGAAGGCAGAAGCCGAAGAGGAAGAATAAACCCTACAGGTCGCGCGGCCGCTTGATCTGCAACAAGATGAAATGCGTCCACGCCAGCGCGGGCAACACCATCAGCAACAACATCAGTCCGGCCGGCATGTCCGGCACGAAACGCACGAAGCAGGCAAGGAAGCCGGCGATGGCCAGCCAGAAGCGCCAGTTGAATGCATAGGCCTTGCGCGCCACCGTCGCCAGCGCGATGCGCCAGAATTCCAGCAAGGCCCACAGGCCGCCCGTCAGCAGCAGCGCGGCCAGCGCATTGGCGCCGGGGGCGTCGGCCCAGGTACGCACCAGGTTGTACAGCAGCAGAGGATAGCCGGCCGTGATAGCGAGCGTGGCGGGGCCGGCGGCGATGACAGCTTCAAACAGCTGCCCTTTGGAACGATGATCCACTAAACCGTGCTCCTCAAGCCACGACGCCCGAATGGGCGGCGATCACTTGCAGCGCGCCGGCCGCATCCTGCGCCCACACGCGCGTAAAACGGAAGTCGCCATGCGTTTCCACGTCGTGATACTTGCCCGTCAACTGCATGCGCACGGAGACCACGGCCACGTTGCCGTTGATGCGCACATGGCGCTCGGACGCGCGCAAGTCCGTGATGGCCAGCAGGCGCTGCTCGTGCGCGGCCAGGTCCGCATGCTTGCTCAGCAGATGACCCAGGTGATTCGTAAACAGTAGCTCGTCGGCCAGCAAGACATTCAGCGCGGCCACGTCGGACGCCATCATGGCCAGGCGCAAGCGCTCTTCCGCATCCAGCACTTGTACTTCCGTTAAAGCATTCATTTTTTTCCTTATTAAAATCACGCGCGCATATTAACAAACGGGAAAACCATGCTGGCACGAAATAGCCAATTTCACAATCATCCTGAAGGCTTATGCCTGTGGAGCATATTTATATAGCGTAATATTCGCAGCAGTATCGCGTAAAACACCCCATAGTACTGTACAGTGCTTGCCCTTTCGCCCCAGGCTGGGGCAGCAATGACTTGTAGTAAAGTGCTCTCCGCAGTCTCGAATAAAACCAAGATAAGGCCCCTTCATGGCAATTAACATCATTCTGAACCTGCTCGTTGCGCTGATCGTCTTCGCCTTCATGTTCCACCAGCAACGCAAACACGCGACGTTCACCGTGCGCGTCTTCACGGGCCTGGGCCTGGGCGTGCTGCTGGGCGCGGCCGTGCAGTGGCTGTACGGCGCCGGTTCGCCCGTCATCGCGGGCACCAATGAATACATCGACATCGTCGGCAGCGGCTATGTCAAACTGCTGCAGATGATCATCATGCCGCTGATCATGGTCTCCATCATCTCCGCCATTTTAAAGCTCAAGGATGCGAGTTCCCTGGGCAAGATCAGCGCGCTGACCATCGGCACCCTGCTCATTACCACCACGATCGCCGCCGCGCTGGGCATTTTGATGGCCAAGCTGTTCGGCCTGACGGCAGTCGGCCTGACCTCGAGCGCGGCCGAAGTGGCGCGCGGCGTGCAGCTGCAAGGCTCGCTGGAAACGGCGAAAGCCCTGTCGCTGCCGAAACTGCTGGTCAGCTTCGTCCCGACCAACCCCTTCCTCGACATGACGGGCGCGCGCAAGACGTCGACCATCGCCGTGGTCGTGTTCTCGATCTTCATCGGCATCTCGGCCACGGGCATCGCGGCGAAAAAGCCGGAAATTTTCGCGTCCTTCGAGCACTTCATGAAAGTGGCGCACGCCATCGTCATGCGCATGGTCACCCTGGTGCTGCGCCTGACGCCGTACGGCGTGTTCGCGCTGATGTTTGAAGTGGTGGCGTCGTCGAGCTACACGGACATCTTGAAATTGATCAACTTCGTCGTCGCCTCGTACAGCGCGCTGATATTGATGTTCCTCGTGCATCTGGCCATCATCGCCGGCGTGGGCCTGAACCCGCTGCGCTTCGTGAAAAAAGTCTTCCCCGTGCTGGCCTTCGCCTTTACCTCGCGCACCAGCGCCGGTTCCATCCCGATGAGCGTGCAGACGCAAACCCAGCGCCTGGGCACGCCGGAAGGCATCGCCAACTTCGCCGCCTCGTTCGGCTCGACCATCGGCCAGAATGGCTGCGCCGGCATCTATCCGGCCATGCTCGCCGTCATGATCGCCCCCACCGTCGGCGTCGATCCGTTCACCATCAGCTTCCTGCTGCCCTTGCTGGCCATCATCACCATCGGTTCCGTCGGCGTGGCCGGCGTGGGCGGCGGCGCCACGTTTGCCGCCCTGATCGTGCTGTCGGCGATGGACTTGCCCGTCGCGCTGGCCGGCTTGCTGATCTCCGTCGAACCGCTGATCGACATGGGCCGCACGGCCCTGAACGTGAGCGGCTCGATCACGGCCGGCACCGTCACCAGCCGGGTCATGGGCGAGACCGACCTGGCCGTCTACAACAGCGACGACGCGCCGGACCTGGATGAGGCGGAACACGCCGCCTAAAAGCCCAACGAGTTGCGCGCCGCGCCTTGCCGCTTTCGTCTATATTGGATCGCAATCAATACGGAGGAAGGCGCAAGGCGATGGAACAGAAATGGCCGCAGCAAATCTGGATCGTGCGTCACGGCCAAAGTGCCGGCAACGTGGCGCGCGATGCCGCCGAAGCGGAAAAACAGTTATTAATCGCCATCGCCGAGCGCGATGTCGACGTCCCCCTCTCCGAGCTTGGCGCGCGCCAGGCGCAAGCCCTCGGCGACTGGTTCGCCGCCCTCCCCCCTGAACAACAACCGACCGTCGTGCTGTATTCGCCCTACGTGCGGGCCCAGCAGACGGCGCACGCCGTGCTGGCGCGCATCGATGCCGACAGCTTGGGCGCCGTGGTGGCCGACGAACGCCTGCGCGAAAAGGAATTCGGCATCCTCGACCGCCTGACCGTGCACGGTATCGCCAGCAAGTACCCGGAATTGCACGAACAGCGCCAGCACGTCGGCAAGTTTTATTTCCGCCCGCCGGGCGGCGAAAGCTGGTGCGACGTCATCCTGCGCCTGCGCAGCGTGCTCGACACCATCACCCGCGAATACCGGGGTGAACGGGTGCTGATCGTCGGCCACCAGGTCATCGTCAATTGCTTCCGCTACCTGCTCGAGCGCTGCGACGAGCACACCATCCTGGCCATCGACAAGGCGGCCGACGTGCCCAACTGCGGCATCACCTCGTATGCCTTCAACCCCGCCCTGGGCAGACACGGCAAGCTGCAGCTGGACTTGTGCAACTTCGTCGCGCCGCTGGAAGCGGCCGGCACACCCGTCACGGCACAGCCCGACATGCCGGCCGCACCGAAATCCTGATCCTTCGGAGCTCATCCATGGACGCCATCGACATCACCCCCTCCCTGCTGCGCTCCTGGCCCCTGCCCATGCCCCAGCCCGACGGCGACAAGGAAGTGCGCGGCCATCTGCTGATCGTCGCCGGCTCGGAAGAAATGCCGGGCGCCATTGTGCTGGCAGCCACGGCCGCCCTGCGCGCGGGCGCGGGCAAGCTGACCCTGGCGACGGGCGCGTCGGTGGCGGCGCAAGTGGCCGTCGCCATGCCCGAGGCGCGGGTCATCGGCCTGGACGAAACGGCGCAGGGCGGCTTCCGCCACGAGGCGCGCCACCAGCTGGCGCCGCTGGCCGGCAAGGTCGATGCCGTGCTCGTCGGGCCAGGCATGTGCGACACAGCCGCTAGCTGCGAGCTGATGCGCCACCTGCTGCCCCTGTTTGCCGGCAGCCGCCTGATCCTCGACGCCTGCGCCATGCAGGTCGTGCGCCAGCCGCCGCAGTTTCATTTTAAGCAGCCCGTGCTGCTGACGCCGCACGCGGGCGAGCTGGCCCAGCTGATGGGCGTGACCAAAGATGCCGTGCTGGCCGACCCGCATGCCTGCGCCGTGGACGCGGCGCGGCGCTGGCATGCCATCGTCGCGCTGAAAGGCGCGCTGACCGTCATCGCCATGCCCGATGGCAACACTTGGACGCATGCGGGCGGCAATATCGGCCTGGCCATTTCCGGTTCCGGCGACACCCTGGCCGGCATCATCACGGGCCTGGCCGCGCGCGGCGCGCCGCTGGAGCAGGCGTGCGCCTGGGGCATCGCCCTGCATGCGCTGGCGGGCGAACAGCTGGCCTTGCGCTTCGGCATCCTCGGCTACCTGGCGCGCGAAATCCCGACCGAGATTCCCGCCCTGCTGCGCAATCTGGCGGCATAAAAACAACAGCATAAGCATATCCAGAAAGAATCGTTAGCGCACACCGCCACCTCCCTTAAGCTCATTGCAACTGTTTCCGTACTAACACTAATCGAGCCAAAAGGACACCGCCTTGTATCCGCGCCATTCATCCGCCACGCCTTCCCTTCCCGCCACGCCGCTGCGCGCCATCGTGCTGGCCTGCGCCATGCTGGGCGCCGCACCCGCCTGGGCCCAAGCTGATGACACGTTCACGAGTGCCGCCACGCCAGCCGGCGCCAGCATCGACCAGGTCACCATCGTCGGTTCGCGCGCGCGCAACCGCACGGTGTTCGACAGCAGCGTGCCCATCGACCGCTTCGGCGCGCGCGAAGTGAGCAATGCGCTGTCGACGGGCGACGTGGGCGCGGCCCTGCAAAACCTGTCGCCCTCGATCAACTTCCCACGCATCGAATCGAGCGGCGCGTCGGACTCCGTGCGCGGCATCCAGTTGCGGGGGCTGGCGCCCGACCAGGTGCTGGTGCTGATCAACGGCAAGCGCCGCCACACGAGCGCCGTGCTCGACACGGAAAGCAGCTTTGCCGGCACCGTGCCGGTCGACATCAACGCGATTCCGCCGAACGCCATCGACCACATCGAAATCCTGCGCGACGGCGCGGGCGCCCAGTACGGCAGCGACGCCGTGGCGGGCGTCATCAACATCGTGCTGAAAAAGGCGCGCACGGGCGGCGCCGCCTCCGTCAGCTACGGCGCCAACCACACGCATTTCGAGCCCACCGATCAAACCCTGACGGATGGCCAGACCGTCATCGTCAACGCCGACTACGGCGTGCCGCTGGGCGAGGCGGGATTCTTCCGCTTCGGCGCGGAAACCCGGCGCCGCTCGCCCACGGAACGGGCCGGCCCCAGCGACGCCGGCTGGACGTCCTACAACTTCACGCCGGCCGACCAGGCGCTCGACGGCAAGGTGGTGTTCAAGTCGGGTGACTCGCGCCAGCGCAACAACTACCTGTTCTACAACACCCAGCTCACCCTGGCCAACGGCCTGGACCTGTACTCGTTTGCCACGCTCAACGAGCGCAAGTCCGACGGCAGCGCCTACTTCCGCTATCCGGGCGACCCGTCGAATGTACCGGCCCTGTATCCGAACGGCTACCGCCCCGTCACCAACGGCGACAAGCGCGACCTCAGCATCGTTGCCGGCGTGCGCGGCAGCGCGGGCGCGTGGAACTGGGACGCCAGCGCGCGCCACGGCAGCGACCGCTTTGACTACGGCGTAAGCCACTCCGTCAACGCTTCGCTGGGCGCGGCCAGCCCCACGCGTTTCAATCTGGCCGGTTTCGACTTCCGCCAGAATGCCCTGAATATCGATGCCACGCGCAGCATCGACATCGGATTGCCCGCCCCCTTGAGCGTGGCCGTGGGCGCCGAGTGGATGCGCGAAACCTACACCAGCTCGGCCGGCGATCCTGCCTCGTATGCGGCCGGCAGCTTCACCGATGCGCCACCGGGCGCGCAGGCGGGACCGGGCCTGCGTCCATCGGACGCCTACGACGGCAGCCGGCAAATCCGCTCCGTGTATGCGGATGTGGAAAGCGACCTCACGCCGCGCCTGCTGGTGGGCGCCGCCGCCCGCTATTCCGACTACAGCGACTTCGGCAGCGCCAGCACGGGCAAGTTGTCCACGCGCTATAAAGTCACGGACAATTTTCTTGTGCGCGGCTCGCTGTCGAACAGCTTCCGCGCACCGGCCCTCGTGCAAACGGGTTTCCGCTTCGCCACCCTGAACTTCAACGCCGATGGCACGGCCCTGCAAACGGCGGCCCTGCTGCCGGCCAGCGACCCGCTGGCGCGCAACTTCGGCGCACAACAGCTGAAACCGGAAAAATCGACCAACGTCTCGCTGGGCCTGGCCTGGAAACCGGCGGCCGCCACCAGCGTGACGGTGGACGCCTACGTGATCCGCATCCGCGACCGCATCACGCGTTCGAGCGACTTGCAAAGCGACGCCGTCACGGCCTACCTGGCCGCGAATGGCCGCAGCGATATCCAGTCCGTGGCCTACCTGGCCAATTTGCTCGACACGCGTACCAAAGGACTGGACGTGGTGCTGAACCACGATCTGGCCTTCACGTCAGGCAAGCTGAACCTGAATGCGGCCCTGAACTTGAACAAGACCAGTCTCGACAAGGTGCGCCAAAGTTCCACCGCGCTGGCCGCCATCGATCCGAGTCTGACCCTGCTGACGGAGACGAGTTTGTTCCGCATCAAACATGCGTCGCCCACCAGCAAAGTGATCCTCGGCGCCGACTGGCAAGCGGCAGGCTGGGGCGTGCAGGCGCGCGCCACGCGCTTTGGCGAACTGAAAGATTTTTCCTACGACAGCGATGCGCCCCTGATCGACGGCATTCCCGCGCAGCGCTTCGGCGCCGTGTGGTCGCTGGACCTGGAAGGGCAATTGAAACTGAGCAAGCAACTGACGGTGAGCGTGGGCGGCAACAATATCCTCGACCGCTATCCGCAGCGCGTGCGGGAAACGAACAACGCCACGTATGGCGGCGCCCTGCCCTACAATTTCATCAACCCCATCGGCGTGAACGGCGCGTACTTCTACGCCAAGCTGAGCTACACATTTTAAACGCCAACAAAACCTACTGCGCGTCGTGATTTGCGGCCTGCGATGCTCACCGTACTACAGTACGGTTGCGCTTCTTAGCCACAACTCACTGCTGCTCGCTACGGTTTTGTTATGCGTTTCCAAGCACTGTTATTTGTACTAAAAGCAAAGGATAAAACATGATTATCAAACGAATCTCCCATCTCGTCGCCGGTGCCTGCCTGAGCGCCCTCCTGTTATCCAGTGCCCAGGCTGCCGCGCCGCTGGTGCTGATGACGGACTTCGGCACGGCCGACGGCGCCGTGTCCGCCATGCATGGCGTCGCCTATGGCGTCGATCCCCAGCTCACCATTTCGGACCTGACGCACCAGATTCCCGACTACGACATCTGGCTGGGCGCCTACCGTTTGTACCAGACGGCCAATTACTGGCCGCAAGGCACGGTGTTTGTTTCCGTCATCGACCCGGGCGTGGGCACGGCGCGCAAGTCGGTGGTGCTGAAAACCAAGGGTGGCCGCTACTTCGTGGGGCCGGACAACGGCCTGTTCACCCTGATCGCCGAGCGCGACGGCGTGGCCGAACTGCGTGAAATCGATGAAAAGGTCAACCGCCTGGCGGGCTCCGCCGAGTCCTACACTTTCCATGGCCGCGACGTGTACGCGTACGTGGGCGCGCGCCTGGCCTCGGGCGCCATCACCTACGAACAGGTGGGCCCGTCATTGCCCAGCGCATCCGTGGTCAAGATCGCGTATCAAAAACCCGTGCGCGACGGCAATACCATCCGCGGTATCGTGCCCGTGCTCGATGTGAAATATGGCAATGTCTGGACGAATATCCCGAAATCGCTGCTCGACGAATTGCAGGTGAAACTGCACGATCCGCTGCAAGTACGCATCCTGCACAAGGGCAAGCAAGTGGCCAAGGTAATCGCGCCGTTCGAGCACACGTTTGGCGGCGTCGCCAAAGGCAAGCCGCTGGTTTACCTGAACAGCCTGCTCGACGTGGCCGTGGCCATCAGCCAGGGCGACTTCGCCGCCAAACACCACGTCGCGTCAGGCGTGGATTGGGAAGTGGAAGTGAGCAAGGCCCCTGCCGCAAAATAAGCCCGCGGCCGGGACGTCCTGTCCTGGCCCTTTCTTTCTCGTTCACGTGGCGCGTTTGCGCCATATCAAAACGGATCGCCGATCCTGCTGCCGATAGCCGTTGATTTGTAAATCCGGTGAACCTGCGCGCACCTGCCCACTCTAATTTTTTGCAAGCGATGCCAGCCTTGCTACGACGGCCTGCCCGCACCGTGGCAGGCAGTTGGCAAGGTATGACTACCCACGACAGCTTTCCAACGAGAAAGGAACAATCATGACGGCCCCACTCCCTAGCACCAGCAAGCTTGTCCTCGGCACCGCCATCGTCTGCGCGCTGCTGGGCGGCTGCAACAAGCATAACGAAACCACGACCGCCCCGGCCACGCCAGCTACGCCCGCCACCACGCCCGGCACAGGCGGCAGCGGCACCTCGGGCACCAGCGGCACCACCACGCCGGACACCACCACGCCCGCTACCCCATCCGTTGCACCGGGCACGACCACCAATCCCGACGGCACGACCACGCCGCCGACCACCACGCCCAACACGACGCCGGGTACCGGCACCGGTAACGGGACAGGGACCGGAACCGGCACTGGGACCGGAACTGGCACAGGGGGCGGGACGGGCACAGGGACCGGCACCACCCCACCACGCGGCAGCTAAATACCGCCTGCGCTCCGCCCCGACGACCGGCCGGGCTGCAAGCCCGTAGCAGAATACGCAACAAAGAGCCTTCCGATGAAGGCTCTTTTTATTGCAGAGCGCAATATCTCGCAGCCACCGCGCGTCAGTGGGCCGGAACCGCCTTGCCAGCCGCCCGTGCGCTCAGCGCCTGGTGGTCCGCCGCCAGGAACAGATACATGGCCGGCACCACGAACAGGGTAAACAAGGTGCCAATGGACAGGCCCGTGAAAATCACCAGCCCCATCGCGTGGCGCCCGGCCGCGCCCGCGCCCGAGGCGATCACCAGGGGCAGCACGCCAAACACCATGGCGGCCGTCGTCATCAGGATGGGGCGCAGGCGCACGGCAGCCGCTTCTTCCACCGCCTCGCGCTTGCTCTTGCCTGTCTTTTGCAGCTGATTGGCCACTTCCACGATCAGGATGCCATGCTTGCTGATCAGGCCCATCAGGGTCACCAGGCCCACCTCCGTGTAGATGTTGATCGACGCAAAGCCGAGGAAGATGAACATGGTGGCGCCAAACAGGGCCAGCGGCACGGAAACGAGGATCACGACGGGATCGCGGAAGCTCTCGAACTGCGCCGCCAGCGCCAGGAAGACGATCACCACGGCAAACAGCATGGTGACGATGAAGCCGCCCGATTCCTGCACGAACTGGCGCGACTGCCCCGCATAATCGGCCGTGTAGCCGCTGGGCGCCACCTGGGCCAGTGTGTCGCGCATGAAGCCCAGCACCTCGCCCTGCGAGGCGCCGGACACGCCGGCAAGCGTCACGGAATTGAGTTGCTGGAAGCGGTTGATCGACTCGGGAACGACGTCGTACTGGATATGCGCGACGGTACTGGCCGGTATCATCGTGCCGCCGGGCGTCTTGATGTGGAAATCCAGTACTGCCGACGGATTCAGGCGGTCCACCTGCAGCACCTGCGGGATCACCTTGTAGGAACGCCCGGCGATGGAAAAATAGTTGACGTAGTTGCCGCCCAAGGCCGCGCCCAGCGCCTGCCCCACATCCTGCTGTGTCATGCCGAGCGCGGCGACACTATCGCGGTCGATCACGACGGTCGCTTGCGGCTTGTCGATTTTCAAGTCCGTATCGATGAAATAGAACTTGCCCGATGAACGCGCCTTCTCCAGCACCTGCTGCGCAATGGTGTCGAGATTTTCAAACGGCTCCGTGGTAGAGATAACGAACTGCACGGGCAAGCCCGAGGAACCGGGCAAGGCGGGAAACTGGAAGGCGGCCACGCGGGCGCCGGCAATCCGGTTCCAGCCCGCCTGCAAGTCTTGCTGCACTTCCTTGGCGCTGCGCGTGCGCTCGTTCCACGGCGTCATCAGCATGCCGCCAAAACCCGAGTTGACCGTCGGCACGCCCGTGATCTGGAACATCTGGCTGTATTCGGGCATGGCCTTGGCCACCTGGTAGATTTGCTCCGCATACACTTGCATCTGGTCCGACGTGGCCGTCGGGTCGCCCACCACCTGCGACAGCACGACGCCCTGGTCTTCCTCGGGAGCCAGCTCGGACTGCGACATCTTGAACATCAGCCCCAGCACCACCATCAATAGCGCCGCCATGACGATGAGCACCACCCAGGTGTCGAGCAGCGCATGCAGCAGGCGCTGGTACGTGTCGTGCACCTTGCCGAAGACGCGGTCGATGGCTTGCACGAAGCGGCCGCTATCCTGTTCCGGACGGAAAAAGCGCGAACACATCATGGGCGACAGGGTCAGGGCCACGATGCCCGACACGGCCACGGCGCCGGCCAGGGTGAAGGCGAATTCCGTGAACAGCGCACCCGTCAGGCCGCCCTGGAATCCGATGGGCACGTACACGGCGATGAGCACCACCGTCATGGCCAGAATCGGGCTGCCCAGTTCGCGCGCCGCCAGCAGGCTCGCCTCCAGCGGCGGCTGGCCCTGCTTCATGTGGCGGTCCACGTTTTCCACCACGATGATGGCGTCGTCGACCACCAGGCCGATGGCCAGCACGATGGCCAGCAAGGTCAGCAAGTTAATGGAATAGCCGAGCGCCAGCATGGCCGTAAACGTGCCGATCAGCGATAGCGGCATGGCGATCACGGGCACGATCACGGCCCGCAGGCTGCCCAGGAACAGATAGATGACGATGGTGACGATCAGCAGCGCCTCGACCAGGGTCTTGATGACCTCCCTGATGGAGGTATTGATGAAGAACGTCGAGTCGTACACGATCTCCCCCGTCAGCCCGGCCGGCAGCTGGGACTGGATATCGGGAAAGCTGGCGCGCACGCGCTTGGCCACGTCGAGGATATTGGCTTCCGGCGCCACCTTGATGCCGATGAAGACGGAGCGCACGCCGCTGAAAGCCACGTTGAAATCATAGTTTTCCGAACCCAGCACGACGGTGGCCAGGTCTTCCAGCCGCACGATGGAGTCGCCGCTGCGTTTGACGACAAGCTTCCTGAATTCCTCGACCGAATGCAGGTCCGTGCCCGCCGTCAGGGGAACGGTCACCATCTGCCCCTTGCTGGACCCCAGCGCGGCCAGATAATTGTTATTGCCCAGGGCAGTGCTGACCTCGGCCGCCGTCACGCCGAACGCGGCCATCTTGTCCGCATCGAGCCAGGCGCGCAGCGCGAACAGGCGCGCGCCCAGCAGTTCCGCCGTCTGCACGCCGCTGATGGAATCGAGCTTGGGCTTGACCACGCGGCTCAGGTAATCCGTCACATTATTCGTCGGCAAGGTCTTGCTGTAAAAGCCCAGGTACATGGCGTCCGTCGTCTGCCCCATCTGCACCGTCAGCACGGGCGTCTGCGCTTGGGCGGGCAGCTGGTTCTTCACGGAACTGACCTGGGTGTTAATTTCCGTCAAAGCCCGGTTCGCGTCGTAATTGAGGCGCAGGGTGGCCGTGATGGTCGACACGCCGCTGCTGCTCGACGAGGACAGGTAATCGATGCCCTGCGCCTGGGCGATGGCCGATTCCAGCGGCTGCGTAATGAAACCGGCCACCGTCTGCGCGTCGGCGCCGTAATAGGTGGTCGAGATCGTCACGACGGCGTTCTGCGTCTTCGGATACTGGTTGATGGGCAAGCTGAACAGGGAGCGCAAGCCCAGCACCACCAGCAGCAGGCTCACCACCATCGCCAGCACGGGCCGGCGGATAAAGAGATCGGTGAAGTTCATGGCGGCGCCTCAATGTTCCTGCGGCGTGGGCTGCGGATTATTGCGCGGCTCGACGACGTTGCTGATCACCACGGGACTACCGTTCTTGAGCTTGATCTGCCCGCTGGTGACGACTTGCTGGCCCTCGGTGAGCCCCGTCAGCACGGCCACCTGGTCGCCGCGCGTTTCGCCCGTCGTGACGAACACTTGCCGCACCACCAGCTCGCCCGCCTTCGGCGGTGGGGCGGCGGGGGCGGCGCTGCCCGGCGCGGCGGCCTTGGGCGCCTGCTGCGCCGGCTGCACGACGAAGACGGTGGAACCATACGGGTTGTAGGTGATCGCCGTCTGCGGCAAAGTCAGGTACTGTTTTTTTTCTCCCACCTCCACCTTGACGTTGGCAAACATGCCCGGCAACAACTGCCGCTGGGGATTGGCCACCGTGGCCTCCACCTGCACATTGCGCGTGGCCGGGTCGACCTTGGAACTGATGGCGCTGACCTTGCCCGCAAACGCCGTGTTCGCATGCGCATCGCTGGACAGGTTCAGCACCTGTCCCACCTGCAGCCCGCCCAGCTGCTTTTGCGGAATATAAAAATCCACATAGATGGGATCGATGGTTTGCAAGGTGACGATCTTGTCGCCGGGATTGAGATACTGGCCCGGGTTGACCGTGGTGATGCCGAGCTTGCCCGCGAACGGCGCGCGGATGGTTTTCTTGTCCACCAGCGCCGCCTGCTGGGCCGCCAGCGCCTTGCGGCTTTTCAGGTCGGCCACGTCGTTGTCGACCTGCGCCTGGCTGATCGCCTGCACGGCAAATTGCTGGCGGTCGCGCGCCAGCACGGATGCGGCCAGTTCGGCCGCCGCCTCCAAGGCGCGCAGCTGCGCCAGGTCGGCGTCGGCATTCAGCTGCAGCAGCACTTGCCCCGCCTTCACTTCCTGGCCGGACTTGAAATGGATGGATCTGACGAGGCCGGCGATTTCGCTCGTCACGTCGACGCCGCGCACGGCCACCAGGGTGCCCACGGACGCCAGGTGCGGCTGCCACTCGACCTTGCGGATGACGGTCGCCGACACCGTTTCCGGCGCGGGCTTGGGCGAACTGGCCATGAGCTGGCGGATGTGCAGGAAAAATCCCAGCGCCAGCAGGGCAATCAACAGCACCACCGCCCCCAGCATGATGAGCATGCGTTTCGTGCGTTTCGTCATGGATACGCTCCTTGTTGTTGCTTGCGGCTGCCATTGCGCGTGTCGTGTTGCAAGACCTTGCCTTGCCAGCCCGTCAGTCTGCCGCCATGGAAACGGCCTGCAACGCAGGACGGTTCCACCAGCCGCCGCCCAGCGCCTGGAACAGCGCGGCACTATCGGCATAGCGGGCCGCCTGCGCCTGCACCAGCCCCACCCTGGCCTGCTGGTAGGTGCGCTGGGCGTCCAGCAGGCTCAGGTAGCTGATGGCGCCCAGCTTGAATTGCTGCGTACTCAGCGCCAGCGATTCGCTGGCCAGCGCCTCCACTTCGGCTTGCTGCTGCAAGGCGGCGGCATCGGCCTCGAGGGCGCGCAAGCTGTCCGCCACATTCTGGAAGGCGGCCAGCACGGTGGCGCGGTAATCGGCCGCCGCGCCCTCGTAGGCGGCGATGGCGGCACGCCGCTGGGCGCGCAATGCGCCCCCACTGAAAATAGGCTGGGCCAGCCCGGCCGCCACGCCCCACACGGCAGAACCGGCGTGCAGCAGCGCGGGAACGCTGGTGGCCAGCGCGCCGGCATTGCCCGTCAGGGTGAACTGGGGATACATGGCTGCCGTGGCGACGCCGATCTGCGCGCTGGCTTGCTGCAGCAGCGCTTCGCTGGCGCGGATGTCGGGACGCTGACGCACCAGGGCCGACGGCAGGGAGACGGGCAAGTCCTGCGGCAGGTGCAGCGACGCCAGGTCGAATTCAGGCATGCCGGGCTCGCTGGGCAAGCGGCCCGCATACACGGACAGCTGGTGGCGCGTCAGGGCCAGCGCCTTTTCCAGCGGCGGCACGCTGGCCCGCGTCTGCGCCACCGTGTTGCGCTGGACCAGCACCGTAGCGCGGCCGATGGCGCCGAAGCGCAATTGCTGCTCGATCAGGTCCAGCTGCTTTTGCTGCGCGTCGAGTATTTCTCCGGTGGCCTGCAGCTGGGCGCGCAACGACGCTTCGCGGATGGCCGCCGTCACCAGGTTGGCCGTCAGGGCCAGGTACACGGCTTCGAGCTGATACTGCCGATAGTCGACCAGCGCTTGCAAGCCCTCCAGCTGGCGCTTGTTGCCGCCAAATACATCCAGCGCATACGACACATTCACCGAGGCATTGTACAAATTGAGGACGCCGCCCGCCCCTTCCAGGCTGCTGTTTTTTTCGCGGCTGACGCCCAGCCGGGCGCCCACTTCGGGATACAGCAGGCGGCCGGACAGGGTGCGGTAGTTTTCATCGGCCTGGCGCAGGGCCGCCTGGGCCGACGCCAGGCCCGGACTGCGCGCGAGGGCGCCGCGCACGAGCTGGTCCAGCGCCGGCGACTGGAACAGCGACCACCATTGCGCGGGAATATCCTGGCCCGGCACGAAGCGCTGCGCCTGGCCGGCGGGACCAGGGGCGGCCACGGTGTGCGCCGGCAACGGTGCCGGCGTGTAGCGGTCGCCGCCGGGGGCGGCGGGAGGCCGGAAATCCGGCCCGACGGCGCAAGCGGCCAGCAGGCATGCCATGAGGATGCCGAATATGGGCTGCCGGATGCTGAAGAACATGGTGCTGGTCCGTTACGTTGCCGTGCCACATTGCCGTTGAAAAATATCGCAAAAGTATCGCGATACCAGGCTGGCGATCCTGCCCACCCGTCCTACGATTGTAGAGCACCGGACGTAAAAAGAGCCTTCCGAAGAAGGCTCTTTGACCTGGAACAAGGATTGCGCAGCCGAGGCTGCCTGACTTACTTTTGCAGGCTGACCGACGCCGCTTTCGGCGCGCGGCGTCCCATCAGGAACAGCACGGCCTTCTTCAGCATGCGGTAGACGAAGCGCACCATCAGCAGGGTCAGCACGCATTCGATCAGGGTCAATATCATGGCCACGACCACGGGCATGCGCGCGGCGCGGCGGTGGAACTTGGCCACGGCGCCATCGCGGGCAATTTCGAT
Source organism: Janthinobacterium agaricidamnosum (assembly GCF_003667705.1). Taxonomy (NCBI): domain Bacteria; kingdom Pseudomonadati; phylum Pseudomonadota; class Betaproteobacteria; order Burkholderiales; family Oxalobacteraceae; genus Janthinobacterium; species Janthinobacterium agaricidamnosum. The sequence goes on along the minus strand of NZ_CP033019.1, from coordinate 1,333,092 downwards.
GCTGTCATAGAAGGTCGGCACGACCAGCAGGGTCAGAATCGTCGAAGTGATGGTGCCGCCGATGATGGCGATCGCCAATGGACGGTAGAACTCGCCACCCTCGCCCAGGCCCAGCGCCACGGGGAACATACCGGCGATCAGCGCGAACGTCGTCATCAGGATGGGGCGCAGACGCATGCGGCCCGCATACATGAGCGCATCTTCGCGGCCATGGCCTTCTTCCTCGCGCTTGCGCGCCGCGTCGAGCAGCAGGATGGCGTTCTTGGCGACCAGGCCCATCAGCATGATGATGCCGATAAAGCTCATCAGGTTGAGGGTGTTGTTCGTGATCACCAGCGCCACCACCACGCCGATCAGGCTGAGCGGCAAGGACATCATCACGGCCACCGGCGCCGTGAAGGAACCAAACTGCATCACCAGGATCAAATACATCAGGCCGATACCCATCACCAGCGCAATCAGCATTTCCGTGAACAGCTCCTGCTGGTCCTGGCCGGCGCCGCCCAGCGCCAGGCCGTAGCCGGGCGGGAAGTCGATGGAGTTGGCCAGCTTCATGGCGTCGCTCGTCACTTCGCCATTCGAACGGCCCTGCGCATTGGCCGACACGGTGATCGTGCGCTTGCCATTCTTGTGCTCGATACCGGACGGGCCCTTGCCCATGGTAATGGTGGCGATCTGGTCGAGCGGCACCATTTGCGAGGTGCCCGTCACGCTGATCGGCAGGCGCTCGATGTTTTCCGATGCCACGCGGTCGTCGGGATGCAGGCGCACGGCCACGTCGCGCGTTTCGCCCGTCGGATCGACCCAGTCGCCCACTTCCACGCCGGCAAACGCCACGCGCAACGATTGCGCCGCATCATTGACGGAAATGCCCATCGAGTTGGCCAGGCCGCGGTTGAGCTCGATCTGCAGCTCGTTCTTCGGGTCCTGCTCGGACAGGCCCACGTCAACGGCGCCGGGAATGGCGCGCAGCTTGTCCATGTAGGCGTTGGTAATTTCCATGAGTTTACGCGAATCGGGGCCCGTGAATTCCACCTGGATCGGCTTTTGCGAACCGTTGCTCAAGTCATCCTGTACCACGTATTCGGCACCCACCAGGCGCGACATCTTCTCGCGCAGCTCGACGGCGATTTCCTTGGCCGAACGCTTGCGCGTGTTGCGCTTGCCGATGTCGACATACACACGGCCGCCGCCCGCATTGATGGAGCTGTTGGTATCCTTGGTTTCAGGCAAGGTGCGCGCCAGCACGGCCGCCGCTTCCAGTTTCAGACGCGAATACTCGATGCTGCTCGACGATGGCGTGCGCACATTGATCATCAGATTGCCCGAATCGGATGCAGGCAAGAAACTCGTGCCGCCATGCGTGATGTGCAGGGCGATGGCGCCCGCCAGGCTGATGACGGCAATGAAGGCCATCCAGCGGCGGTGGTGCAGGGCCCAGGCGATCACGCGGCCATAGCGGTCGGCCTGGTGGTCGAACCAGTGGTTGAATTTATCGAGCACGCGGCCGATGCCTTTTTTCGGCGCCGAGTGCTCTTCCACCGGGTCGCCCCAGTAGGCCGACAGCATGGGGTCGAGCGTAAACGAGATGCCCAGGCTGACCAGCACCGAGCACGTCACCGTCAGGGCAAACGGACGGAACCATTCGCCCGAGATCCCCGGCATGAAGGCCACGGGAATGAAGACGGCGATGATCGAGAAGGTCGTGGCGGCCACGGCCATGCCGATCTCGGCCGTGCCTTCCAGCGCGGCCGTGCGACGGTCCTTGCCCATCTGCATGTGGCGCACGATGTTTTCACGCACGACGATGGCGTCATCGATCAGCACGCCGATGGCCAGCGACAGGCCCAGCAGGGTCATGAAGTTCAGGGTAAAGCCGCACAGCCACACGGCGATGAAGGCGGCAATCACGGACGTGGGCAGGCTCAGCGCCGTGATCAGGGTCGAACGCCACGAGTTCAGGAAGGCGTAGACGACGAAAATCGTCAGCACGGCGCCCAGGACCAGCGATTCGATCACATTGTTCAAGCTATGCTGGGCGTTTTCGCCGCCATCGCGCGTCACTTGCAACAAGGTGCCTTTCGGCAAGGTCTTGTTGATGTCCGCCACCATGTCGCGGATCTTGTTGGCCACGCTGACGGTGGACGCGTCGCGCACGCGGGTGATCGAAATGCCCACGTTGGGCTTGCCGCTGCGCATGCTCAGGCTGTTGACTTCGGCAAAGCCGTCCTCGATGGTGGCCACTTGGGCCAGGCGCACGATTTCCTCGCCGCGGCGCTTGATCACCACTTTCTCGAAGTCGCTTGGCGACTCGATGCGGCCCACGAGGCGGATGCTTTTCTCGTCCAGGGTGCCGCGCACCTTGCCGACGGGGGCATTCGTGTTCTGGTTGCGCAGGGCGGTGACGACGTCGCTGACGGACACATTGTATTCACGCAGTTTCTCCGCCCGCAGCAGCACGGACAGTTCGCGCTTGAGCGAGCCGCCCACGTTGACCAGCGCCACGCCATCGACGGTGCGGAAGCGGTCCGACAGCACGTCTTCGGCCAGGCGCGAAATTTCCGCATGGCTTTGCGAGTTCGACGACAGCGCCAGCTGCATGATCGGCTCGGCAGCCGGGTCGATGCGCTGCAGGATAGGCTCGCGCATTTCCGTCGGCAACTTGTAGCGCACGGCGGCAATCGCATTGCGGATATTGTCGGACGCTTCGATCAAATTGGTATTGAAGGAAAACTTCAGGAAGATGCTGGCCGCACCTTCATTTGAATCGCTGTTGACCTCGGTCACGCCGGAAATGCTTTGCAGCGACTTTTCCAGGCGGTTCACCACTTCGCGCTCGACCGTGTCGGGAGATGCGCCAGGGTAAGGAATGCTGACGACGATGAACGGCACTTCGACGTCCGGATTCTGGTTGACGCGCAGTTTCTTGAGCGCCAGCAAGCCGACGCACATCATCGCCAGGATCAGGACGATGGTGGCGGTGGGCCGCTTGATACTGAAATCGGAAAGGAACATGGCTTAGTTTCCTTTACCGGCAACGGCGGCGCTGCTGCTGGCCATGGCGGCGGCGGGCACGGCCTTGGCTGCCGTCAATTCCACTTTCTGCCCATCCTTGAAGGTCGAACCGGGCGTGCGCAGCACGGTGTCGCCGCTGGCCAGGCCGCTTTGCACTTCCCACTGGCCCGTGCGCACGTCGCGCGCGCCGATGCGCAGTGTGACTTTATGCAAGGCCTTGTCCTTGACTTTCCACGTGTACGTGACGTCGCCCGCCTTCACCAGAGCCGAATCGGGGATCATCAGCGCGCTGACGGTTTCCGTCTCGATACGGCCTTCCGCGTACAGGCCGGCCACGCGTGGCTGTTGCTTGTCATTGAAATCGACGAGCACGGCCACCTGGCGCGTGACGGCGTTGGCGGCAGGATCGACGCGGCGCACCTTGCCCGCGAAATCCTGGCCGGGATAGCCATTGATGCGGAACAGCACGGGCTGGCCCACCTTGACGACGCCGATCTTGTCGGCCGATACCAGGCCCTCCAGGCGCATGCTGGTCGGATCGATGACCTTGATCAATTCCTTGCCGATTTGCGCCGTATCGCCATTCGATACCTTGCGCTCGCTCACGATGCCGTCGAACGGCGCGCGCACGAGGGTGCGCTGCAGTTGCTGGCGCGCCTGGGCGGCGCGGCTCTTCGCGGCGGACAAATCGCTTTGCGCATTGTTGCGGCGGATTTCCGCGTCTTCCAGCGCCTGCGTCGACGTCATGCCCGAGGCGCGCAGGGTTTTCATGCGCTGGAACATGCGTTCGGACTGCTCCAGCACCTGGCTCGAGGCGCGGCTGGCTTCCTCGGCCGAATTGAGGCTGTCGCGGATGGCCGTTTCGTCCAGGCGCACCAGCACGTCGCCCCGTTTGACGATTTCGCCGTTTTCCTTCAGTACCTGGATCACCACGGCCGACACTTCGGCGCGCAAGTCCGCGTTGCGCTCGGGCTGCACGGAACCGGTGATGACGGGGCCCGATGCCAGCGCATTGCTCTGGATGGTCAGCAAGTCTTCCGGGGACACCAGCAGATTGACGCTAGCGCCCGCCTGTTCCTTGCCATCCTTGCCGCCCTTGCCGGGATCTTTGGACTCTTTGCCACAGGCGGCCAAGGCAGAAGCAATTGCCAGAACAAACAGGGTTTTGCGCAACATGGGTAATTCTCCGGATAGATAGCGCCACGGCCGTCCCGGCGGCCCGGATAGGACTGCAGGCGATGGCAGGCATATATTTTTATTAAAACCACAAGCGCCAAAGTATCCATGAGCGCATCCGGCCATGTCAATCGGCCGTTTCCTGTAATGCTTTAATCAGTGGATGAAACGTAGTTTTTGCGCCCTGAAACGCAAAACCCCGCCTTGAAGCGGGGTTTTGACTAGAGGAAACGAGTGCTTAGCGGGCAAACACGTAATTGATCAGGAAACCGATGGCCACGCCCGTGCACAGGCCGCCGGCGATTTCCACCAGGGTATGGCCCATGCGCTCGCGCAAGGTCTTGTGCGCGGGGCTGGCCGCTTCCCCCGCCAGGCGGTTGATGGCGGCCGCCTGCTTGCCCACGTGCTGGCGCAGGCTGTTGGCGTCGATGATGACGATGAAAGCCAGGGTCACGGCCACGCCGAAGGCGGGATGGCCTATGCCTTCGCGCAAGGCGATCAGGGTGGCCATGCTGGACACGACGGCGCTATGGTTGCTGGGAAAGCCGCCATTGCCGACCAGGCCGAACGCCCATTGCCGCGTGCGGACACTGTTGATCAGGAATTTGATCGGTCCGACCAGGATCCAGGTGATCAGGGGCGTGACGAGGTAAGCGATATCCACGGGGTATTCCTTCTTCTATATATGTCGAGAGTGTGCAAGAGACTGCGGCAGCCGGATGGGCGCGCCGCAATTATCGCAGATCGTCCGCGCCAGCAGAACTGTCTGTCGCCGGTCTATAAAACGCCGCCCCGGGCGGCAACTAATATAAAATCATGGCATATACAACAATTGACGTATATCAACACTGAGCGCGGCGCGCACAGCGGCGCGGATAATCAAACGTCTTTCACTTGCAACGGGGTACTCATGCGGCATTTCAGAATTTCCTTTTTAGTCACTTTTATCCTGATGGCGGTGTCGGGCTGGTGGGGTTACAGCCATGGCGGCATGCCCGGCCTGATCAATGCGCTGTGGATCACGGGCGTGCTGGGCGTCATGGAAGTGTCGCTGTCGTTCGACAATGCCGTGGTGAATGCCTCCGTCTTGCGCCACTGGAATGAATTCTGGCAAAAACTGTTCCTCACGGTCGGTATCCTCGTGGCCGTTTTCGGCATGCGGCTGCTGTTCCCGCTGGTCATCGTTTCCGTCGCCACGGGCCTGGGCCTGGTCGATGTGTGGACCATGGCCACGACCACGCCGGACGTGTATGCCAAGCACCTGACGGACAACCATGCGCAAGTGGCAGCCTTCGGCGGCGCCTTCCTGCTGCTGGTGTTCCTGAACTTCCTGTTCGACGACGAGAAGGAATTGCACTGGCTGGGCTGGGCCGAGGAAAAAGTCAACGCGCTGGGCACCGAAAGCCTGGCCGTGCTGATCACCATGGGCGCCGTGGCCGCCTGCGTGGCGATGGGCCCTGCGGAAGCAAAATACAGCGTGCTCGCGTCGGGCATCGTCGGCATCGCCGTCTACATCGGCGTGAACTGGATCAGCGGCTTGCTGGAAGAAGGCGAGCCGGACCTGCAGGATGATGAAGAAGAAGGCGCCGCGCCCGCCAAAAGCGGCAATGGCGACCTGGTAAAAACGGTGGCGCGCGGCAGTATCGGCGGCTTCCTGTACCTGGAAGTGCTGGACGCCTCGTTCAGCTTTGACGGCGTGATCGGCGCGTTCGCCATCACCAACGACGTCGTCATCATCATGCTGGGCCTGGCCATCGGCGCCATGTTCGTGCGCTCGATGACGGTGTACCTGGTACACAAGGGCACGCTGGACGAGTTCGTCTACCTCGAGCACGGCGCCCATTATGCGATCGGCATCCTCGCCCTGATCATGCTGGCATCCGTCAAGTACCATATTCCGGAGTGGTTCACGGGCCTGTCGGGCGTGGCCTTCATCCTGGTCTCGCTGTGGTCGTCCCTGCGCTATCGCAAACGGCACGCGGCACAAGCTTGAAATCGGGGGTTCCGCCCCCAATTGAGAGAATAATGGCACGAGCGCCTGGCGCTCATCCCATGAAGGCATGTTTGAGTTATTTACTGAAAAGGAGCACCACATGGCAATCAGTTTGCAAAAAGGCGGCAACGTCAACCTGAGCAAGGAAGCACCGAACCTGAAGAAGATCATCGTCGGCCTCGGCTGGGATCCTCGTTCGACGGATGGCGCCACCTTCGACCTTGACGGCAGTGCTTTCCTCCTGAAAAACGACGGTAAAGTCCGTGGCGACTCTGACTTTATCTTCTACAACAACCTGAAGTCGACCGACGGTTCCGTCGTGCACACGGGCGACAACACGACCGGTGAAGGCGAAGGCGACGATGAGCGCATCGAAATCGACCTGACCCGCGTACCTGCCGACATCGACCGCATCAGCATCACCGTCACCATTCACGACGCCGACGCGCGCCGCCAGAACTTCGGCATGGTGTCGAAAGCCTTCATCCGCTGCCTGAACGCGGAAGGCGAAAAAGAAATCGCCCGCTACGACCTGTCCGAAGACAGCTCGACGGAAACGGCGATGATCTTTGGCGAAATCTACCGCTACAACGGCGAATGGAAGTTCAAGGCCATCGGCCAGGGCTTCAACGGCGGCCTCGGTCCCCTCGCCCGTTCTTTCGGCGTCAACGCTTAATTCACGCTCGTTAAACCTACTGCGCCGCTCACTTTCGGGCCTGCGTTGCTCGCTGTACCTCCGTACAGCTGCGCGACTTAACCCGAAATCGAGCTTGCTCGCTACGGTTTTCCGAGGTGAATTATCTTAATGTCATATCATTACTGCCGCCTGCACAGATCAGGCGGCTTTTTTTTGGAGATTTATCATGCCAGTATTTAGTGTCACGGGCGACGTCGATCCCTTCCTGCACGTCAGCATGAAGCAGGGCGAAACCATCTATTGCGAATCGGATGCGATGGTGATGATGGAAACGGCGCTCGATTTGAAGGGCAAGATGACGGGCGGCCTGGGCAGCGCCATCATGCGCCGCTTCGCCAACGGCGAATCATTCTTCCAGCAGCACATCGAAGCGGTGCGCGGCAGCGGCGACTGTTTGCTCTCGCCCACCCTGCCGGGCGCCATCGAAGTGGTCGACGTGGGCGCGCGCCAGTACCTGCTCAACGACGGCGCCTTTGTCGCCGCCACCTCGGGCACGGAAATGAAAGTGCGCACGCAAAGCATCGGCAACGCCTTGTTCGCCCAGTCGGGCGGCTTCTTCGTCATGGAGACGGCCGGCACGGGACAAGTGGTGGTGTCGGGCTTCGGCTCCATGTTCCAGCTCGACGTCGAGCCGGGCAAGGACGTCGTGATCGACAATTCCCACGTCGTGTGCTGGGACAACAGCCTGAAGTACGAGATTTCCGTGACCACGGGCGGCGGTGCCAGCGGCGGCGGCATCGGCGGCTTCCTCGGCAATATCGTCAACAGCGTGACCAGCGGCGAAGGCATCGTGCTGCGCTTTTCCGGCTCGGGCAAGGTGTTCATCTGCTCGCGCAACCGCGACGCCTTCCTCAAGTGGACAGCGAGCGGCAAGGCCGGCTGATTCCCAAACGCCCGCCAAAACCGTCGCGAGCGGATGGGGACGTGGCCGAGAAGCGCAACTGTGCGGAGGCACAGTGAGCATCGCAGGCCGCGTCCACGACGCGCAGCAGGTTTGGGCTGGCGTTTTTCTAAGGCCATGTTAAGTTTTTCTGGCTACACTGCCCGCGCGCGCACCTGCGCGCGGCTTCTCCTATTTCCACCCGGTCCCCGTACATGCAAAGAGTCTGGTTCAACAAAACATTTTCCTCGGTCGGCACGGCGATGCGCCTGATCCGCGAAGCCGATAGCGCCGCCACCAGTGGCGCGCCCCGCTATCACATCGTGTGCAGCAATACGAACGCGCATGCGGCCGCCTTTTTGTCGGCGCACGAATACGCGGTCGAACCGTCGGGCCTGACGGGCCACAACTATGTCGAGTGGTGCCTGGAATTTTGCCGCGACCGGGGCATCACGATTTTCTGGCCCGGCAAGGAAGCGGGCCTGATCGGCAGCGCCAGCGCGCGCTTCGCCGCCATCGGCACGCGCGTGCTCAGCGTGGCCAGCGAAGACACCCTGACCCTGATGCATGACAAGGCGCGCTTCTGCGAGGGCCTCGACCTGCCCATGGCGCGCCCGGCCGACTACCGCGCCGTCACCACCATTGAAGAATACGACGCCGCCTACGCCGAACTGCGCCCGCTGCACCGCAAGCTGTGCATCAAACCGTCCGAATCCGTGTATGCCCTGGGCTTTGCCATACTCGATGAAGAACGCACCAGCGCCCAGCTGCTGCTGGCCGGCGCCGCCTACCAGATCAATGCGCAGGAGCTGCGCGCCGGCCTGGCGCAGATGGGTACATTTAAAACCCTGCTGCTGATGGAATACCTCGACGGCCACGAATACAGCGCCGACTGCGTCGCCGACCAGGGCAAGCTCATTTGCGCCGTGCCGCGCAAGAAGCTGCATGGGGGCGGCAGCGGCCAGCTGATCGAACTGCGCGACGACCTGCTGGCGGCCTGCGACAAACTGGCGCGCGACTACCGGCTCAATGGCGTGTTCAACATCCAGTTCCGCGAAGGGGCGAACGGCCTGGCGCTGCTGGAGATCAATCCGCGCATGTCGGGCGGCATCGGCATGGCCTGCGCGGCCGGCCCCAACCTGCCCTACCTGGCGCTGGCCGGCTTCGACCACGGTTTCGACAAGCTCGCCGTGCCCGCCATCCGCGAGGGCATGCGCGTGGGCGAAGCCGCCTATGCCGTGGAGCTGCCATGAACCTCGTCAAGCAGCAAATGCCCACGGGCGAGCTGACCCTGAAAGTGGACGAGGCGCGCTTTCCGCTGGACTGGCTGATCGGCTTTGCCGCGCGCGCCAACGCCAAACGCGGCTTTTTGTTCCTCTCGAAGGTGCTGGGCAAGCACTGGCCCGTCACGCCGCGCGCCATGCAAGCCATCCACGACGACCTGGCCGCGCAGATTCCCCCCAGCCTGCCCGGCCCCGTCGTCTTCATCGCCATGGCGGAAACGGCCGTCGGCCTGGGCCAGGGCGTGTTCGAAGCGTGGTTGCGCGCCAACCCCGGCTCTTCCTGCAAGGCTCTGTTTTTGCACAGCTCGCGCTACCGCGTGGGCACGGTGCCCTTCTTCGAATTCGAGGAATCGCACAGCCACGCGCCGCGCCAGTTCCTGCACCTGTCGGATGCGGCCAGCGCCCTGTTTTCCACGGCCCGCAGCCTGGTGCTGATCGACGATGAAGCGTCGACCGGCAACACCTTCGCCAACCTGGTGCAAGTGTGCCGCGCGCGCTATCCGCAACTGGAAAAGCTGCACCTGGGCGTGATCACCAACTTCATGGGCCAAGCCGCCAACGCGGGCTTGAGTGAGCGTTTCGGCCTGCCCACGACCATCGGCGCGGCGCTGTCCGGCCACTACGCCTTCCAGGCCGGCGCCGCGCCAGCCCCCGTGGCGGCCAGCGCGCAGCGCTTCGAGGCGAATGAAGAACGGGGTGCCAGCCCCGCCTTTGGCCGCATCGGCGTGGGACGCGCCCTGGCGCCGCCGCAGGGCCTGGCGGTGCAGCTGGCGCAGGAAATCGGCGCCGGCGATTCCGTGCTGGTGCTGGGCACGGGCGAATTCATGCACCCGTCGTTTTTGCTGGCGCGCGAACTCGAAGCGCTGGGCAAGAACGTCGTGGTGCAGTCGACCACGCGCTCGCCCATTTTGTCGTGGGGCTCCGTCGGCCATATCGTCCACTGCGACGACAATTACGGCGAAGGCATCGCCAATTACCTGTACAACGTGGCGCCTGGCCAGTACCAGCACGTGTTCATCTGCCATGAAACCCCGACCAGCCCCGCCCTCATGCAACTCGCCGGCCAATTGAACGGCCGCCTGTTCCACTTTCAGTCAGAGACCAAAATTGAAGAAATTCCTGTTTGTTGATCTGGACGACACACTGTTCCAGACCCCGAAAAAATGCGCTGGCGAGACCGATTTGCAAGCGGCCGCCTATCTGAAAAATGGCGACGCCTGCTCGTTTACGACGGCGCGCCAGCGCGCCTTCTTTGAATTCGCGCAAAGCGGCATGACATTGATCCCCGCCACGGCGAGGAATGGCGACGCATTCCGCCGTGTCGACCTGCCGTTTACCAGCTACAGCGTGCTCGATTACGGCGGCATCGTGCTGCAGCCGGGCGGCGCGCTCGACGCTGGCTGGCTGTCCCTGATGCAGAACGACATGCAGACGGCCCTGCCCGGCCTGCGGGACGCCATGCGTATCATCGACGATTTTCAAATCAAGACGGGCATGCCTTCGCGCGCGCGCCTGATCGAGGATTACAACACGCCGTTCTACATCGTCGTCAAGGACCATGAAGCGCGCGGCGAGCGCCTGGCCGACATCGAGGAGCAAGTGCTGCAGCAGTGGATCGCCGGCGAAGGCGCCGACTACTTCATCCACCGCAACGGCAACAACCTGGCCGTGCTGCCGAAAACCTTGAACAAGGCGCGCGCCGTGGCCTACCTGCGCGCGGAACTGGAAGCCGAACATGGCCCCATCGTCAGCTTCGGCATGGGCGACAGCCGTTCGGACGCCCGCTTCATGGCCGCCTGCGACTACGCCATCATCCCCAACGGCACCCAGCTGGCGGCCCTCACGGTGGCGGCGCTATGACCGACAGCACGCTGCATTTCAGCGGCAGCTACCGCCAGGAAGACGTGGAGTTTCTGTTGACGCCGATGGCGCTCGAACCGATTCTCGACCTGGCCGAAAAAGAGCGCTTGATCCAGTCGGGCCAGCGCCATTACAGCGAGATGCTGTCGCCGGAATCCCTGCCTTCGCCCGCCTACCTGGCCCTGTTCCAGAACGCGTTCGCGGCCAACCGCCTGCAGATGGCACGCGACTGCCTGCGCCTGGCCGCCCTGATCGCGGCGCGCCGCACGGGGCCCATCACGCTCGTGTCGCTGGCGCGCGCCGGCACGCCCGTGGGCGTCATCCTCGGGCACTTGCTGCGCCAGGTCTTCCAGCGCGAGTGCAGCCATTATTCCGTCTCCATCATCCGCGACCGCGGCATCGACGCGAACGCCCTGCACCACATCCTGGCGCAGGGCCATGGCGACGCTTCCCTCGTCTTCGTCGACGGCTGGACGGGCAAGGGCGTGATTTCGCGCGAGCTGCGCCAGACGGTCCACGATTTCAACGCGGCCAATGGCACGGCGATCGACGGCGGCCTGTTCGTGCTGTCCGACCTGGCCGGCACGGCCGCCTGCGCCGCCTCGGCCAGCGACTACCTGATCCCGTCGAGCATCTTGAATGCCACCGTCTCGGGCCTGGTGAGCCGCTCCGTATTGAATGATGCCATCGGCCCGGACGACTTCCACGGCTGCGTGTATTACGCGCAGTTCGAGCAGCACGACCAGTCGCGCGCTTTCGCCGACGGCCTGGTGGCCGACGCCATGGCGATTGCCGCCAGCAGCGGCATTCCGCTGGCCGAAGCGAGCGATGCGCCAGCCATGGCGGCCCGCTCGCAAGCCTACATGGCCGCCGCGCAGCAGCAATACGGCATCAGCGACATCAACCTGATCAAGCCAGGCATCGGCGAAGCGACGCGCGTGCTGCTGCGCCGCGTGCCCGAGCGCCTGATCGTGCGCGACACGAATGCGCCGGACGTGGCACATTTGCTGCTTCTGGCGCAGGAAAAAGCCATACCCGTCATAGTAGAACCGGCGCTGCCTTACCAGGCGGTCGCCCTTATCAGGAGCGCAGTCGATGGATAACAACTCCCTACACCCGCAAAGCGAACATAAAGCGGCGCTGGGCGCCTCCATGTACGTGCCGACCACGCACAAGGACTTGCTGGCGATCGCCAATGGCGACAAATTCAGCCATTTGCGCTCGGTCATCCTGTGCACCGAAGACGCCATCGCCGAACGCGACCTCAGTTACGCGCTGTTCAACCTGTCGCTGGCGCTGCAAAACATGGCCGACGAATCGGATACCTTGCGCTTCGTGCGCGTGCGTAATCTCGAGGTGCTGGCGCGCGTGCTGGCCATGCCGGGCGCCGACAAATTGAGCGGCTTCGTGCTGCCGAAATCCACGCGCCACAATTTCGCCACGTATTTCGACCTCGTGCGCCACACGCATCACCTCTTGATGCCGACCCTGGAAACGGCGGAAGTATTCGACGACGAGGAAATGAAGCAGTTCCGCCTCATCCTGTCGGCGCCGGAAGTGCGGCGCCGCATCCTGGCCCTGCGCATCGGCGGCAACGATTTATTGGCCCTGCTGGGCCTGCGCCGCCCCACCAGCGGCACCATCTATCAAACGCCGCTGGGCCAGGTCATCGGCCGCCTGGTGACGATCTTCAAGCCGCACGGCTTCCAGCTGACGGCGCCCGTCTTCGAGCACCTGTCGCAGGGCAGCTGGCTGGACGCCGAAGTGGCGCAGGACATGGCGCACGGCATGATCGCCAAGACGGCCATCCATCCGGACCAGGTGCCGCAGATCGAGCGCCACTACCAGGTGGCGCAGTCGGACATCGAACTGGCGCTGCGCATCATCGACCCGGACAGCCCGGCCGTGTTCCGCATGCAGGAATCGATGTGCGAAGTGGCCACGCACAGCAGCTGGGCGCTGCGCATCATCGAGCAGGCGCGCCTGTTCGGCATCCGCCATGCGGCCGACAACGCCGCCGCGCACGTGCCGACTATCTCATTGACTCAACTCTCAAGCGACGAAGGGATTGCACGACCATGACCAATTTCACACGCGGACAAAAAGGCAAACTGACTGACCTGGGCTTGAACGGCCCGTTTGCCGTCACGCTCGATATCGTTTCGGGCTCGATGGAAGTGGACGTCAGCTGCTTCGGCGTCGATGCGGCCGGCAAGCTGTCGGACGACCGCTACATGGTGTTCTACAATCAGAAAAGCGCGCCGGACAACGCCGTCACGGTGGAATTGAACGGTCCCCGCTCCACCTTCCAGGTCGACCTGTCCCGCCTGCCCGCCTCGATCGACAAGCTGGTCTTCACGGCCGCGACGGAACAGGGCAGCATGCGCGCGCTGGGCAACTCCAGCATGGCGCTGGGCCAGGCCGCCACGTTCGCCTTCACGGGCAATGACTTCCAGGACGAAAAAGCCGTCATCATCGGCGAACTGTATCGCCGCGACGGCAGCTGGCGCTTCGGCGCCGTGGGCCAGGGTTTCGCGGGCGGCCTGGCGGCGCTGCTGAAGCACTTCGGCGGTAGCGAGGCAGCGCAATCTTCTCCGTCGCCGGCTCCCGTGCCTGCGCCGGCGCCAGCGGCCCCGCCAGCGGCGAATAAAATCTCGCTCTCAAAAATTCGCCTGGAAAAGCGCGGCGACAAGATCTCGCTCGACAAGCGCGACAGCGGCGGCTATGGCCGCATCCGGGTCAATCTGAACTGGAACCAGAACGCGTCGCAAGGCCAGGCGCCCGCCTCAAAACTGGACACGGGCTTCCTCGGCAAGCTGTTCAACAAGCCGGCCGGCCGTTCGGGCGGCATCGACCTCGATATCGGCTGCCTGTTCGAGATGAGCAATGGCAGCAAGAGCGCCGTGCAGGCGCTGGGCAACAGCTGGGGCGCGTATGACAGGCCACCGTACATCCACCTGGAAGGCGACGACCGCACGGGCAGCGTCAGCAGCGGCGAAAACATCTTCATCAACGGCACCCATTTCGACCAGATCAAGCGCGTGCTCGTGTACGCGTTCATCTACGAAGGCGTGCCGAACTGGGCCGCCACGGATGGCGTCGTGACGATCGAAATTCCCGGCCAGCCGACCGTGGAAGTACGCCTCGACACAGACAGCCCGCACGCCATGTGCGCCATCGCCATGCTGGAAAACCACGGCGGCAACCTGCAGGTGACAAAATTGGTGGAATACTTCGGCGGCCAAGGTAAAATCACGGCGCACCAGGCCATGGACGAGCGATACAATTTTGGCCTCAACTGGAAAGCCGGACGGAAAGACTAACTCTTTCTCCAACTAAACAATTCACCCCTTAACATGACCCCTACGACCAAAAAAGTCACCTTCGCCTTCGCCATCTTCCTCGTGGCCGGCTTCCTGCTGCTGGCCGCCTACACGTGGATGGCCCTCAGCTTCTCGTACTCGGAAGGCGAACGGGCGGGCTACCTGCAAAAGTTTTCCAAGCGGGGCTGGATTTGCAAGACATGGGAGGGTGAATTGCTGCTGACGGCGCTGCCGGGCACCATCCCGGAAAAATTCCAGTTCAGCGTGCGCGACGAGGAAGTGGCGAAGCAACTGTCGGCCGCCGCCGGCAAGCGCATCCTCGTCACCTACAGCCAGCACAAGGGCGTGCCCACGCAATGCTTCGGCGAGACGGAATATTTTGCCGATAAAGTCGTCCTGAGTCAGTAATACAGACAGCAATACCACCGCAAGTCCAGCAACTTCAGCAGCATCGCGCCGGCCAGCCATACTCGCGCCGGCGCCCCTCCCCGCTCTCCAGCCGCATGGCGCGCCTCACACATTCTCACTTTCTTATACACTCGCAATTAGTTCTGACTGGAACTGTTCATTGCTGTAGTAAAAACACACAATGCTTGCGCTAGCGCAACACGTCCAGCCAGCCCACCATTAGCGTGTATCACCACTATCGGAAATACCATGCGCATATGCCCCGCCGCCCTGGCCTTGCTGGCCGCCTCGCTCGCCCTGTCCGCCCAGGCACAGGATATCTCCGGCATGGCCGGCGCCCTGAAAGTGAACTCGACCAACGAGCGTACCTTTGTGGCGGCCATCAGCTACACCCAGCCGGTGGGCGACTACAGCGCCGTCAGCCTGTCGTACATCAATGAAGGCCACCCGCAAGACCATCACCGCGACGGCATGGCGGGCCAGGTCTGGCTGCGCACGAAAAAAGTGGAGCAGGGCCTGATGCTGGGCGCCGGCGCGGGCCGCTACTTTTTCTTCGACACGGCCAAGACCGACGACGGCCTGCACAACTTCGACAATGACCACGGCTGGGGCTCCATCGTCAGCCTGCAGGCGCGCTGGCAGTTCGACAACCGCTGGTATGCGCAAGCGCAGCTCAACCGCATCCGGCCCAGCGGCAAGGACAACACCACGCACCTGCTGATCGGCGCCGGCTACCGCTATGACGGCGTGCCGGGTGCCAAGCTGCACTTGCAGAACTGGGCGCACGACGACACCTTGACCTTATCGACCGGCCACACCATCGTCAACAGCTTGCGCTCGGAGTCCTCGCGCCCGTTCACCCTGGAATACCGGCGCGCGGCGGGAAAATACGTGGACTGGACGGTCACCGCCCTCGACGAAGGCAACACCGACCTGGCGCACCGCCGCGGCATCGCCGCCCAGCTGTGGCTGATCCGCTCGCTCAATGAAAAGGTGGAATTCGGCATGGGCGGCGGGCCCTACGTGGCATGGGACGGCCGAGACACCCAGGGCCACAGCACGCGCCTGACGGGCTTGCTGTCGGCCGTGGCCCGCTACCACGTCGACCGCCGCTGGGTGACGCACGTGGCGTGGAACCGGGTCATCACCGATTATCACCGCGATGCGGATGTCATTTTGGTGGGGGTAGGACGCAAGTTTTGATGGGAATACAGATGCAACCCAAACCTGGGACTGGGGTCGGACCCTGAGGGTCCGACCCCGGCTGTTATCGGGTTTTCAGGCTCTCAGCGCGAACGCCAGACGGCGCCAGCGTCGTTAGGCTGCGTCAGCCGCTCGATCACTTCGCGCGTCAGACTGGCCGAACTCACCTGTTCGGCTTTCGCGCGGGCGGCGGTCAATGAACTGGAAAACGCACTTTGCGGCTGCTCCAGGCTGGCGCGCAGGGCCGCCAGTTCGCGCTCCTGCTGCTGCGCGCGGGCCGTATCGCGTTCCAGCAACTGCTGTTTGGCGGCCGCCATCGCGCGCGTCGTCTCGGCCGCCTTGCGCTGCAGGGCGGCGTGGGCCTGGGCGCTGGCCAGCAAGGCTTGCTGCGCGTCGAGTTTCTCGCTGGCGGCCTGCTGTGCAGCCAATTCCAGCTGCTCGCGCTGGCGCACGGCTTCCAGCGCCTGCTGTTCCATGGCGGCGCGCGCTTCGGCTGCCGCCGTCGCCTGTTTTTCCGCTTCCAGGCGGCCGGCGATCGCTTGCGAGGCACGCTCTTCGGCGCTGCTGGTCTGGCGCTGCTGCACCAGTTTTTGCGCGATCAGCGCCAGCGACTCGCGTTCGGCCGCGACGAAATCGCGCTCGGACGCCAGCAGCGCTTCGGCAGCTTGCGCCTTGTCTTCCTCCACGCGGGCGCGCTCGCTATGCACTTGTCCCAGTTCCACGGCCAGGCGCGCCTGCGCCTGCACGGCTTGCGCGGCAGCGGTCTTTTTTTCGCCCTCGACCAGCGCCTGGTCCATCAGGATACGGATGGCGTCCGCTTCCTTTTGCGCCGCCTCCCGCAAGGCCTGTTCGGCCGCCTGCTGGCCGCGCAGCAGTTCCGCTTGTGCGCCTTCGGCGACGATGCGCTCCTGCGCCGCGTGGCACGCCAGCGCTTCCGCTTCCAGTTTTTCTTTCAAGGCGGCGATGGCGGCCTGTTCGGCAGCCAGGCGCTCCTGCTCCGCCTGCAGCAGCTGCTCTGCCTGGCGGGCTTTTTCCTGCGCCAGTTGCGCTGCCTGTTCCTGCGCAGCCAGTGTCGCCTTGCCGGCATCTACCTCGGCCTGCTCGGCGTCGTTCTGGCTGGCGGCCAGTTCTGCCGCCTGGCGCGCCAGTTCGGCGCGTTCCTGCGCCAGGCTGGCGGCGCGCTGCTGCTCTTCCAGTTCGCGGGCGGCCGCCACGGCGGCAGCCTGCTCGGCCGCTTCGCGGGCCTTGGTTTCTTCGAGGGCCGCCGTTTCCGCTTCCAGCTTGGCGTGGCCGGCGATTTCCGCATCCTGTTCGGCGGTCACGCGGGCCAGGGCCACGGCGCGCAGCTGGCGGTCCACCTCGATGCGCGCCTCGGTGGCGGCCAGGATGCGCACGTCGGCATCGCGGCGCGCCTGCGCGCTGGCCACGGCGACCATTTCCAGGCGCTCGCGGTGGATGGCCGCGTCGCGCAATTCCTTTTCCGTCTGCAGGCGCAAACGCAGCGACTGCGCCGCATGGCGTTCCGATTCCGCCTGCGCCAGCGCGATGGCTTCGCGTTCCTGCTCCAGGTGCGCCAGCGCGCGCGCTTCTTCCAGGGCGCGCACTTCGGCGGCGGCCCGGTTGAAGGCCGATTCCAGCGCGATCTGGTCGGCGCGCTCGCGCTGCACCGTCAAGTCGAGCGCTTCGCTTTCCGCTTCGGCCAGCATCTGCGCCGTCTGGCGCGCACCGTGCGCATGGCGCTCGCGTTCACGGGCCAGCACGGCGACACGGGCGTCCGCCGAAGCGATGCCCACCATTTCTTCCTTGGCCGCCTGCACGGCGGCGACGCGCTCGACGGCCTGCAGGCGCGCCTGCTCCGTCTGCACCTGCAATTCCTCGGCGGCGCGGGCTGCCTGCTCGGCCAGTTCCGACTGCACGGCCACCTGTTCGCTGGCACGCAAGCGGCTTTCCTGCTCGGCGCGGGCGCGCTGTTCCGCGGCCAGGCGGATTTCATTGTCGGACTCCACGCGGGCGCGCAGTTCGGCCGTCTCCTGCTTGACGGCTTCCAGGCGGGCCACGCTGGCTTGCGCGGCAGCGCGCATGGTTTCCAGGCGTTCGCGGTTGGCGGCGATCGCTTCTTCGGCCGCCTGCGCATTTTGCTGCGCGGCGGCGGCGGCGGCCGCGTCGATGGCGGCGCGGTCCTCGGCCAGTGAGCGCACGCGCGCCTCGGCCAGGGCCCGGCTTTCGGCGGCGCAGGTGGCCTTCGCTTCCGCTTCCACGCGGGCGATCGCCTCGTGGATGGCCTTCAGTTCCATTTTCTGGCGTTCAGCGGCAGGCGCCTTGCTGTCGGTTTCCGCTGCCGGCTCGGCTTGCGGCTCGGACATAGGAGTGGCAGGAGCGGCTGGAACCGGCGCTGGCGCTTCCGCCTTGCGCTCCAGGTCCTTGAAATCATGCAGCGAAACGATGCTGTCCTGGTCGAACTCGTCGTCGGCGGAATACGCGACGGTGAGGGAGGCGGCCTGGCGCTGATTTTGCTGTGCTTGCATGATTTCTCGCTTATTCGGGTGAATTCCGTTGCTTATGGGAATTTATTACCACCATTATCGAACAGGCATGCACAAATCAGCGCGGCAAGAAGAGCCTGTTTTACCGCCCTTTTCATCATTTCACCAATCAAACCTACTGCGCGTCGCGCTTTGCGTCCGGCGATACTCACTGGGCGTCAGCCCAGTTGCGCTTCTCGGACGCAAATCACTGCCGCTCGCTACGGTTTTATTGGCAAAATATGCATTCAGATGGGCCACAACGGCGCTTCATCCATTAGCGCCACCTGCTCCCTGAGTTCAAGGATGCGGTCCTGCCAATAGCGCTGCGTGTTGAACCACGGGAAGGCGACGGGGAAGGCGGGATCGTCCCAGCGGCGCGCCAGCCAGGCCGAATAATGGATCAGGCGTAGGGTGCGCAGCGCTTCGACCAGGTACAGCTGGCGCGGGTCGAAATCGCAGAAATCTTCGTAGCCGGCCAGGATGTCGCTCATCTGGCGCACCTGGTCGCCGCGTTCGCCCGACAGCATCATCCACAGGTCCTGGATGGCCGGACCCATGCGGCTATCGTCGAAATCGACGAAATGGGGGCCGGCGTCCGTCCACAGCACGTTGCCGCCATGGCAATCGCCATGCGTGCGCAGCACGGCCACGTCGCCCGCGCGGTCATAGCAGCGCTTGACGCCGTCGAGCGCCTGCTGCGCCACGCTGGAATACGCGGCCAGCAGCTCGGGCGGCAGGAAGTTACCCTCCAGCAAGAACTCGCGCGGTTCGACGCCAAACGTCTGGTGATCGAGCGCCGGGCGTTCCTTGTACGTGGACAGCGCGCCGACGGCGTGGATGCGGCCAATGAAGCGCCCTATCCATTCCAGGGTCGCCGGGTCGTCCAGCTCGGGCGCGCGGCCGCCGTGGCGGGGAAAGACGGCAAAGCGGAAGCCCTGGTACTGGTGCAGGGTGCTGCCGTTGATCGCCAGCGCCGGCACCACCTGGATTTCGCGCTCGACCAGCTCGGATACGAACGCGTGTTCTTCCAGGATGGCCGCATCGCTCCAGCGCGCTGGGCGGTAAAACTTGGCCACCAGGGGCGCGCTGTCTTCGATGCCCACCTGGTAGACGCGGTTTTCATAGCTGTTCAGCGCCAGCAGGCGGCCATCGCCGCGCAAGCCCACGCTGTCGAGGGCGTCGAGCACGCAATCGGGGCTCAGGGCGGAAAAGGGATGGACGGGCCGGTCGTCCTCGTGCGGCTGGTTTTCATTGTGCATGAGCGACATTGTAAGGCGCGCGCGGGCCGCCGGTGCAAACACTTCGGTGATGAAGCGCCGCAAGGCGTATACTGACGCCTTACATTTCATCAAAGAGCAAGCCATGTCACTCGAACAGCCATTATCAGAAAAAGAATTTGACGAATTAGACCAATTCCTGTTGTCGGACCGGTGCTCCGAAGACGCCATGACCATGGATATGCTGCACGGCTATCTGACGGCCGTCGCCATCGGTCCGGAACCGATCATGCCGGCCGAGTGGTTGCCGCGCGTGTGGGGCGAAGATGCCGAGGATGCGCCGAAATTCAAGAACAGCAAGGAAGAAGAGCGCATCGTCAACCTGATCATGCGCTTCATGAACGAAGTGCTGGTGACGTTTGAAGTGGCACCCAAGGAATTCGAAGCCCTGTTCGTCGAACACGACTACGAAGGCCAGACCCTGATCGACGCCGAAGCGTGGTGCTGGGGCTTCTGGGACGGCATGGAACTGCGTCCAGGCTCGTGGAACGAAATCTGGGATTCCGAAGTGGCCGCGCTGATGCAGCCGATCTACCTGCTGGGCGCCGACGAAATCAAGGAAGAAGAGCTGAAACTGGTGGAAGACCCGGTCAAGGCGCACAAGCTGGCGCAGGAACTGGAAGCGAACCTGCCGGCCATCCACCGTTTCTGGGTGCCGCGCCGCAAAGCACCGGTGCAAACCCTGAAGCGCGAAGAGCCGAAAGTGGGCCGCAACGACGACTGCCCTTGCGGCAGCGGCAAGAAGTACAAGAAATGCTGCGGCGCCGAGCCGGCAGCCGAGTAATACCGCAATAGCATCCCCTCTGCGCCGGCGTCCTGCCGGCGCAGCGCTGGCGCTGGCCCCCGGGCTATAATCGCCGCATGAAACTCCCCGACCTGAATCTGCTCGTCGCCCTCGACATCCTGCTCGAGGAAGGCAGCGCCGTGGCCGCCGCGCGGCGCATGAATCTGAGCGCGCCGGCCATGAGCCGCACCCTGGCGCGCATCCGCGACGCCATCGGCGACCCCGTCTTCGTGCGCTCCGGGCGCGGCCTGGCGCCCACCCCGCGCGCGCTGGAATTGCGCGAGCAGGTGCGCGGCGTGGTGGAGCAGGCGCACGCCGTCTTCACGTCCGGCCGTGAAATCGACCTGCGCACCCTGGAACGCACCTTCAGCCTGTGCGCCAACGACGTGTTCGTCGGCGCCTACGGCGGCAAGCTGCGCGACCTGCTGGCCAGCCATGCGCCGAACACGGTGCTGCGCTTCGTGCCCGAAGGCGATGGCGCCACGGAAAACGACGCCCTGCACGCGGGCCGCATCGACCTGTACATCAGCGCGCGACGCGCCTTTGCGCCCGACATCAAGCTGCAGCAGCTGTTTAGCAGCGGCTTTGTCGGCATCGCCCGCAGCGACCATCCGATCTTCGACGGCCCCATGAACCTGGACAGCTTCACCGAGTACGAACATATCAGCGTGTCGCGGCGCGGCCTGGCGCGCGGCCCGTTCGACACGGCCCTGGCCGAGCGGGGCTACATGCGCCGCGTTTCGCTGATCACGCCCAATTTTCAGTCCGCCATCTTCGCCGTGGCCGATTCGCGCCTGCTGCTGCCGCTGATGCCCACGCCCCTGCTGCCCATCGTCGAGCGCCTGGGATTGAAGCTGCGCACCTTCGCGCTGCCCATTCCCGTCGACAACGTCGACGTGTTCCAGGCCTGGCATCCGCGCCTCGACCACGACCACGCACACCGCTGGCTGCGCGCGACGATCAAGTCGCTGTGCGGCAGCGCGCCGGGCGCGTAGGCGCTGAACCCAATATCATTGCGCCAGACGCAATCGAGACTTCATCAATTATCAATTTTCACAAGATTAACGGCTACCTATACTGCGTGGACTGATTCTCATCCACGGAGTTCCCTGTGTCCGCTGTATTACTTCCTGGCGCCATCCCGACGATGGCGCCGCCTCCCCCTTCACCGCCGGCGCCACCCGTCTTTGGTCCGCGCCTGGCCACCGGCCTGGCCGGCGTGCTGCTGGCCGTGCTGGTATCGGGCCTGAATGAAAACATCACCAAGGTCGCGCTGGCCGACATCCGCGGCGCCATGGGCATCGCGCGCGACGACGCCAGCTGGCTCGTGGCCCTGTATGCGGCCGCCTCGGTGTCGGCCATGGCGTTCGCGCCGTGGTGCTCCGTCACCTTCTCGCTGCGCCGCCTGACGGCCGCCGCCATCGTCGTCTGCATGGCCGCCGGCGTGCTTTGCCCGTTCGCGCCGAACCTGTCCGTGCTGATGTTCCTGCGCGTGGTGCAGGGCGCGGCCGGCGGCGCCTTGCCGCCCATGCTGATGACGGTGGCGCTGCGCTTCCTGCCGCCGAACATCAAGCTGTATGGCCTGGGCGGCTACGCGCTGAGCGCCACCTTCGGTCCCAGCCTGGGCACGCCGCTGGCCGCCTTCTGGACCGAGTACCTGGGCTGGCAATGGGCGTTCTGGCAAGTCGTCCCGGGCAGCATCGTCGCGCTGCTGATGGTGTCGTGGGGCTTGCCGCAAGACCCGCTGCGCCTCGAGCGTTTCCGTCAATTCGACTGGCGCGGCCTGCTGCTGGGTCTGCCCGCCATCAGCATGCTGGTGGTGGGCTTGCTGCAGGGCGAACGCCTGGCGTGGTTCGCCTCGCCCCTGATCTGCGTGCTGCTGGGTGGCGGTCTATTGCTGCTGGTGCTGTTCTTTGTCAATGAATGGTCGCATCCGCTGCCGTTCTTCAAGCTGCAGCTGCTGTCGCGGCGTAACCTCAGCCACGCCCTGCTGACCCTGGGCGGCGTGCTGTTCGTGCTGCTGGCCATGATCCTGATCCCTTCGTCCTACCTGGCGCAGGTGCACGCCTACCGCCCGCTGCAAACGGCGCCCGTGATGCTGATGGTGGCGCTGCCGCAGCTGGTCGCCCTGCCGCTGGTGGCCGCCCTGTGC
Source organism: Janthinobacterium agaricidamnosum (assembly GCF_003667705.1). Lineage (NCBI taxonomy): Bacteria > Pseudomonadati > Pseudomonadota > Betaproteobacteria > Burkholderiales > Oxalobacteraceae > Janthinobacterium > Janthinobacterium agaricidamnosum. The sequence goes on along the minus strand of NZ_CP033019.1, from coordinate 1,310,516 downwards.
AATATCCGCGCCGTCGACTGCCGCTGGGTGCTGGCCATCGGCCTGGCCCTGCTGGCCCTGTCCTGCGTGCTGGGTGCGCGCATGTCGCCGGACTGGATACGCACGCACTTCTACCTGCTGCAGGCGGTGCAGATCTTCGCGCAACCGATGGCCGTGATTCCCTTGCTGCTGCTGGCCACCACGGGCCTGGCGCCGCAGGATGGCCCCTTCGCCTCGGCCTGGTTCAACACCATCAAGGGCATGTCGGCCGTCGTCGCCACCGGCGTGCTCGACGCGCTGATCACGCGCCGCAACCATTTTCATTCGACGGTGCTCAGCGAGCGCCTGGGCAACCTGCCTGGCGTCGTGGACGTGCCGGGCCTGAGTGCGCGCATGCATGCGCAAGTCGTCACCCTGACCTCGTCCGATCTGTACCTGTGCGTGGCGGCCATCGCGCTGGCCATGATTGTGATCATTCCCATCCTGCCGACGCGCGTCTATCCGCCGCGCGCAGCCTGACTTTTATTTCAAGAAAGAGCATCCCCATGCAAACAACCATACTGCGCTCACGCGCATTTCTTCTCGGCCTGGCCCTGCTGGCCTGCGCCCTCGCCTTTTGCGCCTGGCAACTACTGTTCGCCCGCGGCGACGAACAAGGCACCGACGACGCCTTCGTCAGCGCCGACTACACCGTGCTCTCCCCCAAGGTGGGCGGCATCGTGCGGGAAGTGCTGGTGGAAGACAACCAGACTGTCAAGGCGGGTCAGCTGCTGGCGCGCATCGACGACCGCGACTATCAGGCCGCCGCCGCCTCGGCCCGCGCCGAGGTAGCCGGCGCCGAAGCGCAGCTGGCCAATGCCCGCGCCACCTTGCAGCGCCAGCAATCGGTGATCGAGCAAGCCACGACCCTGGTCGACGCCAACCAGGCGGAAGACAAGCTGGCGCAGCAGGAACTGGCCCGCTCAACGCACCTGGCAGGCCAGGGCGCGGGCAGCGTGCAGAACGCGCAGCAGGCGCAATCGCGCTTCGACGTGAGCCGGGCGCGCCTGGCGCAAAACCGCGCCGCCCTCGTCGCCACCCGCAAGCAGACGGACATTTTACAGGCGCAGCAAGGCGCGGCCGAAGCGGCCCTGCTGCGCGCCCGCGCCAGCCTGCAGCGGGCCGAACTTGATTTGTCGCATACGCAGCTGCGCGCCCCCATCGACGGCATCGTGGGACGCCGCGCCGTGCGCGTCGGCGCCCTGGTGGCGCCCGGCGCCAGCCTGATGGCCGTGGTGCCCCTGAACCGCAGCTTCGTCATCGCCAACCTGCAGGAAACCCAGCTCACGCACGTGCGCCAGGGCCAGCGCGCCAGCATCGCCGTCGACGCCTATCCGGGCATGCTCCTGCGCGGCACGGTGCACAGCATCGCGCCCGCCACGGGCGCGACCTTTGCCGCCATCGCGCCGGAAAACGCCACCGGCAACTTCACCAAGGTGGTGCAGCGCATCCCCGTCAGGATCGCGCTCGATCCGGGCCAGGATGACGGCAGCCGCCTGCGCGTGGGCATGTCGGCCGAAGTGCGCATTAGTACAGCTGCGGCCATGCGCCGTCAACTGCTGCAACAGGTGAGCGCGCGATGAAAGCACTGATCATTTTCACGGCCCTGGGCCTGGCCGGCTGCGCCAGCGTCGGCAGCGACTTCCAGCCTCCGCACCACGAGCTGGGGCAGCAATGGCGCCAGGCGCAGGATGCCCGTTTCGCCGCCCAGCAGGACGCCGCCATCGAGCAACGCTGGTGGGACGGCTTCGGCGATGCCACCCTGTCTTCCCTGCTGCAGCGCGCCGCCGGCGCCAACCTCGACGTGCTGGCGGCCGGCAGCCGGCTGGAACAAAGCCGCGCCGCGCGCGGCGTGGCCGGTGCCGCGCAAGGCCCGTCCCTGGGCGCAAATGGCAGCTACGGCCGCGCGCGCAACAGCGAGCAGGGCTTGAGCGACCCGTCGCGCAACAACGGCCAGTCAGCCTACAACCTGTGGCAAGGCAACCTCGACGCCGCCTGGGAGCTGGACCTGTGGGGCCGCGTGCGCCGTGAAGTGGAAGCGGCTGACGCGCACGTCGACGTGGCGCTGGAAACGCAGCGCGGCGTGCTGCTGGCCGTACTGGCCGAGACGGCGCGCGACTACATCGAGCTGCGCGGCGCGCAGCAGACGCTGGCCATCACGCAGCAGCTGCTCGATATCGCCCGCCATACCCTGGACCTGACCCGCATCCGCCTGCGCGAAGGCGTGGCGACGCAACTCGACGAAGCCGAGGCGGCGGCCCACGTGGCCACCATCGAAGCACGCCTGCCGCCGCTGCAGCAGCGCGAAGCGCGCCTGGGCAACGCCCTCGCCCTCTTGCTGGCGCTGCCGCCGCAAGCCTTGCAGGCGGAACTGGCGGCGGGCAAGGACATTCCGGCCGTGGCCATGCAGGTGCAACTGGGCGTGCCGAGCGGCCTGGCCGAGCGGCGTCCCGACATCCGCCGTGCCGAAACGCAGCTGCACGCGGCCACGGCCGCCATCGGCGTAGCGCAAGGCGATTTTTATCCGCGCATCACGCTGTCGGGCAGCATCGGCCTGCAAGCGATGCAGCTGTCCGACATCGGCTGGGACGCCAAACGCTTTGCCTTCGGCCCCGGTTTCAGCGTGCCCCTGTTCGATGGCGGCCGCCTGCGCGGCAAACTGCAATTGCGCGAGGCGCAGCAGCAGGAAGCGGCCATCGCCTACCGCCAGACGGTGCTGGCCGCCTGGCACGAAGTGGAAGACGCGCTCTCTGGCTACCAGGCCAACGCCCGCCGCCAGGCCAGCCTCGATGAAGCCGTCAGGCAGGGACGGCGGGCGCTGGGCAGCGCGGAACTGCGGTACCGCCAGGGCGGCACGGACTTGATCAACGTGCTGCACGTGCAAAACACCTTATTGAACAACGAAGCGGCGCTGGTCGACAGCCGCGCCACCGCCTCGCTGTCGCTGGTCCAGGTCTACAAGGCGCTGGGCGGCGGCTGGCAAGCATTTTCAACCACCTCGCAAGGAAGCACGCCATGAAACCGAATCCCGCCCATTTCTCCATCCACGACGTCAGCGACTTTCCCATCGTGCGCTTTCGCCCTGAAACGGCCGTCGACGGCTATGCCCCGCTGTGGGAAAACGACATGGACGCCCTGCTGCGCCATGGCGAGCCGTTCGTCCTGCTGTTTGAAGCGGAACGCAGCGATGAAGCGCACATCGACCGCAAGCGGCGCGGCCTGTGGCTCAAGCATAACAAGGTTGCGCTGGCCGCCCTTTGCCGCGGCCTCGTATCGGTCGAGGCGGACGCGGAGCAGCGCGCGCGTCTGCAGGCGCTGGCGGCCGGCGCCATGAAAGCGTTCGGCATCGTGCAGGAGGTGACGGCCACGCGCGAACAGGCCGATGCCCTGATGGTCTGGCTGCTGGGCAGCGGCCAGATGGCGCGGCCGCGCGCGGCGGACGTCTGGTAAATGGATCGATCAGGCGGCCCTGCGCACCGCGCTTCTCGCAGGGATGACGCACACGTGGCCGTCGCTGCTGGTCGCCGTCGTCAGGGCGATGCCATATAGCGCGGCCAGCGCGGGCACGGCGCCGGCATCGCTGGCGATATCCGCCACCAGCTGGCCCGAACGCACCAGCAGCAAGCGCTCGAAGCCCAGCAAGGCGTGGTTGATGTCGTGCAGGATGGCGACGACGGCGTGGCCGCGCGCGGCGCAAAACTGCCGCAGGCTGTCGAGCAAATCGAATTGCAGGCCGGGATCGAGCGCCGCCAGCGGTTCGTCGACGAGTATCAAGCCATCCTGCACATCCCACATCTGCGCGAAGATGCGCGCCAGCTGCACCCTGGCCTGCTCGCCGCCGGACAGGGTGTCCAGGCGCCGCCCCAGCAAATGCGCGGCGTGCGCCAGGGCGGCTGCCTGCTGCACGATCCGTCCCAGCTGCGGGTCGGCCAGGCGCGCCACCCGCCCCAGGCCGATCACCAGTTCGCACGGCAAGCCGAAAGCCACGGTCGAACCTTGCGGCAGGACGGCGCGGCGCAGCGCCAGTTCCGCCAGCGGCCACTGCGCCAGCGGCCGGCCGGCGAAGACCACCTGGCCCGCCTGCGGCCGCAGTTCGCGCGCCATCAGTTTCAACAGGGTCGACTTGCCCGCGCCGCTGGGGCCGAGGATGGCGACGCGCTCGCCGGGTGCCACCTGCAGATTGAACGGGCCGAAATACTGCTGGCCCAGTTGCGTGGTGGCGAAGGCGAGTTCCAATAAAGGCGTCATGCTCATCCTTTCAGGCGGTGCCGTGGCGGAAGCGCCGCAACAGCATCAGGAAAAATGGCCCGCCCAGCAAGGCCGTGAAAATGCCGACGGGGACTTCCGCGGGAATGGCCACCGTGCGCGCCAGGGTGTCGGCCGACAGCAGCAGCAAGCCGCCCATCAGCATCGCCAGCGGCAATACCTTGCGCTGGTCGGCCCCCAGCCAGGTGCGCACCAGATGCGGCGCGATCAGGCCGATGAAGCCGATGCCGCCGCACCAGGCGACGGCAAACCCCGTCAGCACGGCCACCAGCACGATCACCTGCGTGCGCAGGCGGCCCACGTCGATACCCACGTGCAGCGCCTGCGCCTCGCCCAGCGCCAGCGCGTTCAGGGAACGCATCAGGAAACGCGTGGCCCACAGCGCGCCGGCCAGCACCACCAGCAGGGCAGCCACCTGGCGCCAGCTGCCGGCCGACAGCGAGCCTAACGTCCAGAAAGTCAGGGTGCGCAATTGATCGTCGCTGGCCAGGTAGATGCACAGGCCCATGACGGCCACCGTGATGGCGTTCAGCGCCACGCCCGTCAGCAGCAGGCCGACGATGGAACCGGGCGTGGCCCAGCGGGCGACCCGGTCGAGCAGCACGCAAATGAGCATGGCGCCCGCAAACGCGGCGGCCGGCAGCAGCCACACGCGCAGTTCGGGCGCCACGTGCAGGCTGGCGGCGAAGACGATGGTGGCCGCGCCCGCGCAGGCGGCGCCGCTGCTCACGCCCAGCAGTCCCGGGTCGGCCAGCGGATTGCGGAACAGCCCTTGCGTCAGGCCGCCGGCCAGCGCCAGCGCGGCGCCGATCAGGGCGGCGAACAGCGCGCGCGGCAAACGGATATGCCACAGCACGTACGCGCCGCCGGACAGCGCCGCGTCGCCCGCTTGAAACGGCGCCAGCCAGTCGGCCAGGGTCACGGGCACGGCGCCCGCCTGCACGGCGACGAGCAGGCCGCCAGCCAGTGCGGCGGCCAGCAGCCCGCCGGCGCCCCAGCGTGGCCAGCGCCAGGGCGCGGCGGAGACCAGGGAGGCCACGTTCATGCGGCCATGGCTTTGGCGAAAGCGGCGTCGAGTTCCGCCAGCGCCTGCGGCATGCGCGGGCCAAAGCCCAGCAGCAGCATGGCTTCCTGCGAGACGATGCGGTGCTTGCGCCCGGCCGGCGTCTGCGCCAGGCCTGGCAGGTTCAGGATGCCGTCCACGCCGCCCGAAGCTTTCAAGCCCTGGTCGGTGACGAGCACGATGTCGGGCCGCGCGGCGATCACGGCTTCAGGCGTGAGCGGTTTGTAGCCGGCGAATCCGCCCTGCCCGCCCATCACGTTGACGGCGCCCGCATACGCGAGCATGGCATCGGCGCCCGTCTCGCGCCCGCCCACCATTACCTGGTTCGGCGCATGGGCGAGGATGAACAGCACGCGTACGGGCGCATGCTGGCGCTGCTGCACCGTGGCCAGGGCGCCGCTCCACTGCTGCTGCAGGCTTTGCGCCAGGCGCGCGGCGGGCTCGGCGCGGCCCGTGATGCGGCCCACCTGCTTTACCCGTTCGAGCAAGCCTTCGAATCGGTTGTTCGCGCTCAGCACCGCCACCGGCACGCCCGCCTCGCGCACCTGGCGCAGCACCGCTTGCGGCCCCGCTTCCTCGGTGGCGATCAGCTGCGTGGGCGCCAGCGACAGCACGCCTTCGGCCGACAGGGTGCGCGCATAGCCGACCTGCGGCAGCTGCCGCGCCACGGCCGGATACAGCGAAGTGGTGTCGACGCCCACCAGTTCGCCCTGCGCTTCGAGCGCATACACGATTTCCGTCAGGGCACCGCCCACGCTGACGATGCGCCGCGCCTTGGCCAGCGGCTTGCCCGCGTCGGTCACTGCCGCCAGCACCTGCATCGGCGCGGCCAGGGCCAATGCTCCCGCCCCCATCTTTTTCAGCGCGATGCGGCGCGCCACGCTGGCGGCGATCATGCGGCGCATAATTCGCCCTCCTGCGCCACTCTGTCGACGATATGGCGCCATTCGCACAATTCATGCACGCCCGGCTTGCGTTCGCCGAAGAACATGACGATGGTGTCGCCCTTCGCATCGAACAGTTCCACCGACGTCACCAGGCCGTCGACGGTGGGCTTTTTCACCACCCAGGCGCTGGCGATATGGTCTTCGCGCAAATGCAGGTTGAAGCGCTGGTCGAGGACATTGATCCATGGCCCCATCACGGCGATCTTGTGCACGGGCCCCGAATGGATCTGGATCATGCCGGCATTGCCGACGAAGGCCATGATGGATACTTTTTCCAGCGCGGCATCGTTGAGCAGGTCGAGCACGCAGGATTTGTCGATCTGCTGCACGAAGCGCGCTTCGGCCAGGCGCAGGCCCTGCAGGCGCGAGACCGCATATTTTTTCAGCAAAGTGAAGAATTCGTGCGTGTCGCGCAAGTCGGCCCAGGCGGCGCGAAAACCGGCCACGTCGATTTGCGCGTCGGGCAATTCGGCCGGCGCCGGCAGCGGTGCCGTCACGGCGATGCCGGCCGTCTGGTCGGCATCGGCAAAGCGCGCCACCAGCGCGTCGTAGGCGGCAATATCGCTTTGCGGCTTGAGGAAAATCTTGTGCACGGCGTGGCCGGCCGCATCGAAAAACTGCAGGCTGCGCTGCACTTCCTTTTCACCCAGCTCGCGCACGGCAAAGCCATGCGCCCACTGGCGGTAAAACACGCGCAGGTCGATGTCGCCACCGAGCACCAGGCCCACATGGTTGTTGTGACTGGCTTTTCGGTAGACGCCCGTCTTTTCATGCACGCACGAGGCGTTGCGCGTCAGCGCCATGACTTCGCCCAGCGGCTCCAGCGCGGCGATGATGGCGGGCCAGTCGGCCTGCAGGCGCTCGGCGCCCAGCAAGGCGCCATCGGCCAGCGACAGGCCCGCATGCGCAGCGATCAGCTCGCCTTCGGCTATGCCCAGTTCCTCGGCGATGTCGCGGTGGCGGGCCTTCTTTTCGCGGCGCAGGCGGGCAAATTCGCTGGTGACCAGCTCGATATTGCAAATAGGGGGCATGCTCGACACGGTGTCTCCTTTCAAGGCGAACACTGGCTGGCATGGGCTGGCTGGTGGTGGGGGAATCTTGAAGTTAATTATAAATGAGAATCATTCGCAATCAAGTCTTATTTGTGCGCGCATAAAAAAAGCGCCGCGACAGGAAACCCGTCGCGGCGCCAAAGGAGACCGATCGAGACAACCGATCAGTTCGGGAAAAACAGGATCAGGCGCTGGCCTGCACGCCCGGCATGGCCGCTGCCTTGGGCGCGGGCCGCTGCGCCAGCAAGACCACGGCGGCCAGCACCATGGCGCCGCCCAGCAACTGCGTGCCGCTGACGGATTCCTTCAGCAAGGTCACGCCGAACGCCATCGTGATGACGGGTTCAAACGTCGAAATGATCGACGCCTTGGCCGCGCCGATCTGCGCCACGCCGGCAAAGAAGGCGGCGATCGCGATGGCCGTCGAGAACAGGGCGATGGCGCTGACGGCCAGCCAGCCCGTCGCCGTGCCCGGCAAGGACACGCCTTGCCACAAGGCAATCGCACTGTTCGACAGGCCCGCCGTGCCCAGAATCACGACGCAAGCGGCCAATGGGTGAATATTCTCGCGGCTTTTCGACAGGCTGTTGCCAAACAGGATGTACACGGCGTACACGCCGGCCGCCATCAAGGCCAGGGCGATGCCGATGGGCTGGCCCTGCAGCTTGCCGCCCAGGGTGATGGCCATGCCGGCAATGGCCAGCGCCATCAGCACCAGCATGCGCCGGTCCAGCTTTTCCCAGCCCAAGGCCAGCGCGAGGATGGTGACCAGAACGGGATACACGTACAGCAGCATGCCGCACAGGCCGCTGCTGGCATACATGAGGGCATTGAAATAGCCTTGCGACTGGGCCGTGTACATCAGGCCCATCAGCATGTAGCCGGCCAGCAGGCGGCCGCGCGGCAAGCGCCAGCCGCCCAGCCACACGAGCGGCAGCAACAGCATGGCGGCGATGACGAAACGCAAGGCCAGCATGGTCGACGGGTTGACCCCGGACGCATAGGCCGCCTTGGCAAACACTGCGGAACTGCCGAAACCGGCGGCCGACAGCAACACCAGCGCAACGGCGCGGCGATCAGACATGACTAAACCTCTTTGAGTACGCCAGGGTAAACCTGCTGCGCGTCGCGCTTTGCGGCCGGCGATGCTCACCGTACTGAAGTACGGTTGCGCTTCTCAGCCACAAATCACTGCCGCTCGCGACGGTTTTCCCAGGCGTTGTAAATATTAATGCCAAGCAAGGCTGGAAGATGATGCATGCGTGAATCCTGTTGCGGGTCGTTTCACGCATGAGCGGCATCATATTCGCTTGCGCAAAATGAAACAAACCAATATTCTTCACGGATAGGCCGAATATTACTGAGGCTCAATTCTATTAAGAACGCCATGTCACGTCCCTTGCCACCGCTCGCCGCCCTGCACGCCTTCGAGGCGGCCGCCCGCCATGAAGGTTTCCAGCGCGCGGGCGAAGAATTGCACGTCTCGGCCGGCGCCATCGGCCACCACGTCAAACAGCTGGAAGCGTGGCTCGGCATCGTGCTGTTCCAGCGTCTGCCGCGCGGCGTGGTGCTCACCAGCGCCGGCCAGCGCTATGCGGCTTCGCTGGGGCCGATACTCAACCAGCTGGCCGACGTCTCCGAACAGGCGCGGCGCCAGGGCGACGACAAGGTCGTCACGGTGACGGCCACCAGCTCGCTCGTCTCGCGCTGGCTGATGCCGCGCCTGGGCCGGCTGCGCGACCGCTACCCGCAGATCGAACTGCGCGTGCTGGCGTCCATGCACCCGGTCGACCTGGCGCGCGATGGCGTGGACGTGGCCATCCGCCTGGGACCAGGCCGCTATCCGGGCCTCAAAGTGGATCTATTGATGGAAGAATGGTTTTCCGCCGTCTGCAGCCCCGGTTTCCGCGCCAACGCGGCCAGCCTGCGCCAGCCGGCCGACCTGCTGCGCTATCCGCTGCTGCACGACGAGCCGGAAGTGCACCTGCCCGGCGAAATCGACTGGACGCGCTGGCTGCACAGCTGCGGCGTGCATTACAGCGGCAATAGCGGCAACAGCGGCGCGCGCTTTTCACACACGTATTTATGCCTGGACGCAGCCGCCAGCGGCCAGGGCGTGGCCATTGCCGCCAGTCCCCTGATCGGCGACGACCTGCGCTCGGGCCGCCTGGTGCGCGTGTTCGAACACGCCGTGCGCGGCCCCCACTGCTATTATCTGCTGCGTTCGCCCCAGGCGGAAACGCGGCCCCTCGTGCACGCGTTTTGCGAATGGCTGATCGCCGAAGCGCGCGCCGACCAGGAAACCGTCTGGCCCACCGTGGAGACAGCATGACGACACACGAACTGGCGCGCAGCGCCGACTATATTGTCCAGCACGAATACGAACATGCCAGGGTGACGGCCGCCGATGGGCGTCACGCCAGCCTGGGCGAATTCTATGGCGACCCGGCCGTGGCCTTGATCGATGACCATGAGCAATGGTGCGCCGTGGCGGGCGAAGGATTGGTGATTTGCCGGCTGGAACAGGGGTTCGGCCAGTGCGCGGAATACTACCGCCAGCCTGGCGAAGTGCGCTGGATTACGGACTTGCGGCAAACGGGAGCGTTTGCGCTGGAGTGGCGGGGTGAGGATGGGGTTTGGCACAGCCTTGCCTTTGAGGCGGCTGTGTCGGCTTACGCGCCAAGGCGCTAACCCGACCTACGCCAGAGGTTGCAATGCCCCGTAGGTCGGCTTAGCGCACAGCGCGTAAGCCGACAACACCCGGAAAGCAACCGGAGAAACCGATCAGAGCAGGTAGGTCGGCTTAGCGCGCAGCGCCTAAGCCGACAACCCCATTACAATTTAATGAAATGCTCGCGGTAGTACTTGAGTTCTTCGATCGACTCGAGGATATCGGCCAGGGCCGTGTGCTTCTGGTGTTTCTTGAAACCGGTGGCGATTTCCGGCTTCCAGCGCTTGCACAGCTCTTTCAATGTCGATACGTCAACATTGCGATAGTGGAAGAATGCTTCCAGCTTCGGCATGCCGCGCACCATGAAGCGGCGGTCCTGGCCGATGGTGTTGCCGCACATGGGCGACTTGCCAGCAGGCACGTATTTCTTCAGGAAGGCGATCAGTTCCGCTTCCGCCTGGGCTTCCGTCACGGTCGACGCTTTCACCTTGTCGATCAGGCCCGAGCGGCCGTGCGTGCCCTTGTTCCAGGCATCCATCTTGTTCAGGGTTTCATCCGACTGGTGAATCACGAACACGGGGCCTTCGGCCAGCAGGTTCAAGTGCATGTCCGTCACCACCACCGCCACCTCGATGATGCGGTCGGTATCAGGCTCCAGGCCCGTCATTTCCATGTCGACCCAGACCAGGTTCATCTCGTTGGGACGTGCTGGCACGGCGGGTGCGGGGGTGGATGCGGTTAAGTCGGTCGCTTGTGACATAATTCTCTCTTGGCCTAATCAAACTAAATAATCAGCCATTTTCTCACAGGCACAGAATGTATTCACTCGCGTTTTCGATTTTGTTTGTATCCGTCCTCGTTTTGACCCTGGCCGTGCGCTTCTGGCTCGCTTCGCGGCAGATCCGCCACGTGCTGGCGCACCGCGCGGCAGTCCCGCCCGAATTCGCGGAAAAAATTCCCTTGGCGGCGCACCAGAAGGCGGCCGACTATACGGTGGCCAAGACCAAGTTCGGCCTGCTGACCCTGCTGGTCAACTATGCCGTGCTGATCGGTTTTACCCTGCTGGGCGGCTTGCAATGGCTGGCGCTGCACCTGAATGAATGGATGGGTGCGGGTTCGCCCATGCTGTACCAGATCGGCCTGATCGTCGCCTTTGCCGTCATTTCGGGCCTGATCGACCTGCCCTTCGATTACTACCGCCAGTTTGTGCTGGAACAACGTTTTGGCTTCAATACCATGGCGCGCAAGCTGTTCTTCACGGACATGCTCAAGGGCGTGGGCCTGGGCGCTGCCATCGGCCTGCCGCTGATCTGGGTCGTGCTGACCCTGATGGCCAAGTCGGGCGGCCTGTGGTGGCTGTACGCGTGGTTCGTCTGGAGCGGCTTCCAGCTGCTGATGATGGTGCTGTTTCCCACCGTCATCGCGCCCCTGTTCAACAAATTCACGCCGCTGGCCGACGAAGCGCTGAAAAACCGCATCGAAGGCTTGATGCAGCGCGTCGGTTTCGCCTCGAAAGGCTTGTTCGTCATGGATGGCTCGAAGCGCAGCGCCCACGGCAATGCGTATTTCTCGGGCTTTGGCGCCAACAAGCGCATCGTCTTCTTCGACACCCTGCTGTCGCGCCTGGCGCCGCAGGAGATCGAGGCCGTGCTGGCGCATGAACTGGGCCACTTCAAGCTCAAGCACATCGTCAAGCGCATCGCCATGATGTTCGTCATCTCGCTGGGCTTTCTGGCGCTGCTGGGCTTCCTGAAAACGCAGCCATGGTTCTATGCGGGCCTGGGCGTCGACCCTGTCGCGCTGGCATTGACGGGCCAGCCGACGGACGCGCTGGCCCTGCTGTTGTTCATGCTGGCCTTGCCCGTCTTCACCTTCCTGCTGGGACCGTTGACCTCGCTCAGCTCGCGCAAGCACGAATTCGAAGCCGACGCCTTTGCCGCCACGCACACGCAGGCGGACGACCTGGTCTCGGCCCTCGTGAAAATGTATGAAGACAATGCGTCGACCCTGACGCCTGACCCGCTGCACTCGGCCTTTTACGATAGCCACCCACCGGCCAGCGTGCGCATCCGCCACCTGAAAGGGGCTACGACATGAATACGCCATCCACACTGCAAGAGCTGGCCCAACTGTCCTGCGCGCCGCGCCAGCACGCGCTGGGCGACACCGGCGTCGCCACCCTGCACGCGCTGCTGCCGCAATGGACAGTACAAAATGGCAAGCTGTGCCGCGACTTCGGCTTCAAGAATTACTACCAGACCCTGGCGTTCGTGAACGCCCTGGCCTATATGACCCATACGCAAGACCACCATCCGGAGCTCATCATTACTTACAAAACCTGCGCCGTGCGCTACGACACGCACTCGGTCAACCAGGGCGCCGGCGGCCTGTCCGAAAACGACTTCATCTGCGCCGCCAAGGCCGACCTCATTTACCAGAGCAGCCAGGTGGCCCCATGAGCGAAGGCAAGTTGACGGGCGTCATCATCGCCGCCCACGGCCGCCATTACCTGGCCGACGTGGACGGCGCCAAGCTGCAATGCGTAACGCGCGGCAAGAAAACCAATGTGGCCGTGGGCGACATCGTGCACCTGACGCGCACCTCGAACGACCAGGCCGTCATCGACCGCATCGAGGAACGCAAGACCCTGCTGTACCGCTCGGACCAGTACAAATCGAAGCTGCTGGCGGCCAATTTGACGCAGCTGTTCATCGTCGTGGCGACGGAACCGGGCTTTGCCGATGACCTGATCTCGCGCTCGCTGGTGGCGGCCGACGCGGCCGGCATCGAGGCGCGCATCATCCTGAATAAAACGGACGTGACCGCTTCGCTGGAACGGGCCCGCGAGCGCCTGCTGCCGTATTCCTCGATGGGCTATCCCGTCGATGAAGTGTCGGCGCGCGCCGAACCTGAACACGCCGTGGCCACCCTGGCGCCGCTGCTGGCGGGCCAGTCGTCGATCCTGATCGGCCAGTCGGGCATGGGCAAGTCATCCTTGATCAACCTGCTGGTGCCGGACGCCGACATCGCCGTGCGCGAAATCTCGGCCGCGCTCGACACGGGCAAACACACGACGACCTTTACGCGGCTGTACAAGCTCGATGAACTGGGCGCCAACAGTTCCATCATCGACTCGCCCGGCTTCCAGGAATTCGGTCTGTATCACCTGTCCGAAGGCATGCTCGAGCGGGCTTTCCGCGAGTTCCAGCCCTACCTGGGCGGCTGCAAGTTCTATAACTGCCGCCACCTGATCGAGCCGCAGTGCGCCATCCTGCAAGCCTTGTCGGAAGGCAAGATCGCCAAGATGCGCCATACCCTGTATGGCCAGCTGCTGCACGAATCGGCGCAGACACTGTATTAAGAAAATGCCGCAGCACGAATAAAGCCACGACAAAACCTCGGCCGGCAAAATTTAATTTTGCGGCCGAGCTTGCTTTTCGACTTTAATCCCAAAACCGTTCATCCGCCGTTTTAGGCATTTCAGCGCGTCAAACCTGCCGCCCGTCGCCTGCCGCTGGCGATGGCCAGGCGCGTTTGCTAACTTGACACCAGTCGCTGCCGGAAACCCGCCAGCGACCACACGATCTAACTACTCTCCATCCTGCCATCCTGATCGAAGGTGAATGTCATGCTGACCAAACGCTTACTCCCCCTCCTCGTCGCTATCTTTGCCCTTGCCGGCGGCACGGCCCAGGCCCAAACCGCGATGACGCCGCAAGCCGCAGACAGCGTGCGCGTCACCTCTGGCACCTACTATCACGTCACGGCACAGGAAGCCTTAGACATCGAGCAGCAATACCGCCTGTCGAATGGACAACGGCTGGAAGTCCAGCAGCAGGACACCCATTTCTTTGGCCGCCTGATCGACGACAGGGAATTGCATGCAAAGCCCAGCGTGGAAATCTATCCCACCGGGCCGGGCCAGTTTGTCAGCAAAAAGGGCTCGACCTTCGTTTTCAGCAATACGGGCGAGCGCGTGGTGATCGACGACGCCCAGTTCCTGCCCGGCTTGCGCATGCCTGCCGACATGCGCAGCGCCAGCACCATGGACGGCAGCGCCCGCATCCGCCTCGTGTCACGCTAGACGCCTGCGGCCGGCCGTAGCACGGCCGGAGAAACGCCCTGTCGTGGCGGCCGGGCGGGACGCACAATTCTGCCCTGCGGGCTGAACAATTCCCCTGAATGCAGCTTACAATGCGATGACGCATGGCCTGTGCGGTCGCAGGCTGGCGCCACTGTTTGCGGGGAGAATGCTTGAATGGAAATGTTCGCGCTCGAACATGACGTAGCGCAGTGGGAAAGCGCATTGCTGCCGTTGCGCGGCGCCGGGCGCGTACCGCTGCTGCTGTTGCTGGCATGGCATTTGCGCCAGCGCAACTGCGCACAGGCTCTGCACCATGCAGCCGAAGCGGCAGCCTTGTTGCCCCACGTCCAACTGCCGCCCCCCGCCTTGGCCAGCGCCCAAGCGCGTCTGCAACTGGTGCAGGCGGAAGTGGCATGGCTGCAAGGCGCACTCGATGCGGCCGAAAGCCTGGCCATGGCGGCGCACGCCATCCTATGCGCGCATGGCGACGGCGCCGGCTGCGCCGACGCCCACTGGCTGCTGTCCTCGATCGCCGTCGACCGGGGCGACCATGCCCGCTGCGACGCCGAACTGCTGGCTGCGGCGCAGCAAGCGCGTAGCGCCGGCGATGCGATACGCGCCGGCCTGGCCGACGCGGCCACGGCGCGCTGGGCCGTCTTGCACGACGCGCCGGCCGCCCAGGTCCGATGGGGCGGCTACTTCCAGACCGACGGCGCCAGCGGCAAGCTGCCCGCGCCGCTGGCCGCCTGGGTGCACGACTTTCGCGGCTTGCTGGCGCACACCTCGCGCGACCTGGGCACGGCCGCCGGCCACTACATGCAAAGCTATGAGGCGGCCCTGGAAAGCGGCCAGCTGCGCGGCGCGATCACGGCCGCCATCAATATCGGCGACTGTTTCTCCAGCCTCAACGACAACGAATCGGCCCTTGAATGGATGCAGTGCGCGCTGGACCTGGCGCGTCCCACCGGCTGGCCGCGCAGCATCGGCGCCTGCCAGACGCATACGGCCGAAACCATGCGCAAGCTGGGGCGCCTGGCCGACGCCGAAACACTGCTGCGCGAAGCGCTGCACATCCTGGCCCCCGTGGCGGGCGCGCGCACCTATGCCAACGCCCTGTTCCACTTGGGCGAACTGAGCCTGGACAAGGGCGACTACGACACGGCGCTCGACGCCTTCAGCCGCCTGGCGCAGCGCGCCGAAGCGCTGGGCCAGGCCGATTTCCGCAGCATGGCCCAGCGCGGCAGCGCCCACGCGCTGTCCTATCTGGACCGTCCGGACGAGGCGCTGCAGGCGGCCGAACGGGCTTGCCAGCTGGCCACCGCGCAGGGCGACGCCATGCACCAGGTGGCGGCGCTGCGCGTTTTGTCCATGCTGCATGCGCGCCACGACTTGCCGCCGCCCGCAGGCATGCAGGAACGCAATCCCGCCCTGCATTTCTTGCACCAGGCACTGCAGGTGGCCGACTCCATCGAAGGCTATGTGCCGCCGGGCGAACTGCTCGATGCGCTGGCGCGCGAGTACGCGCATGCGGGCGACTATGCGCGCGCCTACGATATCGCCCTCGATGCGGGCGTGGCGCGCGAAAAAAGCCACACCCAGCAGGCGAGCAACCGCGCCACCGCCATGCAGGTCTACCACCAGACGGAACATGCGCGTTCGGAAGGCTATCACCACCGCGAACTGGCCGCCTCCGAAGCGCGCCGCGCCGAAGTATTGCAGCAGACCAGCGAGACCCTGGAGCGGCTGTCGGCCATCGGCCAGGAAATCACCACCCACCTCGACGCCAGCGCCGTGTTCCAGGTACTGGACCGCCACGTGCATGCCTTGCTGCCAGTCAATACCTTTGCCGTCTACATGCTCGATGCGGCGGGCACAGCGCTGCGCCGCGCGCACGGCATGGAGGCGGGCCGGCCCCTGTCCGACAACGCCATTCCACTGAGCAACCCACGCGCCTATTCCGTGCGCTGCCTGCTGGGCCGGCGCGAAGTGTATATCGACCAGGTGCCGCCCAAGCGCCACGCCTACACCGTGCCCGGCACGCTGCATAACCAGAGCGTACTGTACGTGCCCTTGACGGTGGGCGAACGCGTGCTGGGCGTGATGACGGTGCAGGCTTGCCATGCCCATGCCTACGGCGAACGCGAACGCCTGATCTTCCGCACCCTGTGCGCGTATGGCGCCATCGCGCTCGACAATGCCAGCGCCTACCGGCAACTGCAAGACGCCCAGGCGCAACTGGTATCGCAGGAAAAACTGGCCGCCCTGGGTTCGCTGATGGCGGGCGTGGCGCATGAACTCAACACCCCGATCGGCAACAGCCTGCTGATCGCCAGCACCATGCTGCAAAAGACGGAAGACGTGGAACGCCTGATGAACGGTCCCGGCCTGCGACGCTCGGACCTGGCCGCCTACATCGACGATGCGGGCAAGGCATCGGCGCTGGTGATGCGCGGCCTGCACAGCGCGGCCGACCTGGTCAACAGCTTCAAGCAGGTGGCCGTTGACCGCACCACCGAACAACGGCGCCAGTTCGACCTGCAGCAGGTGAGCAATGAAATCATCGCCACCGTCATGAACCGCATCCGCAGCTCGGGCCACCGCATCGAGACGGATATCGCATTCGGCATCTCGCTGGACAGCTATCCGGGCCCGTTCGGCCAGGTGATCACCAATCTGATCAACAACGCCCTGCTGCACGCCTTCGCTCCCGCGCCCAACGACGGCGCCGCCGGCAAGGGCTGCATGCGTTTGTCCGCCACGCCCGATGGCGCGCGCGTGCGGATCGTCTTCGCCGACAATGGCGGCGGCATCGCCGAACAGCATTTGTCGCGCATCTTCGACCCTTTCTTTACCACCAAGCTGGGCCAGGGCGGCAGCGGCCTCGGTTTGTCGATCAGCTACAACATCGTCACGGCCCTGCTGGGCGGCACCATCCAGGTGGCCAGCAGCCCCGCCGGCACGCATTTCACGCTGGACTTGCCCCTGGTGGCGCCGCAGATCGATGCGGCCAGCCCGGCCAGCATCTATTGATGCCGGCAAGACCGTGGCTGGACGCGGATACTTGTCTACACAAGTACCCGTCCGGCCAGTCTTTCCAATCTAAAAGCAAAACCCTTATAATTGAATGGCTGAAGTCCCTGCCATTGCATGATTTACAACTTGGCAAACCGCATCGACCCGCGCGACAAACAGGCGCGGGCACCGATCAACACAGCAGCGCGCCGGGCGAGGCAGTCATCAGACGAGATGTTGTACGCTGATGCAACCCGGCGGGAAAGGCACGCCGCCGGCGGCCTGCGCATCTTCAAGTGGTCATTATGTCGACAAAAAAACCGATCAAGCACTACCTCCAGTTCTCCGATTTCACGTTGGAAGAGTATGAATATGTGATCGAACGCGCCCATCTGATCAAGCGCAAGTTCAAGAATTACGAAATCTACCATCCACTGATCGACCGCACCCTGGTGATGGTCTTTGAAAAGAACTCCACCCGCACGCGATTGTCGTTCGAAGCCGGCATGCACCAGCTGGGCGGCGCCGCCATCTACCTGAACACGCGCGACTCCCAGCTGGGCCGCGGCGAGCCGGTGGAAGACGCGGGCCAGGTCATGTCGCGCATGTGCGACATCATCATGGTGCGCACCTTCGGCCAGGAAATCATCGAGCGTTTCGCCGCCAATTCGCGCGTGCCGGTGATCAATGGCCTGACCAATGAACACCACCCGTGCCAGGTCTTTGCCGATATCTTCACCTACATCGAACACCGCGGTTCGATCGCCGGCAAGGTCGTCGCCTGGATCGGCGACGCCAACAACATGCTGTACTCGTGGCTGCAGGCGGCCGAAGTGTTCGGCTTCCACGTCAACGTATCGACGCCGAAGGGCTACGACATCGACCTGTCGCAAGTCAAGACCGAGCGCTACACCTTCTTCGCCAACCCGTCCGACGCCTGCGAAGGCGCGCACCTGGTCAACACGGACGTGTGGACCAGCATGGGTTACGAAGCGGAAAACGCGGCCCGTATCGCCGCCTTCGACGGCTGGATCGTCGATGGCGCGAAGATGGCCCGCGCCGCGCCCGACGCCCTGTTCATGCACTGCCTGCCCGCCCACCGCGGCGAGGAAGTGGCCGCCGAAGTGATCGACGGCCCCCAATCGGTCGTGTGGGACGAGGCGGAAAACCGCCTGCACGTGCAAAAAGCGCTGATCGAATACCTGTTACTCGGTAAAATCCAATAATTCGCCCGGCACTGCATAAAAAAACCTGGCAGCATCGCAATACATACATCGACAACGACAACTGGAAGCAATATGAGCGACATTAAAAAAGTAGTCCTGGCCTATTCCGGCGGACTCGACACCTCCGTCATCCTGAAATGGCTGCAAGATAACTACCAGTGCGAAATCGTCACCTTCACGGCCGACCTGGGCCAGGGCGAAGAACTGGAACCGGCGCGCGCCAAGGCCATCAAATTCGGCATCAAGCCGGAAAACATCCATATCGAAGACGTGCGCGAGGAATTCGTGCGCGATTTCGTCTTCCCGATGTTCCGCGCCAACACCGTGTATGAAGGCGAATACCTGCTGGGCACCTCGATCGCCCGTCCGCTGATCGCCAAGCGCCTCATCGAAATCGCCAACGCCACGGGCGCCGACGCCATCTCGCACGGCGCGACCGGCAAGGGCAACGACCAGGTGCGTTTCGAACTGGGCGCCTACGCCCTGAAGCCAGGCGTGAAGATCATCGCCCCATGGCGCGAATGGGATCTGCTGTCGCGCGAAAAACTGCTGAAGTACGCGGAAGACGCCGGCATCGAAATCGACATGAAGCACAAGAACGGCGGCGCGCCGTACTCGATGGATGCCAACTTGCTGCACATCAGCTTTGAAGGCCGCCACCTGGAAAACCCGAGCGCCGAAGCGGAAGAAACCATGTGGCGCTGGACCGTCAGCCCTGAAAAGGCGCCGGACGAAGCGGAATACCTGGACATCGAATACGAAAAAGGCGACATCGTCGCCATCAACGGCGTGCGCATGTCACCCGCCACCGTGCTGGCCGAACTGAATAAAGTTGGCGGCAAGCATGGCGTGGGACGCCTGGACCTGGTGGAAAACCGCTACGTCGGCATGAAGTCGCGCGGCTGCTATGAAACCCCGGGCGGCACCATCATGCTCAAGGCCCACCGCGCCATCGAGTCGATCACCCTGGACCGCGAAGTGGCCCACCTGAAAGATGACCTGATGCCACGCTACGCATCGATGATCTACAACGGCTACTGGTGGGCGCCCGAGCGCGTTGCCCTGCAAACCCTGATCGACCACACGCAAGAAACCGTGAACGGCTGGGTACGCATCAAGCTGTACAAGGGCAATGTCATCGTTGTGTCCCGCGATTCGAAGACGGATTCGCTGTTCGACATGAACATCGCCACCTTCGACGAAGACGGCGGCGCCTACAACCAGGCCGATGCCGGCGGCTTCATCAAGCTGAACGCCTTGCGCATGCGCATCGCCGCCATCGCCCGCGAAAAACGGGGCCAGAAGTAATTAGTTAGCCAGGGGGCACCTGCTCCCGCGCCAGCTCAAGCCGCCCACGGGCGGCTTTTTTGCGTTTGAAACGCACTCGTCCGCGATTTACGGCCCTGCGCGCGCCCGGATCACCCCCATTTTGCTGTCCGCATGGCAAAATGCTACAGTGCAATTTAGAGCACCTAACATAACCTACTGCGCGGCGCGATTTGCGGCCTGCGATGCTCACTGTGCATGCGCACAGTTGCGCTTCTCAGCCGCAACTCGCTACCGCTCGCTACGGTTCTGTTAGGCGCTCTTAGTCGAAAACTTCCCGCTTCCGGAGCCACCATGTTCAAAGACCTGAGTATCAAGAATAAACTGTACCTGGGCTTCGGCTCCATCGTGGCCATCATCCTGATCCTGCTGGGCGTGGCCTACAACAGCTTTTCGCGGCTGTCCGAGGCTAATGCATGGGACCGCCATACGATGGAAGTGCTGGTCGAGATCGACAAGATCCACAATTCCATCCTGCAAATCCAGGTGGAAGCGCGCGGTTTCATCCTGACCGGCAACGAAGCCTCGCTGACGCCGGAAACCGATGAAACGGCAATGCTGAGCCAACACACGCAAAAAGCCATCGCCATGACGGTCGACAACAAGCTGCAGTCGGAACGCTTCCGCAAGATCGACCAGCTGACCACCACCTGGGTCAAGGAATGGATCACTCCCCTGATCGAGAAGCGCCGCGCGCTGGGCAATGCCCCGGGCGCCACGGAAGCGGTGGCGCGCTCCATGCCGCCAAGCGGCTACCCGGCTGTCGCGCAAGCGAACAAGCTGCTCGACGAAGTGGCCGCCGAGGAAACCCGCTTGCTGGCCGAACGCACGGCCACCACGGCAAAATTGCAGGAAACCATGATGTTGACCCTGGCCTTGGGCGGCCTGCTGTGCGTGGTGCTGGCGCTGGGCATTTCCTATCTGCTGGGCCGTGCCATCCTCGGCCCGCTGAACAGCCTGACGGACGCCGTCGGGCGCATCGCCGGCGGCGAGCAAGGCGCGCGCGCCGCCATCCTCTCGCGCGACGAACTGGGCAAGGTAACGGAAGAGTTCAACCGCATGGCGCAAACCATCCAGGACAACCAGGCCAACGAATTGGCCGCCACCAACACCTTGCGGGCCAAGGTCGATTCCCTGCTGGAAGTGGTGTCCAAGGCAGCCTCGGGCGACCTGACGGGCAAGGTCGGCATCACGGGCAGCGATGCCATCGGCCAGCTGGGCAATGGCCTGGCGAAGATGTTCGAAAACCTGCGCAGCCTGCTCAACAATGTGCAAAAGGCCGGCATCCAGGTGACGACGTCCGCCACGGAAATCGCCGCCTCGGCGCGCCAGCAGGAAGCCACGGGCATTGAGCAAGCGCAAACGAGCGTGGAAATTCTCAGCACCACCAAGGAAATCTCGGCCAACACGAGCCAGTTGCTCAAAACCATGGAAGACGCTACCGCCGTGGCCGACTACACGACGAATGCGACGGCCGAAGCGCAAAACAACCTCAAGCGCATGGATTCGACCATGCAGCACATGGTCTCGGCCACCGATTCCATCAACGCCAAGCTGGCCGCCCTGTCGGAAAAAGCCAGCAATATCAATAGCGTGCTGATCACCATCACGAAGGTGGCCGACCAGACCAACATCCTGTCGCTGAACGCCGCCATCGAGGCGGAAAAGGCGGGCGAGGCGGGCCGCGGGTTCTCCGTCGTGGCGACGGAAATCCGCCGCCTGGCCGACCAGACGTCCGTCTCCACCTGGGATATCGAGCAAATGCTCAAGGAAATGCAATCGGCCGTGTCCGCCAGCGTGATGGGCATGGATAAATTCTCGGAAGAAATTCGCCGCAGCGTGGGCGAAGTGCGGCAAGTGGCCGAGCAGCTGTCGTCCGTGATGGACCAGGTGCAGAAACTCACGCCGCAGTTCGACGCCGTGCTGCAAGGCATGCAGTCGCAGGCGATCGGCGCGTCGCAAATCTCCGACACCATGATGCAGCTCAACGACGCCACCCAGCAAACGGTGGAGTCATTAAAAGCCACCAGCGAAGCGGTGCACCAGCTGCAATATGCGGCGGGCGACCTGCAGTCGAGCGTGTCGACCTTCGCCGTCACCATCTGATCCCATGAAAGTGCTGCTCTTTCACATCGGACGCGACCGCTATGGCCTGCCCCTGGCCGGCATCGTGCGCGTGCTGCCGCTGCTGGAGCTGAAACAGTTGCCGCTCACGCCAGACTACGTGGCCGGCCTGATGGACTTGCACGGCACGCCCGTGCCCGTGATCGACCTGTCGCGCCTGGCCGGGCTGCCGCCCGCCGCCGCGCAGTTCGACACGCGCATCGTCATCGTCGACTACCGCGCACCGGGCGGCGGGACGACGCACGCGCTGGGCTTGCTGGCCTCGCAGGTGCGCGGCATCGCCGACATCGACCCGCTCCAGCTTGAGGACAGCGGCGTGGCGACGGCGCCCTTCCTGGGCCAGGTGGCCAGCGACGCCGACGGCATCGTGCAGCTGGTCGAGCTGGATCACCTGCTGCCGCCGGACGTGCGCGCGCTGCTGTTTCAGGAAGCGAGCGCGGCATGACGGCGCAAGCCCTGCTGCGCCGCGCGACCGGCCTGTCGGTGTCCAAATCCGTGGCCGAGCGGGCCGTCAATCAGCGCATGGAGCGGACGGGCTTTGCCGATAGCCAGGCTTACCTGCAGGCGCTCACGCCGGCCGAAATGACGCAATTGATCGAACTGGTGGTGGTGCCCGAATCGTGGCTGTTCCGCGATCCGCAAGCGTTCTACGCCACCGTCGAACTGGTGCAGGAGCGCTGGGCGCGCGGACGCGCCACGCGCATCCTGTCGATCCCGTGCGCGGGCGGCGAGGAACCGTATTCGATGGCCATGGCGCTGCGCGACGGCGGTGTGCCGAAACAGGCGTTCAGCATCGACGCGTATGACCTGAGCCCCGGCTGCATCGAGCGGGCGCAGGCCGGCGTGTATGGCCGCAACGCCTTCCGCGCGCAGGACGTGGCCTTCCGCGAACGCTATTTCACGCACGTGGCCGACGACGCCTACCGCATCATCGACTCCCTGCGCGACCAGGTGACCTTCAGGCAGGGCAATCTGCTGCAGTTCGATACCGCCAGCTGCAACAAACATTACGACGTCATCTTCTGCCGCAACCTGCTGATTTACTTCGACAAACCGACCACGCGCGCCGCCATCGCCAACCTGTCCGCCCTGCTGGCCGACGACGGCATGCTGCTGGCCGGTTATGCGGAAGTGCCGTCGTTCTGCCAGAACGGCTTTGCGCCGCTGCAGTTCCGCCAGGCTTTCGCCCTGAAGAAGGAAACAGCGGCGCCGGCCAGCCCCGTGCTAGTGGCGCCGCTGCCTGTCGCGCGTCCCCTGCGCAGCGTGCCGCCCGCGCCAGGGCGCGCTGCAGTAGCAGCCCCCTCTTCCGCCGCGTCGGCGGTGCCGCGCACGCGCCCCGTGTCCGTGCCATCGCCCGCGCCGGCAGCGCAAGCCGATTTGCTGGCAGAGGCGCGCCTGCTGGCCGACCGCGGCCAGTTGCGCGAGGCCGGCGACAAATGCCACGCGCACCTGGCGAAAGTGCCCGAGGCGGCGGAAGCGTATTTCATGCTGGGCATCATCAATGAACTGGCCGGCAAGATGGACCTGGCCGACGACTACTGGCGCCGCTGCATCTACCTGCAGCCCGACCATTACGAGGCGCTGTGCCATCTGGCCCTGCTGGCCGAACGCAATGGCAACCAAACGGCCGCCGCCACCCTGAAGGCGCGCGCGGCACGCATTTACGAGCGCCGCCAGGCGTCCAACTAAGGGGCAAGCATGACAAATCTCATCGCCACCGAGTCCCCCGCCACCATCGACGACTGCTGGAACCATATCGGCGTGGTCGGCGACCAGAGCTGCCCCAAGCTGCCAGCCAACGTGCATTGCCGCAACTGCGACGTGTACGCGGGCGCCGCCCGGCGAAACCTGCAGCGGCCCGTGGACGAACACTACCGGCGCGACTGGGCCAGCCACTTCCGCCAGATCGATACGGGCGGCGAAGTGCGCGACAGTTCCGCGCTGGTGTTTCGCATCGGCCGCGAATGGCTGGCGCTGCCCACGCGCGTGTTCGACGCCGTGGCGCCGCAGGCCAGGCCGCATGTGCTGCCGCACCGCAGCGGGCGCGGTCTGGCGGGCATCGTCAATATCGGCGGCAAGCTGTATCCGTGCATGTCGCTGGCCAGTTTGCTGGGCATCGACGAACAGGGTGCGCCAGCGGCCCGCGGCCGCCACACGTTTGCGCGCCTGCTGCTGCTGCGCTGGGAAGAGCAGGCTTACGCGCTGCCCGTGGCCGACCTGCACGGCATCGTGCGCTATGCGTCGGGCGCCGTGCAGGCGCCGGCGGCGACCATCAACAAGGGCCTGTCGCGCTTTTTGTCCGGCGTCATCACCGAGGGCGACATGCGCATCGGCTGCCTCGACACGGCGCTGATCGGCTTTCAACTTGCGAGACTATTACGATGAGCCAGGACCAGCACGGCGACCTGAGTGCCTTTTCCATGCTGGACCTGTTCCGCATGGAGGCGGACAGCCAGACCCAGATTCTCACCGACGGCTTGCTGGCCATGGAGCGCCATGCGGGCGACGCGGCGGCCGTCGAGGCGATGATGCGCGCGGCGCACTCGATCAAGGGTGCCGCCGCCATCGTCGGCCTGCAGGTGGTGGTGCAGCTGGCGCACGGCATGGAAGACAGCTTTGTCGCCGCCCAGCACGGCCGCTTGAAGCTGACGCCGGAAAGGGTCGACGTGCTGCTGTCGGGCGTCGACCTGATCGTGCAGCTGTCGCGCCTGGACGACGCGGGCGCCGAAGCGTGGCTGGCCGCGAATGCGGCGCAAATCGACCAGACCCTGAACGCCATCGCCGGCATCGCCGACCTGCCCGAATTGCCGGCCCTGCCCTCGTTGCCTGCCTCCGCTCCCGCCCCCTTGCCGCAGGAAACGCCCAACCCGACCGAACTGCAGGCTCCCGTGGCCAGCGGCCTGGCAGGCGAAGAGCCTGAATCGGCGGCCGCGCCTGCCCCGCGTGCGGGTGCCGCACCGGCCAAGGCTGTGGCGCAAAACTTCGACAAGCTGCTGTCGCTGGCCAGCGAATCGCGCATCAATGCGCACCAGATGCACCCGTTCGTCGGTGCCCTGCAGCGTTTCAAGCGCAACCAGAGCAGCCTGTTTTCCGCCATCGAGCACCTGCACGAAGCCATTGCCCGCTTGGCCGACCCGGGCCTGATGGAAAAGTCCCTGCTGGCGCTGCAAAAGACGCAACCGCTGAAGCAGTTCATGCTCGAGCACATCGCCGACATCGAAACCTATGAGCGGCGCCTGCTGGCCGTCTCGCAAGGCATGGTCGACGAAGTGCTGGCCCTGCGCATGCGCCCTTTCCGCGACGGCATCCATGCGTTTCCGCGCATGGTGCGCGACCTGGCGCGCAGCCTGGGCAAGGAAGTGCAGCTGGAGATCGAAGGCGAGGATACCCTGGTCGACCGCGACATCCTGGCGAAGATTGAAAGCCCGCTGAACCACATGCTGCGCAACGCCATCGACCATGGCATGGAAGGCCCGTACGAGCGCATCGACGCGGGCAAGGAAGCGATGGGCACG
Organism: Janthinobacterium agaricidamnosum; assembly: GCF_003667705.1. Lineage (NCBI taxonomy): Bacteria > Pseudomonadati > Pseudomonadota > Betaproteobacteria > Burkholderiales > Oxalobacteraceae > Janthinobacterium > Janthinobacterium agaricidamnosum. The sequence goes on along the minus strand of NZ_CP033019.1, from coordinate 1,285,212 downwards.
ATACGCATGGAAGCGCGCCACCGCGCCGGCATGCTGAGCATCGAGATCAGCGACGACGGGCGCGGCGTCGACCTGGAAAAAATCCGCCAGTCCGTCATCGAACGCAAGATGGCCAGTCCCGCCATGGCCGCCGCGCTGTCGCCGGGCGAGCTGCTGGAGTTTTTGTTCCTGCCCGCCTTCAGCCTGAAGGCGACGGCCAATCAATTGTCCGGACGCGGCGTGGGCCTCGACATCGTGCACGAGACGATACGCCAGCAAAACGGCACGGTGCGCCTGGAATCGGAGCCGGGCCGCGGCTTCCGCGCCCTGATCACCCTGCCGCTGACGCAGTCGATCGTGCGCGCGCTGGTGGTCGACGTGCACGGCGAAGCCTATGCCATCCCCATCGTCAAGGTGGAAAGCGTGGTGCGCGTGCCGCAAGCGGCCATCCATACCCTGGAAAACAAGCAGTTCTTCGAACTCAAGGGCGAACATTTGGGCCTGGTGTCGGCCGCGCAGGTGCTGGAACTGGGCGAAGCGGCCAGCCAGACCGACGATTTGCCGGTGGTGGTGATCGGGCGCGGCAAGCAAAGCTATGCGCTGGTGGTCGACGCCATCCGCGGCGAGCAAAGCCTGGCCGTGCAGGCCATCGATCCGATCTTCGGCAAGATGCGCGATATTTCCGCCGCCGCCCTGCTCGACGACGGCGAGCCGGTGCTGATCCTCGACGTGCCCGATTTGCTGCTGTCGATCGACAAGCTGCTGCACGAAGGCGGCCTGCACCAGCTGGCGCAGGCCGGCCACGCGCAGCAGCGCCGCGCCAAGCGCATCCTTGTCGTCGACGATTCGCTGACGGTGCGCGAGATGGAGCGCAAGCTGCTGCTGGCGCGCGGTTTCGAGGTCGACGTGGCCATCGACGGCATCGACGGCTGGAACGTGGTGCGCAGCGGCGAATACGACCTGGTGATCACCGACGTCGACATGCCGCGCATGGATGGCATCGAACTGGTCTCGCTGATCAAGAAGGACCTGCACCTGCACAAGCTGCCGGTGATGATCGTCTCGTACAAGGACCGCCCGGAAGACCGCGCGCGCGGCCTGTCCGCCGGCGCCGATTATTATCTGACCAAAGGCAGCTTCCACGACGAGACCTTGCTCGACGCGGTAGCCGACCTGATAGGAGATGCCCGCTTATGAGCCGTCATTCATGAAAATTGCCATTGCCAACGATGTCGCCATGGCCGCCGAGGCCCTGCGCCGGGTGGTCGCCAGTACGCAGGAACACCAGGTGCTGTGGATCGCCCGCACGGGGCTCGAGGCCGTGCGCATGTGCGAGGGCAACCGCCCCGACCTGATCCTGATGGACCTGAACATGCCGGAGATGGATGGCGTGGAAGCGACGCGCCTGATCATGGAGCAAAGCCCGTGCGCCATCCTCGTCGTCACGGGCCGCCCGCAAGACAATGTCAACCAGGTCTTCCGCGCGCTGGGCGCGGGCGCGCTCGACGTCACGGCCACGCCGGTGCTGCAGGGGGAAGTGGGCGGCGACAGCGAACTGCTGGCCAAGATCAAGACCATCGGCAAGCTGATACGCCACAGCGCCGAAGCACCGCCGCCGCGCCCGGCGAACGGCAATGGCGGCGAACGCGGCGACGGCCAGGTATCGACGCTGGTGGCCATCGGCGCCTCGACGGGTGGCCCCTCGGCCGTGGCCAAGGTGCTGGCCGGCTGGACGGCGCCGCCCGGCTGCGCCATCGTGGTGGTGCAGCACATCGATGAAACCTTCGCCTCGCACTTCGCCAAATGGCTGGACGACCAGCTCAGCATGCCCGTGCGCGTGATCGCCGAAGGCGATGAACTGGTGTCCGGCACGGTACTGATCGCCAAGACCAATGACCACTTGCTGCTAGATCAAAATTATCGTTTGGGTTACGATGCAGCACCGCGCGACTATGTTTACCGCCCGTCCGTCGATGTCTTCTTCAACTGCGTGGCGCAGCACTGGCGCGGCGACGCCATCGGCGTATTGCTCACAGGCATGGGGCGCGACGGCGGCGACGGCTTGCTGGCCATGCGCCGCGCAGGCAAGACGACGATCGCGCAAGACCAGGCCAGCAGCGCCGTGTATGGCATGCCGCGCGCGGCGGCTGAACTCGATGCGGCGCAGCAAATCCTGCCATTGGATAGAATAGGCGCCAGCCTGCGCGGCCGTCTGGGCGCAAAACTCAACAATGGGTGGGAGCCCTCCCCTAACATCTGAAAAGAATGCAATGCCAGAATTCTCCTCCAGCTTCACCCAGCATGAACCCGCATTGACCGAATTCAAGGTCAGCGTGCTGCTGGTGGACGACCAGTTGATCATTGCCGAGGCAGTCCGCCGCATGCTCAGCGACCAGCAGGATATCGAATTTCATTATGTGACCGACGCCACGCAGGCGCTGGACACGGCGCTGCGTTTGCAACCGACCGTCATCCTGCAAGACCTGGTGATGCCGGGCATCGACGGCTTCGCCTTGATCCAGCAGTACCGCGAAAACGAGGCGCTCGCGCACGTGCCGGTGATCGTGATGTCGGCCAAGGACGACCCGAAACTGAAGGCCCACAGCTTTGCCGTCGGCGCCAACGATTATGTGGTGAAACTGCCGGACCGCCTGGAGCTGCTGGCGCGCATACGCTACCATTCCAACGCGCACATCAGCCGCCTGCAGCGCGACCAGGCTTTTCGTTTCCTGCGCGAAAGCCAAAAGAACCTGGCGGACGCGAACATTGAATTGCAGAAACTGGCCGCCCTCGATGGCTTGACGGGCATCGCCAACCGCCGCCGTTTCGATGAAACCCTGCATTTCGAATGGCAGCGGGGCCAGCGCGACAAGGCGCCGCTGAGCCTGCTGTTCTGCGATATCGACCATTTCAAGAGCTATAACGACCATTTCGGCCATCTGGCGGGCGACCTGTGCCTGAAAAAAGTTGCCGCCGTGCTCACGGAACATTTGAAACGCCCGGCCGACCTGGCCGCCCGCTACGGGGGAGAAGAATTCGCCCTGATCCTGCCGGAAACGGAAGCGGCCGGCGCGCTGCTGATCGCCCAAGCATGCCGGCGCCATCTGGAAGGCTTGCAGATCGAGAACCCGGCGGCAGGCACGGGCATCGTCACCATCTCGATCGGCGTGGCCACCGTCGTGCCTTCGCCCGACTCGACGGTCGAGCAACTGATCAACCGCGCCGACCAGGCCCTGTACGCGGCCAAGCGCGGCGGACGCAACAGCGTGCTGAGCGCCGATGACGTCCAGGACTGATTTTTAACAGCAAGGAAAGTGAAGCATGAGCACACAACTGGACAATGTCAGCGTCGTCAAGAAGTCGAATATCTACTTTGACGGCAAATGCGTCTCGCACAACGTCATCCTCGCCGATGGCACGAAGAAAAGCGTGGGCGTGATTTTCGCGTCATCGCTGCGCTTCAACACGGGCGCGCCGGAAACGATGGAAATCGTCGGCGGCCTGTGCAAGGTGCGCCTGGCCGACGCGACGGAGTGGAACAGCTATGGCGCGGGCACGGAATTCAAAATCCCGGGCAATAGCTATTTTGACATCGAAACAACGGAAACCGTGGATTACGTCTGCCACTTCGCTTGATTAAACAAACACAGGCTCGGGCGACAGGCGCACGCCATATTTCGCCTCTACATCATCCTGTATCGCTTCCGCCAGCCGGGTAATGTCCGCGCCACGAGCGCCGCCATTATTCACAAGAACCAGCGCCTGCTTGGGATACACTCCCGCGGGCCCCAGGTTTTTCCCCTTCCAGCCACACTGATCGATCAGCCAGCCGGCCGCCAGCTTTTCCGTGCCATCGGGCTGCGCATGGTGCACCAAGGCGGGGAAACGTTCCAGCAAGGCAAGACATTGCTCGCGTGACACCACCGGATTCTTGAAGAAGCTGCCCGCATTGCCGATCACGGCCGGGTCCGGCAATTTTCTCCGGCGGATCGCCATCACCGTGTCGGCCACCTGTTGCGGCGTCGGTTCGGCAAGATTGCGCTCGGCCACGGCCTGCGCCAGTTCCGCGTAGCGCAAGTTCGGCTGCCACTCGGCGGGCAAGGCAAACGTCACTTCCAGCACGATCAGCTCGCGCCCGTCGGCCTGCTTGAAGATGCTGTCGCGATAGGCGAAACGGCAGGCGTCGCGGTCCATGTCGAAGACGATGCCGCTGGCGCTGTGCATGACGCTCACCTTATGCAGATAATCCTTGATTTCCACGCCATACGCGCCGATATTCTGGATAGGCGCCGCACCCACCGTGCCGGGGATCAAGGACAGGTTTTCCAGTCCGCCCACGCCTTGTGCCAGGGTCCACTGCACGAAGTCGTGCCAGTTTTCGCCGGCCGCGGCCGTGACGAGTATCGTCTCGAAGTCCGCCTGCGCCAGGCGCATGCCGCGCGTGGCCATGTGCAGCACAGCGCCGGGAAAATCGCCCGTCAGTACGATGTTGCTGCCGCCGCCCAATATCAGGCGCGGCATGGCGGACAGGGCGGGATCTTGCAGTGCGGCCTGCAGCTGGGCCTGCGAAGTAATGCGTACGTAGGCGGCCGCATGGGCCGCGATGCCGAAGGTATTCAGGCGCTGGAGGTTGTAATTGTGTTCGATGGTGAGCTCTGGATGCATGGGATAGGGAAATTTTGCTCGATTATAGAGCGAAAGCGACAAAAAACCACCTCAGGACAAGGGCGACTTGCCCGTTGTCCGTTAAAATGTCGCATCTTTAACAGGGCCGTCCCATGGCGCAGAATCAGCCGCCAAGGCCCAGCGCGCCGAGCGCGCGCTCGCTTTAACAAGAAAAGGAACAGACCATGCCGTCATTTGATGTAGTCTCCGAAGCCGATATGATCGAAGTCAAGAATGCCGTCGAGCAATCCAACAAGGAAATCACGACCCGCTTCGACTTCAAGGGCAGCGATGCCCGCGTCGAACACAAGGAAAACGAATTGACCGCATTCGCGGATTCGGAATTCCAGCTCAGCCAGGTGCGCGACGTGCTGACCAATAAATTGACCAAACGCAAGGTCGATGTGCGCTTCCTCGACGAAGGCGACATCAAGAAGATTGGCGGCGACAAGGTCAAGCAGATCATCAAGATCAAGAATGGCATCGAATCGGATGATGCCAAGAAAATCGTGCGCGTCATCAAGGACAGCAAGATGAAAGTGCAAGCGAGCATCCAGGGTGAAGCCGTGCGCGTCACGGGCGCCAAGCGCGACGACCTGCAAGCGGCCATGGCCATGCTGCGCAAGGACGTGCCCGACATGCCGCTGGAATTTAACAATTTCCGCGATTAATTTCGATGATGCGCACGCTCCGGCCTGCGCTTGCACCGGCATGGCGGCAAGCTGCCTCGGAGCACCTGCCCGCTTGGGGTAGAATTGAAGCTGCGCACAGCTACATGCGCCCGCGCGCCTGACCGGCAGCGGGCTTGACCGTACATCTGGCTCAGTGATAACCACGGTAGTCTAAGGATAGCAATGAAACGTGTTGATGATTTCCGCCTGCGATTTGGCAAAAAAGAATATGTGCCCATCATGATAGGCGGAATGGGTGTGGATATTTCCACGTCGGAGCTGGCCCTGGAAGCGGCACGGCTGAACGGTATCGGGCATATCTCCGATGCCATGGTGGAAGACGTGTCGGATCGCCGTTTCGACACCACCTTCGTCAAAGACAAGACGAAACTGTACAAATTCAACATCAATAACAGCGACAAGGCCGTGGTGCAGTTCGACCTGGGCCGCCTGGCGGAAGCGCAGCGCCTGCATATCGGCCGCACCATGGAAGCAAAAAAAGGCGATGGCTTGATCTTCGTCAATTGCATGGAAAAGCTGACCATGAATGGCCCCCGTGAAACCTTGCGCGTGCGCCTGAATGCGGCACTGGACGCGGGCATCGACGGCATCACCCTGTCCGCCGGTCTGCACTTCGGCTCGTTCGCCCTGATGGCCGACCATCCGCGTTTCCGTGACGCCAAGCTGGGCATCATCGTCTCGTCCGTGCGCGCCTTGCAGATTTTCCTGCGCAAGAACGCCAAGCTGGACCGTTTGCCCGACTTCATCATCGTCGAAGGACCATTGGCCGGCGGCCACCTGGGTTTCGGCATGGACTGGGCCAATTACGACCTGCACACGATCACGGCTGAACTGCTGGCCTACCTGAAAGCGGAACAGCTGGACATCCCGCTGATCGCCGCCGGCGGCATCTTCACGGGCAGCGATGCCGTCTCCTTCCTGGAAGCGGGCGCGGCTGGCGTGCAAGTGGCGACGCGCTTTACCGTCACCGAGGAATGCGGCTTGCCAAACAAGGTCAAGCAGGAATACTACAAGGCCTCGGAAGAAGACATCATCGTCAACGGCGTCTCGCCGACCGGTTACCCGATGCGCATGCTGAAGAACACGCCCGCCATCGGCGCCGGTATCCGCCCAGGCTGCGAATCGTATGGCTACCTGCTCGACGCGACGGGCAACTGCGCATACATCAACTCGTACAACCGCGAAGTGGCGGCCCATCCGGAACAAAAAACCGTCGTCGTGATGGACAAGACTTGCCTGTGCACGCACATGCGCAACTTCAACTGCTGGACCTGCGGCCATTACACGTATCGCCTGAAGGACACCACGCATAAGCTCGACAACGGCGAATACCAGATCCTGACGGCCGAACACGTCTTCAAGGATTACCAGTTCAGCGTCGACAACCAGATCGCCCTGCCGGAAAAAGAAATCCTGGTAGCGGGCTGAATCTTGTCAGCCTGACATAAAAATGGCGCAGCCTGCGAAGGCTGCGCCATTTTTTTATGCGGGGAGCATCTGCCGCAATGCCCGTTCGATCACGTCGAACTTGGGCCGTCGCAATACTTCTTCCTGCAGGCAAGCATCCATCATGGCCTGCAGGCTGGGCATCGACGTCGCGCAATGCGCGATCAACTCGCCCAGCAGCACGCCAAAGGCGCGCGCCTCTATGCCTTGCAGTACCTCCCCATGCGGTGAACCGGACGCAAACATCGACGCCGCGCCGAAGTCGCCCAGCAGGCAGGCGCCACCGTCCGCATACAGGATATTGTGTGCATACAAGTCGCCATGCACGATGCCGCGCGCATGCAGCTGGCATACGGCCGAGGCGATGCCCTGGGCAATGGCCAAGGCTTGCGGTGCCTCAAAGCGCACGCCTTCGGCATACACATCACGCGTGCATGATGACAGGCTGGGCGGCCCTGCCAGGTTGCGATAGGCCACGTCGATCAGCGGCATGACCAGTCCCAGCGCCCCTTGCGGATGCGCATCGAGCGTCCCAAGGATGGGGATCAGCCCCGGATGGGCGCCGGCGCCGACACAGGCAGCCATTTCGCTGCGCGGCAAGCCGTCGCTGGTCATCGCCCCCTTGAATACTTTGACGGCGACATCCTCAACACCATCGAGGCGGGCACGGAAAATCACGCCCGATGCCCCCTCGCCCAGCTGCTGCGCCAGTTGCAAACGCGGCCAAGCCACGCCCGCCGTCCCGGCGCCGCTCAGGGCCGCCAGTTCACGCGCTTCCGTAAAGGGATTGCCCGCATACGCGAGCCAGCTCAGGCGTGGTAAGGCCAGCAGGCAATCGGGGAGCGCCGTGAAACGGTTGGCGGCGATGCGCACCAGTTCCAGCTTGCGGCAGTTCACCAGCGATGCCGGCAAACTGCTCAGGCAATTTCCCGCCAGCATGAGTTTCTGCAATTGCCCGCACTTGCCGAGTTCATCAGGCAAGACTTCGATGGCATTGTCGGTCAGCGTCAGCCAGCGTAGTGCCGATGGCAAGGCTGCGGCCGGCACGTGGCCGATCCGGTTCGCCTTGAAACCGATCATTTCCAGCCCAGGACAGGAACCGAGCACGGCCGGTAAGGTGGTGAACAGATTATCCGAGCAAAATATGATGCGCAGCTTGTGCAGGCGCGGCAGATCGTCGGGCAGCGAAGATAGCGCATTGCCGGACAGGTCGAGGATTTCCAGGCTGTCGGCCAGGTCGAATATCTCGCGTGGGAAGTCCGTCAAGCCGCACGACAGCTTCAGGCGGCGCAGGCCGGCCAGTTGGCCAGTGCGTAATTGTTCCAGCGTATGCATAGCAGACAAGATATCCCTTTCAAAAATCCGACAATCGCTGGCGTACACAAAACCACCAGACGAAAAAAAACCCGCCAATTGCTTGACGGGTTTTTCTCTTACTGCGTATAACAAGCCTGACGATAACCTACTTTCACACTGGTTGCAGCACTATCATCGGCGCAAAGTTGTTTCACGGTCCTGTTCGGGATGGGAAGGGGTGGGACCAACTTGCTATGGTCATCAGGCATAACTTGTACTGACGCTTGTCTCCTGTAGGACGACAAGGCCATGAATCTGGAAGAAGCAAAGATTGGGGGTAATGAATTGGTGTATCAACACACACGCAACGTTGTACCGTCTTATCCTCTGTACCTGCTAAGGTTATAGGGACAAGCCGTACGGGCAATTAGTACTGGTTAGCTTAATGCATTACTGCACTTCCACACCCAGCCTATCAACGTCCTGGTCTCGAACGACCCTTCAAAGAGCTCAAGGCTCTGGGAAATCTCATCTCAAGGCAAGTTTCCCGCTTAGATGCTTTCAGCGGTTATCTCTTCCGAACTTAGCTACCCGGCAATGCCACTGGCGTGACAACCGGTACACCAGAGGTTCGTCCACTCCGGTCCTCTCGTACTAGGAGCAGCCCCCTTCAAATTTCCAACGCCCACGGCAGATAGGGACCAAACTGTCTCACGACGTTTTAAACCCAGCTCACGTACCACTTTAAATGGCGAACAGCCATACCCTTGGGACCGGCTACAGCCCCAGGATGTGATGAGCCGACATCGAGGTGCCAAACTCCCCCGTCGATATGAACTCTTGGGAGGAATCAGCCTGTTATCCCCAGAGTACCTTTTATCCGTTGAGCGATGGCCCTTCCATACAGAACCACCGGATCACTATGTCCTACTTTCGTACCTGCTCGACTTGTCAGTCTCGCAGTTAAGCACGCTTATGCCATTGCACTATCAACACGATGTCCGACCGTATCTAGCGTACCTTCGAACTCCTCCGTTACACTTTAGGAGGAGACCGCCCCAGTCAAACTGCCTACCATGCACTGTCCCCGATCCGGATAACGGACCAAGGTTAGAACCTCAAACAAACCAGGGTGGTATTTCAAGGTTGGCTCCACGAGAACTAGCGTCCCCGCTTCAAAGCCTCCCACCTATCCTACACAGATTGGTTCAAAGTCCAATGCAAAGCTACAGTAAAGGTTCATGGGGTCTTTCCGTCTAGCCGCGGGTAGATTGCATCATCACAAACATTTCAACTTCGCTGAGTCTCGGGAGGAGACAGTGTGGCCATCGTTACGCCATTCGTGCAGGTCGGAACTTACCCGACAAGGAATTTCGCTACCTTAGGACCGTTATAGTTACGGCCGCCGTTTACTGGGACTTCAATCAAGAGCTTGCACCCCATCATTTAATCTTCCAGCACCGGGCAGGCGTCACACCCTATACGTCCACTTTCGTGTTTGCAGAGTGCTGTGTTTTTATTAAACAGTCGCAGCCACCAGTTTATTGCAACCCTTTCACCCTCATGGAGTAAACCAATCAAGCTACCGGGGCGTACCTTTTCCCGAAGTTACGGTACCAATTTGCCGAGTTCCTTCTCCCGAGTTCTCTCAAGCGCCTTAGAATACTCATCTCGCCCACCTGTGTCGGTTTGCGGTACGGTCTCGTATGACTGAAGCTTAGAGGCTTTTCTTGGAACCACTTCCGATTGCTTCGTGAATAAATTCACTCGTCCCATCCCCTTGAATTGCGCGCCCGGATTTGCCTAAGCGCCTTCTATGAGACAGAAACTGACTATTCCAACAGTCAGACAACCTTCCGCGATCCGTCCCCCCATCGCATCATACGACGGTGCAGGAATATTAACCTGCTTCCCATCAGCTACGCATCTCTGCCTCGCCTTAGGGGCCGACTCACCCTGCTCCGATGAACGTTGAACAGGAAACCTTGGGCTTACGGCGTGGAGGCTTTTCACCCCCATTATCGCTACTCATGTCAGCATTCGCACTTCTGATACCTCCAGCATCCTTTACAAGACACCTTCGCAGGCTTACAGAACGCTCTCCTACCATATATATCTGTGATAAATCACAGAACAATATCCGCAGCTTCGGTGACTGGCTTAGCCCCGTTACATCTTCCGCGCAGGACGACTCGATCAGTGAGCTATTACGCTTTCTTTAAATGATGGCTGCTTCTAAGCCAACATCCTGACTGTTTTAGCCTTCCCACTTCGTTTTCCACTTAGCCAATCTTTGGGACCTTAGCTGGCGGTCTGGGTTGTTTCCCTCTTGACGCCGGACGTTAGCACCCGACGTCTGTCTCCCAAGCTCGCACTCATCGGTATTCGGAGTTTGCAATGGTTTGGTAAGTCGCAATGACCCCCTAGCCATAACAGTGCTCTACCCCCGATGGTGATACTTGAGGCACTACCTAAATAGTTTTCGGAGAGAACCAGCTATTTCCAAGTTTGTTTAGCCTTTCACCCCTACCCACAGCTCATCCCCTAATTTTTCAACATTAGTGGGTTCGGACCTCCAGGGCGTGTTACCGCACCTTCATCCTGGCCATGAGTAGATCACTTGGTTTCGGGTCTACACCCAGCGACTGATCGCCCTATTCGGACTCGATTTCTCTACGGCTTCCCTATGCGGTTAACCTTGCCACTGAATGTAAGTCGCTGACCCATTATACAAAAGGTACGCAGTCACGGAACAAGTCCGCTCCTACTGTTTGTATGCACACGGTTTCAGGATCTATTTCACTCCCCTTCCGGGGTTCTTTTCGCCTTTCCCTCACGGTACTGGTTCACTATCGGTCGATTACGAGTATTTAGCCTTGGAGGATGGTCCCCCCATATTCAGACAGGATGTCACGTGTCCCGCCCTACTTGTCGTACGCTTAGTACCACCGGTCCGATTTCACATACGGGGCTATCACCCGCTATGGCTCCACTTTCCAGAGGATTCTGTTATCGGTCCGACTATCACGTACAGGCTCCTCCCATTTCGCTCGCCGCTACTTTGGGAATCTCGGTTGATTTCTTTTCCTGCAGCTACTTAGATGTTTCAGTTCGCCGCGTTCGCCTTGCATACCTATGTATTCAGTATGCAATACCCTAAAAGGGTGGGTTGCCCCATTCGGAAATCTGCGGATCAAAGTGTGTTTGCTCACTCCCCGCAGCTTATCGCAAGCTACTACGTCCTTCATCGCCTGTAATCGCCAAGGCATCCACCATGTGCACTTATTCGCTTGTCCCTATAACGTTAGCCTCTGAAGACCGAAGTCCTCAAAGAGCGCTACAGGGATAAGAAAGTACAACGTTGTTGCTTGTTTGTTGATACATACAATCATTACCCATCGATTCGCTTGTTACGGCAAACCGATCAATAAATAATCTTTACTTCTTCCAGATTGTTAAAGAACGAAACAGCTTTGATCGCTAAAAGATCAAACCTAAACCTGAGTCACTGACCGGCTTACGTTTGCACTTTCAAAGTACTTGGTGGAGGATGACGGGATCGAACCGACGACCCCCTGCTTGCAAAGCAGGTGCTCTCCCAGCTGAGCTAATCCCCCAGGATATTTCTACGACTCGGGTCTTACTGGTAGGGCTGGTTGGACTCGAACCAACGACCCCCGCGTTATCAACACGGTGCTCTAACCAGCTGAGCTACAGCCCCAACGCGGAACTTCTACGACTACTGTTTCTTCTTTGACTAACAGCCGATAAGTGTGAACATTTGATGCGTGAACCAGTTACCTGATTCGTGCAAACTCTAGAAAGGAGGTGATCCAGCCGCACCTTCCGATACGGCTACCTTGTTACGACTTCACCCCAGTCACGAATCCTACCGTGGTAAGCGCCCTCCTTACGGTTAAGCTACCTACTTCTGGTAAAACCCGCTCCCATGGTGTGACGGGCGGTGTGTACAAGACCCGGGAACGTATTCACCGCGACATGCTGATCCGCGATTACTAGCGATTCCAACTTCATGCAGTCGAGTTGCAGACTACAATCCGGACTACGATACACTTTCTGCGATTAGCTCCCCCTCGCGGGTTGGCGGCGCTCTGTATGTACCATTGTATGACGTGTGAAGCCCTACCCATAAGGGCCATGAGGACTTGACGTCATCCCCACCTTCCTCCGGTTTGTCACCGGCAGTCTCATTAGAGTGCCCTTTCGTAGCAACTAATGACAAGGGTTGCGCTCGTTGCGGGACTTAACCCAACATCTCACGACACGAGCTGACGACAGCCATGCAGCACCTGTGTACTGGTTCTCTTTCGAGCACTCCCCGATCTCTCGGGGATTCCAGCCATGTCAAGGGTAGGTAAGGTTTTTCGCGTTGCATCGAATTAATCCACATCATCCACCGCTTGTGCGGGTCCCCGTCAATTCCTTTGAGTTTTAATCTTGCGACCGTACTCCCCAGGCGGTCTACTTCACGCGTTAGCTGCGTTACCAAGTCAATTAAGACCCGACAACTAGTAGACATCGTTTAGGGCGTGGACTACCAGGGTATCTAATCCTGTTTGCTCCCCACGCTTTCGTGCATGAGCGTCAATCTTGACCCAGGGGGCTGCCTTCGCCATCGGTGTTCCTCCACATATCTACGCATTTCACTGCTACACGTGGAATTCTACCCCCCTCTGCCAGATTCTAGCCTTGCAGTCTCCAATGCAATTCCCAGGTTGAGCCCGGGGATTTCACATCAGACTTACAAAACCGCCTGCGCACGCTTTACGCCCAGTAATTCCGATTAACGCTTGCACCCTACGTATTACCGCGGCTGCTGGCACGTAGTTAGCCGGTGCTTATTCTTCAGGTACCGTCATTAGCAAGAGATATTAGCTCTCACCGTTTCTTCCCTGACAAAAGAGCTTTACAACCCGAAGGCCTTCTTCACTCACGCGGCATTGCTGGATCAGGCTTTCGCCCATTGTCCAAAATTCCCCACTGCTGCCTCCCGTAGGAGTCTGGACCGTGTCTCAGTTCCAGTGTGGCTGGTCGTCCTCTCAGACCAGCTACTGATCGATGCCTTGGTAGGCTTTTACCCTACCAACTAGCTAATCAGATATCGGCCGCTCCACGAGCATGAGGTCTTGCGATCCCCCACTTTCATCCTTAGATCGTATGCGGTATTAGCGTAACTTTCGCTACGTTATCCCCCACTCCAGGGTACGTTCCGATATATTACTCACCCGTTCGCCACTCGCCACCAGAGCAAGCTCCGTGCTGCCGTTCGACTTGCATGTGTAAGGCATGCCGCCAGCGTTCAATCTGAGCCAGGATCAAACTCTTCAGTTTAATCTCTGTTACTTTGCCATTTTACCGGCACCGTCATTGCTGACGGGTCGCTCACTCAAAAAACTGACAGGCCACTACTTTCGTAGCGCCTATTTCATTATTTCTTGTGAACATTTGATATTTTAAGTTTTACGCTGCTTGCGCAGCGCTGCACTTACATCAAATGCCCACACTTATCGACTGTTAATTGTTAAAGAACTGTATTCGGTGCTACTTTCGCGCCATCGACAAAGCG